>JAFQQJ010000028.1 GCA_017411325.1 Clostridia bacterium | reverse complement strand
TCTGAGCAGCACCGGTGATCATGTTCTTAACATAGTCAGCATGTCCGGGGCAGTCAACGTGAGCATAGTGACGAGAGTCTGTCTGATACTCAACGTGAGCTGTGTTGATTGTGATACCTCTTTCTCTCTCTTCGGGAGCCTTATCGATGTTTGCATAGTCAGAGAACTGTGCATTTCCCTTAAGAGAAAGTGCCTTTGTGATTGCAGCGGTAAGAGTTGTCTTACCATGGTCAACGTGACCGATAGTACCAATGTTTACATGGGGTTTCGTTCTTTCGAATTTTTCCTTTGCCATTTTAATTATCCTCCTTTAATATAACAATTATTTATTTACTATTTTACTACATTACGGATTAAAAATCAAGTGCTAATCAGTCTTTTTTTGCTCTTGCATCAACAATTTTTTCCATAATGCTTCTGGGAACCACTTCATAATGGCTGGGTTCCATAGAGTAGTTACCTCTACCCTGTGTCTTAGAACGAAGGTCTGTTGCATATCCGAACATTTCAGAAAGCGGAACGTGTGATGTAATTGTAGCAACGCCGTTTCTGATGTCGCTTTCCTGAATCATACCACGACGGGAGTTAATATCACCCATAACGTCGCCCATGTATTCTTCGGGAACTGTTACACTAACCTTCATGATGGGTTCCTTAAGCTGAGCTTCAGCTTTTCTCATACCCTCTTTGAACGCCATAGAACCGGCAATCTTAAATGCCATTTCTGAGGAGTCAACTTCGTGATATGATCCGTCGTAAAGAGTAACCTTTACGTCAACAACCTGATAACCTGCTAAGATACCCGATTCCATAGCACCCTGGATACCTGCATCAACTGCGGGAATGTATTCCTTGGGAATAGCACCGCCGACAACCTGGTTAACAAATTCGTAACCCTTGCCTGCTTCCTGGGGTTCCATGATAATCTTAACGTGACCGTACTGACCACGACCACCGGACTGACGAGCATACTTATGGTCAATGTCAACTCTCTTGCTGATTGTTTCCTTATAAGAAACCTGAGGATTACCAACGTTAGCTTCTACCTTAAATTCACGGAGAAGTCTGTCAACGATAATCTCAAGGTGAAGCTCACCCATACCGGCGATAATTGTCTGACCTGTTTCTTCGTCTGTGTAAGCCTTGAATGTAGGATCTTCTTCAGCCAGTCTTGCAAGAGCGATACCCATCTTTTCCTGACCTGCTTTGGTCTTGGGTTCGATGGCAACTCTTATTACGGGCTCGGGGAATTCCATGGATTCAAGAATTACGGGAGAATTCTCTGCACAAAGAGTATCACCTGTTGTGGTGTTCTTAAGACCAACGGCTGCAGCGATGTCGCCGGCATAAACCATATCAAGGTCTTCTCTCTTATCAGCGTGCATACGAAGTATACGTCCGATTCTTTCCTTATTGTCCTTTGTAGAGTTAAGAACATAGCTTCCTGTTGCAAGTGTACCTGAGTATACTCTGAAGAAGCAAAGCTTACCTACGAAGGGATCGGCAATGATCTTGAACGCAAGAGCTGCAAAGGGCTCATCGTCAGATGCATGCTTTTCAATTTCCTCACCGTCTAAGGTTGTACCCTTGATAGCGGGAATGTCTGTGGGAGCGGGCATATAATCGATAACTGCGTCAAGAAGAGGCTGTACACCCTTGTTTCTGTATGCTGTACCACAGAATACAGGGATGATTTCGTTAGCGATTGTTGCCTTTCTTATAACCTTCTTAATGTCTGCTACAGGAGGTTCTTCTCCCTCTAAAACCATCATCATAAGTTCATCATCAAATGTAGCAATTTCTTCAATTGCTGCATCGTGATACTGCTGAGCAAGTTCCATCATATCTTCAGGAATTTCCTCTTCTCTTACGTCGGTTCCGTCATCGTTGTAGTAAACTTCTGCTTTCATGGTAAGAAGGTCGATGATACCCTTGAAGGTATCTTCCTTACCGATGGGAAGCTGAAGGGGCACGGGCTTACACTGAAGTCTGTCCTTCATCATTCCTACAACATTGTAGAAGTCAGCGCCCATGATATCCATCTTATTGATGAATGCCATTCTGGGAACGCCGTACTTATCAGCCTGTCTCCAAACGGTTTCAGACTGGGGTTCAACACCGCCCTTTGCACAGAAAACTGTTACGCTTCCGTCAAGAACACGAAGGGATCTTTCAACTTCAACGGTAAAGTCAACGTGACCGGGGGTATCAATGATATTGATTCTGTGATCTTTCCAATAGGCTGTGGTAGCAGCGGAGGTAATTGTAATACCTCTTTCCTGTTCCTGCTCCATGTAGTCCATTGTAGCATTTCCGTCGTGAGTATCACCAATCTTGTGAATTTTACCGCAATAGTATAAAATTCTTTCAGTAGTGGTGGTTTTTCCGGCGTCAATGTGGGCCATAATGCCTATATTTCTGGTTTTTTCAAGTGAAACTTCTCTTGCCAAAAATATCTCTCCTTTCGTCGGTTACTACCTTGGTAATACTACCATCTGTAATGTGCAAACGCCTTATTAGCTTCAGCCATCTTATGAGTATCTTCTCTCTTCTTTACAGCTCCGCCAAGTCCGTTTGTAGCGTCAATGATTTCGTTAGCCAGTCTCTCGCACATATTTCTTTCGTTACGAGCTCTGGAATAAACTGTGAGCCATCTCAAGCCAAGAGTACGACGTCTTTCGGGACGTACTTCCATGGGAACCTGATATGTCGCACCGCCGACTCTTCTTGCCTTTACTTCAAGCACGGGCATAATGCTTTCCATTGCCTGAGTGAAAACTTCGAGCGGCTCCTTTCCTGTCTTCTCACGTACGATGTCAAATGCATCATAAACTATCTTCTGTGCAACACCCTTTTTGCCGTCAAGCATGATGTTGTTGATAAGTCTTGTAACAGTTGTATCATTGTACATGGGATCCGGTAAAACATCTCTTTTGGGAACAAATCCTCTTCTGGGCACTGTTCTTCCCTCCTTCATAAATTTTTAATAATGAATTCATAGGTACTCAAGAATCCTTTCATCTTGTAAGTGCAATCTATAAAAATCCGTAGACCGCACAACCTAATTTTTGTTATTCCGCCTACGGAACAACATGCACGAACAATTCCGGCTAATTATTACTTCTTAGCCTTTGCTTTTTTCGCACCGTACTTACTTCTGGACTGCATTCTGTTTGCAACGCCGGAAGCATCGAGTGCACCTCTGATAATGTGGTAACGTACACCGGGAAGGTCACGTACCCTTCCGCCCCTGATAAGAACAACGCTGTGCTCCTGAAGGTTGTGACCTTCACCGGGGATGTAGCTTGTTACCTCTGTACCGTTAGTAAGTCTTACTCTGGCAATTTTACGAAGAGCTGAGTTAGGCTTCTTGGGGGTCTTTGTCTTAACATAGGTACATACGCCTCTCTTCTGGGGAGAGCTCTGGTCTGTCGCCTTGTTCTTAAGAGAGTCAAAACCCTTCTGGAGCGCAGGAGCAGTAGACTTCGTAACCTTTGTGGATCTGCCTGTTCTGACTAACTGGTTAAATGTAGGCATTAATCTTTCACCTCCTGAATAAAATTTTATATATTAACAGGCAATGCCCGTTAATAAACAGCAACAACAGCAGCGCCGACATCAATTCCTGCGGCTCTGCCAAGTTCTTTCATTTCCGACACTTCAACTATCGGAATATTTTTTGCAAGACACGCAGCGCTTATTTCTTCAACCAGCCCCGGTGCTGCATCAAGAGCGATAAAAACCTTTTTAGCTTCACCGCTTCTTATTTTCTTAATGGATTGCTTTAACCCGACGGTTTTATCCTGAGTCTGCAATTCACCCAGCATTTATATCACCTTTTTCTAAACATACCCATACAATTATGCATTTTAGCATCTTTTATCGCAGTTGTCAAGAGTTTTTTCAGCTGTTTTACTCAAGGTTGAAACTTTCGGCATAATTCACATATTTGAACTCTATATAGAAATAATCCTCCAGCAAAAGTTCCCCTGCTCCGGTTTCGGCAATTTCTTCATCGGAATATAAAAGCCACCCATCCTCCATTGTTGATGCAACACCGTCAAAATTATCAAACATGCCGTTTTCATAGGTGTAAGCAAACTTCATTTCAGAGCAGGCCATTATAATCGCGTCCGCAGCTGTAGCATTATGCTTGGATACATATATTTCGGAATCCAGAAGCTTTTCCCCGTCGGGCCCTGTTATAATAACCTCGCCGAACAAAGGCGTCTCTTTTGTGCATCCCGTAAAAGCAAATAAAGACAGAGCTATTATAATAAGAAGTGATACCGACAGAATTCTTTTAATCATTTCAAAAAAACTTCCTTTCCTGTTTGTTTCGGACATAACAGAAATATTTTATCACAAAATTACAGCAAAGTCAATTTTTTCATTATAATATTTTTATTTTTTTACAAGAAAGGATTGAATTAAAGCTTGAAGCAAAAATCTTTTACATATAATACCCTTTTTATGACCTCGGCAAACATCATAACAAGGTTCACCGGCTTTTTATACCGTATATTCTTAAGTCGGTTCATCGGTGCAGAAGGACTTGGGCTTTTCGCCCTTGTATCACCGGTATATTCGGTATGCTGTGCCATTGTGGCATCCGGTCTTCCCGTTGCCGCCATGAAGGGAATATCAGAGCACCTGGCAAAAAAGGACCGGGAAGGAGCAAAGTCTTTCACATTTGCCTCGCTTATCTCGGTTCTTATCATATCGTTTTTTCTTTTTATAATACTTTTTTTCTCCTCGCCGCTTTTAACCGCCCTACTTGGCGATGAAAGAGCTCTCCCGTCCTTAAGGATACTTGCATTTGCGGTTCTTATAACCGGTTTTGAGAACATATACAAATCCGCCTTCTATGCTGACGGAATCGTAAAGGTCCCCGCATTTACCGAAATCGCAGAACAGCTTTTCAGGATAGTGACGGTTATTTTCCTTATTATATATTTCGCAAAGGACAATATAACATTATCTTCTGCCGTGCTTACCTTCGGGATATTTGCCGGTGAAGGCTTAAGCCTCATTATTTTGTTTTTTTCCTATCGCAGAATTACCGGAGGAACAAAAGTGCAATCCGTGCGAAAACACTTTTCTCCCCTGCTTGATACCGCCGTTCCGGTAACCGCATCAAAAACCGCCGAAACTTTTTTAGCCTCGGCATCCAATGTGCTGATTCCCGCAATGCTTACCATGTACGGCTTTTCCAGAAACGAGGCAACGGAAATTCTCGGCGTAATATCGGGAATGGTGATGCCGCTTTTATTCCTGCCTTCTGTTTTCACCAATGCTGTTTCGGTAAATTTAGTTCCCTTTATTTCAGCCAATCTTGCCGCGGGAAATATGTCTGCCTTAAGACGCAAGGTGTATAAGGTGCTCACGGTCACCGCCCTCTTCTCATTTCCCGCCTTCATCTTTCTTTCCTCTTTTTCAAAAGCCATAGCCGAACACATATTTTCCGATTCAAGAGTGGCGCTGTTTCTTCCGTTTATGTCCTTTGGTGCAATCCTTGCCACCTTCCGCCACATTTTAACTTCCATACTGAATGCGGCATCCATGGCAAAAAAAGCTTCCTTTTATTCCTTTGCCGGAAATGCGCTTCAGCTTCTGCTCACCGTGATACTTATTCCGTTTTTCGGGATAAGCGGATACATTGCTTCATATATTCTTTCCAATATTTTTCTTCTTATCCCCACGGCCATATCTGTTTTTTCCGTTATCCCCTGCGATAAGCATCTTCCGGGAAAGCTTTTATTGCCGGCTTTGCCTGCTGTTTCTTCCTTTTATACAGCATCACATATCTACACGGCGTTATCTCACAGCCTTCACCCCCTGATTGCCGTCGGATGCTCTGCTTTTTCAGGATTATTCCTGTATCTTCTCATAATGTTTTTCTGTCTGAAAAATAAAAAAATAATATTTTTCTCGAAAAGACTTGACTAATTTCAAAATATAATGTATAATCTCTTTATCACTTTTAGAATCCCGCACATTTTATCGGGGCGGAATTTCATTTTCGCCAATTGCAATTGCGGAGGGAGGGATATTTACAATGGCAGAAATCAGAGTTAAAGAAAACGAATCATTAGATAGCGCTCTTCGTCGTTTTAAGCGTTCTTGCGCTAAGGCAGGCGTTATTTCCGAGGTAAGAAAGAGAGAACATTACGAAAAACCCAGTGTTAAGCGTAAAAAGAAATCAGAGGCAGCTCGCAAGAGAAAGTTCATGTAAGGGCTTTTATCCTTCGCATTAACGAAGAAAGCGGGTTTCACAAAAAGACGATATTATTAAATGCGGGTGCAAAGCACCCGCATTTTTTACTACACCTACAGGCAAAGCTCTCCCTGTTATTCCTGTCATTCTGAGCAGAGCGTAGCGATGCGAAGAATCCATTGTGAATTTTCCGGGATTCTTCACTGCGTTCAGAATGACATGCAAAAATTGTACTGACAATCAAATCCTCCCACTATCCGTATGAAAGGAATGTTTTTATGGTAAAGCTCGGTAACGACTGGGATAATATTATAGGAAACGAATTTGAAAAGGAGTATTATCTTAAGCTCCGTCAGTTTTTAAAGGAAGAATATGCAAAGGGGCCCGTTTATCCCGATATGCACGATATTTTCTCCGCATTAAAAACAACGGCTTATAAAGATGTAAAAATCGTAATCATCGGTCAGGACCCTTATCACGAAGTCGGTCAGGCTCACGGGATGTGCTTTTCGGTGCGTCCCGGCATCCCCGCCCCCCCGTCATTGGTTAATATTTATAAGGAGCTTCGCGACGACCTCGGCTGCTATATTCCAAACAACGGATACTTGGTTGACTGGGCAAAGCAGGGCGTACTTTTATTAAACACCTTACTGACCGTCCGCGAGGGCGAGCCCATGAGCCATAAGGGTATGGGCTGGGAAATTTTTACCGACCGTGTGATTTCAGCGTTGTCTGAAAGAGATGATCCCATAATATTCCTTCTCTGGGGACGGCACGCCATTTCAAAGTCGGAGCTTATTGATAAAAACAAGCACTATATCTTTACGGCAGCACATCCTTCTCCCCTTTCTGCCACCCGTGGCTTTATGGGCTGTAAGCATTTCTCTAAAGCAAACGAAACGCTTATTTCGTTAGTTAAATCGCCCATCGACTGGCAGATAAAGAATATATGAAGAAAAAGCACCGATTGTTACAATCGGTGCTTTTTACATAAATCCAAAAAATTGTATATGCGGGCAATGGTAATTTGTAGTAAAATGTATCAATATTCATTTGCCATTCTGAACGTAGCGAAGAAGCTATTGTATATTATGAGATTCTTCGGGCATAGCCCTCAGAATGACATATTATTTATGTAAAAATAGGAAGGGGTGTCGTTCTGTCGCATTCTCTCACCTATCTGTCATTCTGAGCGAATTAAATTAGCGAAGAATCTCGTCGGCAATGTCATTCTGAGTGAATGAAATGAGCGAAGAATCTCTAAGTTTCTCCATATCGGGATTCTTCGCCTACGGCTCAGAATGACATTGCGGAGAGTTTCAGAATGACAGTACGGGCGGATGAGGGCATCCGCCCGTACGATACGCCCCCTTTCAAAGGCAGACTCATTTCACTATATGCAAAAAGAACTAAGGCATTGCCTTAGTTCTTTTTTGTTATTCTATATTTATCCACATAGCGGGGCGGACGGCATGACCATAATGAGCGACACTATTACCACGTTCACTCATTGTACCGTCACCATAGACAGTCTTGCCACTCTCACTCACATCGCCGTAATAATCGACATCTGCGCCCCCATTCTGTTCAGAGCCAGGAGATCTCAACCACCAACAACAGTTGCTACTTTTCCTGCATAAGAACACGCCTTTTTCAATAGCGTACGCCGTTGGCTTGCATTGCCTTTCGCTGTTGGAACTAAAATATTTTTTTGCTTCAGCTATGCTAAGCAAAAAAATCTTATCCTGCGTTGCATTCCCAGGATTTGTGCCATATTCGGGGTTTTCATCTGCAGAAACTGTAACCTTGGAAATCACCGCCGTTTCCTCAGCAGAAAAGGCATTATTCACAAAGCCATTATTTAGCCATCTGCGCAACGAGCAGGTTTCCCATGTAATATCTATATGCTTTTCGTTATACTGTTTGCAATCCAGAGCATACTTACTAATTACAAGTATTTTGTTGTTTTGTTTGTCGAGCACCATCCATTCTATTTCTTCCTTTCCGTTAGAAACATTATTATCTTGTTCGTATGCTCCGAAGAATATACACTCTCCTTCTTCTGTGCTTTTTAACTTTTCAATCTTGTATTTGCCATAGATTGAGTTAGCCTTATCAATACTATCTTTATATCCGTCTAACGCTGCAAGAGCTTCATAGGCCTCGATATATTTTCCCGCATCCATCAAGGCTATTGCATCATTGTATTTGCCGTTAGGGATAATTACAGTATTCAAAATTATAATAAATACAATAATCGCACAAACAATGGGCGTCGTAATTATTGCAATCTTTTTATTTCTTTTTGCAATTCGCTCCGCTTCAATTCTTGCCTCTTCTGCCTGACGTTCTGCTTCAATTCTCGCCTTTTCTGCCTGACGTTCTGCTTCAATTCTCGCCTTTTCGTTTCTGTCATTTATAAAGTCAATATATCCCGACAGTTCTGCCTTTAATTTATCATCGCCGAATCGCATAACCTTTTCATAGTTAAGGACGTCATCAAAAGGCTTTTCTATATCCTTAAGTCCTTCCCTTTTTCTTACCTGCAATTCCGCCATTAATTTACCTAAATATGCTTCTGCGCATTCGGGTTCTATATCAAGCACCTTTTCCGCATATTCGTTGGCACTATCCCACGCACCGTCCTCTAAAAACATAAACATTCTCTTTAAAAGTGGTGCTGTGTTACTTGCACCTTCCGCGACAACGGTTTCTTTAACAACAGTTGTTTTAGGTTCGTCTGATGCAATAATTTTCTTTATGCCACGGATTAAATCCTGCATAAAGCCAAGCTTTGCCATATCCTGTGCCTGAAGATGAGAAAACTCCTCCGGCAAATCATAGGGGTCCATATCCTTATAGGCAGGGATAAGCATTTTCTTTTCGCCCTTTTTAATTAATGCAAGATAGCGGCTCCATTCATTTTTAACCCACACCGCCTTGAAATACTCAGGTTTTGTTCCCAGGGCAACCATAACCTTTGACGAATTGAGTGCCGCAAATATGTATGGTTCGTAAGCACTTCCCAATTTATCTTCCAGAGTAATTCTTGAAAAGAACACCTTAAAGCCTTCCTGTGTAAGCTGATGATATAAATCATTTGCCAAAACAGAGTCCGGCGTTCTTCTGCCCGATGCATCCGTTTCCTTATAGCAGATGAAAACGTCAAAAGGCTCTTCCTTTCCCGATATTTCAAGTATTCCCTTCTGAATTTCGTTTATTGCCTTTGCTTCTGCTTCATAAATTGATTTCTGCAAGCCATCCGCATTGGAAAGCGCAGACTTATAGTCTTCATCATCGAAAATTGAGGTAAACTGCGCTCTGTTTACCGTTGGCACTCTCTTTTTTGTTGCAGGGTCTTCCACATATTCAATACCGTAACGGCAAAGCACCAATGACCAATATGCCTCGGCATCCGTATTATCCTCGTTTAATATCTGCTCATAAATTCCCATCGCCTTATCAAATTCGTTGTTTCGACGGAAATGATTTGCTCTGTCATATAAATTTGCTCTTTTTTCATCATCCAGTTTTGGAAGAGTCTGACTTGTTCCACAGTATTCGCACTCGATTACACTTTCGCTACCCGTAATTTCAAGTGCTCCTCCGCACATTTTACATTTAAATATCGCCATAAAAACCTCTCCTAAATTATTTCAAAATTTCTCGGATAATAATAAACCTTATCACAATCCTTTACTTTGTAATAACAACAATTCCACGAATTACCATCGCTATCATCGCAAAGCAATTGTACATATTTTGGAAAGCCGTCATTGTCAAGTATCTCTGAATCCATAGTAATGTTATAGTCTATCTTAATACCTTCGATTTCTTCGATTGTCTTGTTAAACGTTGTCTTAAAAGAATATTTACATTTAATTATAGACGATATAAATTCATCATAAAAATACAAAAATGTAACTGTTTGCTGAGAATGATTAATTATCTCAATATTAAATATGTCCTCTTCTTTTTCAACCTTTTTTACTTCCACTATAAAAGCCGGCTTTAATTCATTAATTCTTTCCTTTTTGCTTTTATTTAACTCATGTCGATAAGTAGCAAAAGAGCCTATAATACCGAATGTTGTGCCATAGTAGGCAAGTAAATCACCCGAATCGACAGCAACAAATTGTGGTATCGGAATTGCATAAATCAAACCGATTATTATTGGAAATATGAATAATACAACAAGTACTCCAACGAAATACTTATTTCTTTTAAGATACTTCTTAAAAATCTTTTTGTTTTTCATAGCATCGCTCTCACTTCAAAAGTTTACATTTTTTATTTCTGTCTTCAATTAAAATCATAACTTCCTTTGAAAGCTCTGCAATTTTTTCATCCACGCCGTTTTCAACCGCCTCTGAAAATTCGTTAAACTTAAGCGTAATACTTGCCTCTGCCGAGGAGAGTGCATCACTGCTCATAGGATCGGAATAGCGGATAGCCTCATAAACTTTTTTACATTCTGCCTTTGCTTCTTCCGTTTTTGCCTTTGCCATCAAAGTGTTGGCATCAACCGTTAAAGATTTTATAAAAAACGTCTGTGTCTTAATCTTCTCGTCAACTGCAGCAACCGCATCTCCCGCAAGATTTGCTTTAACAACAGAAATTGCACTTAACGCAAGAATTATAAAGCAAAGAATTATTCCAACCCAATTAGGAAGATTAGGAATTGCCATACAGAGTGCACTGAAAATGAGGGTTAATACAAGACCGGTATAGCTTATTCTGACAAGAGGAAGCTTGTAGAAAAACTTTTCAAGGTTTTCAGCCTTGAATGCAAAAAAGCTTACTGTAAGCTGACCAACAAATGCCAGAGTTATAAACACGTAGCCCGACCAGAAAGCACCTCCAAATTTTGAAAAACTTCCTGCTTCGGAAGGTGATACAAAAACAATAACATTAAAAAGTGCCAATAAAATTGCCCAAATTACGATATATGAATAAAATGTCTTTTTCATTTTCAGCCCTCCTTATAAAATGCTTGAAAGAAGTCCTTTTTTCATACTGTTAAACTCTTCTTCTGTAATAAGATTCGCGTCCTTCATCATTGTCAGTTTTTCGATTTTTACTTTGAACGCTTCCATATCATCCGGTTTATTCTGAGTCTCTTTAACATTTGTCACAGCATCATTCATCATGCCGCCAACCATACCACCCACAGCACCGCCAACTCCTGCCATTGTCCCAAATCCAACGCCTAAATTGGTAAATTCTCCAACAGCTTCATTCTGTGCCACTTTTTCAGCCACATCAAAACCTCGCTCCTGAGCGTATGTATAGCCTTCCTGAGCACGCTTTTGTGCCTGAGCCTGAGAATCAATTATTAGTTTTTGAGCCTCAGTCTGTGCATATATCAGATCTGTTTGCTGGCGAAGTTTCGCTTCTGCAATATCCGCATATTGCCTGAAATGCAGTTCCTTGAACTGTTCATACTGCCTTTCGCCATCGGGCTTTAACACACCGGTTACGAAAAAGCTTTCCAGGCTTATTCCGTAATCAGAAAAATCTGCAACCAGTAGTTTTTTAATCGACTCCGAAAACAAAGTCAGATTTTCATCAATTTCAAAAATGTTTATGGCATTAGCCTTCATAACCTGTGCAACATACGTTTTTACGCGAGTCATCAAAAAAGCACGGAAAAATCCCGCAAGACGTTGCTGTGTCAAAAATTCTTCCGTTCCTACTAATTTTAACAACAACTTTCTCGAATCTTCTGCCCTGAGGCTCATCTCTCCGCAAGCCCCGATCGATATGGGAAATCCGTATGTAGGTTCAATATACTGCACCTTTGAATCAGTACCCCATTTAATTGCCATCTGCTCTGTTTTATTTATAAAATAAACCTCTGCATGAAAGGGTGTTTCATCACCTGTAACCCTGTTTAACAACTTTCCTATTTTAGGAATATTCTGTGTTTCCAATGTATGGCGACCTGGGCCAAAAAGGTCCAGCGCCTCACCGTTTAAGAAAAATATCGCCTCTTGTGACTCATGAACAATAAGCTGTGTAAGGCTGTTAAAGTCCTCCGCCGGATGCTTCCATATAAATGTGGAATTATCACCTTCATATTTAATTACTTCTGCAATGTTTGCCATTTATATTCCTCCATTCGACCAAATTCTCCTATTTCCAGTATAATTATACAAAATAAATTATATCGCTTTCTCTTTCAAAAGTCAATACAAATTGTATTCACTTCAAATTACATTTTGTCTTCTAAACAAGTGCGGAAAATTATGATAAGATAAACCAAGAGGTGATATTATGGAAAAAAAGAATGGAAAATTTGTTATTACACCGAAGACAGAACGCTCTGTGACTCTCACAATAAGACTTGAAACAGAGCTCAACAACTATATTGAGGAAATTGCGCGAAAAAGCGGACGATCCAGAAACGAGCTTATCAACAAGGCCCTCCGCTTTGCTTTTGACAATTTAGAATTTGAAGAGAGGGATTAACTCTCTCTTTTTTGTTTTGTGCAAATACAGCGGGAGGGGATGGAACCCCTCCCCTACAATTTTATCCCCCGAAAAACAAACACGGACGGATCTTGGAATCCTGTGAAGAAATGTTCAAAAGCCCTCCTTGCCTAAAGGAGGGTGTCATTCAAGGGTTCTGCGAAACATTGAATGACGGGAGGATTCACGTTTCTGGTTTATTATCCCGAAACAAAATCCCCCACCGGCTCTTGCCGGAGCCCCCTTACCTAAAGGGGGCCTTTAAACGCAAAAAACCTCGGAAGACAAAAGTCTTCCGAGGTTTTAATATCAAAACTTATTTTACTAATTCGTATGTGTCTCTTGCGATCATAAGCTCTTCGTTTGTGGGGATAACAAGCATCTTAACAGTTGCGCCTTCTGCGGAAATATCGTTTTCGTCAGAAGTTCTGAATGCCTTCTTGTTTGCTTCCTCGTCAACCTTTACGCCCATGAATTCAAGGTTCTTGCCAACTCTTGAACGGTACTGGGGGTTGTTTTCGCCGATACCACCTGTAAATACGATGGCGTCAACTCCACCCATAGCTGCAGCATAGCCGCCTACATACTTTGTAATCTGGTGGCAGAGCATGCTTTCGATAAGCTTATAACGCTCGTTACCGTTTCTTGCGCCTTCTTCAATGTCACGGTTGTCGCTTGTTGTCTGAGATACGCCAAGGATACCTGACTTCTTATTAAGAATATTGTCTACTTCCTTTGCTGTAAGACCTTCTTTTTCCATAAGGAAAGGAATGATAGCGGGGTCGATAGAACCGGAACGTGTACCCATCATAAGACCGTCAAGAGGTGTAACACCCATTGTTGTGTCAAAGGACTTACCGCCCTTTACAGCTGTGATGGAAGAACCGTTGCCAAGGTGGCAGGTTACGATGTTGATTTCTTCGGGCTTCTTGCCGAGCATTTCAGCAGCTCTTGCTGTTACATAACGGTGGCTTGTGCCGTGGAAGCCGTAGCGACGAAGCTTATACTTTTCATAGTATTCATAGGGAATTGCATAAAGATATGCAAAGTCGGGCATTGTCTGATGGAAGCCTGTATCAAATACACCAACCTGGGGAACGTTTTCGCCCATGATTTCTGTACAAGCCTTGATACCTGTAAGGTTTGCAGGATTGTGAAGGGGGCTTAATTCTGAGCACTCCTTAAGAGCTTCGATGATTTCATCATTGATGATAACGGAACCGGAGAACTTTTCACCGCCGTGAACAACTCTGTGTCCTACTGCGTTGATTTCGCTCATAGAGGAAATTACGCCGTATTCAGCGTTGGTGAGAGCATCGATGATAAGCTTGATGCCTTCGCCGTGGTTTGCCATCTGAACGTCTACCTTATGGGTATAGTCCTTTGCGATGTTAACGTGCTTGAAGTTACCGCCTTCAATACCGATTCTGTCGCACTGACCCTTTGCAAGGAGTGTTTCATCGGTCATATCAATAAGCTGATACTTGATGGAGGAGCTTCCTGCGTTGATAACTAAGATTTTCATTTTAGAAATCTTCCTTTCTTATATTTAGTTTATTATTTCACTTAATTTATTTTTTATTGCGCCGAATTTCGAAATAAAATTTCTTTGTTGAAATTTTATTTCTGAGCCTGTGCCTGAACGCAAGTGATTGCAATAACACCAACGATATCGTCTGCGCTGCATCCACGGGATAAGTCGTTGATGGGCATTGCGATACCCTGTGTGATGGGGCCGTATGCTTCAGCCTTTGCAAGTCTCTGAACAAGCTTGTAACCAATGTTACCTGCATCTAAGTCAGGGAATACAAGTACGTTTGCCTTACCTGCAACCTTGCTTCCGGGAGCCTTGGACTCACCAACAGAGGGAACGATTGCGGCATCTAACTGAAGCTCGCCGTCAACGTTTAATTCGGGATGCTGTTCCTTAACGATTCTTGTTGCTTCAACAACCTTGTCAACATCAGCGTGCTTTGCGCTTCCCTTTGTGGAGTGAGAAAGCATTGCAACTCTTGCCTCTTCCTGAACCAAAAGCTCAAAAGATTCAGCAGAGCAAGCAGCGATTGCGGCAAGCTTCTCGGGATCGGGATTCTGTTCAAGTCCGGAATCCGCAAATACGAAAGCACCGTCAGCTCCGTATTCGCAGTTGGGAACTACCATTAAGAAGAATGCGGATACCAACTTTACGCCGGGTTTTGTCTTTATAATCTGAAGTGAGGGACGAAGTGTGTTTGCTGTAGAGTGGCAAGCACCGGATACAACACCGTCAGCGTCTCCTGCCTTTACCATAAGGCATGCATAGTACATATAGTCGGAAAGAACGGTTTCCTTTGCTTCTTCATATGTAACGCCCTTGGACTTACGAAGCTCTACAAAAAGGTTTAAGTATTCCTCTGTCTTTTCATAGGTGAAAGGATTGATGATTGTTGCCTTGGACATATCAAGCCCCTTGCTGTTTGCCTCAACCTCTTCGGGAGTACCGATGATTACGATGTTGGCAATGTCTTCCTTTAATACCTTTTCGGCAGCCTCAAAGGTTCTTCTGTCCATAGACTCGGGAAGAACTATTGTCTTTTTGTCCTTCTTTGCTCTTTCGATTGTTTTTTCAAGAAATGTGCTCATTTTTTCTCCTTCTTTCAGAAAAATATTGATTTTTATTATATATTGATATAAAATAATAAACAGATTAAGAAAGGGGTGGCAATATGAAAATTGCGGCGATAATAGCTGAATACAATCCGTTTCATTCGGGGCATAAGTTTCATATAGAAGAAACCAAAAAAATTGCCGATGCCGTAATTGTCATTATGTCGGGAAGCTTTGTTCAGCGGGGCGAAGGTGCCATCTATTCAAAGTTTGCCCGTGCAAAGGCGGCTACTTTATCGGGTGCCGACCTTGTCTTAGAGCTCCCCTTTTTATATTCAACCGCATCAAGCAGGGATTTCGCTTTCGGTGCAGTTAAAACATTAAACGAATTAAATGTGGTTGACTTTCTTTCCTTCGGTTCGGAATCCGGAAATATTGAATTACTTAAAAGAATTGCATCCTTTGACGAATCCGAAGAATTCAGGGATATATTAAAATCCCTTATCGAAGAGGGTTTATCCTATCCCAGAGCAAAGGAAGAAGCTTTGAAGAAGTGCAATCTTCCCTATGCTGAAGGCGCCAATGACCTGCTTGGAACAGAATATATATCTGCACTTAACAAGCTTAATTCTGCCATAAGCCCCATCTGCATAAAGCGCACCGTTGCCCACGATTCTGCCGATGAAAAGGCCGGGTACCTCAGTGCAAGTGCCATAAGGGATAAAATCAGGGAAGGAACCGATGTTTCAGCATATCTTCCTCATCCTTTCTCCGAGGAGCCTTTGTTTTACGAAAGCCTTTCACCTTTAATCGCCTACAGCGTGATGAATCTTTCGAAGGATGACTATCCCGTGCGGGGAAAAGCGGATTCGGATTTAATATCTACAATAAAAAATACACCTTTTACCAAAGACACAAATTCCTACCTATATAATATTAAATCAAAAAGGTATACAATGTCAAGAGTAAAAAGAACATTATTGCACATTTTGTTGAATTCCGGAGAAAAAATCCCCGAATTTTCGCCCTATGCCAGAGTTCTTTCGTTAAATACGACGGGAGCGGAAATATTGAAGCGGATAAAAAAGGAGTCGGATATAAAAATCATAACAAAGCCTTCCAAAAAATTCGAAAAAGAAAATATTTCTTTTGCTCTTGACGTAAAGGCAACCGATGTGCGAAATATGGTTCTTTCAAAGGAAAGCGGCGAAGATTACTTGGTCAGCCCCTTTGTATTAAAATAATTTACATTAAGAGAAAAAAGTACTTGCTTTTTTCTCTTTTTTGTTGTATAATATTAAATTGAACGCCGGTGTGTTGGAATTGGCAGACGAGGTGGACTCAAAATCCATTGCCAGCGATGGCGTGCGGGTTCAAGTCCCGCCACCGGCACCAAATAAAAAGAGCAGTGTACCGTAAGGTATATTGCTCTTTTTATTTGCATACTGATGAAAGGGACTTGAACCCTAAGAGGGTTTTTGCGTAAAAAAACGATTGATTATCGTTTTTAGCAAAAAG
>JAFQQJ010000027.1 GCA_017411325.1 Clostridia bacterium | reverse complement strand
TTATTGGCGAATAAAATACCACTAAAACCGAGGGTTTTAATAACACTTTTGATTTATCAAAAATATCACTCTGTACGAAGTACAGAATATCACTTGAAAAAGTAGTGAAATTGCAGTATAATAATCGCAGAGGTGATATTGATGGCAAATAGTGTATTAAGGGACAAAGCAAAACAATTTGCAAAAGATATTGTTTTCTTATGCAGAGAAATTAAATCAAACCATAAAGAAGCAGTATTAGTAAATCAATTATTACGTTCATCGACTTCAATAGGGGCAAATCTCCACGAAGCACAATATGCTCAAAGCAAGAACGATTTCATATCAAAACTCGAAATAGCACAAAAAGAGTGTTATGAAACAGATTATTGGTTAGAATTACTTTTTGAAACAGATTGTATCGACGAAGACAAATATAAGAAGATGCAAAACGAATGTGGCGCTATTCGCAGAATGCTGATTTCATCACTAAAAACAGTTAAATCTAAATAACATTAAGCCTGAACCGATAAAAAACGTTTCAGGCTTTTCTAATAAGGTTTTAGGATATCCTAAATATTTGGAAGATGGTATACATCTTCCCTGCTTGTTACAGTAACGGAAAATTTCATAAAAAGTATTGATAAACGCAAATATATGTGTTATAATAATTATGCCAAACTAATTGAATATCATTGACAAGGACTTTTTCTTTTTATTAAAGGATAAGTTTATTTGTGTCACCTTTTTGAATTTGACAAAAATGCAGATTCCTATTGAGGTGATATAGATTCGTTCTTGTCTTAATCAATTAGTTTGGCGACTATCGGAGTTTGCGTTTTTTATGCGTCTGCTTCGGTAGGCGCATTTTTTATTACGTGATACTTTAGAAAGGAGAATATTTTATTAAGTTACTTTAAGTAATTAGATTATTGTTAGAAAGGATAGTCAAAATGAAAAGAAAAATCATTAACATGGTGGAACTTGTTTTGCATTTAGTTACATTAGCGGTTTTATTTTTCTCTAAATATGAAGTTGCCCAAATTACAGGAGTACATAATGGATTACCAGTCTACTCTTCTACAGAAAAAGTGCAATACTTTTGGTTTAAAGAGTTATTGGAAAACCCAATCTATTACATTCCGCTAATCATATTATGGACAATAAGCATAGTTATGTGTATTGTTTCTGTATTTTCAAAACAAAATAGTGCTGATGGAAAAATGCATGCAGCTATGCCGATAATAAATTTTGTCATAACAACTTGGTGCATGCTTTCTTTGTCAGCTTCTAATGGCTTTTTTGTGGTTACTTTCCTTATGTTCTTAATAATGATAATTGGTTTTGTGAAGAGATCTACTTTGATTGTACCGAAAGAAGAAAAACAGCAAGTAACCAATAATATACGAGAAGCAAGCAATGCCGATGAATTAATAAAATACAAGGATTTACTTGATAGTGGTGTAATTACACAAGAAGAATTTAATGCGAAGAAAAAAGAATTATTAGGCTTATAAAAAAACAACGCTCAGACTAAATAAAATCTGAGCGTTGTTTTTTATAATTTACTGTCCTTTAGAGTACAATTCATATGCGACGGTTTTTTATCTTATAAATTTGTTACCTTCCTTATTGTGGTTGCGCCCTTTTCCAGGGAAACGCTTCCTGTCCGGCAGATTTCAAGGATGTTGAAATCACGCATAAGGTTTATAAATTCATCAATTTTTCCGGTATCTCCTGTCAGACGGAACATAATGGCATCCCTTGTGTAGTTAACGGTTTTTGCTCCAAAAGCCTCTGCCGCCGTTAATATATCCTCTCTCGTTTCGGGATTATTTTCCATTTTTATCAGCATAAGCTCACAGCTTACGGACTCAGACTTATTGAGTTCGCGGATGGATGTCACATCGGGAAGCTTGTAAAGCTGATTGATGAGCTGATCCTTGTTGTCGTCATCCCCGTCAAAAACCACGGTGATACGCGAAAAATCCGCAGATTCCGTTTCACTAACCGTAAGAGCGCTTATGTTAAAGCGTCTTCTTCTGAACATACTGGTTACTCTGTTAAGAACACCGAAGCGGTTTCTTACAAGCACCGCAAGAGTATATCTTTCCATAAAATTACTCCTTTTCTGTTATAATATCGGAAACCGAGCCACCGGGAGGAAGCATGGGGAGAACAAATTCCTCCCTGTCAACAAAGCAGTCGATAACAAAAGGCCCTTCTTTCTTAAAGGCTTTTTCAAGCGCCGCCTTAAGACCGGAAAGTGTATCCGCTCTTTCTCCATCTGCGCCGAAGGCTTTTGCCACTGCTACGAAATCGGTTTTTCTCAAAAGCTCAGTTTCCGAATAGTGTTTATCGAAGAAAAGAGTCTGCCACTGACGTACCATTCCCAATACTCCGTTATTCATTATAAGTATGGTAACGGGCAGCTTTTCCGTCACCGCAGTTGCAAGCTCCGTTAAATTCATACCGAAGCTTCCGTCGCCTGTTATCAAAACGCTTCTTTCGCCTGTTCCGACGGAGGCACCGATTGCCGCACCCAAGCCGAAGCCCATTGTACCAAGACCGCCGGAGGTTAAAAACTTGCGTTCTTTTCTGAACTTAAGGTACTGCGCCGACCACATCTGATGCTGTCCCACATCTGTTGCAACCGGGGTATCCTCGCTTAAAAATTCTCCTAAAAGCCCGATTATATTTTTCGGTGTCATCCCCTCTCTTCTGTCAGAAAGTGATGCCGCTTTTTCTCTGTTTTTTACTACCTCTTCATTCCATTCGGGATTATGCTTTGTTCTCACCAGGGGAATAAGCTTTTTAAGGGTTTCCTTTATATCGCCCCTCAAGGCGTGCTCTGTTGACAGTATCTTTGACAGTTCCGCACCGTCAATATCTATGTGCACAATTTTTGCATCGGGAGAGAACTTATCTCTTCGTCCGACAACTCTTTCCGAAAAGCGGACGCCGAGAGCAATAATCAAATCCGATGCGTGCATAGTGAGTGTAGATGCTAAATTACCGTGCATTCCCTGCATTCCCAAAAAGCGGGGGTGATCCGTAGGAATAGTCGAAAGCCCCATAAGTGAGCATCCTATGGGTGCATCTATTTTTTCCGCCAGAGCAAGCATTTCTTCTTTTGCCTTTGATGATAAAAGACCGCCTCCGAAATAGATAAAGGGCTTTTTTGCCTTGTTTATGGTCTTTGCCGCTTCCTTTATTCTTATTTCCTTTGCAGGAAATGCTTCATAAGGTTCTGCGGCGTTTTCTTCCTCATACTCATACATTGCCATCTGAACGTCCTTCGGAACGTCAACTAAGACAGGTCCCGGTCTTCCGCTTTTCGCAAGTGCAAAGGCCTCTCTTATGGTGGGAGCCAATTCAGAAATATCGTCAACAAAATAGTTGTGCTTTGTAATGGGAAGGGTGATACCCGTTATATCAATTTCCTGAAAGCTGTCGTTACCTATCTGGCTTGATATTACGTTGCCCGTAATTGCAACCAACGGCACGGAGTCAAGATGCGCCGTGGCAATACCCGTAACAAGATTTGTAGCCCCGGGGCCGCTTGTTGCCATAACAACGCCCACCTTCCCCGTTGCTCTCGCATAGCCGTCTGCCGCGTGGGCAGCGCCCTGCTCGTGAGCCGTTAAGATATGACGGATTTCATTCTTATACTTATAAAGCGAATCGTAGACGTTTAATATCTGCCCGCCGGGGTAGCCGAAAACGACTTCGCAGTTTTGCTCTATTAAAGTTTTTACAATTATATCCGCACCTGAAAGCAGCATACAAACGCCTCCTTTAGCTACTGATTTTATAACGATTTTCCTTTTTTGTCAAGATGTCAGAAAATACTTAAGTCAAGCTTGCGGCTTAAAGCCTCCATCGCCTTTACACCCGCAACGCTGTTTCCTTTTTTATCAAGGGCAGGAGAATAGATACCTATTCCCATTTTCCCCGGCACAACGCCCATAATTCCGCCTCCTACACCGCTTTTTGCGGGAATTCCCACATTTATGGCAAATTCACCGGAGCCGTCATACATTCCCGATGTGGTCAAAACAGCATTTACAAACCTTGCATAGTCTTCGCTGAAAAGTCTTTCACCGGTTTTCGTGTTTACACCTTTGTTGGAAAGCACATATGCGATTTTTGCAAGGTCAACGGAATCCACCTTTATGGAGCAGGCTTTGAAATAACAGTCAACCACGCTTTCAACATCGTCCTCTATCATTCCGTAGGCTTTAAGCATATAGGCAAGTGCTCTGTTTTTGTTGCCTGTTGCCTTTTCTGAAAGGTACACATTTTCATCAAGGGAAAGCTCAGGGTTATCCGCCATTTTTCTTGCAAGGTTTAAAAGGCGGTCAAACTTTTCATTATAATTTTCACCCTCAATCAATGTACAAAGGGCTATTGCACCCGTATTTATCATAGGGTTTATGTGGTCTTCCTTAAGTGCCTGATCGCTGTAATTAAAGGCATCAAAGGGCTTTCCCGTTGCCTCAACTCCCACAAGGGAGCGCACCGCATCCATTCCCCTGTCCATTAAGGCAAGGAGCAGTATCACGGGCTTTACCACACTCTGCATAGTAAACCTTTCACCATAATCTCCGGCAAAGCATTCTCCGTCTGCATTCACAATGCATATTCCCATTTTATCGCTGTCCGCCTTTGCAAGTTCGGGGATGTAGGAGGCAACCTTTCCTTCTTTCCTCAAGTCATAGGTTTCGCTTAGTATTTTTTCAAGCAATTCTTTCATTTATATCACCGTCAAACATTAATAGATATATTTTATCATATTATTGTGTTCTTTTCAATAGAAAAAAACACGCCAGACAAGTTTGCTCTCCAACACTCTCTTTGCGTTAGCCATGTGCTGGACCTTGAGCGTTGCCTTCGGCAAAATCCCCTTCGGGGTTTTGCCTACGACAAGTTCACTCCCATAATCAGTCAACGCTTAACCTCACGGCGGACCTTGAGCGTTGCCTTCGGCAAAATCCCCTTCGGGGTTTTGCCTACGACAAGTTCGCTCCTCTGCTTAGACTACACTTAGCCGTACAGCGGACTTGAGTTTCGAAAAACTGCCGTTTTTCAAAACCTCCGGCAAAATCCCCTCCGGGGTTTTGCCTGCGACAAGTTCAAGTCCGTACCTTACATTTCCAAATAAAAATGCGTATACCCTTCGGGCATACGCATTTTTATTTGGAGCTGGTGACCGGACTTGAACCGACGATCTATTGATTACGAATCAATTGCTCTACCGACTGAGCCACACCAGCTTATCTTTGCAACACATAATATTATAAAAAATTTTTTGTCATTTGTCAAGAATAACTTGAAAAATCTGCGGACATTTGATAGAATATATTTATGAATTTCAAAAAAGGAGGAAAAGGTTATGATAGAGCAGCAAATTTACATAAAAACCGGCATCGGACTTGAAACCGGAGCAAAATCAACTACACTTACGGAAGAATATATCGACAGTGCAATCCGTCCCTTTTACTCCTCGCTTGACCTTTTTTATCTGGAAGGAAAGGATTCTCCCGGTTACAAGAGTCTTATTCCGCTATCCGGCGGAGGGCTTTTAATCGGCACAGGTATGAAGCTGGAGCAGGAGCCTTATTCCTTCATACACAACTATCTTATCCCCGATTCTGATATTTCCGCCTTTATTTCGGAGCCGGGCGCACTTCTTGCCATCCCCGAATCCCACTATACAGGTGCACCCTATCTGCCGTCGTTAAAGGAAATCCCCGGAAGCAATGCCCGCGGACTTTACCTTAAAAAGCTTTTTGCTTCCCTGAATCTGTCCCATACAGAGTATATGGCTCTCGTTGCTGCAGTTTTTGCCGCTGTTGAGCAGAACAGGAATATTTTTATAGCTCTTCCGAGAAACACGGGGATTGACGAAATCTGTGCCATAATGTACGGCCTTTACGAAAGCCTTCCCTATTATATAAGAACCAAAACCGGTTTTTGCACCCTCTTCGGCGAAACAGAAATCCGCCCCGAGGTTAATATCTACTTTATTCCCGACGATAAAATCACAATAAGAGGGAGCTTTTACATAGAATCCTATGATGCTTCCAAGGACTATATATTTAATTTCAGCAAGAAAAACCGCTCTCAGATTCCCGATTCCAAGGCAGAGCTTTCTGAAGAATATTTAACCTTTGTATCAGAGCACTTTGCGCAAAGAAGCTCTCTTTCTGCTTTCTTTGCTTTTGCAAACGAAGCAGAAAACGCCTTTCCGTCAGAAAAAATCCTGACTCTGCGTTTTTATAACGATCTTACATACATATATAACTTAAAGGATAACGAGGAAACTCTTCCTCAGAGACTGGGCAGAGTTACTACCGTTTTTGCGGAGCTTTTACGAAGCGAAAACAAGCCTCTGCTTCTCGCCTCTTACTCCGAATTCATAAAGCTTTACAGACGGTTTCTTAAAAGCCGCGGTGTTTTAATTCCGCCAGAAATTCTGAAAAGACTGGTTTTCACCTATGATCTCTGCCCGGAGGCCCAGAAAGATGAGCTTTATGATCTTATCACGCTGGACATAGATGCCTGCCTTAAATCCTCGGAAAACGACATTCTTTTCATGCACATCGACTCGTCAAAAGGCAGCAGCGAGCTTTACAACAAGCTGCTTGAACAGAAAATGGCGAAGAGCAACCGCCTCATAAACCGCTATTTCACCTATCTTACAGAACAGAGAAAAACCGTTCATTCTGTTATGGAATTTGCAGACAGCATTTTTTCCGAGATGCCTCAGGTTGCGGACAACGAGCTGATTCTCACCATGATCCGTGACAGAGCGACGGAGCTTTATTATACCTCGGGCGACCGCTTTGAGGCTGTTAAATATCTGGAGGAAAAATGCCTTGTCTTAAAGGACAAATACCCCGATAACGCAGGGCTTTTCATCTCCATATACCGCTATGCTCTGGAAAACTATATGACCACACTGGATATTTCCGAGCTTAACTTGTCAAAAATAGAAAAATTTCCTCTTACCGACGGGGAAACCATAAATGAAGATTGTACCTTCAAGCATAAAATCGCAATGGCGGCAAAGGAAATTATGGCACTTACCAACGATGTTGCCATGTCCTTTATTCATTATGACGCCTTCGGCTTTGAAAATATAAGAAAAAACCTTGCCGATTCGGATTCTGACGGAAAAAGCAAGGAGGATGCGTTAAAATCGCTTCTGCTCCGTTGCCTGAAAGAGAAAAAGGACGCGCCCAGGCGCATAATTTATATAATTCTCTTTTATATTTACGACTCAAAGGATTCACGTGTACAGATTGATTTTGACAGCATTCTGGATTTCATTGACAAGGAACTGGCTCTCGCCCCCTTTGAATTTATGGAATGGTTTTTGTCTTCAAATCTTTTCATCCCGCCTATGACCAAAAACGGCCGTATTATGAGAGATATCCCAGGGATAAGAACGGATTTTACGGTTATCACTTCATTTTTCGAGTCACTGCGCAAGTTTTTCATTCGTCACAATACTCTTCTGACTAACGACCGTAATATCAAAAAGCTCAAAAAGGAGCTGGATAATGTTTCGTTGCTCCATCCCGACTACAAGGAGCCGATTATTGAATTCAGAAAAGTTCTTTCAGACCTTCTGAGTGAGCATTATTCCCCGATAAAGCGCCTTATTAACAAAATTATCTCTGCAAAAAACTTCAAGTTCACAGCATTGATCTCAGTCCTTGCAGTTATTATTTTTGTCGGCGTTGCAATAGGCGGAATGTTTACTGCAAAAAATGAAAACGAAGCCATCGCCACTCTGGATGCTTCCACCGGTGAAAAGCTTTTTATCAACAAAACCGGGTGGGCATCCTATAAAATAGCAAAAGACGGCACCTACATTCCCGCCCCATCCCCTCTTGACGAAACAGAGAATGCGGAAATCATCGATTTTGTCCTTGATAAGACTCTTGTTGTTGAATTGCCCGGCGAAGACGGTGTTGTAATAGAAGGATTAAGCATATCCGCTCTTTTGTCCGACGAATATATGAAGATGGAAGTTTACATCCGTGATTCAGACGGCAAAAAAATGTCCGTCGAAGTAAGTGACTATGACATTTCTTCAGGTTCTTCCCTTTATACCTTTGCAAGTCCGGTTTGCGTAAAAGAAATATACATAACTCCTGAAACAGATGCCGGAAAAGGAACAATTACCGTAAAGGAAATAAGTGCATATCTTGTAAAATAAAAAAATCAGGCAAAGCCTGATTTTTTTATTTTATTTCTGTTCTTCAACTATTACTTCCACATTATCAGTACGGTTGTCAAGGGAATGTTCCTTATAGAACTTTATATGTGCCTTATTTTCTTTTCCGTAAAGCTCGAAAATTTCAATGGTGTTTTCTTCCTTTAAGAGCTCGCCCGGCACATAAAGCCTTTCCTGGGGCCCGATATCCCAGTAGCGGCCTAAGTTAAAGCCATTAATCCAAATCATACCCTTCTCTAAATTTTCTGCCTTGATGAAGGTATCAATTCCTGCTTCTGCCTTAAAGGTACCCCTATAGAAGCAGGGTTTATTTTCACCCACGTTTCCGTTATATGTAACCTTTGAAATATCCTTTAATGGAAGTGAGTATATATCCCAGTTCATAAGAAGTGAAAAGTCGTGGTATTTTCTTCCCGTCTCGGAACCTATTACATCAAGATGAACACAGTCGGTAATTCCCTTATGCTCCGTAGTCATAAAGAGTCCATAGTTTATTCTTCCCATATTTTCAACTAAAATGGAAAGCTTTGCTCCCTCTTTCGGAATTGTAAAGCGGATATCATATTCTCTGTCACGGTATGCCGTGCCTATATATTCACCGTTTAAGTATACCGTTGCTCTGTCACGAAGACCTTCAATGGAAAGAGCTCTTATATGCTCGTTGGTATATTCAAGGAAGGTTTCATACAATACAAAGCCGTATGCCTGGCTGAGTTCTTCAAAGGTTCTGGTCTGGGGCGAAAATACCTTCTTTGCACATATATCCTCTACCGAGTCGAAAAAGCTTCCGCA
The DNA here is from genome assembly GCA_017411325.1 of Clostridia bacterium. GTDB lineage: Bacteria > Bacillota > Clostridia > CAKSNL01 > HGM11501 > HGM11501. The sequence continues at coordinate 10,956 of JAFQQJ010000027.1, read as the reverse complement.
TTCGGTAAGGGTGATTTCACAAGGTGCCTGGGAGATATATTCATATTCATTACGCTCATAAGGGATGCCGCGTTTTTCGCAAAGCACCTTTTTAAGTTCATAATATTTCTCGGTAGGTCTGCCTTCCTCGCTTACGGGTGCATCCACGTCATAGCTTGTTTCAAAAGGCACATATCTGTTTTTTGCATAGGGTGCATCCTTTCTGAATACGCCGTAGTTTGCACCGGACGAAAATCCAAAGTTTGTGCCTCCACAGAACATATAAAAGTTTACCATAAAGCCTCTATCTAAGCTGTTTTTATAATTTGCCGCAGCACCCGCGGGTGTCTGACGGAAAAATACACCGCCCCACTGCTGAGCACGACCTCCCCACTGCTCGCACACCATCAAAGGTCTGTCGCCCTGAAATTCCTTAAGAGTTTCCTTTGCACCTTCGGGAACAGTTCCCACGTCTATACCTGTCCATATTTCGGGAACACTTCCCCATTTAAGGTGCTTCATTTCGTGTCCGTTTGCCGTGTACATGGGAACATCAACCCCAAACTCACGAAGCATATCGGCAACGGCTCTTATGTATGAAACATCGTTTCCGAAGGAGCCGTATTCGTTTTCAACCGCAACCGCAATGATGGGACCGCCATTGGTTGATAAAAGCGGAACGAATTCCTTTGCAAGACGCTCTGTATACTCTCTTACGTGGCGCATATAGTTTTCTTCGTTACAGCGAATCTGTATCTTTCTATCCTTGAGTAACCAGTAAGGAAGTCCGCCTAAGTCCTGCTCCGCACACATATAGGGAGAAGGACGGAGAAGCACTTTAAGTCCCATATCCCCTGCCATACGGATAAATGCCGCAAGATCCAAATTGTCCTCAAAGTGAAATTCACCCTTTTCAGGCTCGTGCATATTCCAGGGCACATAGGTCTGAACGCAGGTCAAGCCGAAATCCTTCATAAGCTTTAATCTTCTTTCCCAGCCGCCACGGAAAAATCTGAAATAGTGCATATCGCCCGATGCGATATAAAAGGGCTTTCCGCCAAGATAAAGCTCATTACCTTTAATTTCAAGTAACTCTTTCATCAAGTATACCTCCCGTTTTGTTGTTAAGCTCATATTACCACAGCTTTTTTCTTATTTCAATATGAAAATGTTGCGATGGTTGGACAAAGTTGCGATTTTTTTGTAATATTTTTATTGAAAATTCTTCTCATTTAGCTTATAATGACCTTGAGGTGATTAAGATGATTTTCTCAATAAATTCCAACGGAAACAAAAGACACGAAGAAATATTAAAAAAGCGGCTTTCAGAGCGTTTAGATGCAGAATTTTCCGACGGCGGTCTTTTAATTGACCTTTCAACAGATTTATCAACAGAAAAAGCAGAAAGCTTTATTATAGAAGAAAAAGACGGCGGCTTTTACATAAAGGCATCTGACTCTCTCGGTCTTTTTTACGGCATAGGAAAGCTTTTACATTCGGGAAAATGGGACTCTGACACCTTTTCCCCCATTCCCACAAAGGGAGTGATGAGCCCCGACTGTTCATTTCGTGCAACCTATGTTGCCCGCCATTTTTACAATTTTTACGATGTTGCGCCAATGGATGAAATAGAGCGATATCTGGAAGATTTACTCCTATGGGGGCAAAACACCGTAATTTTAACCTTAAGCACCGCAGGTGCTAAAAGCTATGACGATCCTTTATTTAAAAAGGCGTATGAAAAGATAGGTGAAATTTCCGCCGTTTCAAAAGCTTTAGGCTTGAAAATCGGTGTACTTATGGGAAACTGCCTCTTTACCGACATTCCCGAAGAAATACGCGCTCTTCCTCCCGTACAGATACGGTACCGCGGAGACCTGGGAAACAAAATCTGCCCCTCGAAAAAAGGCGGTATGGAATATCTGAAAAATCATTGGAAACGTCAGTTTGAAGGCTTATCACACCTTGACTATATTATAACCTGGCCCTATGACGAGGGCGGTTGCGGCTGCAGCGAATGTACTCCATGGGGCTCAAACAAATTCTGCGATATAACAAAGGAGCTTTATACCCTTGCCAAAGAATATTTCCCAAACGTCAAAATCGGTATGTCCACCTGGGTATTTGACTTTCCCGAAAGCGAAGGCGAATATGAGGGGCTTTTCCGCCGTCTTGATGACGATATGGCCTTTGTTTCCTTCCTTATGACAGATTCACATCACGATTTTCCGAAATACCCGTTAGAGCATAGCTGTCCCCGTCCCATAATCAATTTTCCCGAAATATCAATGTGGTCACTTTACCCCTGGGGCGGTCTCGGTGCAAATCCCCTTCCGAAGCGATTTCAGAGAATATGGGATTCGTCAAAGCACATCTTAAACGGCGGTCTTCCCTATTCTGAGGGTATTTACGAGGATATATCAAAGGTGCAGTGCCTCGGCTATTACTGGAGCAAGGATAAATCCTACCGTGAAATTTTAGCCGAATATATAAATTATGAATACTCATCAAATGTGACAGATGATTGTCTGGAGCTTATGGAAATAATTGAGGAAAACCACACCCTTATTTCAAAATGTCAGGGCCCCGTAAAGGTCGACCGCACAAGGGAATTGGCAGAGTCCATCAATTCCCGCCTTCCGGAGCGCGCAAAAAAAAGCTGGCGGTGGAGAATTTTATACATCCGTGCCATCCTTGACTATAAGAGGTATTCATCGTATCTCTCCATAGAAAACCCAAAGCCTTCCGACATAAACTACTTAATAAAAAATACCGGGGAAATATTAAAGGATGATGCCGAGGCGCAAAGTATGTTTTCAGAGTTAATCGGCTATTACCACGCCCTTCCCCACAACGGAAGAAACGGCTGGACTCTTCCTCCTCTGGGACAGACATATTTTTCGGATTGATTAACGGTATTAATAATTAAAAGGGAAAAGTATATTGCATACTTTTCCCTTTTTTGCTATAATAAAATCAGACATAATAAGGAGGAATTAAAATGAAAAAACGACTTGTTTCTCTGGCACTTGTACTTTTGATGCTTGTCTCAACGGTTTACATCGCAGCCTTCGCAACCGAAGAGGGACAAATCAAAAACATCATTTACTTAATCCCCGACGGCGGAGGCTATCCCCTTTATGATTTTGCCAATATGGTTAAAATTGCAGGCGGACTTCCGGATGACAAATTCCCCTATAAAACCCTTACCGATACCGAGCCTATGGCCATGCGCACCCAACTTGCGGGAAGTATGACAACCTCCCCCGTAACAGGCGGAATAACAGACTCAGCGGCGGCAGGTACCGCTATGGCAACGGGCCATAAAACGATAAACGGCTATCTCGGAGTAGACAGAGCGGGCGTCCCCAAGGCAAATTTAGTCGAAGCGGCCGAATCAGTCGGCAAATCGACAGGTTTAATCGCAACCTACGAATGGGTGCACGCAACACCCGCTGCCTTCTCTGCCCACGTTATGAACAGAAGCGACTATAAAAATATTTACGAGCAGATGGAAAACAAGGGGCTTGAAGTAGTTTTAGGTGCAGGCTACGGTGCTGTATCCGAGTATGCCACCATTCAGAACGCCATTGATAAAGGCTACATCATAGTTGAGGGCTGGGAGGATCTGGATGCTGTACGCCCCGGCGATATGCTGTGGGGAAACATTGCAGATCCAAGCTTTCCCTATGACATTAAATTAAACGGAAAGCAGGCAAACTTAGAAGAAATGACCCGCGCGGCAATCACCGCCCTTTCAGGCGATCCCGAAGGATTTTTCCTTATGGTTGAAGGAAGCAAAGTTGATACAGGCGGTCATTTGAACGACGCCCTTGTTTCCACCAGTGAATACCTCGCCTTTGATGCGGCATTCCGTGTGGCACTTGAATTTGCAAAAGGAAGAACAGACACGGTTATAATCTGCGCGCCCGACCACGATACGGGCGATCTCAATCTTCCCGAAAATGCTGCCCCCTATGTTGAAGAAGTGCGAAACGGTGTGACGCCCACTTCCATGACCTGGGGCACAACAGGCCACTCTGCACAGAATGTAGGTGTATGGGCATATGTCCCCGAAGGCGTGTCTTTACCGGAGGGGTTAAATCCTGTTTTGGGAGACACCGAAAAAACAAGAACAGACTATGTCATTGATAACACCGCCCTTGCCCCCTGGTGTGCTTCTTTAATGGGCGTTAACTTAGATGAGCTTTCAGACGAGCTTTTTTCAGATGTTACAGATTATGGCATATATTCTGCAGCAACAGGCAAATTCACCTTCGGAAACGGAGATAAATATGTATATGCAAACAGGGACGAATACTATAAAAACGGCGTAAAAATCTCAACTGACGGCAAGGTTGCCTTAGCACTCAACGGCAGATTTTATGTGCCTTCCGAAATGGTTGAAGAAGGCGATCTTGACAAAAAAGCAGAAAAGCCTGACGGAATAACGGGCAGCGGAACCAAGGATGACCCTTTCATATTAAGCGATTCATATGATTTTCTTGAATTTACAGCAAATATGATAAACGGAGAAACATATGCAGGTAAATATCTCCGTCTCTCATCCGACATTAATTTGTCTGAAAATCCTGATTATACAGGCGTTAACGAAAAGCAAACCTTTGCCGGCACCTTTGACGGTAACGGCCACAAAATCAGAATTTCTCTTACTACAAACGGAAACAACACAGTATTTCCCTATGTTACAGGTACAATTATGAACCTCGGCACAGAGGGTAATATAAAATCGGGCGGAAGCTTTGCCTCCGGAATAGCCCGTTCTATCCGTACAGGCGGAAAAATGGTCAATTGCTGGTCTGATGTTGCGTTGACAGGCTCCACCGTCTGCGGTCTTACCTGGTCCAACTACGGAACAATAGAAAACTGCTGTTTTACAGGTTCTCTTACGGGGACAACTGCCCATTCCATTGCTTCTGCTCAGGGCGAACAATACCTTTTCAAAAACTGCTACTATAAAGAAGGTGCAGGAAACCAGTCCGCTACCGGTATAGCCTCTGTAAAGCCTTCCGATATAAATTCGGATTTTTCCGATAAGCTTAACGGTGGAAGACCTTCTTCTGCGGCCGTCCTCGGTGTTTCGGAGGATGATATTTCTTACTGGACAGTTCAGGACGGAAAAGTTTTTCACCACATTCCCGTTCCCATTGTCGAAAAGGTTTCAATCACTCCCGACGGTGCAGCGGTCTCCAAAGGCGACGGAGCATTCTTTACGGCAGAGGTTACAGGAAAATTCAAGCCTTCCCCTGATGTTACCTGGTCTGTTGAGGGTGAAGTTAAAGAAGGCACATTCATAGCGGATGACGGCTATCTTACAGTTGATATAAACGAAACTGCCGGTTCCTTTAAGGTTATGGCAAAGTCAAACCAGGACGGAAGCGTAACCGATGTGGTTACCGTTACCGTGGGACAAGCCGGAAAGACCGAGCCTGACGGCAGCCGCGCCCGCCCCTATTTAATCTCCTCGGCTGATGATTTTATTGCCTTTATGGATGAGGTTGCATCGGGAAGTAATAAATCCGGACTCTACTTTAAGCAGACAACCGATATTGACCTTGCAGGAACTTCATTTAAGGGAATAGGCGGATCTGCCACCTTTGCGGGCATATACGACGGAAACGGATATACCATTAATATTGATATGGCGTCAGACACCGACCTTTGCTTATTCCCATACACCACCGGCACCATTATGAATTTAGCTGTTACGGGAAAAATTAAAAACGGCACCTTTGCCGCTGCGATTTGCCGTTCTATAAGAAAAGAAGGAAAGATGATTAACTGCTGGTCCGACGCCTACGTTGAGGGAGCAAACTTAGGCTCCATTGCCTGGTCAAATTACGGCATTATGACAAACTGCGTATTTACCGGAACGGCAACAGCTTCGGGAAGCAGCTATGCAATAACAAACAGAATAGACGGCTCTGTTACAAGCAACACCTATCATAAAGGAACAGCTTTTATTCAGGATAAGGAAATATCGGAAATTACGACATCTGAAATTGAAAAAAATCTCGCATCCTGGCTTAATGGCGGAATTTCCGATGCCGCAAAAATTGCAAATCTTCCAAAATCCTTCCTTAAAACCTGGACAGTCTCGGACGGAAAAATCGGTTTCGGAACGCCAAAAGAAAACAAGGACATTATCCTGACCATCGACAAAAAGGAAGCCTCCGTTTTCGGAGAAATCAGGGAAAACGACGTTGCTCCCTTAATTACAAACGGAAGGACAATGCTTCCTGCCCGTTTTGTGACGGAAGCTCTCGGAGGAACTGTTTCCTGGGATGGCGAAAAGAGAGAAGTAATAATTGAAAAGGACGACCTTAAGCTTATCCTTACAATTGATAAAGATACCGTCATTCTCAACGGAGAAGAAGTAAAGCTTGATGCTCCCGCCTTCATTGAAAACGGAAGAACATACACCCCTGTACGTTTCATTGCAGAAGCATTGGGTGCCTCTGTTTCTTGGAACGCAGAAACCAGGGAAGTTACAATTACAAAATAATAAAAAGATACAGAAGCCACTTTCGGCTTCTGTGTTTTTTTTATAAAAACGAAAATTAATAGTAAAAAAACTATTGCATACATCCACTTTCTTTGATATAATAATTTCATATACAATAAGGAGGAATAAAAATGAAAAAACGTATTGTTTCACTAATGCTTGTCCTTATGATGCTTGCATCGACAGTTTTTGTGACAACTTATGCAGCGGAAGGACAAATCAAAAACATCATTTACTTAATCCCTGACGGAGGTGGCTATGCCCCCTACGATTTTGCCAATATGGTGAAAATTGCAGGCGGCTTTAACGAAGAGCTTTTCCCGAATAAAACACCTACCGACGAAAATCCTATGGCTATGCGTGCCCATCTTGCGGGAAGTATGAAAACTGCTCCCGTAACAGGCGGTGTTACCGACTCTGCGGCAGCAGGTACCGCTATGGCAACAGGCTATAAAACCGTTAACGGTTATGTAGGCATCGACAAAAACGGCATCCCGAAAGCAAACCTTGTTGAAGCGGCAGAATCCATCGGCAAGTCAACCGGTATTATTTCAACTTACCACTGGGCTCACGCAACACCTGCCACATTCACAGCTCACGCATCGGACAGAAATGATCTTTATGACATCTATCAGCAGATAGAAAACAAAGATCTTGAGGTCGTTCTCGGCGTAGGCTATGGTCAGGTATCACAGTATGCCACCATACAGAACGCCGTAGATTCCGGATATACCATAGTTGAAACCAAAGAGGATTTATTAAAGGTTAAGCCCGGCGACAGAATATGGGGAAATATCGGGGATAAAGGTTTTCCCTATGACGTATATTTAGGCAAAACACAGGCAAACCTTGCTGAAATGACAAAGGGCGCTATCACCGCTCTTTCAGGCGATCCCGACGGATTTTTCCTTATGGTTGAAGGCGGTATGGTTGATACAGGCGGCCATGCCAGCGATGCCCGTATTACAACAAGCGAATATTTAGCTTTTGATGAAGCCTTTAAGGTTGCATTGGAATTTGCTAAGGGAAGAACAGATACTGTTGTAATCTGCGCTCCCGACCACGATACCGGCGGAATGATTATACCCGAAAATCCCGAAACTGCAGTTTCCGAAGTAATTGAAGGTGTAAATCCCGAAAGCGTTAAGTGGACAACAGCCAGTCACACAGATCAGAATGTTGGCGTATGGGCTTATGTTCCCGGGGGCGTGTCTTTAATCAAAGGCTTAAACCCCGTTTTGGGCGACAGCAAAACCACCCGTGAAAATTATGTAATTGATAATACGGAAATTGCACCCTGGTGTGCCTCTTTAATGGGCGTTGACCTTGATGCTTTGTCAAAAGACCTGTTCTTGGACGTAACCACCATAGGAAAATTCAATTCCCTTACAAGAACCTTCACCTTTAACAACGGTGATAAATATGTAGTAAGCAATCAGGACGAATACTTTAAAGACGGTGAGAAAATTTCCACCAACGGTAAGGTGGCGTTTTACACCAAGAACAGATTCTATGTCCCTGCTGAAATGGTGGAAGAAGAAGACTGGAATCATGTTTCAAAGATAGAAGCAGGTGACGGAATAACAGGAAAGGGAACTGCTTCCGATCCCTTCATCATCGACGATGTATCCGACTTTATGGAATTTACAGGCAATATGCTTGTAGGAAATAATTACAGCGGAAAGTATATCCGTCAGACACAGGATATCGATTTAACCCCCTATGCCGACTATAAGGGTATCGGTGCAGGTGCCACCTTTGCAGGCACTTATGACGGATACGGAAGAAAAATCAAGGTAGCAATAACCTCCGATAACGACGTTTCCGTTTTCCCGAAGGTAAGCGGTGTTCTTATGAACGTGGGTGTTGAAGGAACTGTTGTCTCTACCAAAAACGGCGGGTATGCTGCAGGCCTTGCATATTATGTAGGCTCCGGCGGTAAAATAATAAACTGCTACTCAAATGCACGTGTTGAAGCAACGTATGCCGGCGGCATTACAACATACAACTATGGCTTAATCGGAAACTGTTCCTTCTGCGGATCATTAAAAGCCGCTAAAGCAAGTGTTCCGATCGGAATGGAAGCAGGCGATGCTGCAGAATTTTTAGAGTGCTATTACTTAAAGGGTGCAGGCTCAACTTCATTAAATGTAGCTACCGCAGTAACCGAAGCTCAGGCTAAAACTCAGCTTGCCGAAAGATTAAACTCTAACCGTAAGGGTGCCGCAACTGCACTTGGTTACAGTACAAGTCTTGTATCTTACTGGACAAACGAAAACGGCTATGCAGAGCTTTATACTCCTGCTCCTACTGTTGAAGCAGTAACCATAACCCCGGAAAGCGCAACGGTTGCCAAGGGCGAGGGAATTAAGCTTACGGCAAAGGTAACAGGTAAGTATAATCCTTCACAGAAGGTTACCTGGTCTGTTGAAGGGCTTGTAAAAGAAGACACCTTTATTGACGCTGACGGTTTCCTTACAGTTGCCGCAGACGAAACTGCAAAAACCTTCCTGGTTATGGCAAAGGCACATCAGGACGGCGGTAAGGTTGCTACCGTAACAATAACCGTTGCAGAGGGTGAAAAAGCAGAAAACAAAGACATCGTCTTAACCATCGACAAAAAGGAAGCTTCCGTATTCGGTGAAATTAAGGTAAATGACGTTGCTCCCTTAATTACAAACGGAAGAACAATGCTTCCTGCCCGTTTTGTGACGGAAGCTCTCGGAGGAACTGTTTCCTGGGATGGCGAAAAGAGAGAAGTAATAATTGAAAAGGAAGGCTTAAAGCTTATCCTTACAATTGATAAAGATACCGCCATTCTTAACGGTGAAGAAGTAAAGCTTGACGCTCCTGCCTTCATAGAAAACGGAAGAACCTATACTCCCGTCCGCTTTATTGCAGAAGCGCTTGGTGCTAAAGTATCCTGGAACGCAGAAACAAAGGAAGTTACAATTACAAAATGATAAAAAAGTGGGCTGTAGAACAACAGCCCACTTTTTTATGCTAATATAACAAGACACATAATTCCTGCAAAAGAAAGGATAACGGCAAAAATTTCCTTGAGTGACGGCTTATTCGGAGTCAGGTAGCAAAGCAGAGTGGATACTATCATAATTCCGCCTGTTACCATAGGATACTGCACCGATGCAGGAAGGTTAGCAAGTGCGATTAAAAGCAAGAAATTTGCCACCTTATTTAATACTGTGCCTCCAGACATCCAGAAAACTGCAGGCGATGTCAGCCGGAATTCTTTTACGGGTGACGAAGTCTTTTTTCCGTCTTTTAAGACCATACAGAGTATAATTATTCCCGATAATATGACGGTAATAGCTATATGTAAAATTGAATAAGAGGCGGCATCTGCTTTTTCAAAGGGAGCGGATGTGAATATTTTAGATAAAAAACCCGCCATTCCGTTAAATGTGAAGATTCCAAGGTAATATAATACAGCAAAGCCTGAGCCCTTTTTCCCTTTCATATCAAGAGATAAAAACATAGCTATCACAATAGTGATAAGACAAATGAATTTTCCTGATGTTAGGTCTTCATCGAAAAATATTATTCCTGTTATAAAAGGAATTGCCATTCCGCCAAGCTGTGAGAAAATTGAAAAAAGAGAAAGATTTATGTGTGCAAGGGCTTTCTGAGAGCAAAGAGTACACAAAATTCCGTTTATGGAATTAAAAAACGCCATAAATAAAGTAAACGGAGTGACTCCTACATTGAATTTATTTATCACAAGCAATGCTATAAGCCCGGCAATACTTCCGCCGAAGGTAAGTACCATCGAAGGGAAAAAACCGCTTCCGCATATTTTCTGATATTCTTTATTGCAGTAAAATTGTATGCTGAACATGGTTACAGCAATCATTATAAGTGCGTAGTACAAATAAATGCCCCCTTTAGCATTATTATACAGCTTTTTCAAAAAAAGAAAATAGAAAAATTCCGTCAAAATATAGAAAAAGGTTTGAAATATTTATTCAAAGGATACATCCTTTTGCCATATTGACCGCAGTTGTGATATCATATCCGCATTTTGAGATTCTTCGGTTTTTGGCGCTTTTCTTTCCGTAGGAAAAGAAAATCGCCTACACCTCAGAATGACACTGACGAAGAGAGTGAAAACCTTATACCGATGTCATTCTGACGAAGGCTGATGCCTGAGGAAGAATCTCTGCACTCTTCGGCGATTTCAGGCGTTCCGTTAAAAAACACCCAAGGACGCAAAACACGTCCTTGGGTGCTAATAAAAAGAATTAAATTGTTACGATGTTGTCAACAGAATGATACCAAAAAATGTCCGTCCACAAGTGCTCCTTATTCCGCCTGTGCTTCTCTTCTGCGACGAATGGTATCCTTCACCAATGTGGCATCTTGTTCGATGAAATTCTTGACGGTTTTGATATCCTCTTTTATAAGCACCAGGTCTTCCGGTGTGAACAAATCGT
>JAFQQJ010000026.1 GCA_017411325.1 Clostridia bacterium | reverse complement strand
CTAAGAAAATTTCCTTCGCATAGGAAAAAAGCCGAAGGAATCCTTGACGGATATGTGAAAAGAGCCTTTTGCTCTTGAACAAAAAACTCCAACTCGATGTTGGAGTTTTTTAATTATTGCAAGGCTTTTTGACACAGTAATATGCCAAAATCGTGGATTTTGGGCGATTTATCCCTAAGAAGTACCGCCGTTGCTCAGCTTTTTTTATTGCCTTTTTTCTGAATTTTCTCCAAACTACCGTCGGGGTGTTTTATGTAGGTGTTATCAAGCTCTCTCTGAAGGGATGCCCTGAAGCCTGCCACATATTCCTCACGAAGGCGCTTCTGCTCCGCCTTTTCCTCCTCGGTAAGTCCTACTGTTTTAGCCTTTTTTGAAAGCTCGTTTATTCTTAAAATCTTTTCGTCAGTCATTGTAATCCCTCACAAATCTCTTCATTATTTCGCTTGATACATCAGATGCCTTTTTGCAGAAAGTGGGAAAGTCCATTTTCGCATCGTCGTTTCCGCCGTCGGAAATGGTTCGAAGCACCGCACATTTCACTTTATTTACATAGCACACATGGGCAACGGCGCCGCCCTCCATTTCGCAGGCTTTTGCATCAAAGCTCTTCTTAAGCCAATCTTTTTTCTCGTTGCCGGATATAAACTGATCACCCGTTGCAATTACTCCTGTTTCTGTATGAACAGAAAGTTCCTCTGCGGCCTTTTTAAGTATTTTCCCCGCCTTTTCATCGCAGGGAATGTTTACGATGTTTATTCCGGATAATAACCCTACGGGATCACCTAAAGGGGATGTATCCATATCGTGCTGCACTAAGCTTTCAGCCACAACCGCATCGCAGATAGAAAGGCTTTCCGAAAGCCCCCCTGCAACACCAGAATTTACAATTACACCGGGAACGAAATTAAGTATCATAGCTTCTGTGCATATTGCGGCAAACACCTTTCCCACTCCGCATACGGCACATACTACGTTTTTGCCTTCCAAAGTGCCGTATAAAAACTCAACTCCGCTTATTTCCTTTTTCAGTTTTATTTCCATAGCTTCGCTTATTTTATTAAGCTCCACTTCCATTGCACAAATTATTCCGATATCTGCTTTCTGAACCATTTTATAACTCCTTTTCGTACCTGAATGTCTGCTCTTTTTTATTAAGTGCCGAAAGGTATGCTTTACATTCAGCCTTTGCCGAAGCAAGGTCTAAATTCTGATAGTTTCCGCACTCTTTCCTTTCTGCACCAAATACTTTTCCCTCATATTCCAAAACCTTGGAAAGGCAATCCTTAAGAACCGATAAAGTCTTGGCGTTATCCGCATTTCTTAAAAGAAGATAAAAGCCTGTCTGACAGCCCATAGGTCCAAAATATATAACATCGTCCTTTATTTCGGAATTTCTTAAATATGTTGCCAGCATATGCTCAACCGTATGCATAGTGATATTATCCATATAGCATCCCGCATTGGGCTTTCTTGTCCTTAAATCGTAGGTAGTAATGTCCCCGTCAATTCTAGACACATAAATTCCCGGATCGATAAAATCGTGATCCACGGAAAAGCTTGTAATTCGCTCCATAAAGTCAACTCCTTTGCTTTTGCTATTTTACCACAATAAAGCTTTTTAGTCAAGGCAAAAGGGATGTGCCAAAGCACATCCCTTTTATAAGGAGAAAAAACAATATAAGAATGGTCTTATTATCTTGCAAGATAGTTATAAATCATAACTGCTGCCTCACCGCGGGTTACCCCTCTTTCGGGATGGAAAAGTCCCGTTCCGTCACCCTTTACGATTCCGAAGCCGTAAAGAATGCTTGCATAGCCTTCCTTTTCCGCCACATCGGTAAAGGGGCAGTTATAGATGCCGGGAAGTGATGCGATTTCCGCAAGGTCAAGAGCATTTATAAAGTAAACCGCCGCATCAATTCTTCTTACTTCCGCGTTGTCATTACGCTCTTTTTCATCGATTATATTATAGTTATATGCACTTTTATAATAGCTTTCTGCATCATATTCCTTTGCAAGAATGATGGAAGAATTTCTTCTTACAGCATAGCTTAAAAGTGTGATATAGTCCTTCTGTGTTATTATATCATCGGGACGGTATTCGCTTTCCGCAAATCCGATACCAAAGCGCTTTAACTTAAGTATCGCTTCTTCCGCATAATGCCCTTTTATATCGGTATATTCGGGAATTTCAAGGACTTCATAGCCAAGGATTCTCTCGCCTGTGAATGCATCGATTTCTACGGATTCATTAAGCATGTACAGAAGAAAGCTTCCCTTTATTTTACCCTCATCGCCCGCTACGGGATAATAATACATTTTATATTCCGTTAAGTCAAACATTTTTTCTGCGGCAGCATCTTTAGTTATTATTCCCTCGGGAGAAGGGAATTCCACATCAGTTTTTGCATAAGAGTAGCTTCTTAAGCTACCGTCAGAGCCGCTTACTTCAATTCTGATTCTGTCGTTACCATAAGGAATATCATTGACATGACGTGTGAAATTGCGGCTTGTGATATTGCCATTTTCGCCTGTCATTCTGTATTCTTTGTCATCGCCTGTTTCGCCGGGGCAAAGAAGTGCAAGATAGCCGTTTATTTTCTTTTCCATTTCTTCCTTGTCTTCTTCGGGAACTTCTTTATAATCGGAATCCTGATAGAAGTTTAATACCTTACCGGTTACGGCATCTATTTTTGCACTTGCATAATAATAGTTTTCGCCCTCAAAGCTTAACGAATAATAGTACCTTTCTTCATCGTAATAATCGCGGCTTGTGGAAATATTTTTAAGAGTTGCCTTATCGTCTCTTAAAACCTTAAGGTCTCTTATGATTTTTTCCGCCTTTTCCTTTGAAATCAAGTTTTCAAGCTTGGCAAATTCTTTAAGCTCTGCCTCGGAAAAACGGTTTGCGGAATTTACGCTTCCTGCCGCCTTATCAGCAGCCGCTGATTCTTCCGTTACTGTGCCAAAGGTTTCAACCGTTGCTTCGCCGGGCTCAATTGCCTTTCCAGTAAAGGCGTCAATATATACGCCGTAGGTTTTTTCGGGAAGATATGAAAGGTAAATCTTACGCTCTCTTTTGTCATATTCCGTGCGGTATTCAAGATTCATTCCTATTTCAGATGCATAGGCTTTTTCGGCTTCTTCCCTTGTAATTGCCTTATCGGGCTTTTGATAAGGAACGCCCTCTGTATAATTCATATAGTAATTAGTAAGTGTTTCACCGTCTGCTGCAATGGTAAGGCTTCCTGTATTTCCGTAAACGGGAATTCCGTTTTCCTTGTGCGTAAGGATGAAATAATATTCTCTGTCATATAAGCTTTCATAGCCGCTTCTTACACTTACTTCAATGCTATCGCTTACAGAAGGATTGATTTTGGCAGAAAGTTCTTTCGCCTTTTCTAAAAACTCCTTTGTCTCCGGCTTATTTACTGAAGGCTTATTTTCATACTTTTCGTTTTTGTAAAAGTTATAGCTTGTAATAAGCCCGCTTTCCGTTGCCCTTACCGACATTTCCCTGTAGTCCTCACCGGAGTTATACCACATAAAGGTATAGGTTGTAATGCCGTTTCTGGTTCTTTCGGTGCTTTCAAAGTTTTCAAACTCCTCCGTATCAGGAATTCTTTCCTTTACGGACATAAGAACTTCCTTCATCTTCTCGTTTTCTCCGGCAAAAGCCGTAAGTGTAAAGATAAATGTAAATATGAGTAACAATGATATAATCTTTTTCATACTGACGCCTCCTTAATTTATACCGTTTAAGTAGTTTTCAACATCTTCAAGAGTAAAATTGTATGCCGTTATGAAAATATCCGTATTCCCGAAAGTCTTAGATGCGCTGACCATTCCCGAATGTCCTGCCACATCAAGTGCCAGCGGTGTAGCAGAATCCGTCAGGCGAAGAATTATTTTCGCACCTTCCTTTTCGTAAACCATATTGATTTCATATGCTGTAATATTTCCCTCAGGTGAAAATTCCGTATAGGTCACCTCTGAACTTGTCAAAGTCATACCGGAAGGTACCAGGCTTTCTTCATTTATTCCGATAAGAGCTATTATTTCAGAAGCGCTCTTTTCTTCAGCAGTCGTCTTTGTTGCAGTCCGTGCAGTCATACTCCTTGTCGCTGGCGCACCGCCTCCTCCCCCTCCGGAAGCAATTTTTGTTTTCGGAGCCGCCTCTTCGGCTGCTTCCATCACAGAGTCGTAGTTCTCTGCCACTTTTAATTCTTCATCAGCAGCTTCTTCAACAGAAAATACTCCTGCTGCTCCGTTTACAGCTTCTGTATCCTGATTGTCTTCTGAAATTGCACCCATGGCAACGGTGCCCGTGGCATAAGTCTCGCTTTCGGAAACTTCTTTTGAATTTTCTTCTTTCCTTACTGCCTTAAAGGTTATCGTAGTTTCTGTTTCTTCCGCTTTTTCACTTATATGACCGTCAGTTGCTTCTTCGGTAACTTCTGCCGTATCTGCCAAAATACTGTATTTTGCCTCTTCGACAGTACATTCTTCGGCAACCGTATTTTCGTTCTCACTTACAAATTTTTCCTTTATTTCAGGCATCAGAATAACCGCGCCCACCAGAATTATTGCCGCTGCACAGGATGCAAACTTGTATACGAAAGGCGTAATTTTTGTTTTTTCCTTAACCGGTGTATTTAATATTTTATCAAGAAGCGCCCTGTCTCCTTTGATTTCGTCATTTGCTTTTTTATAGCTTTCCTTAAAATTCATAGTCGCATCCTCCTTTCAGCGTTTTTTTAAGTATTTCCCTCGCTCTGTGAAGCTGGCTTTTTATGGTGGATTCCTTTTCCCCGAGACAAGAGGAAATTTCAGATATCGGCATATCCTCATAGTAAAAAAGGTGTATTACTGCCTTATACTTTTTAGGAAGCTTCAAAACCTCATTATATAAGTCGCTTATTTCGTTTTCTTCCGTCGGGATATCTTCCTCAAGAGGCGCCGATTTTTTATACCATGCCGAATTGAATACATTTTTACACATATTTATTGTTACCCTGATAAGCCAGGCTTTAACGTGCTCTTCACTTTCAAACTCCTTGTCTGAATTTATGTATTTTACAAATACATCCTGGGTTACATCTTCAGCCATATGCTGATCCTTCATCTGGTTTAATGCCAGGCGGTATACCGTATCAAAATATTTATTGGTCATATCATGCTTAAAAACGTCTGCGCAGGCCGTTTTTTGCATAGGAATTTCCTCCCTTCACATATAATACAAACGAGAATCGGGAAAGGTTGCATTTAAGTTTGAACTTTTTCCAAAAATTCAAACTTAAATACAAATATTATTTTTCTCCTATTTTATTTTAACATGAGGGAAAATACTTTGTCAACCAATTAGCACAAAAAACCGCCTTGCAATGCAAGACGTTTTTTGTTTACTCATAGTGAACCACTACATTTTCGTCCGAGGTTAATTTTCCGCAGTCTCTTGCGTAGATTTCCATTTCTCCGCAGGAAGTATTTCCTTCAAAAACGAAATTATCAACGTGGTTTATATTAATGATTCTACCCTTATCAAAATAACAATTTCTCACGGTTATATTTTTATGATAATATGGTTCCTTGTCTGTAAATTCCACTTCACCTAAAAAATTAATTTTTGCGCAATATTCCGTATTCAACAATTTACAGTTTTCCATTAAAAAATCATTAACCGGCCCCGACTCATACCAATAGGTTGTATCACCGGTAAAAATTACGGACTCGGTTTTATTATCAAATACTGAGTTTCTTATTATGGTTTTAGCTCGGCTTTGCAGGCGCATCGTACCTCTGAATCGACCAAACCTGCAATTTTCTATTAATATCGTAGGATTACTTGAAAGGTTTTCTGCAATATCACCGGTCTCTACGTACTCGACTTCCTTATCCAGAGTAAATACAAACTGTTCGTTTTCAGAATCAAGTAAAATATCCTCTAAGGTGTATTCTCCTCTTTTCTCCTGAGTTCTGCCCCGATATATTGCAATGCGGTCTCCTTTAACAAATATGGGGCAATCAATTTTCACGCTCTTTCCCACGAATTTACATACAAGTTTCTTTCCTTCAAAGTTCATTACCTTTATATAATTATTATGGATGTTAACCGTATCGTCAAGCAGACCTTCCATATGGGAATTTTTAAGCACAAACTCACCCTTACAGTTGAATATATGAATACCGTCAGCATTGTTGGTTACAAGTCTTCCGTTACCCTCATAATTAATGTACATACTGTAGTTATCGAAGTACATATTCTTGCAGTTCATACCCATAACTCCGTAGGCCGCACCGTGGATAATTATGAAGTCTTCAATGAAAGTATCCTCCGAATTTACCACAACTACGGAGCACTTATCGCGAACTTCGTGGGTGAACAAAAGGCTGTTTTTGCCGTCGTTTGCCTCCCATCTTTCAGGGAAGTTTCCTTTCAATATGAGGTATTCCCCGTCTTCTTCAACTAAAATCTGTCTTATGGGAAGGGGCGGCTTTTCACAGGGGAATATTTCAGGGCCGAACAAACCTAAAATTATGGGATATTCTTTTACGCCGGTACTGTCATAAAGCCAGAGAAGACAATCGTTATAATTAAGCTTTTTCTCCCAGGTATCGCTTACCGCATAAAGAAATCCGTCCTCCACTCTGTACCTGAAGCCTTCGTCTATTTTTATCTTCATACGACCTTCACCGCACTCAATTACCTTGCCCTGAGTATAGAATGGTCGGTCGTAATCTATTTTAACATTTTTAATCTTTACATTTTTGCAGTTATTGATTATAAAGGGAATTATCCTTCCGTGAAAAACTAAGGTCGCACCGTTAAAATCAAGAGTTACATTTTCTAAATTTTCCAGAAAGAATCCCACAGGCATAGGCTCGCCTTCATATTTGGTATAGGAAAAATACACTTTATCTTGGGTGTATATGCAATCTTCGTAATAAATGTCATAGCGAGCCTTATCGGCTTTATAATAGGTGTTGCCGGAAAGTTTTATACCCTTTTTATAAATTACTTCCATAGTCTTTCTCCTTTTTCAAAAAATCTTTTATTTTAAGAGGTCCGAATGCAGGAATGCTTCTTCTGCCGGTATCTGTAATATTACAGTAAAAGCTGTTGCCGAATCCATAGCATATATAACATTCGCTCAGCTTTTCAGCATCTATTTCCGTTTTAATTCTTACAGAATCTCCTTCAAGACAAAGCCTTGAAACAGCACGAAGGGGTGCACCGTCTTCCTTTTCGTGAATTGAAAATCCGGACGGTACTCCAAGGGAAGTAAGTTCCCCTTTGATGTTTTTGAAATTAACACGGATATTTGAACGAAAGGGTACAAAGTCATCTTCCACAATTTCAAAGGAATCAAAGGAGGGAGACGCCTCGCCTTTTCCTGTAATCAGATAATTCATAGCTTCTGCCGCCCTAAATCCGAGTATCTCGTGAGATTCGCTCGAAAGATGAATAAGGTCATCCAATTCCAGATCAACAGAATAAACCGTTGTAAGATTATCTATGTAGTTTTCAAGTATTCGTTGCAATTCTCTGGTTCTGCTCCATGGAATATCGCTGTAGCACGCCACAAATTTATTTATCTGCACTTCTACAAAGGGAAGTTTTTCATCACAGAAGTCCCTTCTCATTCCCGAAACAAGCTTTTTCATATCGCTTATAAAGCTTTCTATTCCCGGTATGTCGGTCTGAGACTCACCCTGATGCCAGAAAACGCCCTTTATGTAGCTTCCGCATTCTTTAACACGGCGTTTTGCAGCACTATAGAGATTATCAACCCCATCGGGATCCCATTGCTTTAAGTTTGACCCACCGACACCGCAGGGTATAACTCCCTGAGGCACACCCTCTGTCAGCTTTCTCATTTCAAGAGCAAAATATAATCCGGGACCCACTCCGTCAGTTTGCACCTTTGGGAATTCTTCTCCCCAAGGAGATTTTTTTCTATAGTTTCTGTAAGGAGCCCTTATGCATTCATCTATAGATTCCCAAAGCTGGTGAAGCTGTGTTTTTGCCGCACCCCAGCTTTCGTTCATATAGTAGGCGCGGACATCTGCAAGGGGATTTTCATCGTAGAGCTTATATTTTCCTCTGTGTTTTCCTGCACCTTCCATATTGGACTGACCTGCTAAAAGCCATAAATCTCCCACATAGATATCAGAAAGTGTTAAGCTTTCCTTATCGTCCGATATAATTATTTCATAAGGTCCACCTATGGGGATGCCGGAAAGGATATAAGCATTTTCATTAATCTTTTCAAATTTCCCCAAAGAAGTTTTTATTTCTCCAAAAGCTTCTGCCCCAAAAATGCACTTGCAAAAACCATTTTCATCTCTTTGCAAAACCGCACCGTTTAAAAGTCCGTAATTAATCTTCATAATTAAAACTCCCCGAAAGTAATAATAAGAGGATAGTCCTTGACAGGAATATTGGTGAACTTAAAAAGTCCGTTTCCCTTATCCTGCATGATTTTTTCACCGATTTCGTAAATTGAGCCGTCCATAGGGTCAATAAGTCTTACTTCTCCCGAAACTCCCGAAAGTTCAAATGTAGCACTTCCTTCAAAGCCGTGGCAGGTTACAAGATTTGTAGAATTCCAGTAGCAAAAAGCCTTTGCTCCGTTTTCTTTTGAAAGACCGCCTGAAATTATTTCCTTTGTAGGGGTATCAAAACCATCTATTCTTATCGACCTTCCCGGTGTGAATATGGAAGGAATGTATGCAGGTGTTATTTTCCCGTTAAAGAGTGCACAAAGATTTCGGAATGCATAATAGGATGGCTTTTCATAATAATCGCCAACCAAAGTTCCCGTTTTGCTGTCAAATTCCGCACCGAGCAGACCGAAATATCCGCAGGTAGTTATAGGCCCATCTGCTTTTGCATCAAGGTTTTCTGCCATATCAACGGCTGAAAATACCGATGTAAACAAAACTCCCGACATTATTTCCCCCACAATGTGACGAAGAAGATATTTTGTCTGCATATCGGGGTTTGTCCTTACCCAGTTAAGAGCACCGTTTCCTCCGCTTTTGGATTGAGACCCCATCTCCCCCTGAATAACATCTATGTCCTTACCATAGCTTTCAGCCAATGCCTTTATAGCCTTTGCTTTCTGCATGGAAGTGCTTTCGTCATAATTATAGGAGTGATATGTAACCCCGTCTGTAACCTCCAATATTCCCGATGCAAATTCTTCATTGAAAGCAGACAAGGAATCCTCATAGTGCGAGCCTGTCAAAACTTTGGCTGATTCGTCATTTTCTTTTATAAACTTACCTGTCTTTACAGCAAACTCCGTATATTCCAAAGGATTTGGATGTGGTCTCCAGGTCCATCCCCCTTCAGGCTCGTTCCATATTTCGTAGTACTCTATTCTACCTTTAAAGTGTCGTGCGGTTTCACCCACATAACGAAGCCACGCATCATATGCTTTTTTAGTTCTTATGGGAGGGCAACCAACGGCACCGTAATATTCTTTTGCCAGATCGTCATACAAGGAGTTCCCATAGCAAAGGCAAAGCCAGGGTTTAAGACCACGGGAAATAAGGTTATCAACCTGACTGTCAAGCCAGGAAAAATCATAAACGCCCTCTTTTTTCTCTGTCTTTTGCCATCCCGACTGTATTCTTATCCATTTGACGCCAAGGGATGTCACTTTATCATATACTTTTTCGGGATCGAAGGCATCACGGTCAAGCTTTTCCATTCCAAGCCCCATAGGTGACTCTTTAACCTCACTTGATGAGACGGTTTTAAGCGTTCCGGTTTTCTTTAATCTTTCCAACTCTCTCCCTCCTTATCATTATAAAATTATAATATTTTTATTTCCTCTTGACTTTTTAATCATCCAATGTTATACCTTAATTATAAAGCTTTATGAAAATATATTCAATATAAAATCAACCTTTATTTTTATAAAATCTTACGATTAGGTTTAAGGAGGACATTATGTCAAGCGAATTAATATTACCCGAACTCTTAATGTGCGGATATTACGACAGCAGTCTTTTTTCTTCCGCAAAAGTAACGCCCAAGCGGAGGTGCACCATGGTTGAGGTAGAGCATTTTTTAGAAGATGGAAAAAATATTTTCTTAAACAATGAGGCTTTTCCCATACGAAAAAACCATGTTTTCCTTTCTTTACCCGGAGATGTCAGAAACAGCGAACTTCCTTTCAAAACAAAATATATTAAGTTTATGGCAGAAGGAAAGATTATAAAAACGCTTTCTTCTGTTCCCCGATATTTTAATATGAATCGCTCTTTTGAGATTTTGTCCTTACTTGATGAAATAATAACTCTTCACGCCTCAAAGGAGGATAACGAAATTCTGCTTCAGGGAAAGCTTTTAACCTACATATCCTTGTTGATTGAAGAAGCAATGAACTCTCAGAAAACGCAATCCTATAAACGTGCAATTACCGCTCAGGCTCAAAGCTTTATAAAGAACAATTGCAGCAGGCAGATAAAGCTTTCCGATATTGCCAGAGAAGTAAATTTAAGTCCTAACTATTTCCACACCATTTTCACGGAAGTTTGCAGAATTACTCCCCGTGAATATTTAACCGAGTGCCGTGTAAGTATGGTTAAAAACCTTTTAATTACAACTAACCTTCCCCTATCTGAAATTGCGGAGCGCTCCGGATTTAATACCCAGCAATATATGACATCAATTTTTAAGTCCGAAGAAAATTTTTCTCCTGCACAATTCAGAAAGCAACACCAGAATGAATATTTAAAATAAAAAACCTCGGTGTATTACACCGAGGTTTTTTGCCTTTAAGGCTTAAATTACATATTGTTAAGGTTTGCTTCAAGCTTATCAAGTTCAGCCTTGATTGCAGCGGGAAGCTTATCGCCGAACTGAGCGAAATATGCCTTGATACCTGTAGCGGGATCTTCAACATCGTCGATCCAGTTCTGCTTGTCGATTGCAAGAAGCTCTGAGAGCTTTTCTTCGGAAATGCCAAGGCCTTCAACGTCGAGGTCCTTGATTTCGGGAACATAACCGATAGCTGTTTCCTTAGCGCCAACCTTGCCTTCGCAACGGTCAAGTATCCAGAGAAGAACTCTCATGTTGTCACCAAATCCGGGCCACATAAAGTCGTCGTTCTCATCCTTACGGAACCAGTTAACGTGGAAGATTTCGGGAGCCTTGTCGCCAAGCTTTTCACCCATTTCAAGCCAGTGATTCCAGTAATCAGCCATATTGTAGCCAACGAAGGGCTTCATAGCCATGGGGTCACGGCGAACTACACCAACAGCACCTGCAGCAGCTGCAGTTGTCTCGGATGCCATTGTAGCACCAACGAAGGTACCGTGTGTCCAGTCTCTTGACTGATATACAAGAGGAGCACACTTAGCACGACGGCCGCCGAATACGATAGCGGAAATCGGAACACCTTCGGGATTTTCAAATTCAGGTGAAATGCAGGGGCAGTTTACAGCGGGAGCTGTGAAACGTGAGTTGGGATGAGCAAGCTTGTTGCCGTCAGCAGTAAATTCCTTACCGTTAACCTTAGCGCCCTTCCACTCTGTTGCATTTTCGGGAGGATTCTTGTCGAGACCTTCCCACCAAACTGTCATATCGTCATTGTTGATTGCAACGTTTGTGAAGATTGTATTCTTCTTTGTTGCAGCAAGAGCGTTGAAGTTTGTCTTTTCGCTGGTACCGGGAGCAACACCGAAGAAACCTGCTTCGGGGTTGATTGCATAGAGTCTTCCGTCCTTACCGATTCTGAGCCATGCAATATCGTCACCAACTGTCCAAACCTTGTAGCCCTTCTTCTGTAAATACTCGGGAGGAATAAGCATTGCAAGGTTTGTCTTACCGCAGGCAGAGGGGAATGCAGCACAGATGTACTTAACCTCTCCCTTGGGATTTTCAAGACCTAAGATAAGCATATGCTCTGCCATCCAGCCTTCCTGCATACCAAGATAGGATGCAATACGAAGAGCGAAGCACTTCTTACCTAAGAGTACGTTTCCGCCGTAAGCAGAGTTGATAGACCAGATTGTCTTATCCTGGGGGAACTGAACGATGTATCTGTCATCGGGATTTACGTCTTTCTTTGCGTGTAAACACTTAACGAAATCGTCGCTGTCACCGAGAGAATCCATAACAGCCTTACCGATTCTTGTCATAATAGCCATATTCAATACAACATAGATACTGTCTGTAAGCTCAACACCGATTTTTGAGAAGGGAGAGCCAACAGGACCCATGGAGTAAGGAATAACATACATTGTTCTTCCAACCATAGAGCCGTCGTAAAGCTTAGAAAGCTTTGCGTACATTTCTTTAGGATCCATCCAGTTGTTGATGGGGCCTGCTTCTTCTTTGGTGGGTGTGCAGATAAAGGTTCTGTCCTCTACTCTTGCAACGTCGTTTTCTGCAGTTCTGTGGTAATAGCATCCGGGAAGAAGCTCTTCATTAAGCTTAATCATTTCACCGGTTGATACAGCTTCCTTGCGAAGCTCTTCAAGCTGTGCTTCGGATCCGTCGATCCAAACGATTTCTGCCGGCTTAGTCATAGCTGCCATTTCATCAAGCCAAGCTAAAACTGCCTTGTTGTTTGTTAATGCCATAACAAATCTCCTTTCAAAATTAACCTTTGGTTATTATATACCTTCTTAAAAACAATTATAAATCGATTTTTTCCCATTATAATCATTGTTTTAATTATACTATAAAACATTTAATAAATCAATGTTTTTTTTCATAAAAATTACTTTTTGTGAAAAATTTACCAATAGATAAAAAAACACCGCTTACCCCCGCTTTCTTTTGTATATTTGCACAACGCCGCACAACAAAAGCTCTCTTTGACTTATTCTACTGATTAATTGACGTTTAATCCTATTTTATTGACACACCCTTCTGCTTTTGGTATACTTAAGCAGAAGGGTGTGATTCTATGGATATAGCATATCAAAAAAGCATCAATGTAAAATATGATGCAGATGTTTTTATAGCAGGTGCAGGGCCATCAGGCTTTGCGGCGGCAGTTTGTGCCGCAAGATGCGGAATGAAGGTCATTCTTTCAGAGCAGTCCGGCGTAATCGGCGGAAGCAGTATGCTTTCAGGTGTCCCCGAGCTTATGAATTTTGACGACGGGGTAAACTTTCTACCAAAAGGTATAGGAAGAGAGGTTTACGATTCTCTGGGCTATTCCCACTCCTATAGCCGCTCCTGGCACAATGTAAGGCCCGAAGAATTAAAGCTGATATACGATGCTCTTACCTTATCATCAGGGGTTAAGGTACTTTTCTATACGCATCTTACCGATGTCATAAAAGAAGGCGATAAAATAACCCATGCTGTTTTATCCTCCCCCGAAGGCAGCTTTGCGGTAAGCGCAAAGGTATTTATCGATTGCACCGGGCAGGGATTTTTATCCTTCCTTGCAGGAGCATCCTTCCTTTACGGCGATGAGGACGGCAACACAATGAGCACCACACTATGCTCTGTCTGGGCCGGGGTTGATTTTGAAAAGAAAAAAAGCGAAGGCGATTATGAAAAGGCCTACCGCGAAGGAGTGTTTTCCCAGTACGATCCCATTCTTCCCGGAATCAAGGCAAACTTTCCCGAAGTCGGTGTAGGCTTCGGCAATGTCGGTCATTGCTTTAAGGTTAAAGACACCGATACGGAAAGCATCACCGATGCAATGTTTATGGGGCGTAAAATTCTTTCGGAATATGAAACCTATTACAGAAATTATGTGCCCGGTGCGGAAAATGCGGTTTTAATAAAAAGTGCTGACTTTCTCGGAATAAGGGAGTCAAGAAGGGTTGTGTGCGAATATATGCTGACAACCGACACCTTCTTTATGAAAGAAGCCTTTCCCGATGAAATCGGGCGTTACTCCTACCCCGTGGACATTCACCCGATGAGCGCCGACAAAAACGGCGTAAAGGGATTTGCAAAGGCTCTTTCCATGCGGCACGAAAACGGTGAATCCTACAGTATCCCCTATCGTTCGCTGGTTGTTAAAGGAATTAAAAACCTGCTTGTCGCAGGCCGTGCAATTGGCGCTGACAGAGGAATGCAGGCATCCGTCCGTGTTATCCCATGCTGCTTCATAACAGGTCAGGCGGCAGGAACAGGTGCTTCAATTTCTGTCAGAGATAATGTGCCCGCAAAAGATATAAACATTGAAAAATTAAAGGCGTTAATTAAATAAAAAGGTCTATGTGTGAGATAAGTATTGGTATATATAATGTATATTAATATTCAGTTTTATAAAAACTTGTTAAAAGAAGGTGATAACAGTGTTTGGGCGAAAATGTTATTGTTGCGGAATAGCATCTCCAAAAGAAAATTTGTTTTATTGTGAAGATTGTCTTGTTAAAATCAGCAAAGCATTCGAAACAAAACAAGGTGTTATTTTAGCTCCTAAGCATTTCGACCATTGTATTTCTTGTGGTGAGTATGATGGTAGACGAATTATTTATACTTGTGATAGCGGTTTTTTTCCAGATCATCCAAAAAACACACTTCCTATATGTAATAAGTGCGTAGAGAAAGAGCTTGAAGAATACAAGAAAACCATATGAGTAAAGTTATGTATATTTTTACTCATCAGTACTCATATAGGACAGAGACAAAAAAAGAAACTGTTTCCGATGGGAAACAGTTTCTTTTTTTACGCCATATCAACGGATAATTTCTGTCCGCCAAGGATGTGGAAATGAACGTGCTTAACGGTCTGTCCGCCGTCCTCACCGCAGTTATTTATTACGCGGTAGCCTGCTTCATCAATTCCCAGCTTTTTCGTTACCTTGGCTACAGCCTCAAACGCCTTTGCCGCATAAATTGAGTTCCTCTCATCGAACATATTTGCACAGCAGATATGCTCCTTGGTTAAAACCAAAAGATGCACCTTTGCCATGGGATTTATGTCCTTTATTACCACTACATAATCGTCCTCGTACAAAAATTCCGAGGGGATTTCTCCGTTTGCAATTTTACAAAAAATACAGTCTGCCATTTTAATCACCTTTCTTTTTTAATTTCCTTTATAAATATCGGGCGTCATATCCGCCTCAACGATTAAGCCATCGTCGGTTACATAAATCAAAGTATTTTCATAGATAAATCCCGAGCCTCTTGCGCTGTCAGAAGAAATATACATACTCAAAAGCCCCGATGCGGCAAAGAGGCGTATATCATCTTTTGGATTATATTCCCCGTCCTCGTACATATCAACTATCATTCCCGCATCGTTTAATATTACATTGGCGGGAAGTGCTGTTTCCATCATACATCCCGAAAAGCTTCCAAGTCCGTGGGAGTCATAGCGGTAGACCTTGGTTTTTCCTTCGTGCTCAACAGCAAGGAATATAGTGTTTCCGCCAAAACCGGAAATTAATCTGTCGGCATCACTTGCCGAATAAAGCATTACCTCCGCACCGTTTTCAACGCTCAATCTGTAAAGCTTTTTATCTCTGACATAAATAAGCATATCCGTCATTCCGTTAAGTCCTAAATTGTCCCAGCCTGAAAAAGCCACGAAATTGCCCGATGCTTCTGTAATTTTCTTAAGCTCCCCCGTTTCGGTATTGAACCTGTATATGCCGTCCTTGCCATCCTCAACGCCGTAAACATAGATGTTTTTACCGACTATCTGAGGCTTCGGTTGTGTTATATAGCCGTTTTCGTCACGTTTTCCGAAAGTAACTCTGTCTGATACAACCTGCTTTTCTGCTCCGTCAACGCTGTATAAAAAGCCGAACTGTCCTCCGCCGTATCCCAAAGATGCACTTATATTCCCTTCTGTTACGGTGTATTCCCCGTAGCCGAAGCCACCTGAATTATAGCCCGAGGGATATTCTTTCAGTAGGCTTCCGTCCGGGTTTATTTTATACCAGTAGGTTGTTCCCATACTTGCGTTTCCTATGTGATAGCTCATATAAAGCTTTCCCTTATCGTAAAGAAACGTGGTGTAGCTTCCGTTTCCGTCACCCACATAATTGTCGGGCTGAGTGTGGATAATTTCAGGCGAGGATGTATCCTCCCTTAAAGCCCTCATTATGTTTTTGCCTGAACGGTAATAGTAATATACCCCGTCCGTCCCCACCATTCCGGGATTTTCCGATATTCCGGGGAGATTAAGCTGCTTTGTTTTCACATTGTCCGCTGTTATGGCAAGCCCCTTTTCACTGTCAAAGGAATAGCTCCAGCCGAATTCCTCCTTCGCAAAGCGCCATGTCAGGGGAAAATAAGTCACATCACGGAAGATTAGCAAAGGATATTCTTCAGACGCATTATCTATAGCTTTTCCGTTTATTTCAATGTTGAAATCACACACCGATACGGGATATACCTTTCCGTTTTCCCACTCCCACTTATAGTCGCGGTATGCCCCGCCGAGAAAGCTATTGCTTTTTTCAATGCTGAGCGTGTTTGTTTCGCTGTTCCACTCTGTCTTAAGCCCCAAAAACCGACAATCATAATAGGTCATAGGGAAATAGGTTATGTCCTTATATAAAAGAAGCGGAAACTGACGGAAGGACGAATCCACCGCCCTGCCGTTTAAGGTAACATTAAATTCCGGAAGTTTCGCACTTTCCGATGCGAAAACGGGAACTGTCAAAACAAGACTCATCGCCAATATAAGCATTAATATCCTTTTCATAAAACGCCTCCTTTGCAAAAAGCCGCTGAAAATCAGCGGCTTTTATTATCTCGTTGCCGCAATTCCGGCATTTTTATTATAACTGGCCCTCGATAACCTTTGTAACGCAGGAAAGTGCTTCCTCCGCCTTTGTTACATCCTTACCGCCTGCCTGAGCGCTGTCGGGCTTACCGCCGCCGCCACCGCCTGCGATTGCTGCAACTTCCTTTATAACCTTACCGATGTGAACGCCCTTTGCTACGGCATCCTTACTTGCACCGCCGACGAAAGTAACCTTACCGTCTGTAACGGAAGACAATACAACCGCACAAAGTGCAACCTTGTCCTTTAAGTTGTCTATCATCTCTCTCATCTGCTCAACGGTGGAACCGTCAACGCTTGCGGTAATAACAGAAACGCCCTTAACGTCAACTGCGCTGTCTGTAAGGTTAGCGCTCTTGCTTTTGGAAATTTCAACCTGGAGCTTATCATAATCTTTTTTAAGCTCGGCATTCTTTTCAACGAACGCCTTTGTTCGCTCTATAAGTGCGCTTTCGGAGGACTTCATAAGTCCTGCAATTTCATTTATAATTGCATTTTTGCTTTCGATGTATGCTAAAACTCCGCTGCCTGTTACACCTTCGATTCTTCTTACACCTGCCGCAACGCCGCCTTCGGATATAATCTTGAAGAGGCCTGCTTCATTGGTGTTATCAAGATGTGTACCGCCGCAGAATTCGATGGAATAATCGCCCATCTTTACAACTCTTACAACTTCGCCGTACTTTTCGCCGAAGAGTGCGGTTGCGCCCATCTTCTTAGCTTCATCAATGGGCATTTCTCTCTTTTCGATTGATAAACCTTCTAAAATCTTTTCGTTTACCATTGCTTCAACCCTGGAAAGCTCCTCAGCTGTCATTGCTTCAAAGTGAGAGAAGTCAAAACGAAGTCTTTCAGGATCAACATAGGAGCCTGCCTGTGCAACGTGGCTTCCCAAAACTTCTGTCAACGCCTTCTGAAGAAGATGAGTTGTCGAATGGTTTCTTGCGATAGCCATTCTTCTCTTTTTATCAACGATGAGGGAAACCTTGTCGCCCTTTTTGATTTCGCCTGCAGTAACAGTAATTTCGGAGGTGTGCTTGCCGCCGATTTTCTTGCAGTTTGTAACCTCGGCCTTAAAGCCTTCACCCTCTACTATACCGGTATCGCCAATCTGTCCGCCGCTTTCTGAGTAGAATACGGTTCTGTCAAACAATACAACAGCATTATCGCCTTCTGCTGCGCTTTCGCAGAATTTTCCGCCAACGATTACGGCTTCAACCGTTGCATCGCACTCCAAAGCATCATAGCCCAAAAATTCGGGATTGATTTCGTCGGGAATTGTAACATCATTGCTCCACGCATTGTCGGCATTTTCTGCTCTTGCACTCTTTGCAGTCATTCTCTGATTGAGCATACAAGCATCAAAGCCTTCCTTATCAACGCTCATTCCATTTTCTCCCGCAATGTCAATTGTAAGGTCTAAGGGGAAACCGTAGGTATCGTAAAGACGGAATGCATCTTCACCGGAAAGTTCAGTCTTTCCTGCCTTCTTTGTTTCTTCCATATAGTCACCAAGAATAGAAAGTCCCTGGTCGATTGTTTCAGCGAAACGCTCTTCCTCAAGCTTTATAATCTTCTTTATGTAGTCTGCGTTTTCACGAAGCTCGGGATATGCGCTTTCGCTTTCTGTGAATACGGTTTCAGCCAAAACGTGTAAGAATGTGCCGTTTAAGCCAAGTAACTTTCCGTGACGCGCCGCACGGCGGAGAAGTCTACGAAGAACGTAGCCTCTTCCCTCGTTTGAAGGAAGGATACCGTCGGAAATCATAAAGCAGGTGCTTCTGATATGGTCTGTGATTGCACGGAGGGAAACGTCTGTCTTTTCCGCATCGCCGTACTTAATTCCGGTCATTTCGGAAATTTTAAGCATAATGTTTCTTATGGTGTCAACCTCGAAAAGGTTGTTTACGCCCTGCATAATAACAGCAAGACGTTCAAGTCCCATACCTGTATCGATATTGGGATTGGGAAGGCGGTTATAGTTGCCCTCTTCATCCTTGTCAAACTGTGTGAATACGAGATTCCAGAATTCCATAAAACGGTCGCAGTCACAGCCAAGCTTACAGTCGGGCTTACCGCAGCTGTATTCCATTCCTCTGTCATAATGGATTTCGGAGCAGGGGCCGCAGGGGCCTGTTCCGTGCTCCCAGAAGTTGTCTTCCTTGCCCATTCTGACGATTCTGTCGGGGCTTACGCCAACTGTGTTTGCCCAGATATCATAAGCTTCGTCGTCATCCTCGTAAATGGTAACCCAGAGCCTGTCCACGGGAATTTCCATAACCTCTGTGATGAATTCCCACGCCCAGGGAATAACTTCCTTCTTGAAGTAATCACCGAAGGAGAAGTTACCAAGCATTTCGAAGAATGTGCCGTGACGGGCTGTATGTCCTACGTTTTCGATATCGGGAGTTCTGATGCACTTCTGGCAGGTGGTAACTCTCTTTCTGGGGGGAGTTTCCTTTCCTGTAAAGTAAGGCTTCAAGGGAGTCATTCCCGCATTTATAAGAAGTACCGAGGGGTCATTTTTCGGAACAAGGGGGAAGCTCGGCATACGAAGGTGTCCCTTTGTCTCGAAAAATGCAAGATATTTTTCTCTTATTTCGTTAAGTCCTAATTTCTGCATTTCGCATCTACCTTTCAACCGGTGTACATACTACACCTATTTTAATCACTATATTATACCACTTATATATTCCAAAGTCAACCCCAATTATGGGCTGTAATTAAAGAAAAACCCTCGCTTTGCGAGGGTTTTTATCACAGTTTTATGAGTGAATCAACTTCCTGTTGGGTAAGCTTCAAGGAAGCACCCGCAGCGGAGCTTTGAAGATGCGCTGAATTTTTACATCCCGCAATGGGTATTGTCTGAAAATCTTCGTTTGAGCAGAGAGCTGCAATAACGATTTCGGCAACACTTACGGAATACTTAACGGAAAGCTCCTTTATTATTTCAAAGCGCTTAAGATTTTTCTCCGTCATAAATCTCGCATATGCTTTTTTGCTTTTCACTTCATCGATACCTAAAGTATCGAGCTTTGAGAAGAAGCCCTTTGCCTGGGATTCAAAAGCAAATACGGGCATTTTGGTATCGGTAAAGAACTTATATTCCTCATCGTTCATCAATACCAAAGTGGGATCCCCCATCTCCTTTATGCCTTCGGCAACGCTGTACTGAATCTGGCTTGATGATATTAAGGGAAGATTGTTCTTTTCAGCATACTTGTTTGCTTCTGCAATTCTTCTGTTTGTCCAGTTGGATACACCGATATAGCGAACCTTTCCCTCTTTGACAAAAGAAGCGAGCGTGTCCATAATACCCTCTACGGGAAGCTCTTCCGCATCGCGGTGAAGCCAGTAAATATCTATATAGTCCGTGCCAAGATGCCTAAGGCTCTTTTCAAGGTCTCCCCTTATATCTGCATCTGACAGGCGGTGTACATTCATGGTTGCAAAATCAGGATGTGAGCCTTTTGTGGAAATTATAACATCGTCACGTCTTCCCCGGTATTTCATCCAGCGACCGAGAAGCTTTTCGCTTCTGCTCTTTTCGCCGGGTACCCAGTCAGAATAGATAAGCGCTGTATCAAGAACATTTCCGCCAAGGGCGAAAAACTCATCAAGAAGGGCGTAGGATTCCTCTTCGTTTGTCAAAAGTCCATATGAATCCGTGCCGAGGGCAATGGGGCTTACATAAAGATCTGTACCGTTTAATAATACTTTTTCCATATCAATTACTCCTGAACGAAACACTTAAGTATATCGTCAACAACATCATCGTTGAAGGCTACCGCAATAACAGAAATCATAGTGTTTCCCTTTTTGCGTGCCAGGGATGTCTGCATAACCGTAAGCTCCTCAGACTCCCCGTAAACCGTTACCGATTTATAGTTATCTTCGCCGATTTTTTTGTCTTCCTGAGATATAACATCAAGTCCCGAATTATAAAGTCCCTCAGAAATTGCTTCGATATATTTATCCTCAGTGATAGCTATATTTCCGAGAGTAAGCAGTGTTTCTTCGAACATAACGGCAACCTGGGATCCTGTTTCCGGATTCTGACAAACCATATCATAGTAAACGCCGTCTCCCGCCTCAATGGTTGCTATTTCTTCCTCGGTTGCGAACGCCCAGCCTTCGGGCTTTACAAATTTAAGATTTGCATAAGTGCTTTCGTATTTATCACCGTCAATTATTCCTTTGTCAGGCATGGATGCAGAAGGTGCTTCGGCGTATTTTACCTCGCCCTCCTCCCTGTTGCAGCCCGCAAAAGAAAATGCAATTACACCGGCAAGCATAAAAGATAATATCTTTTTCATATTTTTTCTCCTTTTAGTCAAGTGTAAATACCTTCTTAAGAAGGGGCTGTGCTCCTGTCTCGGGGTCCATTTCCATAATTAAAATATCCTTCATATATTCGTTCCACTTATCGACAACAGGGCTTTCCGCCTGAACCTTTGCGGCATACTCCACGCCCTTTTCGCACTCATAGTATCCGAACATTTCACAGCCGACATTCCATATTGTATAGTTTTTGATTCCCGCTGCCTTCAACACCTCAACCATTTCAGGCCATATCTCATTGTGACGCTTGATATATTCATCAAGTGCTCCTTCCTTAATCATACCTTTCCATGCGTACTTTTCCATAATTTAGTCCTCCTTTTTGGTAGTTATATTATTAACGCTTAAAAGTGTAAGCGTGTCCCCCGATACCGTAAATTCCAAATGCATACCGGCATATTCAAAGGCGTAAACTCTTTCTTCATCTTCTATGTATGACGGACGCGGATCGCTTTCAAGAATTTTAACTATCGGAGAAAATTCATCCTCCGGAATCGCTTTTTTAACTTTTTCAGACATTTCAACCTTAAGAGAATAAGAAAGTTTTTCATCGGCAAACCCTCCCGAAGCTTCGGGATGCGAATCCGTAAAAGAAAGATAAGGCTTTATGTCGTATATCGGCGTTCCGTCCATAAGATCGGCACCCGCAATGTGCAAAACCGTGCCGTATTCTTTTGTCTTTTCAACGCCTAAAAGCTTAACCGACGATAATCCGATTGAATTAGGGCGGAAGCTTGACCTTGTGGCAAAAACGCCAACCCTCTTATTTCCGCCGAGCCTCGGCGGTCTTACCGTAGGCGACCATGTATCTCTTTTATTTTCCGAAAACTCCCATATAAGCCAGAGGTGCGAAAAGTCCTCAATTCCCCGAAGTGCTTCATCCACCCTGAATTCCTCTTCAAAAATGATTGTTGCTCTAAGCTCTTCTATAAGCCCGCTTTGTCTCGGTATTCCGAACTTTCCGGGGAAATCCGACTTGATTTTCGCAATCACTTTCATTTTGTATCACCGACCATATTGACAATCCATATATCGCTCTTTACAAAGAAATATCCGATAAATGCCTTGAGCATATGGACAAGCTGACAGCATAAAAACAGCATTACTGCGGAAATTTCCGTAAAATAAGCAAGAATAAGTGCCACAGGAACGGAGATGAGCCACATATATCCGCTGTCAAATATAAAGGTTAT
This sequence comes from Clostridia bacterium, assembly GCA_017411325.1. Lineage (GTDB taxonomy): Bacteria > Bacillota > Clostridia > CAKSNL01 > HGM11501 > HGM11501. Next base: position 13,291 of record JAFQQJ010000026.1, on the reverse strand, counting down.
TCCTGTTTTTCCGCCTGACCGAAGGGTGAAATATGCCGCGTGGGAATATGCATCAAAGGGCATCATTATCGCCATTATTATGATAAAGTCACGGGCTAAGTGCTTAACCTCTTCCTCGGTATTATAAATTTCGGGAAAAAAGGGGGCTATTATTATCATCACAATACCGACCAAAACACAGCTTGCAACAGAAAAGGCAATGAGTTTGTTGTCAGTATCCCTTGCTTCTTGGAGTTTACCGGCACCCAAGGTTTGTCCCACAATAATTGCAACGCTTGAGCCTAAGGCGATGAACACTATATTAAATACGTTTGTTACGGTGTTGCATATATTTACTGCACCAACCGTTGCAAGTCCTCTTGTGGAATATGCAAGGGCAAGCATTGTCATTCCCGTTGACCACAAAAATTCGTTAAGCATAAGGGGAATACCCTTTGAAAGCACGTTTTTGGTAAGAGATGCAGACACGCGAAAATTCTTGAAAATCCCATCTATATAGCTGAAGCATTCCTTCTTCCTTATCGCTATAAAAAGAACGATTATACATTCTGCAAATCTTGATATAACAGTTGCTGTTGCCGCACCTGCAACCCCCATTTCAGGAAAGCCCAACTTACCGAAAATGAGCACATAGTTAAAGCATATATTAACAATGACCGCCGCTATTCCCGCATACATAGGGATTAACGTTTCTCCTGTTTCTCTCATATTTGAAATAAGGCACTGATTTACCGTAAAAGGAATAAGTCCTACAAGCATTATTTTTATGTAATTATCTGCAAAGGCAAGGGTTTTTACAGGATCCCCTATTTCACTTCCGTCACTTATAAAGCTCATAATAAGCGGTTCTCTGAAAAAATAAAGAACCAAAACACCTGCTAAAACAAGAAAAACAGAAATTACAATTTTTATTCTGAATACGCTTTTTACTCCTTCTTTATCGCCCTTTCCGAAAAACTGCGAAACGAAAATCCCCGCTCCGGAAAGCGCTCCGAATACACTTAAATTGTAAACCATCAGAAGCTGATTCACAATGGAAACTCCGTTCATGGCATCAGTTCCCACTCTGCCCACCATAACGTTATCCACCATATTTACAATATTGGTAAATCCGTTTTGTATCATTATGGGCAGTGCCACAAGCATTACCATTTTGTAAAATTCTCTTGTCCCTATATATTTCTTAAACATATTTCACCCATAAAAATGCGTCCGTTCCCGGACGCATCCGTTATATTCTTTTAAGCTTCTCAATTACTTCAACCGCACTTTTAGCAGAACGGGTTACCATTAAAATAGTGTCGTCTCCTGCGATGGAGCCCACAATTTCATTCCAGTGCATTGCATCGATAGCCGCCGCAGCTGCCTGCGCAACACCCGGAAGTGTTTTTATAACAACGTCGTTTTCAGCTGAATCCAGCGATACCATACTGTGCTTTAATATGGAGCGGAGACGCTGTTCCACATCGCTTGTCTCAGTCTGGGAATCCGCACGGTAGCATACGATTCCGCTGTCATTTCTCACTTTAACAAGCCTTAACTCCTTAATGTCCCTTGATACCGTTGCCTGAGTTACCTCATATCCCATTTTACGGAGCTTTTCGGAAAGCTCCTCCTGTGTCTGTATTTCATATTCCGAAACCAATGCAAGTATTGCACTTTGTCTTGTAGCTCTCATTATCTTTCTCCTTTTTCTCCGGAAAGCTTAAACCTTAATATGTCATAAAAGTTTTTCTCCTCAAGGAAAATAAGCTTTGCTTTTTTCTCTGAGCGGGCAAAAATAACCTCATCACCGCAGGTAAGAGGCGTAATATTCTGTCCGTCCACATTGAGCATTCCCGAATTTTCTTCCGTATCGGAAAGCTTCACCTTAACCACCGTATCTCCGGACGCTATAACCGGTCTTATATGTATTGAATGCGGGCAAACGGGTGTCGTTATTATCATCTGCATATCGGGCGGTGCAACAGGCCCTCCCGCAGAAAGGGAATATGCCGTAGAGCCCGTAGGGGTTGCCACGATTATTCCGTCCCCCGAAAAGGAGTATACCAGCTTGTCATTGAAGCTTTCACTTAAAGACAAAATTCTCTCGCTCCTGGTTATCACACCGTCATTAAGAGCCGTGCTTTCCGATATCACTTTTCCGTTCCTTTTAACGGTAACCGAAAGCATCATACGCTCTTCAACATTATAGCTTCCCGAAAGAAGCTTTTTCACTGCCTCTTTCGCACCGTCCTTTTCCGAAGCGGTCATATATCCGACTGCGCCGAAATTGATTCCAAGAACAGGCACTTCCCCGAAAGCCTTTACGGCACGAAGGATAGTTCCGTCTCCCCCTAAAACCAATGCGACGTCAAACTTTTCCCCGCATTTATAGCCCTTGACCAAAAAGCAGTTTTCCGGAAACTCCCCGATTATGGTTTCAGCCAGGCTTTCTGCGCCTTCTTTTCCCGTATTGGGAATTACGGCAATTTTCATAAGGCTCATTCCTTTTCTTCGGTTTCTTCTTTCTTTTCTGCTTTTTTCTCTTCGGCAACGGTCTTTATTCCGACAACCTTAACGTCAACCTTTTCTACCGTAAGTCCTGTCATTTCTTCAACAGCATTCTTCACACCATACTGCACATTCGATGCAACCTCGGGAATGCTTACGCCATATTTAACAACTATCTGAATTTCAATATTAACGCCTGTTTCCGTAAGCTCGGCCTTAATCCCCTTAGAAGGATTCTTTCCCTTCTTTCCGGAAATAAGCTCAGCCCAGCTTGAAGCAATTGAGCCCACACCTACAGAAGCCACTCCCTCAGTTTCGGAAGCCGCTATTCCTGTTATCACTGATATAACCTCATCAGAAATCTTTACGCTGTCACCAGATGTATTGACTAAATCTTTTTCTTCCATAGTTTTATTCCTCCATAGTTTTTTCCTTATTTTATATTATACATAACATTTTCCCTTTTATCAAGGACTTTTTTATAATTATAAGCTTTTTTGCATAAAAAATCAAGTATTTACCTCAATCAATAAGGGAAAAGAAATATTTTTCCTTTTTGTCTGCTCCCACAGTCCAGTATCCTCCTATCAATCTCGCACAGTCCGAAAGATGCGTAAAGGGATTTTTTCCGCCATTTTCGGAATGTATAGCCACCGCGGCTTTATCCCCTTTTTTTCCGTAGTAATAATACCCTGCCTTATTTATTTCATAAATCACATTTATATTTTCAAATATGTGCTTTATAATAGGAATATTTTCCGCAAAGCGTCCGTCCTCAATCTTTATCCACGAAAAGCCGTCCTCTATCCCCAGAATTGATTTTTCTCTTTCTTCCTTTTCTTCCTCAAATGAAGAAAACGGTGCTTTGGAAGGCGAAAGCGAGCCGTATATGAAGGGTTCGCTTCCCTTAAGCAGTACCACCGTGTCGATTTTTGACGCATCCTCTTTTTTAAGTGTAAAGCTTTTTGCATACCCGCCTCTCACGGTGCCGGCATCAATTTTCATATCCTTTCCCGTGAGAGAGGAATTCAGGAAAAACAGACGGTATTCCTCCGTGGTATCCTTGAGGCTTACCGTCACCGTGGTATCCGAAACGGTTACAACACCGCTTCCTTTATTATTGCCTATGGGCTGCAATATTATATATCTTTTATGCATATCTCGCTCCCCCTTTATAATATAATATGTAAAGAAAGCAAATAAATTCCGAAAACAAGAGAAAACAAGAGTATTCACGAGATATAAGGACTTATTTTTACTTTTTGCCCAAAATAGGCAATATGAGGAATTTGCCTTGAAGTATCATTTTGAGTATTATATACCTTGTTAGCACTCAAAGGCATAGAGTGCTAAAACCTAAATTAATTTGGAGGAATAACCATGAACATCAAACCCTTAGCAGACAGAGTTGTTATCAAAATGACTGAGGCTGAAGAAACCACAAAGAGCGGTATCATTTTAACCGCAGGTGCAAAGGAAAAGCCCCAGATTGCAGAAGTTGTTGCCGTTGGTCCCGGTGCTACCGAAAACGGAAAGCTTATCCCTATGGAAGTTAAAGTCGGAGATAAAGTTTTAGTAAGCAAATATTCCGGAACTGAAGTTAAAGTTGACGGAACAGAATACACAATCTTAAAGCAGAGCGACGTTCTCGCTATTGTTGAATAAGGAGGCAATATAATGGCTAAACAGATATTATACGGAGAAGAAGCAAGAAAAGCCTTGGAGAAAGGTATTAACACTCTTGCAAATACTGTAAAAATCACCCTCGGCCCCAAGGGAAGAAACGTTGTACTTGACAAGAAGTTCGGTGCTCCCTTAATCACAAACGACGGTGTTACAATCGCAAAGGAAATCGAACTTGAATCACCCTTTGAAAATATGGGTGCTCAGCTTGTAAAGGAAGTTGCAACAAAGACAAACGACGTTGCAGGTGACGGTACCACAACCGCTACACTTCTCGCGCAGGCACTGGTAAGAGAAGGACTTAAGAACATTGCCGCAGGTGCTAACCCCATGATCGTTAAGGGCGGTATCCAGAAGGCTGTTGATACAGCAGTTGCTTCAATTGCAGAAACCAGCGTTAAGGTTTCCGGCAAGAAGGACATTTCAAGAGTTGCCGCAATTTCTGCAGGTAACGAATTTGTCGGCGAATTAATTGCCGATGCAATGGAAAAGGTAAGCGCTGACGGTGTTATTACTCTTGAAGAATCAAAGACCGCTGAAACCTACAGCGAAGTTGTTGAAGGTATGCAGTTTGACAGAGGCTACATCTCTCCCTACATGGTAACAGATACAGAAAAGATGGAAGTTGTTTACGATGAGCCCATGATTCTTATCACAGACAAGAAAATCACAAACATTCAGGATATCCTTCCCCTTCTTGAGCAGATCGTTCAGGGCGGAAAGAGTCTTGTAATTATCTCTGAGGATATCGAAGGCGAAGCACTTGCCACACTTCTTGTTAACAAAATCAGAGGTACCTTCCGCTGTGCAGGCGTTAAGGCTCCCGGCTTTGGTGACAGAAGAAAGGAAATGCTTCAGGATATCGCAATTCTTACAGGCGGTCAGGTTATTTCCGAGGAAATCGGTCTTGACTTAAAGGAAGCTTCACTTGATATGCTCGGCCGTGCTAAGCAGATTAAGATTACAAAGGAAAACACCATCATTGTTGACGGTTACGGCGACAAGGGTGCAATCGCTGACAGAATCAATCAGATCAAGGCTCAGCTTGAAACAACCACAAGCGAATTCGACAGAGAAAAGCTTCAGGAACGCCTTGCCAAGCTTTCCGGCGGTGTTGCAGTAATAAAGGTTGGTGCAGCAACAGAAACCGAGATGAAGGAAAACAAATTAAGAATCGAAGATGCTCTTGCTGCTACAAAGGCTGCAGTTGAAGAAGGTATCGTACCCGGCGGCGGAACAGCTTACATCATTGCTCAGGCAAAGGTTAAGGAGCTTGTTGATACTTTAGAGGGTGACGAGAAGACAGGTGCTCAGATCGTTCTTGCCGCACTTGAAGAGCCCGTTAAGCAGATTGCCGCTAACGCAGGTATCGAAGGTGCAGTTATCGTAAACGAAATCAAGAGTGCCAAGGTTGGCACAGGCTATAACGCACTCAAGGGCAAGTTCGTTAATATGATCAAGGAAGGTATCGTAGATCCTGCCAAGGTTACAAGAAGTGCCCTTCAGAACGCAGCAAGCGTTGCCGCTATGGTTCTTACCACAGAAAGCCTTGTAACAGATATTCCCGAGCCTCCCGCTCCCGCAGCTCCCGCTCCCGATATGGGCGGAATGGGAATGTATTAATTCCAAAGTTAAAAGGATGTGCAAAGCACATCCTTTTATTTTTTTGCACTTTAAAATATCATTTATTTTTTATCTGTTTATTTATAAACTTCAGCAAAAAAGCATAAAAATCATTCACCACATCAGGAGTAAAGGAATTTCTGTGTAATCCTATAATAAGCTCTCTATGACAAACGGGATTGTTGATTTCAAGAAGATTTATATCCTTATCGGGAAATTCGCTCCACGAAAACTCCGGCCAGAAGCCGATCCCTATCCCCGTTTTAATAATGTTTTTAACCGTCGCGGGAGAATCAGATTCAAAAATAATATTCGGCTTGAATCCTGCCGATTCGCAAAATTTATCGCATACAATTCTGAAAAGCCTTGAACCTGACAAATTTACAAACCCTTTATCCCTGACCTCTTCCAGGGAAATCTGCTTTCTTCCGTCATATTCTGAATTTTTAGGTACGGCCAAATAAATTTTTTCCTCAAAGATATACTTTTCCGTAAATTCAGGCAAATATGAAAAGTCCACCGCATTGGTTGTTATGGAAATATCACTGTTCATCTGAGCATTTTGTGTTATATGAAAAACCGTATCGCGATTCACCTTCTTATATTCAAGTACCGCATCAGTTACCATAGAAGTTGCCGCAAGGACATTAACCCTTACGGATTTGTCATTTTCATGCTTAAGTTTCGTAATTTCTTCCGAAACACTTTCCCATATAGAAAACATCTTGTCTGTCTGCTCTTTAAGATATTCGCCGAAAGGAGTCAGATATATATGCTTTCCCTTTTTATAAAACAAAGGAAGAGAAAGCTCAGCTTCCAAAAGCTTTATGGTCTTTGTCAGGGCAGGCTGTGATATATAAAGTTCCTCTGCCGCCTTTGTAATATTCTGATGCTTGGCTGCAATATGAAAGTGGTGTAGTCTGTTAAGTTCCATAGTCCCTCCTATAACCAAAAGTTATCAATTCAATAATAATTATATATTTTACTTCATCTTTTGTCAATGGTATAATACAGAAAAAAGAACAGATGGAGGATTTTTTATGCAGACAGTTTTTGAAAGTGTTATGCTTATATGCTTCGGACTTTCGTGGCCCATTTCGGTATATAAAAGTATAACCTCGAAATCAACCAAGGGCAAAAGCGGCATCTTTATAATAGCTATTTTATTGGGATATATAGCAGGGATTGCAGGCAAAATCGCGGGCAATGCCGTCAATTATGTTTTGATAATATATATCTTCAACTTTATAGTTGTAAGTATTGATTTTCTCCTTTTCCTCAAAAACCGAAAAAGCGAAAAGAACGCCGAAAGGAAAGGTATATAACGATGAAATCCGAAGTATTAAAGAAAAGCGAAGCCCACAAAGTTTTCAATGACATAGTTCTGAAAAACGAAATTGTAATTTTCGGTTCAACCTATATGGAGGAATTTCCATTTTACGAGCTGGAGCACAAATATCTTCTTTCAAACGCAATTTATAACAGAAGCATCACCTCACTCACAACAGAAGAAGCACTTGAAATTCTCGACTTTTCCGTATTCGGTGCCCGCCCTGCGAAAATATTTTACGCCCTTGGAGAATGTGACATTTCCTATGATGATTCCTTTATCTCAACTTATGAAGATATCCTTAAAAAAACGAAAAAGGTTCTTCCCCAAAGCAAAATATACGTTCTCTCGGTTCCGTCAGATGACGAAAAAACAAATGTGAACCATCGTCTTTCCGCTCTCTGCAAAAGTTTGGACGCAGAATTTATCCCCATAAATTATAAAAGCTCATACTCATCCATTTTCAGGCGGCTCTCCCCCTTTTTTCGCAGCAAAGCCCTGACTTTCTTAGAAGCTTTTAAGATGGCAGAATAAAAAAAGCCGATGCAATGCATCGGCTTTTTCTTTTCTCTTAAATCCTTTTATCAGAGAGGAGTATTGAGTCCCACCACTGTTTCAAGGGGAATTGATAATACAACGCCCTTGGCTTCCGAGTTGATTCCGCAGTCTCTGCAAATCGCCTGCATAATCGAAACCTTGCTTTCGGCATCGGCAATTATCATTACAACATCTTTTTCCTCGTGAATTCCAACGCCCCAGAGAGCGGAAATTTCCTTGTTTCCTGCCTGTCTTCCGTGAATAACGGTTCCGCCCGTTGCTCCTGCTTCTGTTGCGGCATTCATTACTTCTTCGCTATAGCCCTGATTTACTATGGCGGCAATTATAACACGTTTAATTTCTGACACGGTATCACCCTTTCTTATAGGATTTTCTTCTTCGTTACTATCCAGTTCTTCAAATTTTTTAATTATAATATTGTTAGCACCTTTAAGCGGCACCGTAAAGCCTATTCCGTTTCCCGGCACATTGAACTTAAGCTCATTGTGCACCTTTCTTATCATTTTATCCGAAAGATTTTTCGTAAGCACACTTATTATAAGGCTTCTGTCGGGGCTTCCGAGGCCCAGTATATCAAGGGTTTCGCTCGAAGCCGTACCGGATGCATTTATAACATACTGTATCGGAAGCTTTTCCTCTTCAAAGAGTGTGAGCGCTTTCTTGGCACGTTTCGGAGTAGTAATAAAGCCGAGCACCCGGAAGGATAATTTATCACTCATTTTCCTCTTCCTCCTCTATTTCAACAATTTCGTCGCTGTCAGCATCAAGTACAACCTCTTCTGTAACAGCCTTTTCAATCCTGGTAAGCTTGAACTTATAGGTTAGGCCCATTATCTGTATTGCGATAAGAGGCGTTAAGGCAACCAGCGCCACAACACCGAAAGCATCGGTCATTATGTTTCCGCCAAGAGCCTCGCAGGCACCTATGCACAAGGGTAAAAGAAAGGTTGATGTCATGGGACCTGATGCAACACCACCGGAGTCAAAAGCAATACCCACAAATATTTTAGGTACAAACCTTGACATTATAAGAGCCATGGCATAGCCTGGGACAAGTATATATAAAATCGGAATACCGGTTATGATTCTTGCCATCGCAATTCCTACGCTGACAGAAACACCGATTGATAACGCCCTGTTCATTGCCTTTGCGGAAATTGCACCTTCCGTTACCGACTGAACCTGACGGTTTAATACCTGAATCGCAGGCTCCGCCTTTACGATGTAATAACCGATAAGTGCGCCGATGGGAATAAGGAGCCACTTTCCCACACCGCCCGATGCTATCTTAATTCCAAGCATTGTACCGACGGGAGCAAAGCCCACGTTTACACCGCAGAGGAATAATACAAGTCCCGTATATGTATATATGAAACCTACAACAATTCTGAGTCTTTCCCTGTGGTGATAACGCCTGCTTATAAGCTGGAATACGATAAACATAAGTACAATCGGAAGAAGAGAAACGAAGACCTCCGATATATAGCCCGGAATTTCAAAGGCAAACGCCTTTGCCACATCCCTCATCGTTTCTATTTCAAATGAGTGAGGTGCTTCAACAAGTGCTTCATCAGGGCTATAGAAAAATCCCAGAATCATTACTGCTAAAATCGGGCCCACACTTGACAGAGCAACAAGACCGATGCTGTCGCTCGATGCCTCCTTGTCACCTCTTACCAGCGAAAGACCGACGCCCATTGCTATAATGAAGGGAACAGTTATAGGCCCTGTGGTAACGCCGCCGGAGTCAAAGGCAACCGCCCTGAAATCTTCCGATACAAAAAACGACAGTATCAGAACTATAAGATACAAAACTGCCAGAAGATTTGAAAGGCTTACCTTGAATATTATTCTCAATACTGCGGTTGCCAAGAATATTCCGACACCTACGGCAACCGTAAGTATAATAACCATATTCGGTATCGCCGGCACCTGCTTTGATAAAACCTGCAAATCAGGCTCTGCCACAGTTATGAGAATGCCCATAACAAGGCTTATGAGAGCAACGGAAAAAACGTTTTTGGATTTGGATATTCCTACACCCATACCTTCACCGATGGGTGTCATTGCAGTTTCCGCACCAAGCTGAAACATTCCCATTCCCGCTATAAGCATTATCGCTCCCCCGAAGAACATTACAACCGAACCCACATCCAGCGGCACAACAAAAATGCTTAATGCCAGAACGATGAATGTTATCGGGAGCACTGCGGAAAGAGATTCCATTATTTTTGCCCTGAGTATATGATTCAATTTCCGGGAACCTCCTTTGATTTTTTGTTGTTTTTACTTCTATTTCAGTATAGCACAATTATAAGTTTTCCGCAATTGCCTCTATTCATTTTCAATTACTTCTATATAAAAGCTTACAGGTCTGAATCCGTCATTGCAGGAAATCATAGCGGATTTTTCATTTTTCATCCAACCGTCAAAAAAGTTTCCGCCGCCCTTTGCCAGCTCTTCTACAAACTTCTCCATGGATTCCCAGGCGCTGTCACAAAAGCCTTCGGGCTTTTTGCCGTCTACGGAAATAAATGTATCCCCCATCTTAAGGTCGCAGGTGTGCTCTATGGGATTTTCATATTTCTCGATTAAGTCATCATAGCGCGCCATTTTAACAACGGTTATTTTGCATTTTTCCATTTCAATCTTCCTTATACATTTACATTATATTCCTTTTTATAGCCGTGGGAGCCGAAAATTTCCCAGTTGCCCACGCCGAGACGGCGGAAAACCGCTTTTCGCTCCTCGGCACAAAGTGCGGCATCCGTATCAACCGATGTCATAAGGATTGGGGCATACTTATTATATTCCGCCTGCTTTGCCGTAAGGTCGTGAATGTTTATATAAATATCTCCCGTAAAGGCGATGTTGTTTTTATAGTCGATAAGCACAATTTCTCCCGGAAGATGGCCGCCCTTTCCTTCGTAAACCTCGAAATGAAGCTCCCCGAAATCGTAAAAACCAATCTGGGTAAGAGCCTCGTCGGAATCCTTAGGGCTATCCCAGGGCACATTGATTTTTTCGGGGTTGGTGCACTCATAGGAGGTTAAAATTTTACAGATATTTATATAGGGCTTATGCAGGCGGTTTTCTTCTCTGAAGCCGTCCTTTCCCATAAACTCATTTTCAAGGCAAAGGGCACTCTTCTTACTTGCAACAACCTCATCAAACAAAGAAAGAAGCCCGCAATGATCCACATCCGCGTGGGTAATTAAAATTTTCTTTTCTATGTTGTCAAAATCAGGATAAAGCTTTTTAAATACTTTAAGCATTTCTTCCTTATAGCAGGCGTATCCGCTGTCTATAAAAAGAAGCTTTCCCGAGTTTTCAATTATTATCGTATTGCTTCCGCAGGGCGGCTCAATAAGGGTAAGCTTTGTCCTCTGCCCTACATTGTGAGTCGTTATTCTTGGCTCGAAAGCCTCGCCCTTGGATTTTGCCAGAAGCTCTGAAAACTTTCCGATGCTGTCAAAGGTTCTGTATGGTGAAAGCCCCTGTTCATCCAGGGTCTGCATTGCAAGGTTAACCTGAACGGTAAGCTCGTTTTCCACCTCGCCGGACAGCTTCATCATATCAGCAAGCCCCTTTACATAGCTTCCGTAAAAAATGCTGTTATCGTAAATTTTCTCCGTACTGTTGTAGTCTATAACACGTACCGGGCAAAGCTTTTTGGCTTCATCAAGAAAGGTTTCAATCTTTTCCTTATCATCAACATATAAGCCCATTTTAAAGAGCTGAAAATCCGTTCCGTTTTCCTGGGAGCTTATGTATGAAATATTGAAATTGAATTCATTTATAAGCTTAAGCACATCCGTTACGCTTCCGGGAACATCCTTAAGGGAAAACTCGATAAGCACAATGCTGGTTTTGCTTTTATCGTTTGAAAGGTAGCCAATCTTTTCAAGCTCAATATCCGCCTTTTTAAGCTGCTCATCCGTTCCTTCCGCATCGATAAACAAGGTATGGGAGTCTATCGCCTTGTTGTAGCTTACACGGGTAATATTTATCCCGAGGTCGGCAAAGCATCGGCTTGCCTTTAAAAACGCGCCAATATGATTGGGCATTGATGTCACATAAGTCTTTTTCATAAAGTCATCTCCAGAGTCAGATTTTTTTTGATAATTATATAAGGATTGTATAATCCGGCTGCCACACATCAGAGGCTCCCCTGTGTAAGGGGAGCTGTCTTTAGGAGAATTTGAATTCATGTTCAAATTCTCCGATGACTGAGGGGTTGTTGTTTCTTTGGCAATCCTCCCGTCACACTTCGTGTGCCACCCTCCTTTAGGCAAGGAGGGCTCTTTATAACTCCATCTTCAATGAATCAATTATAGCATAGTTTTTCTATTTTTACAATATTTTTTCTTTCCCACACACCGAAACTCAAAAAAACAAAGAAAAAACAAGAAAAACACAAAATAATGCTTGACTTTTTCTGTGGTTTTCTGTATAATAATATACATAGAGGTATATATCACACCAATGCTTAAGGAGGCTACATAATGTTAGTTAATATGAATCACGTTTTAAGACCTGCAAAGCAGAACAAGTACGCTGTCGGTCTTTTCAACGCAGTAAATTTAGAGCTTGCACGAGGAATCCTTGCGGCAGCTGAATGCAGCCGTTCTCCGGTTATTATGGGTACCGCCGAGGTTTTACTTCCCTACGGTCCCTTGGAGGAGGTTTCCTATTACTTAATTCCCATGGCTAAGAAGGCAAACGTTCCCGTTGTTATTCATCTTGACCACGGTCTTTCCTATGACACCTGTATCCAGGCGTTAAAGCTGGGCTTCTCATCCATCATGTATGACTGCTCCACCGACTCTTACGAGGAAAACGTAAGAAAGGTTAAGGAAATGGCTGACATCGCTCACTCCTACGGTGCTACAATCGAAGGTGAGCTTGGCCACGTTGGTGACAACGAAGGCTCCGCAGAAGGAAGCAGCCACTTAGCTGATCCTTCCAAGTACTTTACCGATCCCAAGCTTGCAAAGGACTTTGTTGACAAGACAGGTGTTGACGCCCTTGCAATTGCCGTTGGTAATGCTCACGGTGCGTATAAGCTTCCTCCCAAGCTTGATTTTGAAAGAATAAGAACAATTGCAAACACTGTTGATGTCCCCCTTGTACTTCACGGCGGTTCCGGTCTTACAGACAATGACTTCCGTCAGGCAATAAAGGAAGGTATCAGCAAGGTTAATATCTTTACCGATATCAACGTTGCCGCAGTTGAAGCTGAGTTCAAGAAGTTCTCCAGTATGGATAAAGGTCTTATCGACCTTATCCCCGCCGCAGTTGAAGCTGTTAAGCAGGAGAGCATGAAGAAGATGAAGCTCTTCTCCTCCGACGGAAAGTCTGACATTCAGCCTTCAAACACTTCAATGGATATTGAAGAACTTACAAGACTTGTCGCAGCAGAGGTTGCAAAGTACTTAAATAAGTAAGTAAACAAAAAGGTGTCCTTCGGCGGTACTTCTTAGGGAGAAGCCGGTTTTGGCTTGTTATTTTCCGCTGATAGTGCGCAAAAAAACGCAGACATACGCCAGTATGACTGCGTTTTTTAACTTCTCTAAGGCGAAAAATTCCTAACCCAAAACTGCG
>JAFQQJ010000025.1 GCA_017411325.1 Clostridia bacterium | reverse complement strand
AGACTCCTCTCATAGGGACGTAGACCTGAGAATCTATGAAGATATCATTATTGAGACCATAAATAAAACTGTACCCGGGAAACATCCTTCTGTGCACAAGGACTGTTTCTTAACAGATAAGCTTAATCAAAGCGAGGCTGTAGCATTAGGCAGAGCCTTAGCTAGCTCGGATTGAGCGAAAGGAATTTAAAACTTGTATATCAAAAATAGCAGGGCTTGGGAGGTCGAATGTTTCCGTTTATAATACATATCCGGAAAAACTATAACGGGATGAATTTTGCAGAAAAAAGAAAAATAATAAGGCGTTATAATTTCCTTGCCATATCTGCTACCACACCCGACATATCAAGGCTATCCATATAGCAAATGACTCTATAATGAAAGGTGAAGCGTCGCCTCCACCAGAACAAGCAAATCCGAACCGATTCATTACAAAGAAGTAGTTCGGATTTGCTTGTTCTTTGATTATCCATGTTGAAACACACCGCCGAGAGCGACCAAACGGTTACTCTCGGCGGCTCTATTAATTTTGCATAATATCAAGGTCTCTTTTTAATATTGGCAAAGGTTATCAATTTCCTTAGACAGTTGATTTATTTGTTTATCGAGATCTGCAATTTCCTTTTCATAATCTGGAATTTTTCTAAATGCAACTGCTTTGTTCACACGACTTTGAGTATATTTATTTAAGACAATTTTATATAATTTTACTTTGTCGTGCGTACCAACAAATGCAATCAATGCAAGCGCCAAAATAGTAGCTACAAGAGAAATAGATATGCCATGAATGGAAATAAACTTTGCACAATCTACTTTCGTTTCAATCCAAAAGATAAGCCCGGCAACTATGGTTAGTCCTATCAATAAAGGTATGCAAAGTTGTAATTTGTATTTTAACTTCACATGTTTGTATTCTTTTTCGATGCTTTTCTTCTTATCACACAATAGTTTCTTACGTTCCTTTTTTTCATTACACAGCGATTCGTTGTACCGCTTATTTTCATCTGCTTTCTGCTTTTTCGAAACAGCTAATTCCTCAGAAAGTTCTTCTATACGTTTCTCTCCAAGCTCGCTTTTTTCCAGGTATCCTGTTGCAAGCGAAGAAAGTTCTTCTATTTTTTTATCTTTTTCTTCACTTTCAGCGTATACCTGATCTGCTTTCGACATCTTTTCTGCTATGTATTCATCAGCAGCATCGTCAGTCAAGGATAGTAATTCCTCCAAACTCATGCTTCTTGGATTGAATGTCATAGCAAGCCTGTCCATTTTGCTTTCGTTAGACTCATATTTCTTTTTTTGAGTATCGATTATCCCTGATATTCTCATAAACTCATCATCATCAATCAAATACTTGTTTCTTAACGAAAGAACCATATTATAGAAGCTTTCGTTGGCAATGTTCTGTGGTTCATTCAGCCAAAACAACGTGGATATTTGAGCTTCAGTGATACATTCGGGGATCTCATGATCCTCCTTTTTTCGAGAACACCATTTCGTTAATTTGACGTCATCTGTCAAAACCCACCAGGAGGCTTTTTGAGACAGATAAACATACTTACTACGCAACCGCTTAATAGTTTCAATTAGTCTAATATCATGCTCTACACTCTCGCCGTCTCTATTTTTATAAGTACCCAATGAATTCAAATCGTGACAAGGAAGTTCTTCGTACGGGACATCAAATTCAGTAAACTCTGATACTCCGTATTTTTCTTTCAATTCATCCGCAAAAGTTTCTATTATTTGGTTAAGATTGATTGTATCCAAATTTCTTCGAATGACAGCGGAACCAATTCCACTAAATCTAATATCGCCATAAGGATTAATAACTTTTCCAATAGTTGGAGAATACTTCCTTGAAAAAGCTTGAATAGTTTTAACGACTTGTTGCAGAGTTCCGGGTAACACCCAAAAATTGCATCCTTTACTTTTCAAAGATTTATACGTTGATTGCGCTGCTTCGTATTCATAATGTGTTTGAAGATCTAATAGACGAAAAATAAAGCTACTGTCTATTAGCACATTGTCAATATTATATGGATTGTCTCCAACACGAACATCTCCCGTAGTAACAACAGATGCCATAACAACGCCAGAATATATTTCTTGTATTAATTTATACGAAATGCTATTTTTTCCGCGCTCTTCTAAAAAGAAGCTAATAATTCTTTCTTCGTATGGTTCGTCGGTATGCTTTACATTTTCGAGATTAGACTTGTAATTAAAATAACTGTTCACCTCTATAGCATTTTCGCAAATAAAACGCAAGAGATAATTTATCGCAGGTTCGCTGTATGCTGGATTTCGAACAGGTTTAAGATATCTTTCCAATTCCTGTTTTAGAACTTCTAAAGATTCATAATACGGCTCATCGTAATCGATGAGATTTTCTTTATGAATTTCAAGCGATTCACCCTTGAGTTTTGTGACCTTGTTTTGATTTTCAAGATATGTAATTGATTGCCCAAGCAAAGGCATATCTATATCATTGCCAAAATTGGCTTTATATAATTGTGCGAAATTTGCGATACTTACAGTATCCCCTTCGATTTGGAATAACAATCTCTCAAATAAGGGCACAAAACTCTCTAACATAGACTCGCCTTTAGAATACTTGTCCGACAGTATTGCATATGAGATGATATTAAATTGAGTATCCATTCCATTTGTAAGCATAATACAATAATTCCTCTCTATGTGGATTGCTTGTATTATACACCATTAGACAAAATATTTCAATTCATTTTAGCAAATATTTACAAAAGCAGAATAGAATTTGTTATCATAACAAATTCTATTCGCATTTAATACTAAAAATCCTTCTCGTGGAAATAAAAGGGCTGCTTCTCCAACTATTTTGAAAACAAATATCATGTCATTATCAAATTTCAAAGAATCTCCATCGTAAATAATCTTATCGTACTTATCTTTATATATTTTCAATTTATTGCCTCCGTATTCGAATTCATTACATATTATGCAACAAAAAGTCTTTCGATAATCAATATTGTTGCTAAGTTTTCTCATTCATTTGCTTTGCAATTAGTACATTGTTTTCTGTTTTTCCATTCCTCAAATAAAGTATGCTAGAAGTCTTATTGTTAGAGCCCCTATTTTCAATACCACCTGATAGCTCTTTTTGTTTATGAATATTGGATCCATAATCTCCAGCATTTGTGTGGCGGAGGTATTTTTTAATTAAGCATTTTTCTACAAGTACCTTTAATGCCTTGCCCACAGTTTCCTCTTTCCTAATACCGCACCCTTGGGCGATATCCTTTCTTGAGGAAAGGCGACATTGTTCTCACGATTCAAACAATGGCAAAGAAAACAATGGACTGCGATATCTCTCAACTTCAGATCATATTCAAATATACGATTGTCCGCCATAAAAAAAGTTTGTTCGTTTTTCATTCATAGCTCCTAAAATCACAATTTGTAAGTATTGTTGCAACATATTTTGAAATCGTTGGATATTTGAAGTGTACCATAACAATCTTGGATTGTCAATACATTTTCTATAATATTCTTGGATTTTTGCATTGACAAATATAAAATTCTATGGTATAATGGGTATATAATATAAATATTGGAGGTTTTGCATATGGACACTCTTGGTGCTCAGATAAAAAAATATAGGGAGCTTAGATGCATGACGCAAAAACAACTCGCAGAAAAGCTCGGCGAGAGTTCAGGAAGTGTAATATATAACTGGGAGAAAGGGATAGGTCGCCCCGACTGTGATAAGTTGGTTAGACTTTGCGGGGCTCTCGATATTTCTGCGGATGAGTTACTTGGCCGCAAATCTATGTCACGGCACCCAACTGTTGCTGAGTGGGGTACAATACAGAAATACCGTGCCCTTGATGAACACGGTAAGGAGATTGTAGACTATGTAATTGATAGCGAATACAAGCGAGTGAGACTTTCTATGAAGAAGCCTAAGCCTCGTATGCTAAAAATGGATTTCTATAATTATCCTGCCTCTGCTGGTACGGGTAACTTCTTTGAAAATGAAATCCCCGAGCAGATTTTAGTAGTGGAAAGTCCTGGAGCAGAGGTAGCCGATTATGCCATTCCTGTTTCCGGTGACAGCATGGAGCCTACCTATCACGATGGTGACAAGGTATTCGTTGAAAAATGTGATTTCATTGATATTGGAGAGATTGGTATCTTCGTTGTCAATGGTGACGTCTATATCAAGGAACTTGGTAACAAGTGCCTGATCTCTCATAATGAAATGTATAGGCCTATTCGCATTGGTGAGAGCGACAGCTTTTACTGTTGCGGTAGGGTTATTGGGGTTGTGGAAAACTGATTTGGCCTTGTGCCTAAATAATGTTAATTAGGAGATTAATATATGAAAGCTACATTTAAAAATTGTTATGGTCTCGAAGATTTTACACTTGAAGAAATAAAATTTGATGCACAGAAATCCAAAGCAATTATCTATGCACCTAACGGAGTTATGAAGAGTTCATTTTCTAAAGTGTTGGATGATATATCTCGCAAAAGGAAGCCAATTGATCGTATCTTTTCAGAAAGACAATCATCTTACACAGTCGAATACTATTCTGCTACGTATTCAGATACGAAGAAACTCAAAAAAAACGAGCAACCAAACATTTATGTTATAAACTCGTTTGATGAAAAATTTGAAGCTTATTCTGACAGTGTCGCAACCATATTGGCAGATGATGAAATCAGAAAGAAGTATGATGCTATACACGGTGCATATTCTGTGGAAATAGATTCTCTCATTAATGTTTTTAAATCACGAACCTCTTTTAAGGATGAAGAAATTCGCGCACAGATATGTCGTGACTTCGGGTTAACTATTGATGCAGATTGGGAAGTAATTATTGAGACTCTTGTGAAGGCTCAATCGGAAGTAACTACTCATGGTGGATTTGCGGATATAAAATACGACCTCCTGTTCAACTCTTATACAGAAAAAATCTTAACCGATCCAGTTTTTCAAGAAAAGATTCAACAATACATTGATACCTATGGGAAATTAGTTAAAAAATCAGAATTATTAAGCTTACAATTTGATGATTACAACGCTTCGGAATTTGGCAAAACGATAGAAAAAACAAAGCTTTTTTCTGCAAAGCACAGAATTGTTTTAAGCAATGGCACCGAAATCTCCGATATTGCTTCATGGAATATGCTTATTCAAAATGAAATAAAACAAATTAACGAAACTCCGGAATTGGCCAGCATTCACGCAAGTATGAGCAAAATGATCAACGGCAATGCTGCCGCTCGTGTATTAAAGGATTTGATTAAAGAAAATAGAGGAATTATCAAATACCTTAACAATCTTTCTGATACAAAAAAGTCCATTTGGATAACTTATCTCAGTGCAGAGTCTTTTGACATTAGTTCGCTCAGTGCCTCCATCAAAACAAAGAAAAAAGAAATTGATGCTTTGTTGCTAGAAGTCGACAAACAGCAAGCACAATGGGAACGCGTCTTGGATGTGTTTAAAAAGAGATTTCATGCGCCGTTTAAGGTTGATATCCAGAATCCCAGACGAGTAATGCTGAATGACGAGCCTGCACGACTCGCGTTTACTTATGTTCGCGGCACAGAGGCACGTGAAAAAACTAAGGAAGAGTTAATGGCATGCCTAAGTGTAGGAGAAAAGCGAGCCTTGTACCTGTTGCAGGTTCTTTTTGATCTTGAAAGAATAAAAGACATTGCAGATAAAACAGGTCAAAAACAGTTGGTTATCGCTGATGATATTGCGGATTCCTTTGATTATTCAAACAAATATGCTATTATAGAGTATTTGAGCGAATTGTCTGACAATAAAATGATTGACCTTTTGATTTTGACCCATAATTTTGATTTCTATAGAACTATTTCTTCTCGTCTTGGTATAGGATATGACATGTGCTTTATTGCACAAAAAGAAGCAAACGGAAAAATATCAATGAACAAATTTGAATATAAGAGAGATTTCTTTAATGTCGGTATTATAGAGAAAATTCGAGACGGAATTTTATCAGACGATGAAGATTTGTTACGCACCTTTATTGCGGCTATCCCTTTCTGTCGAAATGTTTGCGAATATACAGCAAACCAAACACTGTACAACTATTTAACAGGAATGCTACATGTGAAACCTAATACGGATTCTATTACTATGAGAGAGTGTTGGGAGCAGCTTAAGGAACAGTTTTCCTTAAAAGACCTATCTTGCGCGTATGATATGGAGAAATGGATAAACATTGTTTTTAATATGGCCGATAATATTTGTACTGAAACTGCAACTGGAGTGTCATTAATAAACAAAATTACACTTGCAACGGCTATTAGATTGAAAACAGAGTTTTTCTTACGTGATTTTTTGATAAAAAATAGCATTGATATAGATTGTAAAAAGAATCAAACACGAATATGGGCGAATCGTGCTATATCACATCTATCTGAAAATGAGAAGCCTGTTATAAGTGAAGTGCTTTTGATTACTCCAGAAAGCATACATGCAAACGCCTTTATGTACGAACCTTTAATTGATATACCAAACTTTCAGTTGATAGATCTTTACAAGAGATGCAAGATGCTTGGAACGACTTAACAAAGACGGAAGGAGATGGAGCTATGCGAGATAATTCTCAGACAATTAGTATGAGAAGTCTATTGAAGGTCAGCTTAGTAAGAACAAGGTATATGATAAAGGATGGTGCGAAGAAGACCATAGATGTTGTTATCGTATGGAAGCTCGACGATTCTTTCATAACCGTTAAGGCTGCATTGATGGAGAAAGATGTAAAGGTTCTTTCCGTTAGAGGTGTTCTTGACACTATGGCAGATAAGCTCCTTGAACTTATTAATCAAGAAAACACAATGATTCTTGCTTTGTAGTCGCAACTAAAGGAAGGCCAGGAGTCTATTAGTAATATTATGAAAGTCAATCACATCCGGTAATTACGGGTACACAACTTGCGGCTATAAACGAACAAATAATAAGGGGAATATTGCAAGTCATATTACGAATAGGAAGCATATGAAGGTCATGACTATGCCTCTATATAAAAGCCACCGTTTCGGTGGCTTTTGTGCTTTATTACTTCTTTCTTTTGTCTTTAGGAAAATACGTGTCTTCAGGGAAAATCCAGTCTCGACCAATTCGCATTGCTCCTGAAATACGATTTTTATCTTTTAGGAATTGCTTGATTGATTCACGGCTACGATTATGTTTTTCCGCATATTTATTATTGATATGTCTTCTAAATCATTGGTTGAAATATACAGTAAGTTGAATGTGTTTGTTAGTGGTGTGTAAATTATAAAAGAAGCTTTGCTTGCAAGGCTTCTTTTTCTTATGCGGTGATATAATATTGTTTAATTGTGCGATTGATTTTCTCTGACAAGGAGGATTGAAATGGAGGTAATTTTATTATGGAAAAGGAAATGTACATTGATGCTAAAACTTTACATCAGAGGAAAAAGCGGTTTATAATATGCAGTATCCTTGCGGAAAATTGCAGTTAAAGGAGCGGCAAGGGATAATATGCAGTTTCTCCGCAAAGGGCATTGAAATTATTAATGCTTTTTAATTTTTTCCGTGAATTTGTTGTTTCTTGTAAGTATAAAGGTATAATTTATGTAGAGGCACATAGCAAGGAACGGGTTAGGGTGCCCCTCACCCCTTAAAAGTTCTATTTTGAGTCTTGTTGGGGAAAATCCCCAAACCCCTTATGAACGAGGCTATGCCGGAAGCTTACCAAATAAACGGAGGAAGAAAATGGAATTAAACAATTTATTCTTAAACAAAAAAGGAAAAAAATCAGAGTCTGTTGCAGCTTCGGATCACTCAGTTGAAAATCCTGCGTCAGATAATAAAAAGATTCGAAAAAAACCTCAAGATGATAATTTAAGAACACGTAGAGAGGTTTTGAAATTGCGTTTGACAGAAGATGAGAAAGAGCTCATTGCGAAAAAATCCACAGAGGCAAATATGTCTAAGACTGATTTTATAATGATGGCTGTAAATGGAGCAAAAATTATTGTTATCAGTAATATACCTAAACTTTATATTGAACTTCTGCGTCAAGGGAATAACTTAAATCAACTTCTTAGAATTGCTTATCAGACTGAAGCGAAAGAGTTATCAAGTATTGCTGAAGCAGTAAAACAATGCTCCGAAACACATAAGAAGTTGATGCGTTTTTGTGATTATTGGGACACAACGTTAAAAAATTATGATAAGAAAAAGGAGAATTAAAGAATGGCTATAGTAAAGCTGGTGTCATCGAAAGCAACTCCTTGCGAAGGAATAAAATATATTATTAATCCCCTGAAAGCTGCAGTTGTAACAAGCAGAAATCTCGATAAAACAGAGGATTTTGCAATGCAAATGATAAGAACTGCAAAGCTTTGGAAAAAGGCTCAAAGACATAAAGATAGAAAATATTATCATTTGAAGATATCTTTTGCAAAAGAAGATTGGAAAGAAAATGGCGGAATGTTAAGCGAGGAAAAAGCGATACAGATCGCCAATCAAATGATGATTGAGTTCTTTAATACTAAAGAGAGTGTTATTGCTGCGCATACCGATACAGATATTTTACACGTGCATGGAATCATAAATGCTGTAGATTTATTTGACGGAAAAATGATTGATATGCGAGATTATGAATATCGAAAATTAAAAGATAGAGTTCAAGAGTTGTGCAGAGAAAATGGATTAAAGGATATTGATTGGAGAGAAGCGGTTAAAGAAAAACGAGAAAAAGAAATTATACATGATGCACCGGTTAAAGAAAGCTTTGCTGAGAAAGGAATAAAGATGCGAGATAAATTTACCTGGAAGGATACTTTGCGAATTGTAATAGATAATGCGATTGAGAATTGCTGCACAATGTCAGAATTTAAGGAATACCTATCGAAGCAGGGAATAGAGCTTACTCGTTGCACGGAAGTCACAATAAGTTATAAACTCGGTGAGCATAAAGCATGCCGCGGAGATACTCTTGGCGGAGATTATACGGCAACAGCCATTCGTGATGCACTGGAAAAGAATCGCACACGGCGTATTGCTTCTATGCCAAGTAAAAGAGCAAGCTCGGGGATGGAGGAATTAATTTATGCTGTGAAAGAATACGGAAATGATGTAACAATTGAAGAACGAACAGTTTTTCGTAAATTTGGACGTGAGGTTGGATTTAAGCGTGCAGAAATTGATGAACTCTTAAAGTACAGAAATCCTTTGTGCTCCGAGGAGATGAAAGAACAGGCATGGAGTAATTATTTGATAGGAAAGGAAAGGTTTTGGAACGAATACAAAGAACGCAATCAAGCAATCAGGAAGGCCGTCAATGATGCATATAAACTACGTAGGAAAGTTAAAGCCGCAGAATGGGCTATTGACCCTCGTAACAGACATAAAACATTTTTTGGACTTATCTTTGCACTTATAGTGTTTTCTCGCGGCAATAATCTGTATACAATTGAGCGGGAAATTGAAGAATTGAAGCGGAAACAAGAAGCTTTGCACCGTAGTATTTCGGTGTTCAAAAATACTGCTGAATCAGCTTATAAGACTTTGAAAATGGATGATTTACCCATAGAGTCATATATGGAGAGTGTGAAACATATTCAGAACCTTGCTGATGAATTGCATAGAAAAGGTGGAATGGACAGAGCTGTTTCGAAAGAAGTTTCTTTAGATGTTGAAGGAAAATCTAAAAAATGTTCAATGCAAAAAGAGAATATAACGCCTGGCCTCAGAGTTGATTTCTCTAAGATGACGGAAGAAGAAAGGTTTCAGTATTACCTGCAACGCATTGAATATAATAAAAGAGCAGCAAATTCAATGGGGAAGAAAAACATAGACAAAAATAATTATCGTTAAATATTACCATCAATAAAACTAAACGACACGTAGATGTTATTGCATCTACGTGTCGTTTCGCTAGGTATAAGATAGTTGTTTCATGTTACTAATGAATATATGTCAAAAATACAGAGTGCCCTTGCCGGAAATTTTCTGATATCTCGCAAGGATAGCATTATTCATTTTTTTATGATCTCTTTCCGTAATGATGCCGTTTTTCAGAAGAAAATCATTATAGTAAGTTAATCTGATGAGCCTGGTTTTTACTATGAGGTCGCTATCCTTGCTTTTCATGTGCTCACTCCTTTCTTTTTATAATTGCTATTTCTTATTTACATTATACCCTGAAACAAGCAGGAAACAACAAAACCTGAAAAAAATATTAAAATAAACTGCTTCTTTATAAAAGTGAATAAGATTATCTTGATTTTTTGAAATGTATATGGTATAATTATAATGTAATTTGACAATGAACAACAGAATGTATATGTTATTATAAAAAGGAGTTGATATAATGGACGTACATTCAATAAGACAACAGATGAGAACGAAGAGTATTTATGAAATACCACTCCGTGTAACTTTCTATGCCCGCGTTTCTTCGGAAAAGGACGAACAGTTAAATTCCCTTGACAATCAGATTTCGTATTACCGCGAATTTATAAAGAAAAATCCCAACTGGGAGTTTGTTGACGGCTATATAGATGAAGGCCTTTCCGGTATGAGCACAAAAAAACGTGAGAATTTTCATCATATGATAAGTGACGCAATGGCTGGTCTTTTTGACCTTGTTATCACAAAAGAAATTACCCGTTTTGCCCGTAATACCCTTGACAGTATTCAGTATACCCGTGAACTTTTAAATTGCGGTGTAGGGGTATTTTTTCAGAACGATAATATAAATACGCTGGACGAAGACTCAGAACTTCGACTTACGATTATGTCAGGTATAGCTCAGGACGAATTAAGAAAACTGTCAAGTCGTATAAAATTCGGACATCAGGAAGCTATAAAGAAAAGTGTTGTGCTGGGAAACAGCCGTATTTTTGGTTATCGGAAGGACAATAAAAGGCTTGTAATAGATGAAAATGAAGCAAAAATGGTACGGGAACTTTTTACCCTTTATGCCACGGATAAGTACAGTATGAATCAGATTGAAGAAATTTTCTGGGAAAAGGGTTATCGCAATAACAACGGAAAACGTATTTGCCACAGCACAATGTCAAACACAATTTCCAATCCGAAATACAAAGGCTATTACGTGGGAAATAAAGTTAAAATTGTTGATATGTTTACAAAAAAACAAAAGTTTTTGCCACCTGAAGAATGGGTTATGTTTAAGGATGAAACGGGGGAGATTGTTCCTGCAATAGTAAGCGAAGAACTCTGGGAGCAAGCTAATGAAGTTTTGAGAAGACGCAGTTTGGACGTAAGGAACAGACAAAACAAATGTAACCATCCGAATCTTTTAACCGGTAAAATGTATTGCACGCACTGCGGAAAATTGTATTACCGAAAGGATAGCAAGGATAGGAAGGGAAATTCTGTTTCACGTTGGATATGCAGCGGTAAAATCAATAACGGAGCGGAATCCTGTCCCTCCTTTACGATTTATGAGGAAGAAATCAAAGAGGTTCTTTATGACGTATTTAAGGACACCGCTGAGGATGCTGCATTGATAATTGAAGAATATACCGATATGTATACCGAAATATTGGCAAATGACTCATCACAGGATGAATTACAAAAGCTTAAAGACAGACTGGATTTGCTGGCAAAGAAAAAATCAAAACTGCTCGAATACAATATTGCCGGGCAAATCAGCGATAAGGATTTTGTTGATATGAACAAGCAGATTTCAGAAGAATCCGCTGAAATTTCTTCTGCTATTGAAGAGATAGAAAATGAAATCAATTCAAAATCAGAATACAAGGAAAAAATAGAAGCAATCCGGAAGATATTATTAAAGGCAGAAAGTGAAGCGGGGCAGAATATGATCGATTCGGCTTTCATAAATAGGTATATTGATAAAATATATGTTACACCGATAGATGACGGAGTTGTTGAAATTGCGGTAAAGATATTTTCGGGAGATACCATAGAGAAGCACCTGTCGGCTTTAAGAAAACGCCATAAACCTGCAGAAAATGAAGCTTTTGATGAGGATGCTATTGATGATAGCCGTACAGGACAAATCTTTAAGAAGATGATTAAGTCTTACGAAGAAAATATGAAATAAGGCTCATCATAAAATTTTTCATGAAAAATAAACGGTTGCGAAAGCAACCGTTTGTTTTTTGTTGACGAAAGGTTATCTGAGTGGTAAAATAAAAAAAGAATATAACTCCTGTGGAGGTGGCACTATGTATGACTTAATTATAAAAAACGGCAATATAATTGACGGAAGCGGAAAGGCAGGGTATATCGGTGATATAGCAATAAAAGACGGTGTGATAGTCTGCATTTCCGAAAACATAAAAGGCGAAAGCAAAGAGGTAATCGATGCGACAGGCCTCACCGTAACACCGGGCTTTATTGATTCTCACAGCCATTCGGATTACGCGGTTTTTGACTATCCAGATATGATTGAAAAAGTCGAGCAGGGGATAACCACATCAATTGGCGGTCAGTGCGGAATGACTTTGGCACCTACAGGCGTAAAGGGCGACAAACTGGAAACTTTCGGCACGATGGTAAATGCCGCAAAGGATATTCCTCTTGGCTCAAACCTTAAAAGCTTTGTGGGACACAGCGCTTTAAGAATATCGGCTATGGGCTATGAAAACAGAAAACCCACCTCCTCCGAGCTTGAAACAATGAAAAAATACTTAAGAGAAGCTATGGAAAACGGTGCATTGGGGCTTTCCTACGGTCTTATATATACACCGAGCTGTTATGCCGGAACCGATGAGCTTATAGAGCTTGCAAAAGTAGTGAAAGAATACGACGGACTCTTAAGCGCCCATATAAGAAACGAGGGCTTTGAATTTATCGAGGCGGTGGAAGAATTTTTAACCGTAATTAAAGAAACAGGCGTAAAGGCGGTATTTTCCCACCACAAGAGTATGTATAAGCCCAACTGGGGAAAGGTGAATAAGTCGCTTGAAATGATTGATTCTGCGATAAAAGACGGCTATGACATACATATGGATGTTTATCCCTATGAGGCATCAAGCACAAGCCTTGCGGCAACGGTTATTTCAAAGGAATTCCGTGCACTTGACAGCAAGGGGATTGCGGAAATGCTTTCTGACAAAGCTATGCGTGAAAAAATAAAAGAAGCATATATTAAGCGAAACGGCAACAGCCTTTCGAATCTTCTTCTTGTGGAATGCCCCGCTTTTTCTAAATATGAAGGAATGCGAATTGACGAAATAGCAAAGCTTTGGGGAAAGGATGATTTTGAAACAGCCTTTGATATACTGGCAGGCTCAGGCGCAAATGCCAATATCTGCAATTTCAGTATGAGCGAGGATGATATTGAAACGGTGCTTAAATACGAAAGGGCTATGATATGCACCGACTCTTCCGTGGCGAAGGATGCGAAAACCTATCACCCCAGATTAAAGGCATCCTTTCCGAGATTTTTGGGAAAGTATGTCAGAGAGCGAAAGGTTGTAACGCTTGAGGAAGCAATAAGAAAATGCACAGCTATGCCTGCCTCTGTTTACGGTCTTAACAATAAAGGAAAAATTGAAGTGGGGTATGATGCCGACATATGCATTTTCGATGCGGATAAAATAACAGATAAAGCAAGCTATGTAAACTGCACCGAGCGGTGCGAGGGACTTAAGTTTGTAATAATAGGCGGCGAAGTTGTGGCAGAAAATGCAGTATATAACGGAAAGAAAAAAGGATGCTTCATCCCTCATAAAAGATAAAAAAATCTCTCAGGGCATTGCCCTGAGAGATTTTTATTATTTTATGTAGTCCTTTAAGAAGTTTACGCTGAACTCTAAACTTCTTAAAGCGTTTCCGCCTGCAAAGTTTGCGTCCTGCTCAATTATATAGTGGGAAACACCGATTTCCTCGGCGGTCTTTAATATGCCTTCCCAGTAAAGGGTACCGTTGCCAACCTCGGTCATTGTGGCACAGAACTTGCCGCCTTCGTTTCTGAGCATCATATCCTTTAAGTGGAGAATGTCGATTCTTCCGGCAAGTTTTTCCATCCAGTGACGGACATCGCCGCCGCCTGCCGCAACCCAACAGGTATCAAGCACGAAGCTTGTTGTCTCGGGATCAAGCCCTTCGTAGAGATAGTCCATTAAAGTTCTTGCACCGTCAATTCTCAGAAATTCAAAATGATGGTTGTGATATGTAAGCTTATAGCCGTCCTTTGCATATTCTTTGGCAGCTGAGTTAAATTCCTTTATGAAGGAAAGAAGATTTTCCTTGTTCTCTCTTGCAGCCATGGGCATAGCGCCGATACCGATGTTTTTGGTGCCCCAGAAATCGTGAATCTTTTTTGTTTCTTCGGGGTTATTCAATATTGCATTATAGTCATAATGGCTTCCTATTACCTGCATATCATATTTTTTGCAGAGATTGCCGAGCAGCTCATAGGAGAAGGGCATACCTGCTGTATGAAGCTCCTTTATTCCCATTTCGTGAAGCTTTCTGAAGGTGAGGTCAACATAGTCGTCACCCATAAAGAAATCTCTTACGGTGTATAACTGTAAACCGAGCTTTGTAAACATATAATCACTCCTTTTAATGTTTAGTTTATTATAAGGCTTTTCTTTATCTTTTGCAAGATTTAATTTATATATTGAAATTTTTTCTGTTTGGTTATATAATGATATAGATATATTATAAATGAAAGAAGTGTTATTTATGGCATTTAATCCTCCATGGAGAAATACATTCCCTCCACATAAAATTTTCGGCAACTTATATTTCTGCGGATCAAGAATAGCATCAAGCCATGTTGTTGACACCGGAGACGGCTTAATTATGTTTGATACGGGCTATGGCTTTTGCTTATATCAGTTAATCGACGGTATGTATCGCCTGGGACTTAACCCCTATGACCTTAAAATAATTTTCCACACCCACGGTCATATTGACCATTACGGCGGAACAAAGGCGCTGATTGAAATGACCGGAGCGAAAACTGCAATCGGAGCACTCGATGCACCCTCTGCAACCGGCGAGGCTGACCTTTCCTTTGCAAAGGAGCTTGGAATGGAGTATAACGAAATGTTCACTCCCGACATTCTCCTTTCAGACGGGGATTGTATAACCGTCGGTAATACCACCGTAAAGGCAATGGCAAATCCCGGGCACACAATCGGTGCAATGAGCTATTTCTTTAACGTAACCGACGGAAAAGAGACTCTTCGTGCAGGACTTCAGGGCGGAATGGGAATGAACACCTTAAGCCGCGAATATTTAGAAAAGGTGGGTTATCCCTTAAGTCTCAGGGAAGACTATATAAAGGGAATGGATCGCCTTAAGGCAGAGCACGTTGATATCCATATCGGAAATCATCTTGGCGACAATCACGCACCCGAAAAGTATGAGCGCTTAATGGCAGGCGATGAAAGAGCCTTCATAAATCCCGGAGACTGGGCAATTTCAATGGAAGAAGGCAAAAAGCGTCTTTATGATTTAATAGAAAAGGAAGAGGCAAAGTGACATATTTTGAATATTTAGCGAAAATAAAGGATAAAAATGTGGGATTTTTGGGTATAGGCAGAAGCAATATGCCCCTTGTAAGAATGCTCAAAAAGGCAGGCGTTTCCGTAACCGTGCGCGACGCAAAGGAAAAAGGAAGCTTCGGTGATATGGAAAGAGAGCTTGATGAACTTGGTGTTACTGTGATAGCAGGAGCGGACTATCTTAAAAACCTTGTCATTCACGATATAGTTTACAAAACTCCCGGTATAAGGGGGGATAAGCCGGAAATCCTTGAAGCTCTTTCACTCGGAACTGTCCTTACAAGCGAGATGGAGCTTTTCTTCGAGCTTTGCCCCTGCAAAATTTTTGCGGTGACAGGCTCTGACGGAAAAACCACAACGACCACCCTTATATATAACATACTGACCAGGGCGGGATATAAGTGTCACCTTGGCGGAAATATCGGAAGACCTTTAATCGGCGATATTGAAAATATAAAGCCAACAGATTTTGCAGTGGTGGAGCTTTCAAGCTTTCAGCTTTTTAATATGAAAAAATCTGCGGACATTGCTGTTATCACCAATATATCAGAAAACCATCTGGACTGGCATAAAGACTATGAAGAATATATCGAAGCAAAGAAAAATATATTCATCCATCAGGAAACGGATGACCTTGTAGTATTAAATGAAGATAATTTCTATACACGGGAAATGAAGGATGATGCAGACGGAACCGTAAGAACCTTTTCTCTGGAAAAGGATGCGGATGTATGCCTTAAGGAAGGGGCTATTTATTCAGACGGTATTGAAATTATGAAGGCATCTGATATTAAGATTCCCGGAATGCATAATGTAGCTAATTATATGACGGCAATCTGTGCAACACGAGATTATGTTTCTCCCGAGGACATAGTATATGTGGCGAAAAACTTTGGCGGAGTACCCCACAGAAACGAACTTGTCCGCGAGCTTGAAGGAGTATCCTATTACAACGACTCCATTGCATCAAGCCCTACAAGAACAATAGCGACGTTATCTTCCTTCAATGAAAAGGTTATTCTGATTGCAGGCGGCTATGACAAAAATCTTAACTATGAGCCGCTGGGACCGATTATATCGGAAAAGGTAAGACATCTTGTTTTGGTGGGTGCAACAAGCGACAAGATTGAAGCGGCGGCAAAAAAAGCGGGCTTTACTTCCATTGAAAGAACAACCGATTTTGCCGGGGCGGTTCTGCTTGCAAAAAATGCGGCAAAGGAAGGCGACAAGGTGGTTTTATCTCCTGCATCCGCAAGCTTTGATATGTTCCGCGATTTTGAAGAGCGTGGGAATACATTCAGGGAAATAGTTAATTCGCTTTGAGGTGATCTTATGGAACTATTAAAAAAGCTTACCGGGGTAAGAGGTGTATCGGGACATGAGAGCAGGGCAGGAATTGTTTTTAAGGAGCTTTTGTCAGAATACACAAAAGACATAAAAGAAGATGCCCTGGGAAACATAACGGGAAAAATAACATCCGGAATTGAAAATGCAAAAAAGCTTTTGATAGAAGCGCATATAGATGAGCTCGGGCTTATGATAACAGGCATAGAAGAGCGCGGATTTTTAACCTTTACGCCCGTCGGCGGAACGGATGTGAAAATCCTTCCCGGATGCGAGGTTACGGTACACGGGAAAAAGGATATATACGGCGTGGTTGGCGCAAAGCCTCCTCACCTTATAAAAGACGGGGAAGATAAAGGGCTTAATATAAATATTATGTCTATCGACACAGGGCTTGAAAACATTTCCGAGCTTGTTTCAGTTGGTGATATCGCAACCTACAATGCGGGATTTATAAATCTTGCAGGCGACTTTGCCGTTGACCGTGCCTTTGATGACAGAGCAGGTCTTGCGGTTTTGCTTAAAGCTCTTGCTATGATAAAAAATCCGAAAATGGACATTTATGTATCGGCAACGGTAGGTGAAGAGCTTGGTACCCGCGGGGCTAAGTGCGTTGCATATGAGGTAAACCCGGACTATTCCATATCTGTGGATGTAACCTTCGGAAATTCCGAAGGAAGCTCAGATAAAAGCTTTGAGCTTTCAAAAGGCCCGACGATATGTATAAGTCCCAGCTTATCTTTTGATTTTACGAAGCATCTTATGGCTCTCTGTAAAGAAAAAGAAATACCTTATCAGACGGAAACAGAGGGCGGAAACACAGGAACAAACGCCTGGGCGGTGGCAAGAAATGCCGATAACTGCCGCTGTGCTTTACTTTCCGTACCCATAAGATATATGCACTCAACCTGCGAGGTTGTTAATATAAAGGATATAGAAAATGCTGCAAAATTGATTGCCGCATTTTGTGAGGAGGGTATGCCAGATGCTTAAATTACTTACGGAAACAGACGGAGTATCGGGCTTTTGCTCACCTGTAAGAAAAGTTATACTCGATAATATTCCGTCAGGCGTTGTTACGGTGGATGCTCTCGGAAATATAATTGTATATAAAAAAGGAAGCTCTTCCGATAAAAAGGTTATGTTCTGCGCCCATATGGATGAGGTCGGCTTTATGGTCACGGAAATAACTGACAAGGGCTATATAAAATTCACAAGCTGCGGCGGGATTGATCCCAGAGTTATCGTTTCAAAGCGTGTGAGAATCGGAGATAATAAAGTGCCGGGCGTTATTGCGGTGAAGGCAGTGCATCTTCAGAGCGGTGATGAACGTAAGAAAGCGGCAGATGAAGAAAAGCTCTCCGTTGATATAGGCGCATCAAATAAGGAAGAGGCTGAAAAGCTTGTGTCAGCAGGGGACTATATCGCCTTTGATACGGAGTTTTCGTATTTCGGCGATGACTTTATGAAAGGGAAGGCCTTTGATGACAGAGTGGGCTGTGCCTGTCTTCTTAAGATGCTGGAAAAAGACTATCCTTATGATTTTTACGGAGTATTTTCTACCTGTGAAGAAATAGGCGGAATCGGCGCCCGTGCGGCGGCAGCTAAAATCAGGCCCGATATGGCACTTGTATTAGAGGGCACAACCGCATCCGATGTATACGGATGTGAGGAGAGAGATTTTGTAACGAAGCTTGGAAACGGCGTGTGCATTCCGGTGCGCGACAGAAGTATGATTGCAAACCGCAAAATGGTTGAATTTTTGAAAATGTGTGCATCTGAGGCAAATATAAAATGGCAATATAAATATGCTGCAACCGGCGGCACCGACGGCGGCTCGATTCATATAACGGGCGAGGGAATCCCCACGGCTATACTGGCGCTTCCCTGCCGCTATATTCATTCTCCTGTCAGCGTTGCAAGTGTCAGCGACTATGAGGCGATGGTAAAGCTTTCACTTATCTTTGCCGAAAGAGCTATGGAAATATTATAATAGAAGGAGCTTTTCTATGGAACTGCTTAAAAAACTTTGCGAAGCCTTCGGTCCTTCGGGATGTGAAGAGGAAATTTCAGCCGTTATAAAAGAGGAGATGAGGCCCTTTGCAGATGAAATATATTCTGACAGTATGGGAAACCTTATCTGCCATAAAAAAGGCAGCGGCAAAAAAATAATGTATGCCGCTCATATGGACGAAATCGGGCTTATGGTTACCTTCATTGAGGAGACGGGCTATTTAAGATGTGCACAGATAGGATATCTTCCGCCTCACTATTCCATAAATCGTTTTGTGAAGTTTGAAAACGGAACGGTGGGAGTTGTTGCCTATGAAAAGGAGCACGAGGCAAATCTTCGTCAGGAAAAGGTGTTTATTGATATCGGCGCAAAATCTAAAGAAGAAGCGGAAAAGAAAGTGTCCGTCGGCGATTGCTGTTGTGTAATGTCTCACTTTGCGATAATGGGGGACAAGGTTGCGTCAAAAACTCTTGATAACAGAGTGTCCTGCTATGCATTAATCCGCGCGGCAAAGGAAATGAAATCCGACAACGACATTTACTATGTTTTTACAACCCAGGAGGAGGTCGGGCTTCGCGGCGCGGGGCCTGCGGCGTTTAAAATTGAGCCTGACATTGCAATCTGTATTGATGTGACAATGAACGGAGACACGCCCGAGTGCGGCAAAAATTCCCTTAAGCTTGGCGGAGGTACTGCCATAAAGGTTATGGATCATTCTGTAATTACCGGGCTTGAGGTAAGAAATAAGCTTATTTCCCTTGCAAAGGAAAATGATATATCCTATCAGATGGAAGTAATAACCGGAGGCGGCACCGATGCGGGGGCAATACATACCGTAAAGGGCGGCGTTTTAACCGGGGCTGTATCCATTCCTATGCGATATATCCATTCTGCAACGGAAACAGCGGATATTTCTGATATTGAAAACACAGTTAAGCTTATAAAAGCTTTTGGAGAAGCGACACACTGAAGGAGAATTACTATGGACTATGTAGCACGTGCCATCACAATGGATGGCTTTGTAAGAATATATGCGGCAAATACGACGGAGCTTGTTGCTGAAGCTGCGAAAATTCACGGATGCAGTGCAACTGCGGCGGCGGCACTCGGAAGAACCCTCACAGCAACAGCAATGATCGGCGCAATGATAAAGGATGAGGATACCTCTGTAACAGTTCAGATTGACGGCGGAGGCTCAATCGGAAAAATATGCACGGTAACAGACGGAAGCGCCTTCGTAAGAGGATATTGCATCAATCCTTTGGCGGATTTGCCCACAAAGGCAAACGGACACCTTGATGTTGGAGGAATCGTGGGAACAGACGGACATCTCGGCATAATAAAGGACTACGGTATGAAAGAGCCCTATGTTGGCCACGTTGAGCTTGTATCCGGTGAAATTGCAGAGGATTTTACAAAATACTTTGCGGAAAGCGAACAGACACCATCGGCTGTGGGGCTGGGCGTACTTGTTGACAAGGACTTGTCAATCAAGAGTGCAGGCGGATACATAATTCAGCTTCTTCCCGGTGCAACCGAGGAGCATATCGAGGATATCGAAAAATCCCTTGCGGCATTCGGAAGCGTAACAGAAGCAATCGAAAAGGGAATGACGCCGGAAGAGATTGCGGAAAGCTTAATGAGTGACCACAGTATGTTCTTTTACGATAATGTGGATACGGGATATTTTTGTCCCTGTTCAAAGGAGCGGATGGAAAGGGCTCTTATTGCCATAGGCAAAAAGGATTTGCAGGAGATAATCGACACCGACGGGCACGCAGAATTAAAATGCCATTTTTGCAGACGCAGCTTTGACTTTTCAAAAGAGCAGCTTACAGAAATCCTTGCAAGGATAAAGTAGAATAAAATCACTTGGGTTTGACAAAGCTTTGAAAAAATGGTATTATGAAGAAAAGGAGTGATTCAATGAAGAAAATATTTACCTTTGCAGGAACCCTTCTTATGATGTGCATATTGCTCATTTTGCCGTCAGAGGCGAAAAGTATTACGAACAGCCCGGCGTCAATGGCTATGGCCACGGATAATGGAGATGTAATATTTACCATAAATGATGTAGAGGTTTATACATCTGATATTGATTGGTCAACCGGAAAAGGCATGAAGGAAATAGATATATGGATAACAGAAAAAGAAATTATCGAAGCGCCTGAATTTCTTATATACTGTTATGATAACTACGGAAATCATATAGATTCAGAGTATGTGACTATGGAATACAGTGACAAGTATTCGCAGTATTTCGGAACTGTCAGAATAGATTCGAATACAGCAAGTATTGAAATTTTGCCGGCAGAACCGGGAGCGTGGTATAATTCCTTTTATTACTACCGTTATGAAAGAGTGTCGTCGCCTGACGGAAGAAAAATCAATATACATGATATGCTTGTGCCAAATTACAAAAACGTGGGATGGTACGAGGATGTCTGGCTGTATTCTCTTGACGGAAGGGAACTTAAGGTTGCATATTGCGATGTGCCGGCATATAAGGCTGTAGGCTGGTACGAATGGGAAGAAATCAGCATGATAGAATTCCGTGCATACTACAAGAGTGCTATAAATTCCTGGGATTATGAGGGTATTCTGGATGCAATCGATAGCCTGAAAGGATACATAGAAAACCCCTACTATCTGAAAGAACTGGCAGATGCGCAGTGCTATACCATGGATAAGTGGAGGGTTGAGCTCAATGCGCCCATGGCGTTGGTTGATTATTATGTATTCTATGATGAGGAAGTTGGCAAGGACTGCCTTGCTCTGGAATTCAGAAATGTTTCCTATGCCACAATTGCAGCATATAAAACCAGCTTTATCTGCCATGATATATTCGGAGATATAACGCGAGATATGCAAACATATTATTCTGACAAGGCAGATATTGCACCGGGAGCGAAGGATACTTTTTATTATAAGCTGGATAATTTCAATACAGACTATATAAGCAGCTTTTCTGTAGACCAGGTTGTATTTGAAGACAGAACCTCCTGGTACAGATAATTGTTTGACCATACACAGGCACGGATTATCCGTGCCTGTGTTTTTATGTAACAGGGGCAATAAATTTTTTATAAAAAACTTAAAAAAATGCTTGACAAAGTGGGTTTATTGTGTTATTATATTCAAGCACACCAAGGGGATGCAGAGGCAAAAACTTAATAAAAAACTTTTTTCAAAAAAATAAAAAAAGTTCTTGACAAACGGTTCTGATTGTGGTATAATAAGTTCTGTTGTTGAAAAGAAATGGGAGCATAGCTCAGTTGGGAGAGCATCTGCCTTACAAGCAGAGGGTCATAGGTTCGAGCCCTATTGTTCCCACCATTTTTTTGGCCTGGTAGTTCAGCTGGTTAGAACGCTAGCCTGTCACGCTAGAGGTCGTGGGTTCGAGTCCCATCCAGGTCGCCATTATATATATGCCTCGGTAGCTCAGTCGGTAGAGCGGAAGACTGAAAATCTTTGTGTCGGTGGTTCGATTCCACCTTAGGGCACCATGCTGGTGTGGCTCAATGGTAGAGCAGCTGACTTGTAATCAGCAGGTTGAAGGTTCGATTCCTTTCACCAGCTCCAATCTTTCAGCACCCCCTATTCGGGGTGCTGAATT
>JAFQQJ010000004.1 GCA_017411325.1 Clostridia bacterium | reverse complement strand
GCGGACTATCTGCACACAAGCTTTAAAAGCACACGTATGATTAGGGTCGGAGAATATACATACGAAGCCCCACAAGGGAGCTGTATGACAAGAATAAAATAACAGCTTTTTTAAAAATGTTGCGATAAAATCAGAAATTTATCCTTGAGAGGAAAAATAATGAAGAAAGAAATACTCTTAGTGTTTAAAACGCACCTTGATATTGGATATACGGACTATGCAAAAAGCGTTGTGCGAAGCTATCTTGATGTCTTTATCCCGAATGCGATAAAGGTCGGATACAAGCTTTCTGACACAAAAACTCCGTTTGTTTGGACAGTAGGCTCATGGCTCATATGGAAAGCGCTGGAGGAGGACACAGACGGCTCTGTCGAGCAGGCGATACGCGACGGGATAATCACATGGCATGCCCTGCCGTTTACCTCACATACAGAGCTTATGAATAAAGAGCTGTTTGAATACGGTCTTGAAATATCCAAAGAGCTCGATGAAAGGTTTGGAAGAAAGACAATCGGCTCGAAGATGACAGATGTTCCGGGGCATACAATCGGCATGGTGCCACTGCTTAAAAAAGCAGGAATTGAATTTCTGCACATAGGCGTAAACCCGGCAACGCCTAACCCCGATGTGCCACCGGTGTTTCGGTGGCGTTGCGGTGAGGATGAAATCATCGTCGCATATGAAGACAGCTACGGTGCGTGCTCCGACTACGGCGACTTCGCAGTATATTTCGCTCACACCAATGACAACATCGGTCCGCAGTCAGAGCAGGATGTTTTAAATGTCTATAAAATACTTTCTGAAAAGTTTCCCGATTGCACCGTCCGTGCCGCAACACTCAATGATGTTGCGGAAAGAATGATGAAGCTAAAAAATCTTCCGGTTATAGAACGAGAGATAGGCGATACGTGGATTCACGGCGCCGGGACAGACCCGAAAAAGGTGGGTATGTACCGCGAGCTTTTGCGGCATATCGAAACACATGGAATAAACGCAGAGCTTAAGGAAAATCTTCTCCTTGTTCCCGAGCACACATGGGGAATGTGCCTGCAAAGGTATTTTAACAATAAGGATGACTGGTTCCATAACGAGCTTGAAAGCACAGCCGATACCGAGCGAAAAAAGCGTTTTGAAGAGTCGTGGAAAGAACAGCGAGAGTACATAAAAGACGCTGAAAAAGAGCTTGGTGTAAATGTTGATTACACGCTGTCCGAGCCGGATTTGGCAGGCTTTGAAAAGTGCGAATATGCACCGGATTTTGAAATAAGCTGGCAGCTTTTTGACAGAAGCGATTATGAAAGATATAAAGAAAAGTATCTTACACTAACGCCCGAAAACACAGAATGGGCACTGTGGGATGATACAAAGCCGGGGCTTCCCGAATACTTTGGCGGAATATATCCGGCAGTGGTGACGGAAAGCTTTAAGAAAGACGGAGAGTATCTTACAAGGCTTGAATTTGAAAAAGACATCTCCGACAAATACGGTCTTCCGCACTTCTGGGTACGAGAAGACGGCAAAAATGTTTCAGTAGAATGGTTCGGCAAAAAGGCAAACCGACTTCCGCAGGCATTCTGGCTTAAATTCAAAGGCCTTGATGAAGCATGGGAGATTGAAAAGCTCGGTCAGTGGATATCTCCAGAGAAGATAATCGGAAGTCCCTTAATAACAGCCACAGGCAAGGGCGTAAGAAATGATAAGGCAGAGATTACGCCGCTTGATGCTTGCCTTGTCGCTCCGTTCGGACGACGGCTTCTTGACTTTGAAAAACATCCCCGTGGACAGGATATGTATTTTAATTTATACAACAATATCTGGAACACGAATTTTCCGATGTGGTATTCG
>JAFQQJ010000024.1 GCA_017411325.1 Clostridia bacterium | reverse complement strand
AGACTCCTCTCATAGGGACGTAGACCTGAGAATCTATGAAGATATCATTATTGAGACCATAAATAAAACTGTACCCGGGAAACATCCTTCTGTGCACAAGGACTGTTTCTTAACAGATAAGCTTAATCAAAGCGAGGCTGTGGCATTAGGCAGAGCCTTAGCTAAGATTGATGAACTTAAAGCACTGGGTAAACCTGTGACGATAAGGTGTTAGCTCGCAAATGGACGGTAACGGGATGATGTACTTTCATTTGCGATACATGGCAAAAATAAACGCAGTTAAACATATGAAAAAACAGATAAAATTACACTCAAACTCATTAATGGATAACCTCGCCATTCCGGATACAACACCCCACACACCGAGGTTATCCATATAGCAAATGACTCTATAATGAAAGGTGAAGCGTCGCCTCCACCAAAAAAAGAGAAGCATGCCCAAAGGGGTGTGCTTCTCTTTTTTGATAAAGCAATGCGGGGAGTCGAACCCTGAGAGGGTTTTTGCGTTAAGAAAACGATTGATAATCGTTTTTAGCAAAAAGCGCGAAGAGCGGTACCGAAATGCGTAGCATTTGGGTGCTCGAGCAGTGCGGATGCGAAGCATACGCTCTCCCGTTGCCTCCACCGCGTCAGAGCAAAGTGCGTTTAACTCCGTTTTCGCCATACGGCGAAAACATCCGCCCACTCCCTTGCTCTTCCTTTTCCCCAAAAAGCCAGCGGCTTTTCGGGGACCCCGGAAGTCCTAATGGAGAAAGTTCGGATATTAAAGCATTTGCTCCACCATTCATTAGCGCGTCCGGCGCAAAATTACAGAAATACCCCTCTTGGCCAACATTTACTGGTTTTTAGGTTGTCGCCCCACAGGGGAGAGTTGGTTTTGGAATGTTATTTTCCGCTGATAGTGCGCAAAAAACACGGATATACGTCAGTATGTCCGTGTTTTTTTGCTTCTCTGAGACGAAAAATACCTATCCCAAAACTGCAACGCATCCGAAGGACAATTCTCCCCGAGGAGCGACAACCGATAGGGGTATTTGTTTGTGCATCCCTACAGCGTAAAAAACAGACTATTTTAATGATTTTTATTAAAATAACTTTATAACCGTTACCAACCCGCGTCCGATTTATAGAGGAAGGGGATTTTTACTAAAAATTCGGTTGACTGAAGGAGAAAAAAGGTATATAATTTATATTAAGATAATTTAGTCTGACGGAGGCTATTATGAAAATAGGAATTATTGATGCTGACTTATTAGGTAGGCAAAAACATAGATTTCCGAACTTGGTTTGCGAAAAACTCTCGGGATATTGGAAGAAACGTGGCGCAGAAGTTACGCTCTTAATGGATTACGACCATTTTGAAGACTATGATCACGTATATGTTTCAAAGGTCTTTACAGACACACCTGTTCCTGAGTGGCTTACAGAGACAGAAAAAGTGCATATAGGGGGAACAGGGTTTTATTTTGATAAAGCTCCTAATTTGCCGGAAGAAATTGAACACCATATACCGGATTATCATTTGTATGACCAGTGGATAGAATCCGAAGTTGAAAAGGCGAGAGCAGAAAAAGGTCTTTTGTTTAACGAGAAAAAGTTTCGTATTCAGTTTAAAGAGTATACGGAATATAGTGTTGGTTTTTTGACACGAGGATGCTTTCGTAAGTGTGAGTTTTGTGTTAACCGAAAGTATTCTAAGGTTGTTAAGCACAGTCCTTTAAGTGAATTCTATGATGAAACTAGACCTAAAATATGTTTTCTGGATGATAATTTTTTGGGATGTTATATGTGGAAAGAGTTGCTTGAGGAAGTAATTCAAACGGGAAAGTCTTTCAAGTTTAAGCAGGGGCTGGATGAACGAATTCTTACTGACGAAAAATGCGAACTATTATTCAGCTCTAAATATGATGGAGATTTTACATTTGCTTTTGATAATATTGCTGATTATGATTTAGTGCATGAACAATTAAAAAGAATTAGGAGATACACTAATTCCACAAGCATCAAATTTTATGTTTTAGTAGGTTTTGAGAGCATTGATAGTATTGATATCGAAAACGCATTTAAGAGATTGAGGCTTTTGATGGAGTTTAAGTGTTTGCCTTATCTTATGCGTTTTCAGGATAAGAATCATTCGCCGTGGAAGCAATCTGAATATAGGGGAATGTATGTAGCTTTGGCTCGCTGGGGAAATCAACCTAATTTATTCAAAAAAATGAGTTTTAGACAATT
This sequence comes from Clostridia bacterium, assembly GCA_017411325.1. Classification (GTDB taxonomy): domain Bacteria; phylum Bacillota; class Clostridia; order CAKSNL01; family HGM11501; genus HGM11501. The sequence continues at coordinate 24,824 of JAFQQJ010000024.1, read as the reverse complement.
CTGTGAAGCTAATCAAAAATTGCATAAAACAAGAGGGACTCTGTGTTCATCTATGAAAGCGTTGTCAGAATTTGAAGCGAAGCATCCTGAAATTGCAAAAGAATACTTTGACCTTAAATTTGGAGATTGAAAGCTTGGGAGGTTGCGGAATGATTAGTGATTATGGAATTTTAGTTAAAGATTTTATGAATCATAAGTATGAATCATCTTGGGAGGCAAATATTGTTGAGGGAAATGTGGAGGCAAATATTAATGATATATATGATTACATTAAAAGAGTTAATTTGGTGCCAGTTTCCGATTATATAGATTACATTTATTCGAAAGTTAAACGACAACCAATATTGGCTGCAGATGTGTTTCAATTTAGTGATTTGGAAGATGCTCTGTTCAGGGTATGTTCTGAAGTGGAGAAAGTAGGCAATCCTGGATTAAACTTTAATCGTATTGGCAAATTGCTGCTAAACGATGGAAATGAACGTACAGATGTTGCTTTTAATAAGTATGGTGAAAACCACATAAAAGTTGCAGAAATGTTGGGATTAGCTTTTAAGCACAATGGTTTATTTTATATATCTTCAATAGGTCTTTGCGTGAATAGGTTAGAGCTTGATGACCGCCATAAAATTATAACAAGATTGATTCTGAGAAATAAGCTGATTAGCCAAATACTGATAGCATCAAAGCAATCATTGAATTTGGAGTCTTTCTTATATGATTTATCTAAATCAACTTATTTAAGGCGTAGGACAAACATAAGACAAATACTCGGATTATTAAATGATTCTGAAGAATATGATTTTTCTTACTTTTTGAATAATATAATATATTGAGGAGGAAAAGTGTATGGCATTCGGCATATCTGAAAATACCACCAGTTATTTCATAAATAACAAAATTGAATTACCTCGTTTTCAAAGAAAAGCTACTTGGACGGACAAGGACAACTTTATGTTGAGCATTAGCGTGTTTAAGGGATACCCTATAGGAGTTATCATTGTAAATGAAACCGGAACAAAAAAGTTTTTACTTGATGGAAGACAAAGGCGTAATGCTTTGACAACTATGTATAACAATCCTGTTGAAGTATATAAGTGGGCAACAAAGTTTATTGGTATAAAAAGCAATATGTCAGAAGAGGAAGTAAAAGATCGCTTTTCTGAAAGTATAAGTGAATATCTACAATCTGAGTTTAACAGATCTACAGAGGATGATGTACAGGAAGATTATTCGGATTTTGTAGTTGACGAAACGGAAAGCAGGACTTTTGATGCAGAAGTTCAAAGCGAGAATATGCATGCTTTATTAGATTTGATATTGATGGTTCATACAAAGTATAAAGGAACTAACAGGTTTGAAGGAATATTTAAATTTGATAAAATAATAGCCATTGACGATTTGGATTATTCTACATATTTTAATGGGGAAATTTTGATTGATCCTTGCAAATTGAAAAAATTTATACGTGCACGTATAGATAACGATGAGATTGATCGTGAATCTTTTACGAATTACTTGATTAAACGTCATAAGCTTGATCAAAAGGAAATGGAAAAATTGAATAATTATGTTATATCTCAGTGGGATTATTTTGAAAAATGCTTTGATACTATACGAAAAACTGACGAGATTATTATAAATGCAAGGATTGGTCTTATACGCCTTATTGATGCTTCGCCTCTCGATGCTCAAAACATTTTTTCTTTGGTTAATGGTGGAGGCACACCATTAACTGCAGAGGAGTTACTGTCTGCACGTCCGTTTTGGAATTTAGAAATAGTATCCCCGACTGATGACGTAAAAGCTTCAGCAAGGGATCTGTATACTTTTTTAGGCATTTCCATTCCTCAAAATATTGTCAGGTGGGATGTATGCGCAACTTTGCTGTCTCGCATTGATAGATCAAATCTAATTTTTTCAAAAATAGATTTGGCGGATTCAAAAACCACTCAAGCAATGTTTACTAAAAAACTAACATTAGGTTTTAAGTTGTTAAGTGCGGTTTACGTTGGTGGTATCAGCAGTAATTCTGTTAAAGATCTTGAAAATGACCGTAAGGCTAAGATTAATTGGGAAAAAGATGTAGAAAACTTCATTAAAGATTTCAATATTGCTCTAGATATGCTATATGATTGTGATTACTTTAAGTATTTGATGTCTTGGAAACAATCGATAATGTCTTTGATGGGAAATTCGGTTGCACTTGAATTTGCGACATTGGTTTATAAGAATTGGATTTCGTTGGAAAAACCGGTGAAGGGGCATTCAAAGTTAAAAGAATTTCAAAAAAATGCAGTTGTACTTTGCGACAGGCTATTATTTGAATACAGTAGTCGTTTATGGGCTGGATCTGCAGACTCAAGAATGGCTAGAGACTTGCTTTCGATTAATGAACGTTTTAAGGTTGTTTCTACGGAAGAATGGATAAATATTATTGATAAATTTGCCGGTGAAGTTTCTGCTAAAATTGAGAAAGGCATAATATATCATTACTACTGCTTGAAAAAAATGAGGCCTTCGCTTGATGGAGATGGAGCGGATGCAATTTATGAAATAGACCATATTTTTCCGCAGAGTAAATTTGGCAATGTAACCACTATTGACGGCACTTTGATGGAAAGTCTTGGAAATAAAGCTTTGCTACCTAAACTCGAAAACATCAGCAAAAGTGATAAGACTTTGACAGAAATCAAACCATATGATTGGCTGTATGCTGAAGTTTTAAGGGTTACAGGGATAAAAGATGAGGATGCAGAAAAATATTCTGACATTGTTAATATTCAAGATCTAATAGATATGAGGATTGCTGACTACAAAAAAGTTTTTGAGAATGACAGAGTATCGATGTTGAATAGCTCTATTTTTTAGTATAGAATGATATGATAAAAGAATAATATTCGGGATAATTATTATTGATTAGTTCAATAATGTCATACATTTTGTGCTCTAATGCAAAACGCTTTACCTCCTTTATGTTTATTAAATGAATATTGTGTGTGTTGTGTAGTTCTGCGATTTTATTTTCTAGTTTTTTATTCACGCCTAATCTCCTTCATAGCACATTTGAAGTATTGTGTAGAGCTATTGAATATCTCTTGCTGATTATTATGCAACTGATAACGCTTGTTATACATGGTTTTCGTATTTATAACTTACGGTGCTCAAACGAACAAATAAATAACGAGAAGAAAACAAGTGTTTCGGAAACGAAACACTTGTTTTCTTTAATAATATAAAATTTACAAAAAAGCGAGGTAAGAATCTCAAGTCAACCACAAGACAGAAGAAGCTATCACTATGCTCAAAAAAACTGCGTTTTTGCGCGCAAGCTATGTGGCACAAGGGTTCTCTGCGCAAAAAATGCGGGATTTTTTGCGGGAATTCTGCGCGAGGAATCAAATCCCAAGAAAAATCTCTCAAGCTCGGGGGTAAAGAGGCACACATAAACCAAATCTAGGCAAAGAAAAAGCAGGTAGGGAACCTAAGAGGAAGCTGGGGACAAAAAAGACGGGAAAAACGGCACAAAAAGGACTCTAAAAAACTAACAAATAATTAGAAGGGCAAAAGCAAAAAAATTACGTCCTTTTAATAAACAATAAAATAGGAGTGAAACACTATGGGTAAATTAATACGCAAGTGCAGACTTGCAGACTCCTCCCGCAGAGACGAAGACCTTAGAATCTATGAAGATATCATTGTTGAGACCATAAATAATATTCGCCACTGCCGCTGCCCATTACAAACCGCCTTATGCCAATCAAGCCTGCCCATCTCCCGCACCAATTCTTCCGACAAGTTTTTTAACAATGTAAATTATTGCTATTATTTCGGACGAAATGTGGTATAATAATCGTCACAGTTACTTCTCAACTAAGGCTAAATATAAATTGTAAAATTCCAAATAAAAAAATCTATTTGGAAAATATTCTGTTTTATTTGGAATTTGCATTGACATATTTTTAAATATGTGATATTATATAAGTACAAAATTGCATTTTTGTGGGGAGAAAGATATGAAAGTTGTTAATCAAAAAAAAGTAAAGAACTATATCTTGGGTTTAATAAAAAGCGGAAGAAAAGATTATGTTAATGCCACAGTTGAATGTTTTGATATAAGCAAATCCAGCGTATACAATTACGTGAAACAGCTGGAAAAAGATGAATTGATTGAAAAAAAAGGAAAGACATACATTCTTAGGACTAAGGTGGATTACTATTTTTTAGAAAACGACGGTACTTTGGTTGAAGACAGTGTTTATAAAGAATTCATATCGCAGCACATACAATTCTCAAAGAATGTAAATTCTATATGGGCTTATGCATTTACTGAAATGATGAACAATGCAATTGAACACTCCGGGGCAAAAAATATTGATATTGCTATTTATCAAAACTGCCTTGACACTCAGATACTTATTAAAGACAATGGAGTTGGAATTTTTAAAAAAATCCAGAGATTCATGAAAGAAAGCAGAAACGAAAGCATTACACTCCGAGAATGCGTATCGCTTCTGTTTGCCGGAAAATTTACAACCGCACATCAATATCATACGGGCGAGGGGATTTTCTTTACTTCGCATATTATGGATGAATTTGTTATTTATTCCGATGACAACTTTTTTACCAGAAATAATTTCACATCTACACAGATAGAAGACAGCAGTCTGCATGATTTTATGGAGATGGAAAAAGGCACGGTTGTAAGAATGACATTGAGCAACAACACAAAAAAAGTGCTGTCAGAGGTCTTTAGCACATTCGCTCCGGTTAATGAAGGTTTTGTAAAAACCACTATACCTGTGGCACATATGTTTTCCGGAGGCAATCCTGTGTCGCGTTCGGAAGCAAGGCGATTGCTGGGTTCCATAGCTTTGTTTAATGATATTATTTTAGATTTTTCTGGCGTGGAAGAAATAGGGCAAGGTTTTGCTCATGAATTGTTCGTTCTTGGAAAACAAAAACACCCGAATATAAATCTGAAAACAATCAATACTTGCCAAACAGTCGAGAATATGATAACACGTGTTATTAATACATCAAACCTTTAATTTATCAATATCCTGAAACAAAATCATGGGGGATACAATAACGGAATTTCTGAATAAAACGGCTTAACTCGATATCTGTTTCCTGTTTCCTTGTCATATCCTCCCACTCACCCGCCACACCGAGGCTATTCATATAGCAAAAGACTCTATAATGAAAGGTGAAGCGTCGCCTCCACCACGTCGGAACAAGCTAAGCTTGCTCCGACTTTTTTATGCAAAAAAGTCTTCCGCAGCACCGCTGTTCCTCCTTTTCCCAAAAAAGCCAGCGGCTTTTCGGGGACCTTGGAAGTCCTAATGGAGAAAGTTCGGATATTAAAGCATTTGCTCCACCATTCATTAGCGCGTCCGGCGCAAAATTACAGAAATACCCCTCTTGGCCAACATTTACTGGTTTTTAGGTTGTCGCCCCACAGGGGAGAATTGGTTTTGGAATGTTATTTTCCGCTGATAGTGCGCAAAAAAACACGGATATACGTCAGTATGTCCGTGTTTTTTTACTTCTCTGAGACGAAAAATACCTATCCCAAAACTGCAACGCATCCGAAGGACAATTCTCCCCGAGGAGCGACAACCGATAGGGGTATTTGTTTGTGTAGTCGACGTTTTTCATGAATGAGGATATTTTACGGAAAAAGTCTATTTTATCCAAATTGCCGAGAGATTAATGAATTAATCCTTTCTTAATTTCAGTAAGAGGGAAATCCATACCGAGCATTTCATATTTTATGCCGGCAAGAGTGTTTTCGGGAAGCTTTTCCCAAAAAGAGTCTCCGATAATGCTTTCGATAGCAGATAGATTTTCATCTGTATCTGTTATCCCGGATATAAGAGGAGTGCGTATTATATGAGGGATATTATTTTCTTTAAGGAAAGAAAGATTTTCGAGAATAAGCTTATTATGAACTCCCGTATATTTTTTGTGAAGGTCAGAATCTGCCAGCTTTATATCCATAATTACCAGATCTATGCCTTTTACGGCATCGCGAAAGACTTCTTTTTTTGCATAGCCCGAGGTTTCAATTGCAAGGTGATAATCCGAAAGGTTTGCTTTAAGCTCACTAAGGAACTCCGGCTGTGCCATAGGTTCTCCGCCGGAAAAAGTAAATCCGCCAAAATTGGAGCCCATAATCTCAGCACTTTTTATAAGTTCACGTGAAAGAAGGTCGCTGTCGTAATAAGTGCCTGTCAGCTTGAGTGCATTTTCAGGACAAGTGTATATGCACCGTCCAAAGCGTTTGCAGATTTCGTGATTGCAGGGAATCGCACATTGACCGCAGGATTTACATCGGGCTTTTTTATACATAAGCTGAACTTCATTTTTTATACCTTCGGGGTTGTGACACCAGGCACAATGCAGAGGACACCCCTTGAAAAATATGGTTGTACGGATTCCGGGACCGTCGTGTACAGCCATTTCCTTTATATCAAAAATTATGCCCTTCATATGGTATAAATCTGCCTTGCCATTACGTGATTCTGATATTCCGGATCGAGCTCGGTGAAATATGCACTCCATCCCCATATTCTTACGACAAGATTTCTGTGTTTTTCGGGATGGAGCTTTGCCTCACGCAGCTTTTCGGAATCAACAGTGTTAAGTTGAAGCTGGTGACCTCCGCGGTCGATGAAGGTTTTGACCAGCAATCCGACTTTTTCGCATCCGTCTTCATCGGAAAATACTCCGGAATGGAATTCGAGAGTCAATGGTCCTCCGTTTATTGCATTTTCAAAATGCTGTTTTGTCATAGAGGCGATAACGGATAACGGACCTTTGACTTCTGCAAAGAGACTTACTGAGAAATTAGTACCAAAGCTTTCGCCTTTAAGCCTGCCATCGGGCGAAGCGCCGATTTCATTCGCGTGCCACAGATAGTACATGGCACTTCCTGTCCCTGCACGGTAAATTCCGCCGCGACAGTTTTTCTTTCCTTCTAAAGATTTTGCAAAGGAATCGAGCAGGTTGGTGGCAAGAAGGTCAACAAAATCGTCATTATTTCCCATTTTGGGAGATTCGTAACGAAGGCGGTGCAAAAGAAGAGGATGGTTTGCAAAATTTTCATCTATGGCTTTGATTAATTCTGTTTTATCAAGGCTTTTTTCCTCATAAATATATTTTTTGATGGCGGCAAGAGAATCTGCTGCATTGGAAAGCCCTGTTCCGTGAATACCGAAATTATTATATTTTCCGCCATTATAGATGTCCGTGTCCATCATTGCATTCATCAATGGGGAGGGGATAAAATAGAGATTTTTGATGCTTTCGGTAATTTCATCAGCTTTTTTTCGCAGTTCATTTTCTACGGCTGTATAAAAATCCTCATAGGTTTCGGAAGATTCAAGTGAGCTGTGCAGTGCTTTGTCAATTACCTCGGGAAATGACAAAGCGGAGATATTTGCTACATCGGTGCCGACATTCGGGATAATGAATTCCCAGCAGGCGGCAACAGTGTAGTTTACAGCATCATCGTACTCATAGCCAAGCTTCATAAGAGCGGGAATTACAACGTCATCGTTGGAATACTGTGGAAAGCCCAATCCTGCGGCTGTCAGCTTGGAGGCTTCTGTGAAGCGTTCTGCCGGAGTATTTTTTGAAACCCTTAAATTTATCTTTGGATCTATCATTTTGTTTTCATAGGAAGCCTTGAGACAAAGAGAGGATAAAAGATTGAAAGTATCTGTGCCGTCGGAATTAATACCCCCCAGCATCATGCTTTGTCCGTTATCTCCCTGCTGAACTCCGGGATAAAGGTCTGAATCCTTGTTAAAGGAAATGAAAAAGTCACAAAGAAGGGAAAAGGCGCCGTCTTCGGTGAGTGCACCTTTTTCAAGGTCGTTTTGAAGATAGGGATACATATATTTATCGAAACGGCCGATGGTGATGTGATAGTTGCCTTCGTACCAGAGAGCAAAATGTATAATTCTGAAGGATTGCAAAGCTTCGTGAAAAGTTGTGGCTCCGTATGCGGGAACACGGCTTAATATGTCAGCTAAGTCCTGTCTTCCTACGCGAATGGCTTCTTTTTTGTACCTTTCTGTAAGGCAAAGGATTGCATCAATCATTCGCTTTCCGTAACTGTCAGCGTTTTCCTTTAGCGATAAAAGACCGTGTTTTATCACTTTTTCATAATTTGGAGTGAGATTTGACATAAAACCAAGCTCGTGAATATAGTGAGAGCTTTTTATGTCCGCCCATTCTTCGGGCGTGAAAATATCTGGAAGAGATTTAAAGGTTCTGAGAAAGCAGATATCCTCTTTTTCAAGTATTACAGGTGTTTCTTCTGCCATAAGGCGGCAGAAGCGTCTGGTCATACGCTCTGCAGGAGAAAGGTTTTCGGAAGAAAATTCTTCTGCTAAGCTAAACGGACACTCCCGTCTGTAGATATGGTGCTTTTTTTCACTTACGTATGCATGTAATTTTTCTTTCATAATAATTCCTCCGTTCAATTACAATTTTACAGCAGGTAATTGACAAAATCTTGCTGTTTGTTGTATAATAATAGCAGAAATTTATCTTTTTTGGAGGTAGTTATGATTTTCCATCAGCAGCTTAATTCCATGTCCGGGAATAAATTCAATATCAGAAGATACCGTGACGAAGGCTGGGAATTTCATTTTCACAAAAATTTTGAGCTTATTTATGTGATTGAAGGGACGGTTTTGTGCAGCATCAACGGAAAAAGTGAGATTATTGAAAAAGGGAGCTTCGGGCTGTGTCTTTCAAATGAGATTCACGCCTATAAGCCTGAGCCGGGTGGCTATTACTGGGTGCTTGTTTTTTCGGAGGATCTCATCCCTTCATTTTCCAACTCTGTAAAAGGAATGGAAGGGAAAAGCTTTGTATTTAAGCCGGATGAGGATGTCTGCCGATATCTCGAGAGGCGGCTTATAGAAAATAAAAAACCATCGCTTTATACATTGAAATCCTGTCTTTATGCTGTCTGCGACGAATATCTGAATAGTACAGAACTTTCGGAGAAAAGTATGAAAAGGGATTCTGTAGCATCGGTAATAACGGATTTTGTATCTGCAAATTACAAAAAAGATATAAAGCTTTCGGATGTTGCATTTGTTTCAGGACTTGATTATCACTATCTTTCACGATATTTCCACAAGATGTTCAATATGTCTTTCAGGGATTATCTTAATTCTTACAGACTGGAGGATGCACTGTACCTTCTTGAAAACAGTGATAAAAAGCTTTCTGATATCGCTTTTGAATGCGGATTTCAGAGTATAAGAAGCTTTAACGCCTGCTTTAAGGCCCACTTTTTAAAAACTCCATCAAAGTATCGTGAATGTGGGGAGGCTTAAAAAATGGTTGATTTGACTAAAATTCTTTGATATAATACTAATAGAACTGAATTTGATAATATGTTATGGTATACATAAACTCGAAACAAAGGAGGGGTATTGTGAAGATAGAGGAAGAAATTGTAATAAGTAATATAGGAAATATACCAATAACGGTATGTTCGCCTTGTGTTTTCCGTGTGGACTATCCGTATTATCATTTGCACAAAGAAATAGAGCTTTTATATGTTGAGCGGGGGATGCTTAAATGCGAACTTACAGACTGCAGCTTTGATCTTCATAGCGGAGATATTGCTTTTATCGGAAGCAGGGTGATTCATATTACTTTGCTTGACGAGCAGGAAGACTGCGTTCGAGGTTATATTCAGTTTTGCCCCGGAGACTATGTGGCAAATAAAGATATCAGCAGGTTTTTGCGCCGTTTTTTCGCCAGCGAAGGAAAAAATTATGGGATATTTCGCAACGGAAGCCGGGAATGCGAATATCTGAAAAGAGAAATTATTAATATTTTGGATGAATATAAAAAGAGAGAGCTAAGCTACGATATATATATCAGGGGCAGCGTTTTAAATATCCTGGGTTTTTTGTATCGGTACGGCTATCTTGCAGAAACTCATGAAAGCGTAGATTTTAAGGCAATACAAAAAATTGATAAGGCGCTTTCGTTTATAGAGGAAAATTATGCTTCTGATATTACCCTGGATGAAATCAGCAAAATCTCCGGAGTAAGCAAAAATTATTTTTGTCGTATGTTTAAGGAGGCAACTAAGTCCAATTTTATTGAATATCTGAATTTTATACGGGTTTGCCATGCGGAAAAGCTTCTGAGGGATACAGAAAACAGAATTGTGGATATTGCCTATGAAGTCGGCTTTTCTTCAAATACCTATTTCAATCGTGCGTTTCATAAAATAAACGGCTGTTCTCCACTGAAATACAGAAAATATGCAAGAAACCGTATGGATGAGTAAATAATATATAAATAAAGTCCAAAAAGATAAAATTGTACTAAAAAAAGAGAATATGCGTGTAGAAATATAAAGAAGTTTGATGGTATTATAGTAGTATCATCGAACTTCTTTTTTCTTATGAGAAGCGCTATCTAAGAACGCTGATTATATTAAGGAGTGAAAAAAATGGATGTAAGATTATCTGAAGTTATCAAAAATACACAATGTAATTATGTTGCACCTTTTATGTGGCTGCACAACGAGGATGATGCCGAATTCATAAGGGAGCTACGTAATATTTATAACAGTGGAATTCATTCGATTTGTCTTGAATCCCGGACGCACGGGGACTTCTGTCGTGAAGATTGGTGGACGGATGTTGCCGCTATTTTGGAAGAGAGTTCCAAAATCGGTATGAAGGTATGGATACTTGATGATAAACACTTTCCGACAGGATATGCCAACGGGATTTTCGAGGAAAAGTATAAGCATCTCCAACCGTTTGGGATAACAGAGTATCATATGGATGTTGCCGGTCCGGTAAGTGATGGTGCTGCATTCAGCTACTGGAGGCGTGATAAAGAGGATGAACTCTTGGCTGTAGTTGCCCTGAGACATATTCCGGGGACGGAAAAATACGATAAGGTTATTGATATAACAGACGGCTTTTACGATGGCATGGTTTACTTTGATTTACCGGAGGGAACCTGGCGTATTGTATTTGAGGTAAAAACAAAACACGGAATAGCGCAGAGATTCCGTCAGTTTTGCGATATGCTTAATCCTGACGCGGTTGATTTATTTATTAAAGAGATATACCAGCCTCATTATGATAGATTCTCCGAATATTTCGGAAATACTTTTCTGGGATTTTTCTCAGACGAACCGGGCTTTCAAAATAATACCAATTTTATGACGGATGATTTTTCTCCGGATATGGGGGAAGCTTTAACTCACTATCCGTGGCATGATAAACTCAAGGATAAGTTCAGTTTTGCCGATCTTGCAGGAATCTGGTTTGATATAGAAGGTGTATCTGACAAAATCAGATATTCCTATATGGATGCGATTACAAGGGAATACAGCAATAATTTTTGCCATAAGGTTGGAAACTGGTGTCGCGAGCACAACGTTATGTACATAGGCCATATTATCGAGGATAATAATATTCATGCAAAAACCTGCAGGGGCCCCGGACACTATTTCAGAGCTTTGGAAGGCCAGGATATGTCCGGAGTGGATGTTGTTTTGCACCAGATAGTACCGGGATTGACCGAATGCTCCAATGCGGGATATGTTGCATACAAACATATGCAAAACGAATTTTTCAACTACTATCTTGCTAAATTGGGTTCTTCTCAGGCACATATTGACCCGGGCAAAAAGGGAAGGGCTATGTGTGAGATATTCGGTGCATACGGCTGGGCGGAAGGTACCAAAATTATGAAATACCTTATGGACCATATGCTCGTGAGAGGTATCAACTATTATGTTCCCCATGCATTTTCTCCCAAGCCGGATGATGATGAAACACCTCCTAATTTTTATGACAGCGGAAAAAATCCCCAGTACAGATTTTTTGTTAAAAGTATGGAGTATCTGAACAGAATGTGTCATATGCTGTCCGACGGAATGCATATTCCCACATGTGCAATACTTTACGATGCAGAGAATCACTGGGTTAAAAAAGACTTTTTGCCTCTTGAAAAAATAGCAAAAAAGCTATACGACAATCTCCTGGACTATGATATTATTCCGGCGGATTGTATAGAAAAAATTAAAGACAGCTCGCTGAACGGGGAAAAATATAATCTACTTATCGTACCGTATGCAGAAGCAATTCCGGAAGAAATTATAAATAAATTGAAGAAGGCGGATATAAGGGTTATTACTGTATCTAATGCAGAGTGGGACAGCCCCTTTGAAAATGTATTACTTTCAGAACTTGTGCAGTATATGGATAAGCAAGGCTTCCGTGATGTAAGTGGAGATTATACAGATAAAGCATTAAAGTATTATCATTACACAAGAAGCGGTGCGCACATATATATGTTCGTAAACGAGGACATACATAATGTTATAGATGCAAAGCTCAGACTTTCGGCATTTGAAGGCGGAAGCTACATAGAGTACGACGGATTTGAAAATAAAGCTTGTGTTAAGAACAGTAATGATTCAACGATTGATATATCTGTTGCTCCGTACCACTCTTTGATGATAATTTGCGGAAATGCAGAGATGGGGGAATTTGAAAAATACGAACCTAAGAGCTTTGTTGGTGAGCAGGTACTATACCCCACCTATAAAATCAGCATAGCTGAGAGGGGTAGCGAAGAGTACAAATATTATAAGACGACAGATAAGCTTTTTAATGTTACGGGAAGAGGGGAACTTACACATTTTTCAGGTAATATTAAGTATGAAACGGAAATAGAGCTTGCCGGAAAAGACTGGGAACTTGAACTGGAATATGTAGGCGAGGCCGCAGATGTATATCTCAACGGCAAGCTTATCGGATCAAAGCAATTTCCGCCGTATCGCTTTGAAATTTCAAAAGAGGATGTAGCCGACAAAAATCAACTTATGATTATTGTGTCAAACCATAATGGATATGCTGTGAGAGATATATTTTCCAGCTATCTTCTGTTTGAGGCATCGGGTCTTATGGGAAAGACAAAATTGCGCGAAATAAAGAAGGGGTAAAAATGTTTGATATCAGAAAAGCGAAATGGATAAGACCTAAAAAAGAATATGGTGCGGTATGCCCTGTGTATAAATTTAAGTTTGCAACAGCTAAAGAAATTAAATCTGCAACACTTGAAATCACGGCAATGGGGGTATATGAGGCTTTTATAAACGGCAGCAGGGTCGGCGATTTTATTATGGCTCCCGGTTGGACGGCTTATGATAAAAGACATCAGTATCAAAACTATGATATAACAGAAATTCTGAAGAAGGATAATGAGATATGTGTATCAGTTGGGAAAGGCTGGTACAGAGGAAGACTTGTAACTGCCGGGCTGGAAAATATATGGGGCAGTGTCCCGGCAATTATTGCAGCTATAAGTGTTGTATACACTGATGGGGAAGAAGTGACATTTACTACTAATCAACAATGGAAGGTTGCCCCCGGAAAAATACTTTTCAGTGAAATTTATGACGGAGAAGTATATGATGCTTCCTATAATATTGAAACGTGGGAAGATGTTACTTATTTTCGTGCAACAACTTGTACACTTATTCCTCAGCAGGGAGAAATTGTGTGCGAGCACGAACATATAAAACCGATTGACAGCTTTGTGACACCTAAGGGCGAAAGAGTTATAGACTTCGGACAGAATTTAACCGGATATGTCAGCTTTTCTGTTAACGGAAAGCTGGGAGACCGTATAGCATACTCGCATGCAGAGGTATTGGATGCTGACGGGAACTTTTATACGGAAAATCTGAGAAGCGCAAAGCAGAAAGTAGAGTATATATGTTGCGAAGGAAAGCAGGAATACAAACCTCATCATACATTTATGGGCTTTCGTTATATTAGACTGGATGAGGCTCCGGAATATATAACTCCCGATATGTTTGAGGCAATAGTTGTTCACTCCGATATCAGGAGAACCGGATATTTTGAGTGTTCCGATAAAAAGATTAACAAGCTGTATCAGAACATCATCTGGGGACAGAAGGGAAATTTTCTTGATGTTCCGACAGATTGTCCGCAAAGGGATGAAAGGCTCGGGTGGACAGGAGATGCTCAGGTTTTTGTTAAGACTGCCTCATACAATTATGATGTGAAAAAATTCTTCGGCAAATGGCTGCAGGATTTATCTGCGGAACAGAGGCCTGACGGAGCGGTGCCTCAGATAGTACCTGACGTTCTCCCGGATTTTGCGACTTCGTCAGGATGGGGAGATGCCGTAACAATATGTCCGTGGCAGCTGTATTTGTTCTACGGGGACAAAGCTTTTCTTGAAAAGCATATAGATAATATGATTGCCTGGGTTGAATATATGCATTCGGCCGGTGAAGAAGAATATTTATGGATAGGCGACTTTCAGCAGGGGGATTGGCTTGGCATGGATGGCGGTGAGGGGAGCTTTATGGGTGCTTCGGATCACGATTTTATAGCATCGGCTCATTTTGCATATTCCACATTGCTGTTAGTAAAAGCCCTAAAAGTTCTTGGAAGAGATGCCTCGTATTATGAAAAACTTCATAAAAATATTGTAAGCACTTTTCAAAAAAGATTTTCGCAATGTAATACTCAGACTGAGTGCGCATTGGCACTTGCTTTTGATTTAGCCAATGACAAAGCAAAAACCGCGGCTAAGCTTGCGGATATGGTCAGAGAAAACGGAAACAAGCTTACTACAGGATTTATAGGGACTCCGTACATTATGGATGCGTTGTCGCGTAACGGATATACGGAAGTGGCATATTCGTTGCTTTTGCAGGAGGAAAATCCATCTTGGCTGTTTTCTGTCAATATGGGGGCTACCACCATATGGGAACATTGGGACAGTATAAATTCCGACGGAGCTATGTGGAGTTCAAGAATGAATTCATTCAATCACTATGCATACGGCTGCGTTGGCACATGGATGTACGAAACAATGTGCGGAATAGCTGTTGACGAAAAGAAGCCGGGCTTTGAAAAAATTGTTATCAGACCTCAGCCGGATAGACGCATACGGTGGGCGAAGGCATCATTAGAGTGTAGTTACGGCACAATAAAATCCGGTTGGGAGTATAAGGATGACTTTATTGAATATACCCTTGTGTTGCCCGCTTTGGCTCATGTGGAAATAGGCGATAAAAAATTTGAACTTGATGCGGGAAATTACATATATCGATACTTTATAGAAACGAAAGAGATTGAAAATGGTGAAGAAGAATGGATAAAAAAATAAGAATCGGTTTAATTGGTTGCGGAGGCATAATGAAAAGTGCCCACATCCCGTCTTATCAGAAATTAGGCAAATATTATACTGTTGTGGCTTGCTGCGATATAATTGAAGATCGGGCAAAGTTTGCCGCAGAGCTTTTTGGAGCAAAAGCATATACTGACTATCGTGAAATGTTGAAATCTGAGGAGCTTGATGCTGTTGATATTGCTGTTCCAAATTATCTGCATTCGCCCATTGCGGTTGATGCGTTAAACAGCGGCATTAATGTGCTCTGCGAAAAACCTGATGCCGTAAGTACTGAGGCGGCTAAAGCAATGGGAGATGCGGCAGAGGCAAACGGAAAAGTATTGATGGTAATGCGTAACAATCGTTTTCTGGATATGTCCCGCTTCCTGAAAAGCTATATTGATGACGGAAAGATGGGCGAAATTTATGCAGGTCGCTGCGGCTGGCAGAGACGACGCGGAATCCCCGGAAAAGGCGGATGGTTTACCACCAAGGAAAAGAGTGGCGGAGGACCGCTGATCGACCTTGGCGTACATATGATTGATCTGGCTATTTATTTTATGGGAAATCCCAAACCTGTGGCAGTATCCGGATGCACCTATATGAAATTTGCAGATTCCGATGTTTCCGATTCGGTTAACTCTGCTTTCGGAGATAAAATTGAAGGTGGAACCTTTGATGTGGAAGATCTGGCAATGGGATTTATACGCTTCGCCAACGGTGCTTGCCTTCAGATTGAGTTTTCCTGGGCTTCCAACGTAGAAAAGGAAAAGGTATTTGTTGAACTCAGGGGAGAAAAAGCGGGAAGTGAATGGAACAGCTGTGACGGACAGCTTAAGATATTTACGGAGGAAAACGGTGCCACGGTGGATCTGATTCCTCATGTGGTAAAGCATCCTTACTGTAATCATTGCGGAATGATTCACCATTTTGCCGAGGTTCTTCTGGAAGGAAAAGAACCGATATTTATTCCCGAGCAGGGACTTAATATGGTGAAAATTTTAGAGGGAATTTACGAAAGTGCGAAAACCGGACGCGAAGTAAGGCTGTAAGAGGTGGCGTATGAGTATAAGAGTTACTGTATTTAACGAGTATTTGCACGAAACCTTTGACGAAAAAGTGCGTGGCATTTATCCTGACGGTATTCACGGAACGATTGCTGCATTTCTTAAAGAGGCAGACTTTTCGGTAACGACAGCCACTCAGAATATGGAGGAGCACGGTCTGACGGAAGAAGTGCTTGCATCAACGGACGTGCTTATCTGGTGGGCGCATCTTATTCACGACAAGGTTTCAGATGAGGTTGTTGAGCGTGTGTATGAACGCGTTATGGAAGGGATGGGCTTGATAGTGCTTCATTCAGGACACGCATCCAAAATTTTCCGTAAGCTGATGGGCACACACACCGAGCGCCTTCGCTGGAGAGAGTCTGACGATAAGGAAATCCTTTATGTGGTAAATCCTTCTCATGATATTGTAAACGGACTTGCTGACCACATTGTAATTCCCCACGAAGAAACCTACGGAGAATATTTTGACATACCGGAGCCGGAAGAACAGATATTTATAAGTTGGTATGAAGGCGGAGAAGTATTCAGAAGCGGTTGCACATGGAGACGCGGAAAAGGAAAAATTTTCTATTTTAAGCCGGGACATGAATCCTATCCGATTTACCATATGAAAGAAATTCAGAAAATTATCTGTAATGCAGTTTTGTGGGCTGCTCCGAAGCATAATATGACGTTGACAGAGGGGCATACACCTATACCTATGGCGGAGAAAAAATAATATTTCAAGGATATATTAAAGGAGGAAAAAAGTATGAAAAAAATTGTAGCTATGCTGATGGCACTCTTTCTGGTACTTCAGATAACAGTTTGCTATGGAGCAGAGGAGGTATTGACTGCTTCTGATGCGGATAAAAGTGCAATATCAGGAATATCCCTGGATGGAGGGAAAATTCATCTGGGAAACCGAAAGGACTATATAACCTTCAGGGATGTTGACCTCACCGGAAAGAAGAGTGTCAGCATCAGGGCAACGGTGGAACTAAGGGGAGCTTCCAACGGAGAAACACTTGGTATTACCTTAGATGGGCCTACCGGAAGCGAGATTATCGGATGCGTTGTTATCACAGAATCGGGAAGCGATATGACCTTTTCGGCAGCTATTAAGGAAACATCAGGGGTTCATGATATAACTTTTGTTCAGACTTACGGAAATAATCTGTATTGGGAAATAGTTATTGATGAAATTATCTTTTCGGAAAAGGAATATGTAAATACGGCAAAAGAAAGCCATGTTCCTGATTCGGCTGTAAAGGATGTTTATGCCGACACATGGGTTTCTACAGATGATTTCGGACGTGCAGTAGCCGAATATGGTGAGGCCGGAGATTTGAAAACTGACGGAAGAGAAGCTTTTATGCTTTATTGGAACTGGATTGCTCTGCACAATAAAGCTACAACCCATGCGGCGATTATTCCGGAAATTGTAGCAGAAAATCCGGGGGCATTAAGCGATAACAGCCATCCCGGATGGAAGTCCAGTTATGTGTATTACTGGGGAGAACCACTTTTCGGATTTTATGATTCTTATGACTACTGGGTGTATCTTCGTCACGCGGAAATGCTTGCAAATGCGGGAATTGATGCTATATTTTTGGATTATTCCAACGGTGGAAATAATTTTGTCGACACATTAAGTATCCTTGTGGAAGCCTTCCGCGAGGCTAAGGCTAACGGAATTAATGTTCCTAAAATTTCTGCTATGACGGTACTTGGCGGAATAGTTGAGCCGGCATACAGAAATTTGATGTCACTTTACGACCATTGTTTTGTGGCAAACGATTACACTGATGTATGGTATTACAGAGATGGATTGCCCTTCATTTTTTCTTACGGACATTATAAGTATGCTATCAAAAATGCCGGAAACGACTACGAGAAGGCAAGAGTAACTGAAACAAAGGACTTCTTCTCTTATCGTTATAATGCTCACGGAAACCGCAATCCTGAGCATAAGGAATCCTGGTCATGGCTTGATCCGTTCCCGCAGATAATAAGAAACGCGGACGAAACCGGACGCGCTGAATCTCTGAGTGTAGGAATTGCTGTTAATCATTCAACGGCTAAACCCGGCGGTATGGGAACAGGTGTATTTTCAGATCCATATTCCAAGGGAAGAGGATACACAGAGGGATTCGGCGAGGACTATTCAGAAAACGGAGCACGTGAAGCATGGTTCTTCAGAGAGCAGGCAGGTCTTGCATTGGAGGTTGAACCGAAAACGGTTATGATTGATGGTTGGAATGAGTGGACCGCTCTCAGAATGGAAAATTACGGAGGATGGGCAAATGCCTTTGTTGACCTTTACGATGCTGAAAACAGCCGTGACTTTGAGCCAAGCCGAGGGGTGCTAAAAGACGATTATTATAATTTGTTGGTCGACTTTGTAAGAAAGTATAAAGGTGTAAGACCTTATCCTGTGGCATCGGGTATGAAGACAATAGATATAGCAGGTGATGTTTCTCAGTGGGAGAGCGTTGGCCCCGAATTTTACAATAATTATCAGGATTATGAACGTAATTCTACAGGTTATCTGAATCGCGAAACAAATGAAAGCTGGGTTTATAAAACCAATGTGAACAATGCTATTTCAGGTGCCAAGGTGACTTTTGACAACGAAAAGCTGTATTTTCTTGCAACGGCAACAAGAGATATTACCGAGGGTGGACATTTTATGCATCTGTACCTTAACGCCGACCGTAACAAAGCCACAGGCTGGGAAGGCTATGATTATGCTGTTAATGTAGAAGGCAAGGGCGTAATTTCAAAATGGAACGGAGCTTGGGAAAATATAGGAAGCACAGAGGTATATGTTGAAGGAAATAATCTTCAGCTGTCTGTTCCCAGAGGTCTTATCGCAGAAACGGATACCGTAGATATGGAATTTAAATGGACCGATTCGGTGGCTTGGGGAGATTTGCTTTCTTTCTATTATGAAGGAAGCTCTGCACCATTGGGACGCTTCAATTATCTCTTTACTGAAATTGCACCCAAGACACTTTCTGAGACAGAAAGAAAGGCTCTTAAAGGAACAAGTGTGCTTAAGGCAGACAGCTCATCTATGATTGTAGAAGGCGCAAAAATGCATGTTTATGATGCAGATATCCGCATTGCAAGCTTTGAGGCAAACGGAACTCTTTATGTTCCCGAAGAGGCATTTATTGAAATTATGGGATACGGCAGAACAAAAACCGTGTATGATCCGTATTATAACATACTTTACACCTATCACTTTGAATATGCCGATGATCTTGCCGGTATAAAGGATAATCATTGGACATATCAGACACTGGGAAGTACAGAGATGCGTCTGAACGGAGTGCTTAAGACGGCCAAAGCACCGGCTATTGAAAAGGACGGCATAGTATATATTCCGCTGACTTTGGCAGAGGACGGCTATGGCTATGAGGTAATGAACATTGGAAACGGCATTTATACTGTCAGTCGCAACAAAGCTGACAGCACGGCGGTAAAAGCCGCAATAACCCATCTTAATTAAGGAGGCAGAAGGATATGAAAAAGATAATAACGCTACTTTTGGTGATAGCTATGATGTTGTCTCTCCTTTTTGTCTTGCCGGCTTTGGGAGCAGATGCACTGATTGCAACCGGCAGTGACTGGAAGATTGAAACCAGTTCACATATATCAAGCTGGGGCAATGTTAATAATGCCTTTGACGGAGATGTATCAACTCATTGGCACACATTTTACAGGGCGGAAGGCGCAGAAATTGTAGAAAAGGACGAGGCTCCGCATACAGTAACGGTAACCTTCCCTAAGGAAATGGAAATATCCGGCTGGCGCTACACTCCCCGACAGGATAACTCAGCAGGAACAATAACTGCATATAACATATACGGTTCAAAGGACGGAAAGAACTTTGAGAAAATATACAGAGGTACCTTTGGATATAAAGGAGGAAATGCTCCCCGTCCTGTTGAGTCGGCGTATTGGGAAAAAATTTCTGTACGCGCTATAAGAATTGAAACCACGGAATCTGTTGCGGGATACGGAAGTGCGGCAGAAATTCAGTTTTACGGAGGCGGCGCGGCAGGAACAGCAACGCAAACTACTGAAAAAAATACCGTGACAGAGAAGACGACGTCTGATATTAAGGTTGCAAGTCTTGCTCCGGCAGAAAACCTGAGATTATCTGCAACTTTTTCGGGAAAAGAAGCACAAAATGCGGTTGACGGAAAAGAGGACACTTATTTTACAACCGGAAAAAACAATGCTCTGGTTGAGGTTACTTTAGCTGAAAAGGCTCTGATTGCAGGATTCAGTTACACCCCCAGAGAGGACAGCGGAGAAGGAATATGGACTTCGTATACTGTATATGGCTCTGCTGACGGAGAAAATTTCGTAAAGCTTGGTGCGGGAACCTTTGATTACGGACACCTGTATGCAAACCGCACAAAAAAGGTTGGAAGTTTTGGATTTCAGGCATGGGTTACAAAGCTGCGCTTCACCATTACTACTCCGGATCATTTTATATCTGCTGCGGAAATAGGGCTTTTGGTGCAAAATGAAAATAAGACGGTTTCCGATAACAGCGCAACAAATTCCGGTACAACTTCGGCTGATGTAACGGAATCGCAGGCTGATGGCGAAGCTCTTAGCTATGATGCGTCGTGGAAAATTGAAACCAGCTCACATATATCAAGTTGGGGTAATGTAAAGCATGCCTTTGATGGAGATATTAAAACTCACTGGCACACATTTTACAGAGCAGAAGGTACAGAAATTGTAGAAAAGGACGAAGCTCCGCATACAGTAACGGTGACCTTCCCTAAGGAAATGGAAATATCCGGCTGGCGCTACACCCCCCGACAGGATAACTCGGCAGGAACAATAACTGCATATAACATATACGGTTCAAAGGACGGCAAGAACTTTGAAAAAATATACAGTGGCACCTTTGGATATGATGGCGGTAATAATCCCCGTCCGATTGAGTCGGCATATTGGGGAAAAACCTCTGTGCGTGCTATCAGAATTGAAACCACGGAATCTATAGCAGGATACGGAAGTGCGGCAGAAATCGAATTTCTCACAGGCGGTTCTGCCAATGCATCTGCCGGTAATGCGGGAACCGGAACTGATTCGGCTGTTACGGCGGATGGGTTCTTAAACTATAATTCGTTATGGAAAATTGAAACCAGCTCACATATATCAAGCTGGGGCAATGTAAAGCATGCCTTTGACGGAGACTTATCGACTCACTGGCATACTTATTACAGAGCAGAAGGCACAGAAATTGTAGAAAAGGACGAGGCTCCGCATACAGTAACGGTTACCTTCCCCAAGGAAATGGAAATATCCGGCTGGCGTTACACTCCCCGTCAGGATAACTTGGCAGGAACAATAACCGCATATAACATATATGGTTCAAAGGACGGAAAAAAGTTTGAAAAAATATACAGCGACACATTCGGATATGAGGGAGGCAGTGCGCCTCTCCCGGTTGAGTCGGCACATTGGGAAAAAGTTGCAGTTCGTGCTGTAAGGGTTGAAGTAACGCAGGCGATAGCAGGATATGGAAGTGCGGCAGAAATACAATTTAAGGGCGGAGAAATAACAAATGAAGATAATGCCGGCTATGCATCGGACGGAACGCCTAAGTTATCAAGAAAAAATTGGAAAATTGATGCTTCCAGCAAAACAAGCTGGGGAGGGCCGGAGCTTATGCTGGACGGAAATACAAGCTCTTACTGGCATACATTTTACAGTGCAAACGGAGCAACGATTATAGAGCAAGATACGGTGCCTCATACAATAGATCTTACTCTTCCGTCGCTCACAACTATTTCAGGATTTTCATTTTTACCCCGTGCGGAAAATGGTACAGGAAGACTTTTAAATTATGAATTATATGTATCGGATTCTCTTGACGGTGAATTTGTGAAACTGGCAGAATATGTTGATAAAGATACCGCTCAGGAAAAAGAACATATATTTACGGCAAATATTGATGTGCGCAGGGTAAGATTTATTGTTACCCATGCAAAAGGCGGATACGGTGTGGCTGCAGAGTTATATCTTTTTGCAGAAAATCCGGAAAAAGATAAGATTTCTTATGCTGAATTTGAAGCACACGATGCTGAACACAAGCTATATGAAATTGATAATTCGCTTTTCACGGCAGAACAAAACGGAGAAATCTGGTCATTTTTTGATACAGTCTATCTGTTTGACGGGGCAGAAGATATTCCTGCACGTTGGTTCCAGACAGAAATCGGCAAAGATTTCGTATTGGTTGTAGATATGAAAGATACTTATACCTTGAAGGAAATTGAATATGTTCCGAGACAGAGCGAGGATTTGCATGGACACTGGACTCTTTTGAATGTGTCCTATTCGCCGGACGGTGTAACATGGGTAGATGCCATAAAAAATCTGGAAATGAATGCGAGCCTGGAAACTAAAAAAATTGTGTTTGAAGAGGAAATAACGGCACGGTATATTGAATTTGATATTATGAAATCGGTTACAAACCGTATTTCGGGACATGAACTGAAATTCTACCAGACTAAAGCTGCCCGCGATGGAGTTACAGCAAACAAGGAAGAAAAATATGTTCTTACTGTAGGCAAAAATGAACTTGAAGTTACAAAGAACGGCAGCAAAAAAACAATAACTTTAGATGCTGCACCCTATATTGTGAACGGTACAACCTTGATTCCTCTTCGTGGACTTCTGGAAGAAATGGGAAAATCCGTTTCCTGGGACGGAGATAATCAGACGATTAAAGTTGATAATGGATCTATTACTCTTCAGATTCATAACCGTTTGGTTTATGTAGAGGATGATGTTTACGGAAAAGTGCGCTACACACTTCTGACAGTTCCTGTTATCACGGACAACAGGACATTTATACCCGTCAGGTTTGTGTCAGAACAGCTTGGCTACAGCGTTTCCTGGGACGGAGAAACAGGAGAGATTGTAATTACTAAGTAAACGACTATCTGCGAATTTCGTTCGCGGTTAAAAGGCGAAAAAGGATTTTTGCTTAAAAATACAAATTTCTGCGGTTTTGTAAAGCTTATCCTTTTTCATATGTTTCCTTCTGTGGAAGTACATCCACTGCTTCCACACCCTGAGCCGGTTTCCCGGCTCAGGGTATTCCCTTTGAAAGGAATCATAAGTTAGTGTATGCTGACTTATGTATGATATATTGACGAAGAAGGAGTGTAATTTATGAAAAGAATAATGCGGCTGTTACTCATCATAAGCATAATAACTCTTATGTCCGCGATGCTTACTTTTGCGGCATCGGCTGAGGCTGTTGCGGATGAAAGCGGACTTCGTGCGGCAATAGATGCGGCAGCAGAAGGTGAAGAAACAGTAATCCCGCTTGGAACAAGTGTGGAAATTACAAGTAATATAGAAATAAACGGAGGAAAAAGCATCACTTTAAGCGGTGGTGATATTGCCATATCCGGAAATATTCAGTTTATCTTGAGCGGTGATTCTTCAAAGCTTAAATTGGACGGAGTTAATGTAGTAAGATCTGCAGCTGCAGCGCCTCTTTTTGCATTAAACGACGCATCGGAGCTTACCCTTTCGGGAGAAACTATAATTGACGGAAATAATGAGGGCAATGGCGTGCAGGGAGCGTTGGCGCATCTCAAGGGGGCCTCCGCGCTCATAATTGACGGAGCCACGGTGCAGAATTTCAAGGGCGGAGTTCTGGCAGGTGCAGTATATGCAGAAGGAACTTCTTCCGTAACTATGAAAAGCGGCGAAATTAAAAATATTACCGGTAAAAATTTCGGTGGTGCAATTACAATTAACGGCGGTACTTTCTCTATGGAAGGCGGAAGCATAACGGGTTGTACTTCAACAGATTCAGGCGGAGCAATTTTCCTTTGGAATGGTTCAGGAGAAATGACCGACGGTGAAATATCCGGAAACAGCACAGCTAAAGGTGGCGGTGTATGTGTGGGTTATGGTACTAATGCTGCCGAATTCACTATGAGTGGAGGCTCAATTAAAAACAATACAGCATCCGGTGGCGGTGTGTATGTATATAATTCAAACTGCTCATTTACACTTTGCGGAGGTATTATTTCAGATAATGAAGCGAATAACAACGGCGGCGGTGTATTTAATGCAGGAGAATTTGTTCTTCAGAGCGGAAAGGTTACAGGTAATACATCTGCAACGCACGCGGCAGGCGTATATAATGCCGGCACAATCATCATAGAGGGCGGCGAAATATCGGCAAATGCGGCAACTCAGCACGGTGGTGGCATATACAATGCGGGAAGCATGGAAATGAGTGCGGGAAGCATAACTGAAAATATATCAACCATTCACGGAGCCGGAATATATAACGATGCCGCAGGAACAGTAACTGCGACAGGCGGAAGCATAACTGAAAATGCAGCAACTGGTGGCGGAGGCGGTATATATAACTATAATGTTTTAAGTATGGAAAATACGGTTATATCCGGAAATACCGCAAAAGGTGACGGAGCCGGAATACACAACAGAAAAACCGTAACCATAAAAAACAGTGAAATAAAAGGAAATATT
>JAFQQJ010000003.1 GCA_017411325.1 Clostridia bacterium | reverse complement strand
TAGACATATTTCTCCTGTGCGGGATAACTTGTTTTGCGGGACGATGTGGGCATCGTCCCCTACAATTTTGCTCAATATGCACTTTTTATCCTTCGTACAAATTGTTATAAAATACGCACCCGGCAAAGAATAGTCATATCCTTTAAGCCTTGTCCTTTTTCGTTTTGGCAAAATTTTATTTTCAAAAATCATAATCGCTTAAAAGATCGTTGGGAGAAAGACCGAAAACTTTTGAAATAGCAAGAAGCTCCAGATCTGTCACGAAACGTTGTCCGCTTTCAATTCTTTGAATAGCGTTTTTATCAACATCAACACCCAATATCTGAAGTTTTTCAGCAAGCTGACGTTGTGACATTTTAGGATTTTGTCTTTTTCTTATTTCATAAACTTTTTCACCGCAAATATTATTTTTGCCTGACAGAGATTTGTTCTTAAACATATTATCCTCCGCTATTTGACATTCTGTGCTTGACAAAAATATTATATAGCGGTATAATTCTAAATATGACATTTACTAAATGTCAAAACGTTGGATATATTTTTTACCTCTCAAACCGTCTTATAAAAACCTCAATAAATGCCGAAAATATAATTGAAAGGCTTAAAATTTCGGAAGCCGCAAACACAAGCTCCTTTGCGGCGTAGGGGGAAAGACCGCTGTCTGCAAGGAAAAATACGGCGGCAAGAAGGGTTATCAGAAGGGAATAAATAAGTCCCGAAAAAAATACAAGCTTTGTTTTTTTATGAAGCTTTTCCATGAAAATCATCCTTAAGAATAATTTTTTACAAAAACATCGGTTTTTCTTCATTTTATCACATTTTCTCCGTTTTCTTCAAGCGGTAAGTTATGGCAAAGGGCAGAGTTTGTTAAGAATTATTTAAGTAAAAACTTAAAAAATAATCTTCTTTGCGTCAGCAGCCGCATTTGCTCCTTATATTACAATCCCGCATTTGCGGGATTTTTTTATGCCGGGAAAAAATGCTGGACAAAAGGCTGAGAGAGGCTTAATATAAAAAACCGCATGCAAAAATGAAAAGGGGATAGGAAAATGAAAACAACGACAGAAGAGGCAGAATATAAAATGGAACAAACGGAACAGGGCTTTACCTTTGAGGTAAGAGAAAAAGAGGATTATTGCAAGGTGCAGATTAATTACATATCGGAAAGGGGAGCAGGGCTGTTTTTCATGGCAATTAAAAAATACCGCGTCAGAGCCTGTCAGCTCACCGCCGTGGCGGAGGACAGCGCCCTTTCGGCAATAACGGAAATATTTCGCGGGCTATTGTAATTTGGAAAAAAATGTGCTATAATAAGATGAGATTTTGTTTTTAAGAAGGAGATAAAGATATGGATCTTTTTACAGAAAGACTTATTCCCAAAAAAATAACAGGTAAGGATATGGCTTTATCTGCCATTTTGCTTGTGGCAGCACTTATAATATCCGCCCTTTCCTTTGTGTTTTTAGGCTTTGCGGCAATAATCATAACTGCCGCCGCGCTTTACGGGGCATATTATTTCATAAGCGGAATTTTGCTTGTGGAATATGAATACACCCTTACAAATGAGGAGCTTGACATTGACAAAATCATCGCAAAAAGAAAAAGAGTCTGCCTTAAAAGCTACAATGTAAAGGACTTTACCGGCGGCGGAAAGTATGACGGAAGAAAGGCGGAATTTCTGTGCCCCGATGAAACATCGGAAAACCTTTACTACTTTGAAATCGGCGAGGGTGCAAAAAAAGAATGCATCGTAATCGATCCCAACGAAACTATGTTCAAGGCGTTTACCCTCTATATGGGGCAGAAATTTAAAAGATGATTAAATCGGGATGCGACATAGTAAAGATAAGCCGTATGGAAGGATTCTTTGAAAAGGGCGGCTTAAAGCGGTGCTTTACGGAAAATGAAGAAAAGTATATTCTTTCAAAAAAGAATCCTTATGAAACGGCGGCGGGAATTTTTGCCGCAAAGGAAGCTCTGGGAAAAGCTATGGGGAAGGGGCTTTCAAGCTTTCCCTTAAAGGATGCAGAGGTTTGCCACGATGAGGCGGGCGCACCTTTCTTTTCCTTTAAGGAGAATCTTTTCTCCGATTTAGAAATAAGCCTTTCAATTTCCCACGACGGGGATTATGCTCTTGCCTTTGTTGTGGCAAGGGAGATATAAAAAGGAAGATAAATATGCTTGATATGCTTTTGACCGCGGAAGAAATGCGATATGCTGACAGGCGTGCCATTGACTTTTACGGAATTAATGAAGAAATTTTAATAGAAAACGCCGCTCTGGCACTTTTTAAGGAATGTCCGAAGGTGAAAAGTGCAAGAATTTTTGCAGGAAGCGGAAACAACGGAGCGGACGGCTATGCTCTTGCAAGGCATTTACACTTAAACGGAACGGATACGGAAATAATAGCCCTTTTTCCGTCAAAGTGTAAAAATGCGGAAATCTGTAAAAAACTGGGGATAAAAATCACGCCCTTTTCCGAAATGGAGGACTCTGACACGGATTTAATCGTGGATGCTCTTTTCGGTACGGGACTTTCGAGAAATATTGAAGGCGATGCGGAAAAGCTCATTTCCTATATGAATGAAAAAGAGGCTTTTAAGCTGGCGGTCGACATTCCCTCCGGAGTAAATGCCGATACCGGAGGTATTATTGGCTGTGCCTTCAAGGCGGATAAAACCGTAACCTTCGGCTTTTTGAAGGCGGGGCTTTACCAGTATCCCGGTCACGCGGCGGCAGGCGAAATCGTAAAAAAATACATTTCAATACCGTCGGATATCCCCGATTCTTCGGCATATCTGGTTTCGGGAATAAGCCTTGATAAAAGAAAAAAAGACACAAACAAGGGAAATTTCGGAAATATACTGGTCGTTGCAGGATCAAAAGGAATGGCGGGCGCGGCGTATATGGCAGGCGCGGCGGCACTGAAAACAGGCTGCGGCCTTATTACACTTGCTGTTCCCGATGTGATAATTGATACTGTGGCGAAAAAGATTCCCGAAGCAATGACCAAAGGCTGCGCGCACAATGGAGTTACCTTTTCAAAGGAAGCGCTTTCGGATATCAGGGAAGCCGCGGCTAAGGCAACAACCCTTCTGATAGGGCCGGGTATTCGCCAAAGTGAGGAAACTGCATATATTGTTAAAGAGGCAATAAAGCTCTTTAAGGGAAAAAACATTGTAATTGATGCGGACGGCCTTAACCTGCTTGCCGATTCGCCTGAATATCTTGAGGGAGCGGTAATAACGCCCCATCCCGGTGAAATGGCAAGGCTTATGGGATGCGATATTGCCTCGGTGCAGAAGGACAGAAGGTGCTCTGCTTCGGCCTTTGCAAAAAAGTACGGATGCACCGTTGTGCTTAAGGGTGCTCTTACCATAACGGCGATGCCTGACGGCAGATGCTATTATAACACCACCGGGAATCCCGGAATGGCAAAGGGCGGAAGCGGTGATGTTTTATCGGGAATTACGGCATCCTTCCTTGCACAGGGAACAGAAGGAGCGGCGTATAAGGCGGCATATCTTCACGGGCTTTCAGGCGATTTATGCCGTGATAAATTTTCAGAACTTGGATTTACTGCCACCGATTTAATAAAAATGATTCCCGAAGCAATAAAAAAATGTATGGATTAAGGTAATTTTGAGCAGAATAGGAAGGGGTCGGAAATCTGCCCGGAAAAAACCTGGATTGCTGTACATAGAAGGAAGCAATTCCATAAACTGTAATTGACTCGGAGGATGAAAAGATGTATAATTTATATATCTTTTTATATATCGGGGGTTCGGTTTATGAAAAATAAAAAAATTTTAATAGCTTTGCCTTACTCCCTGCTTTCCGAAATTGATTCTGCGGCAGAAAACGAAAAGCTTTCCCGCAGTGAATTTATAAGGACAGCCCTTAAGAAGGAGCTTAAAGTTCTCAGAGATAAAAAAATAAAGGAGGAGCTTAAGCAGGGGTATATCGCTATGGGGGATATCAATCTTTCACTGGCAGAGGAAGGCATCAGCGCCGATAATGAGCAGCTTCTGACCTACGAGCAAAAGTTATCGGAGAGTGAATGATTTGTTGATTAAAAGAGGAGACATTTTCTATGCTGATTTAAGTCCTGTTATAGGCTCGGAGCAGGGAGGTGTCAGACCGATTTTAGTTGTGCAGAACGATGTGGGAAACCGATATAGTCCCACTGTTATTGCGGCTGCAATAACAAGCAGGATAAACAAAGCCCATCTTCCGACGCACATAGAAATTGATTCAAAGGATTTTGGTCTTACGAAAGAGTCTGTTATTTTGCTTGAGCAGATAAGGACAATTGATAAAAAAAGGCTCAGGGAAAAAATCGGGCATCTGGACGATGAAAAAATGAAATCGGTAAACGAGGCATTAAACATAAGCTTCGGATTACCGGGAAACTGAAAGGGGTATAATTAATGAAGGGACAAAAGAAAAAGATTTTTGCCATAACAGCCGTAATGATGTTGCTTTTTATGGTGATTGCAAAGGGTACCGTGGGCTCGGAGGACGATCCTTTAATATCCTTAAGCTATGTTGAAAATATAATTATGCCTTATATCGATGAGATGGCGGGCGGAAACGATGGCTTCACCGTTGTTGAGGTGGAAAAAGGAGACAGTATCGAATTTTTTGCCGGAGCCGAAATAATCCTCCGGAGCGGAGACGGCGTTATTTCAATTCCGAAAAGTGCGGGCGGCGGCTTTACAGATGTAACCTGCGGTGCCGATAAGGTATCGGGCGATATGGCGGAGGCAAACCATCTTTTAATCTGCCCCAGAAGTGACGGACGCAAAATTAAAGCAAATACCAAGCTTTATCTTATGGTAAGAGGAAGCTATGAAATTATATAAAGGTGAGGACAAATGAAAAAACTGCTTATTGCAATGATTTTTATTTTGTCTGCTACCGTAATTAATTCCTTTGCATCGGAGATTCCGGATTTTGTAAGTATCGGAATCAATGCATCAAGCCTTGCGCAAAGCGTAAGCCTGGAAGCAGACGGCGGAATTTATACCGAGGCGATTTTCGCAATGCCCGAAGCGGCACAGGAAAACGGAGAAGCATCCGAAGGCGGGGAAGGAGCGGAGAGCGGAGAAATAACCGAAGGCTCCTCCTTTTACATAGCAGACAGCATAGAGGTGACAGTTTCCGAAAACGGCACTTTAGTGTGTAACGGCAAGGAAACCGATGAAACCGAGGTCGAATTTTTAAAGACCTCGGAATTTATCGTGTGTCAGGGGAAAAAATACCGTGGAGCCATAAGGCTTTCCGTGAGGCACGGAAAAATTTTAATAATCAGCGTCGTTCATATGGACGAGTATTTATACGGTGTGGTGGGAAAGGAAATGTCAGACAGCTTCCCCCTTGAAGCTCTTAAGGCGCAAAGTGTTGCCGCAAGAAACTATGCGGTTATTTCCATGAGACGGCACGAAAGCGAAGGCTTCAATTTGTGCAACGGCGTGCATTGTCAGGCATACGGTGCAGTTGCATCGGAGGGCAGCAATGTGAGACAGGCGGTGGACGAAACCACGGGAAAGCTTTTATACTATAACGGCGAAGTAGTCGAGTGCTACTACTATTCCTCCAACGGCGGCTATACGGAAAGCTCGGAAAATGTTTGGGTTTCCGAGATTGGCTATCTCCGCGGAAAGGCAGATCCCTTTGAGGACGGATCAAGAATTCCGGGTTATAACTGGGAAGTAACCTTTACGGCGGAGGAGATTAAAACCGTGCTTGATTCCCGGGGAATTGACATCGGGGATATTGTAAATGTGGAGGTTACGGATTATTCGGAAAACAACCACGTTACGGCAATAAAAATTGAAGGCACGAAGGGCGAAAAGTTTTATTATAAGGACAACATAAGGGCGGCATTCCCGGGAAATCTCAGAAGTACCTATTTTACGGTTTCCTCCGGTGCGGGAGAGGCCTCTGTCAGAGTGCTTACCGGAAACGGTATGGAAACGGTGAAAATTGCACCCTCCTACATAATGAGCGGAAACGGTATCTTAAAGGTTTCCGGCAAGGGCAGGGAAGGGGAATTCACATTTTCGGGAAGCGGCTACGGACACAGCGTGGGGATGAGTCAGTATGGAGCTTACTTTATGGCGGAGCAGGGCTATACCTACGATGAAATACTTAAATTTTACTATACGGACACGGAGATAAAAGACTATGAGAGTTGAAGATTTTGATTATTATCTTCCCGAGGAGCTTATAGCGCAGGAGCCACTGGCTGACAGGTCATCATCCAGACTTCTTGTACTGGATAAGGAAACAGGGAAGACGGAGCATAAAATTTTTAAGGACGTTGTTTCTATGCTCAATCCCGGAGATTGCCTGGTACTTAACAACACCAGAGTAATTCCTGCAAGATTAATCGGTACAAAGGAAAAAACCGGCGGTGCCATTGAAATGCTTCTCTTGAAAAGAGTAAATACGTCGGATTGGGAGGTTGCCTTAAAGCCCGGTAAAAGGGCAAAGGTGGGGGCGATGTTCGTTTTCGGCCCCGATGAAGAATTAAAGGCGGAAATCCTCGAAATCGTAGAGGGCGGAAACAGAATTGTCCGCTTTTACTATGATGGGCTTTTTGAAAATGTGCTGGATAAATTGGGGCAGATTCCGCTTCCCGGGTACATAACAAAAAAACTGGAGGACAAGGAGCGCTATCAGACCGTTTATGCAAAGTATGACGGAAGCGCGGCGGCACCCACCGCAGGTCTCCACTTCACAAAGGAGCTTCTTTCCGAAATTGAGGAAAAAGGCGTAAAAATCGCCTATGTCACCCTTCACGTGGGACTTGGAACTTTTCGTCCCGTAAAGGTTGACAATATCGAGGAGCATACGATGCACTCGGAATATTTCATAATAGATGAAACGGCGGCAAATATCATTAATGAAACAAAGAAAGCGGGCGGAAGGGTAATTGCCGTAGGCACGACCTCCTGCAGAACTCTTGAATCTGCGGCGGATGAAACGGGGCATATCGAACCCTGCGAAATGAATACATCAATTTTCATTTATCCGGGCTATAAATTCAAGGCGATTGATGCGCTGATTACAAACTTCCATCTGCCGAAGTCCACTTTAGTTATGCTAGTTTCGGCTCTTGCGGGAAGGGAAAATGTGCTTTCCGCCTATAAAGAGGCAATTGACAACCGTTATCGCTTCTTCAGCTTCGGAGACGCGATGCTGATACGATAAAAGACTTATCGTATCAGCAGGTAAAAGGTAATAGGTAAGAGTGAAGAAGTAATGAAGATTTTCGCCCGTGGCGAAAATCAACCGAACTTATTCACTATTCACTTTTACTTCTTACTTCCCGTACACATCGGAGATGCGATGTTCATTAATTAAATGAGAAATGAGCAATTTTGCACATTACACATTTAATATTACCCATTTTGCACTTTACACTTAACAAAGGGGGGACGGCGAATGAAAAAGCACAGGTATCTCTTTTTAGCAATAGGATTTTTAATTCTTTCGGGAATATCGGCACTGTTTTTCACAGAAACCTTTTCTTCGGATTTCACTCTGTTTATGGGGTTCGGTCTTTTGCCGGTTTCTCTGGCTCTGACTATTGGTTTTTTAACGGCGTGGCTTTTTGAAATTTTCAAAAAAAGCGGAAAAAAGCCGGGCCTTATGGTGAGCTTTATTTTGGTAACGGCTTCTGCGGTGGTAATTGCGGGAATAGCAACATGGGATGTTTTATTCAGCAATGAAAGCTTTTTCCCGGGGCTGTTCGGACTGATTTTATTTATTTTTGCCCTGCCGCCTTTAGCGGTTGCGGCAATAACGCTTCTTGTAATAATGATAGTGAAGAAAACGAGAAATGCAAAATGAGAAATTTTGCATTTCTCATTACCCATTTTGCACTTTGCATTTTACACTTAATTAAGGGGGACAAAAATGTTTGAGCTTTTAAAACAGGAAAATAAGGCGAGGCGGGGTCGTTTTACAACGCCTCATGGCGTAATAGAAACTCCGGTTTTTATGAACGTGGGAACCTCTGCCGCAATTAAAGGCGGCTTGTCTGCCGAGGATTTAAGCGAGCTTCACTGTCAGGTTGAGCTTTCAAATACATATCATCTCCACGTGCGTCCGGGGGACGAGGTGGTGCGCGACCTTGGGGGAATAAGAAAGTTTATGAACTGGCAGGGCCCTGTCTTAACCGACAGCGGCGGCTTTCAGGTTTTCTCTCTTGCCGACCTTCGTAAAATAAAGGAAGAAGGCGTATCCTTCAAGTCCCACCTTGACGGAATAAGAATTTTTATGGGGCCCGAAGAAAGTATGCAGATTCAGTCAAATCTGGCATCCACCATTGCCATGGCATTTGACGAGTGCATAGAAAATCCCGCACCGAAGGACTATGTTAAAAACTCCATCGCGAGAACTACAAGGTGGCTCCATCGCTGTAAGGCGGAAATGGCAAGATTAAATTCGCTGCCCGACACAATAAATAAAGAGCAGATGCTTTTTGGCATCAATCAGGGCGGAACTTATCCCGACCTTCGTATTGAGCATATGAAGGAAATTGCCGAGCTTGACCTTCCGGGCTATGCCATCGGCGGTCTTGCTGTGGGCGAAACAGCCGAGGAAATGTATGACATAATAGATGCGGTTGAGCCCTTTATGCCAAAGGACAAGCCCCGTTACTTAATGGGCGTGGGAACTCCCGTGAATATTTTGGAGGGTGTGGCACGGGGCGTTGACTTTTTCGATTGTGTAATGCCTTCGAGAAACGCCCGTCACGGCCTTTTATTTACCAGCGTCGGCATTATAAACTTAAACAACAACAGATATTTAAGGGACGAATCTCCCATCGATCCGAATTGCGACTGCCCCGCCTGCAAAAAGCATTCCCGAGGCTATATCCGTCACCTGTTAAAGGCAAAGGAAATGCTCGGTATGCGCCTTTGCGTAATCCACAACATTCACTTCTACAATCAGATGATGCAGGATATAAGAGATGCTCTTGACGAGGGCCGCTTTACGGAGTTTTACAAGGAAAAAGTGGAGCTTTACGGCTCAAGATACTAAAAAGGGCTTGCAAAGTTTTGGAAAATGGTATATAATTAGAAAAAATATTTTTGGAGGTTTATTTTATGTTAATGATGATGTTAATGTCTATGCCTCAGGGTATGGATGGAGGAACAGCTGCAGCTCCCGCAGTTCAGGCAGGCGAAGCGGCTGCAACACAGGGCGGCGGAAGCGGTCTTTTGGGATTCCTTCCTATGATCATAATCCTTGTTCTTATGTATTTCATCCTTATTCTTCCTCAGAAAAAGCAGGAAAAGAAGCAGCGCTCCATGATTGATGCTCTGGTGCCCGGCGATGAAATCGTTACCATCGGCGGAATCTATGGTAATGTTGTTTCCATAAAGGATGACTGCCTTGTAATCGAATCCTCTGCAGACAAGACAAAGATTAAAATCGCAAAGTCTTCCGTAAGCAGATGCATAACCGTTAAGGAAGAAGAAAAGAAATAAGTAATTAAAACGCCTTTCCCCGAATAGATTTATAGGGGGAGGCGTTTTTTTATGGAAGAGAAAGAAAAAAAGAAAAATTACGGATTGCTTTTGTCTGTTTTAAGCGGGCTTTTATCGGCGCTTGTCATTACGGGGCTTTCGATGCTCATTGTTTCGGTTATTTATCTTTCAAAGGATTTGTCCGATGAAACAGCAAGGAAAATAATTACTGCACTTTCTTTAGTTTCGGTTTTCCTTTCGTCCCTTGTTACGGGCATAAAGCTTAAGGCAAAAGGGCTTCTGACAGGTGCGTTAACCGGCGCATTGTATGCGCTTTGCCTCTATCTTACGGGCTTTATGGCTTTCGGTGTTATCGGGATTTCAAAAAGTCTTTTTGCAATGATGGCGCTTTGTATGTTTATCGGAGCCCTGGGCGGAATTGCGGGAGTAAATATAAAAGGCAGAAAATAGCGGACATAAAAGAACAGGCTTTCGGCGGTACTTCTTAGGGAGAAGCCGGTTTTGGCTTGTTATTTTCCGCTGATAGTGCGCAAAAAAACGCAGACATACGCCAGTATGACTGCGTTTT
>JAFQQJ010000023.1 GCA_017411325.1 Clostridia bacterium | reverse complement strand
GGAGCATGTTCATACATACTTCGCGGTTCTGATACTGGGAACGCTCGATCTGGGAGCAGACAGTGATACCGGTAGGGATATGGATAAGACGGACCGCGGAGGAAGTTTTGTTAACTTTCTGGCCGCCTGCACCGGATGCGCGGTAAACTTCCATTTTGATATCGTCTTCCTTGATTTCGATGGATTTGTCATCCTCGATTTCGGGCATAACTTCGAGAGAAGCAAAGGAAGTCTGGCGACGGCCGGAAGCATCAAAAGGAGAAACCCTTACAAGGCGGTGAACGCCGTTTTCGGATTTGAGGAATCCGTAGGCGTTGGGACCTTCAACGATGATGGTGGCGGATTTTACACCCGCTTCATCGCCGTCGAGCCAGTCAACAAGGGTATATTTGAGGTCCGGGTGTTTGTTGCACCAGCAGGTGTACATTCTGTAAAGCATCTGGCACCAATCCTGTGCCTCGGTGCCGCCTGCACCCGCATGGAAGGTGATGATTGCGTTGCTTTCGTCATATTCTCCGGTGAGAAGGGTTGTGAGTTTGAGTTCGTCAATATCTTTTTCAAGTCTTTCAACTTCCGGAAGAGCCTCGTCATAAAGGGAAGGATCGTTTTCCTCAAGAGCGATTTCGATAAGGGTCATTGTATCCTCATAGCGGGTTTCGAGGTCCTTATGGGAATTGATTTTTCCGTTGAGCTGGCTGAGCTTGCGCTGAACTTTTGTGGAAGTTTCAACGTCGTTCCAGAAGTTGGGGTCTTCCTGCTGTGCCTCAAGTCTTCTTACTTCAACTTTGCACTGTTCAAGACCGAGAGCATCCTTAAGATCCTCGATCTGGGGTTCGAGAGCAGTCAGTCTGAGTTTAAGTTCTTCAAATTCAAGCATTTTTATTCCTCCGAATCGGTCAAAGCCCTTTCGGGCGCAGTTTTACATAATACAATATTATATTATATATTATTCATATTCAATAGTCAATAAACAGATTTTAATTTTATACCGCATATTCCGTATTGAAAAACGATGATTTTGTTGCTATACTTTAAACAGACCGATAAACTTGAATTTATGGAGAAAAATATGGTAGCAATAATTGGAGCATTAGCGTTTTCAGTAGTAATTATACTATCTGTTTTGATAATATGCGGCTTGCCCTTAGGTGAGTTGACAATGGGAGGTCAATATACGGTTTTTCCTAAAAAGTTAAGACTTGTTTTAGTAACACAATTGATTCTTCAAATATTTTTTGTGATAGTTATATTACAGATGGGCGGATTTTTAGCACTGTGGTTTTCAGAAAAAGTAACTAAGATAATTGGCATAGTTATGGCTGGATACCTTTCGTTAAACACAATCATGAATTTTGCATCAAAGAGTAAGAAAGAAAAGTATATTATGACACCGCTTTCGTTTGTCGCAGCGGTATGTTTTTGGATAACTGCATTAGTGTAAAAGAAAAGACAACTTTCAGTTTGACGAAGCGACAAATTCCAATATGCTGAACAGATTAAAGGGGCTTTTCAGCCCCTTTTTTGTTTTGTGCGTTATAATCTGAAACTTTTTATTAACTTTCTCAAAAAAGTTTGATTTTCC
>JAFQQJ010000022.1 GCA_017411325.1 Clostridia bacterium | reverse complement strand
TTTTATAAGCACCAGGTCTTCCGGTGTGAACAAATCGTCATATTCGCCGGTCTCAAAATCCAGAATGTCCCAGTATGCTTCAAATGCCTGGTCTTTATCGTATACACCTTTTTCCATTTCATACAGAACACCAAACAAAATCAATGCGAACTTTGGCATACCATGATCGTTCATTTCATCCTCCCAGTCATAATGATATGAAGTACTAATAACACATTCTGCCCCGCTATCAATCGCCTCTTCATATTCATAAAAATTATCTTCGCTTACTTCTTTCAGCAATCTATAATCCCATAGTTCTCTCAATGGAATTCTTTGTAATTTATCATAATATTTCATATCTATCGTTCCTTTCTTAATATGCTCTCTTTGCCCAAGTGTTATTTCCTGCAGAATCTCAGTTATATCCTTTTTTGTCTCTCGTACACAGAATTGTATCATTTCAGTTAATATTTGTCAATCGGAAGTTGACAAAAAAGGTACGCCCCCTTTTGTCCGGCAATGGCACGTCCCCTTTTGTCCGGCAATGGCACTTCCGGCTTCTCCTGCTTTATTATTTCCACACTTTTCGGCGCGGATGTTTTTACAGTTTCTTTTCTCCCGAATTTTTCCTCCCTTCCCGTGTATTCTTTATAGAGATTTTCTGCCTCGGCATCTGTCATATTCTCATTTTCAATTTCTTTTTCAAGATAGCCCTTAAGTCCCGACTCACCGTGTTGCAGAAAATATCCCCTTGCGTTTCCTTTTATAAGACCGCTTACCATTTTTACTTTAAAGTTAATTTGGGGAATTGATGTCTCGTGAAGTTGTTTTAAACACTCAAAAAGAAGCAGTAGAAAATCTACTGCTTCTTAAATTACTTTTCAATTAAAAGCTTATAGAGCGTGGGGGAGAAGTTAAACTCCTTTATAAGGTTATTAACCTCGGAAAGCATCTTTTCCTTATGCTCTTTTGTGGTTGAACTGCGCTTTACAGCCCGGATAAGTATGTTTTTCGGAGTGTGTGAAAAGTCTGTAAATTCCAATAGATTTGTTTTATACCCCGAATATTCAAGTAAATTTGCCCTTATGACGTCGGTAGCAAGAGCGGAAAAACGCTCCTTTATAATTCCGTAGCGGGTGAGGGCGGACAGGTTTTCTGTGTCAATCTGGGAATTAAGCTCGTGCTGACAGCAGGGAACGGAGAAAATCATTTTCGCATTCCAGGAAATTGCATTGAAAAGTGCAAAGTCCGTCGCTGTGTCGCAGGCGTGAAGCGTCATCACGATATCCACCGAAAAGGGGGCCTTATAGCCGTTGATATCACCAAGCTCAAAGCGGAGATTTTCGTAGTTATAGCGCTTTGCCGCTTCGTTGCACTTTTCTATGACATCCTTTTTAAGGTCAAGTCCTATTATATTTGCTTTTATTCCTTTTATGTAAGTAAGATAGTAATACACAATAAAGGTTAAATAGCTTTTTCCGCAGCCGAAATCGATTATATTGACAGAATCGCTCTTCAAGTCCTTTATGGCATCGTCAATTATCTCAAGATAGCGGTTAATCTGCTTGTACTTATCGTACATTGAAGAAACCACTTTACCCTCCTTTGTGAAAATCCCCATATCCACAAGGGGAAGTATGTCGGGCTTTGCCTCCAGGATATAGTTTTTACTGCGGTTATGATTCTCCGAAACAGTGGGAGCTGCCTCGCTTAAAGCCTTTCTTTTGTAGGAAGCATCGCCCTTTTTGGAAATCATAACCATATGCTCAAAGCTTACATCCCATGCGTTTATCTGACGGAAGGAGCCGTCCGTAAGGGAGAAAATTCTTTCAGCCAGAGCTTCCTTATCTGTGTTTTCGTGGAAAACCTGAGTTTTTGTGTATTTACTTATCTGATAGCTTTTACTTTTTTTCTCGCAGACGATTTTTATAAATTCGTTGCTCTTTGCCGAGGGCTTGCTTATTACAAGCTTTACTATGTCACCTCCGGCAATTTTTATGATACAGTCTTTAAGTTCCATCAGGACCTACACCGCTTTTCTTAAAATTCAATAATTCTCTTTTTATCTTCCAGATATGCCATCATATTGAGAGATAAAAAGTTCCAGTTCTGGAAGCCCGGATTGTTTACGCCTTCTCCGGTTTCGGGATGGTAATATTCGTGAAGCTCACCGCATTTTTCGATATCCCCGCCAAAGAGCATAATGGTCTTTTCCGCAAGGAGGGTTGCCTCCTTATCAAAGCCGTATTTTACAAGGCCTGAGAACACAAGGTAATTGGAAATTCCCCAGATGGGGCCAAGCCAGCAGGAGGGGTTGCCGGATTTTATTATCTGATACATCTTTTCCTGCTTGCCGAGAGTTCTTACGCCGTAGGGGGCGTTAAAGGTCTTCTCATTTGCAAAGTGGTTTTTAACCATTTCTTCCGCCTGCTCCTTTGTGGCAAGACCTGCCCAGAGGGGAAGGAAGTTTGACCATACGTCAATTCTCTGAATTAAGCAGGGCCAGTTTCTGGGAGCACCCTTATGTAAGTTTGATTCGGGGTTGACGGGAAGAAGGTTTAAGTCAACGCTGTAAAAGCTTCCGTCACGCTCGTCCCAGCAATGTTCTCTGATAGCGGCGGCAAGCTTGTCCGCCTCGGCTTTGTAAAATTCTGCTCTGTCCATCCTAGCCATTTTCTCCGCAACATAGCACATAGCAAGAAGCTCCTTATACATAAGGCAGTTGAAGTAAATGGAACCTGAGCTCTTTTCGGGGCGGTAGAAGGTGGCAGGATCGTTGTCAACGCCTATGGCAAGGTCGTCAAGCCAGAAGAAAAGGCCGGAATCAGCGTGATAGTAGTTTTTAAGAAATACGCCGATGAATTTTTCAAGCTTTTCATACTTGTCGGCAAACCAGCTTGTATCGTCATTGTTGCACTTCATAACAAATGCGAGATGCTGAAGCAAACATGGCTTATGCATATTGGTTTTGTAAATAGCATGGTGTGCGGGAACAATGTTTGTGGGAAGGACAACTATCGGGATTCCGCCGTCCTTATCGGCGTGGTCTAAAAAGTTTAATATACATCCCTTTTCATATTCGAAAAATTCTTCTCCTTCGCCCGTATCTTCGATAATCTGACGGATGGCAATATCAGTAAGCCAGCTGTCCCAGTCCCAGAGGCAGCTCTGATAGCTCTGACTTCCGGGAACGATGAAGGGATATTTTATGATTCCTGAGGGCCTGCGTGTCATATCCTTATAGTTTTTATAGCAATAGTCGCGGATTAATTTTTTTGCAGTTTCCAAATTCATGTTAATTCTCCTTTGTCATACAGTTTATTATATAGCCGGCATTTAAGTAAAAGGCCTTTTCGGGCTGAATTTTCTTTGTTTCCTCCGTGTAAAAGTGCTTTTTCAATATGGAAACAAGCTCGTCCTGTGTCTTTCCTTCTGCTTTTTCCTTTTTAAGCATCGCTTTCGTTTCCTCGTGGGTTTTAAGGCTGTTTTCAAAAAATGCATCGCATTCATTTTTTCCCTTGAGAAGCTCTCCGTGAGAAAAAAGTATCGCCTCAGCACCGAGTGAAGCTGTCTTTTTTATGGATTCAATTGTGGCATCATAGCTTACAAGGCAGCAGGGAGTGATTATATCGCCCGCCAAAACGCCGATGGTTTCTGCGGCTATTAAAAGCTTTTCTTCCGGGGAATAATAGGAAAGGGAGCATTTTGTGTGGCCGGGAGTTTCAACTGCACGAAGAGTAAAGTCCCCCATATCGATTGTATCGCCTTCTTTAACAGTTCTGTCAACCTTTATTTTGCCCGTCAAATCCTCATATTCTGTAATATTGAATCTTGTAGCTGCCGAATCACTCATTTCCTTTATAAGCTTAACTGCGCCGGGGCGGGTGAAAACGTATGCGGCATATTCTCCCGAAATAACTGAGCATTCGGGAAAGGCACGCCTGAAATAGGGGCTTCCTCCCGCGTGGTCATAGTGAGAGTGGGTTAAGATGATATAGTTAAGAGCTCTTCCCTTAAGCTTGTCCTTTATGTCTCCTATAAGACTTTCTGCGCTGCAGGGAAAGCCTGAGTCAATCAATGCTGTGTGGGTTGATGTGGCAAGAAGAAAAAATTCCCCTCCGCCTCGGCCTATTTTATCAATTGTATACATATTATTCTCCCAATTCTTTAAGCTTTGATGCAATTTCTTCCTTGGAAACTGCGGCGATGTGTGAAAATTTAAAGGTGAGAGCTTTATTCAGCTGCTCCTTTGCTTTTTCTGTGTCCCCTTTTGCAATTAAAGCTAAGGCATAGTTATAATATACAACGGGAAAATGTGTGCCCTTTTCCATAATTTTATCGTAAATTGAAAGAGCTTCTTCGATTTCACCCCTATGGTAATGGGAAAGTGCCATATTGTCCATAATGGATATGTCATCCTCGTTGTATTCCATAGCTTCTTTATTGAATTCGTATGCCTCGTCGTACTTCTTGTTTTCAAGAAGTATGAAGCCGACATGGCTGTAGGTCTGGGAATCGGCACCGGTGTTGTGGGCATCGAAAAACACCTTTTCCGCTTCTTCGGTATTTCCTGTTTTCCAGAGATAAAGCCCCTTTGTGGTAAGAAGGTTTTTCCTCTGATAGGCGGTAAGCGCTTTTATTTCTTCTGCCTTATTTATGGCAGAAGCACATTTTTCTTCATAGCCGTAGCGAAGAAATACATAGGGCGCGTAAATTAAATAATCGGGATTTAAGCCTTTTCTATTTATCGCCTTTTCGTAAAGGGAAACGCCTTCTTCAATGTTTCCTTTTTTTATCGCCTTTGAGCCTTTCATCATCAGAAGGTCAGCCCGCCTGATAAAGGAAAGATAAATAAGAGCGAGAATTAATCCTAAAATGCTTCCCAAAAACTGCTGGCCATATCTTCCGCCTGCAGTGCCGCCCATCAAGACAAGAAGCACCGGAATACCGAAATTAACTAAAAGTTGCATAATAGTTTTCTCCTTAAAAGTGGTTTTTACATAATAATCTATACTATTATACATTAAAATCCGAAAGATTACAATAGCATTTTGGGGGTTGCTATTGAAAAAATATCCTTTTTGTGGTAAAATATATTATAAGAGATTATTTAATACACCGGGCTTATCAGAAATAAAAAGGAACCCCAGCATAAGAAGAAGCTCCTTGTCGCGACAGCCTTCGCCTAAAAGAATTAAAACGATGCCGAGAATAATCAGGTCATCCTTTTTAAGACCGGATAAAATATCGCTTAAATCTTTATTTGGCGAGCCTTTTGGGATGCTCTCGCTGAAGTACCTTTTTGTCAATTAAAACAGCTCCTTTAATAAAGGCGTATCTTTTACCTTCAGGAAAACCTTATATATTTTAAGCATTTTCATCATTGAGTCGAGACTTTTGCATCGGTTTTCCGAAAGGTAGGGCTTTAATGATGAAAGCAGGACAATATTGGGATCCGTCTCTTTCATGGCAGAGTCATAAATGCTCTTGATTTCAAGCAGCTTTCCTATGTCGGGGAAAGAGGGAGCGGAGGCATCTTCTTTCGCCTCCTCATTGTTGTCGGAGGAAGTAAGAGATGCCATTAAAGAACTTATTTTTTCGCCTGTTTCGGGATCGCTTAAAAGGGAGTTTAAGGCATCGGTCAGGTCAAAATCCGCCAATTAAAGCATCCCCTTGATTTTTGATAAAATAGTGGGATCCTTTAAGGCTTTATCTATAACGGCGTTTTTATCGCTTTCGCTCATTTCGCTCACTTTTTTCAACAGCTTTGCGCCTTCATCGGTTTTTGTGAAGTCCTTGATTTTGTTGAGTGCGGAGGGGTTAAGGGATCCTATTAATTTTTCAAGCTCGGTCATATAAGACATCCTTTCTTATTTTAATTTATGCGCTCATCCCTTTTTATATTATGCTTTTTGCATCATTTTTGTTACGGAGGATAATTAATGGAAAGAATACTTGTGATATCGGATACCCACGGAAGAGTGGATAACGCAGTGAGGCTTTTGGAAAATGTCCCTTTTGACAAAATTATTCATCTCGGAGACACCGTAAGGGATGCACTTTCAATCGGGAAGGCGTTCCCTGATACCGAGCTTATATATGTAAAGGGGAATAACGATCCCTTCGGAGCAGAAAACGAGAAGGTGATTGAAGCAGGAGGACATAAAATTTTTATCTGTCACGGACATACCTATTCTGTTTCATCGGATTTATTGAGACTCAGCCTTGCGGCAAGTGAGAAGAATGCTGATGTAGCACTTTTCGGGCATACACACAGAAAAGAAGATACTGAATATAACGGCGTACGCCTGTTTAATCCGGGAAGTGTATCGCTTCCGAGGGACGGTGCGGCATCCTGCGGTATAATAGAATTTGACGGAGATTATTTCGGCATAGCACATTATAAATTTTAAGGGAGAGATAACATTGAAGAAAAAAACAGCATTTTTGATTATTTTGGCACTTATCATTTTATATTCCGCCATAAGCTATACAGCCATTCCCTATAAGGGTATAATATGTCTTGGCATTATACTGGGAATAGCGGTGGTTGTGGCAAAAGCTCTTAAGAAGGATAAGAATAAGGAGGAATAAAAATGTTCGGAATTTTATCGAAGATTATTTCGGCAATTTTCATTCTGCTCGTCTATTATTTTATCTTCATTATTGTGAGAATGATTTACTCTGACATCAATGTTATGAAGCGGAAAAAAGCAGGGCTTCCCGAATATGAGGCATATCTTAAACCGATAAATCAGCCTAACGGGGTGCATTTTGACCTGGAAGAGAGATATCCTCTGTACGGCGATGAAACCATCGGAAGAGGAAAGGACTGCGAAATTTATATTGCCGATACCTTTATGTCACACCGTCACAGCAGGATATTTAAAGAGGACGGAGGTTTTTTCCTGGAGGATTTAGGCAGTACGAACGGGACATTTTTAAATGGCAATGAGGTTGCGGAAGAGGCAACGGAGCTTCTGGACGGGGACAAAATCTGCATAGGGCAGGTTGAGTTTATGTTCCTTTGTCCGAAGGAGGCAAAATGAGAGGAAAAAGGTACAAACAAACA
The DNA here is from genome assembly GCA_017411325.1 of Clostridia bacterium. GTDB lineage: Bacteria > Bacillota > Clostridia > CAKSNL01 > HGM11501 > HGM11501. The sequence continues at coordinate 22,163 of JAFQQJ010000022.1, read as the reverse complement.
TTGCCGCTTGCACTTTTGTGCTTTATGAATATTCTGGGCTTTATGCTTTTGGCACTTATACGTGACAACTTTTTTGAGGGAATAAAAACCATCACAACGGGAGTAATTTTTGTTTCGCTTCTCGTTATCTGCTACTGCCTCATAAAGCTTTTTAAAATGGGAGATCCGTTTTTGCTTTTGCCCGTAACGGCACTTTTATCGGTGGGGCTTTTAATGCTGACAAGAATAAACGAGGCGGTTGGAAAAAAGCAGATGATGTGGTTTTTCATTTCCGTTGCAGTTTATTTTGTTTCATTTTTCATATATAAAAGCATAAAGAAGCGGGACAGGCTTTTCATTCTTTACGCTGTGGTGTCGGTAGGTCTTTTTCTTGCCACGCTTATTTTCGGGAGAACGGTTAACGGCGCTAAAAACTGGATTTATATTGGCTCTCAGGGAGTTCAGCCCTCGGAATTTATAAGGCTTCTTTTTGTCTTTGCGTTATCCGCACTGCTTTCGAAAAAGCCCGATGGCAGATTTATTTCCACAGAATGGAAAAAAAGCCTTTTTATAATGCTTTATGTGTATGTAAATCTCGGATTTTTGGTTATACAGAGAGAATGGGGAATTGCGGTTTTGTTCTTTCTTATCTATTTTTCTCTCTACTTCGTATTCGGAAGGCACAGGATTTTGCTTGCGGCAAACTCGGTTATCGTGGCTCTCGGCTGCTTTGCGGGCTATAAGGTACTCTATCACATAGAAACCAGAGTGGCTATGTGGCTTGACCCGTTTTCCGATCCGTCGGGAAGAGGGTATCAGATAGTGCAGTCCTTAATTGCCATAGCATCAGGCGGCTTTACCGGGGAGGGCTTGGGAAACGGAAGTCCCTATTATGTTCCGCTGGTGGAGTCTGATTTTATATTTTCGGGAATATGCGAGGAATTCGGAATTCTTGGCGGAATAGGCGTGATTCTGCTCTACTTTATTTTCGTATACAGAGGATTTAAGATTGCCTTATCTGTTCCGGACAGCTTTGATAAAAAGGTTGCCCTTGGCTTATCGGCGATGTTTTCATTCCAGATTTTCATAATCCTTGGCGGCGTAATAAAGCTTATACCTTTAACGGGAATAACACTTCCCTTCATAAGCTACGGCGGCTCGTCCCTCGTGACGAGCTTTATGGCTCTCGGAATACTGCAGGCAATAAGCGTAAAGGAGGGGGACAGCATTGAATAAAAGAATAATTCTGCTTATGACATTTGTCGGAGTGCTTTTTATGTTTATGGCGGTCTACCTTTCTCTTTTCGGAGTATTAAAGGCGGACGAGCTTGAAAAAAGTGTATACAACCAACGCCTTTATGACAGGGAAAATGAAATAGAAAGAGGAACAATTTACGACAGAAACGGTGTTGTTCTGGCGCACACTGATCTTTCCGAGGGAAGTGAGAGAATTTATCCTTACAAGGATTTATACACCCACATTATAGGCTACAATTCAAAAATGTACGGAAAGAGCAAGATAGAGCTTTCCTTTAACGAATATCTGGCGGGGGAAGGTGCTGTGGGCACGGCAATAAATATTGCGTCCGAAGCTCTGGGAGAGGAAAAAAAGGGGATGGATTTGACTCTTACAATCGACCACAAGCTTCAAAGCTATGCATCGGATGTTCTGGGAAATAAAAAAGGATGCGTAATAGTTATGGATCCTGAAACCGGAAAGATACGCGCTATGGTGTCTAAGCCAACCTTTAATCCGGCGGAACCCATTCTTTCGGAAGAGTGGGAAAATCTTACGGAAAGGGAGGATTCGCCTTTCCTTGCCCGTGCCACGGGCGGTCTTTATGCACCGGGCTCCACCTGGAAAATACTGACTTCGGTGGCAGTTATGAGAAACGGCCTTGAAGAAGAATTGATTAAGGATGAAGGCAAAATATTAGTGGGTGGAAGAGAATACACCAATTCAAAAGAAAAGCCCTATGGCGAAATCACCTTAAAGGAAGCATTTTATAATTCGAGCAATGTGTATTTTGCAAAAATGGGAAGCGTTATGGGAAAGGAAGGCCTTTCTGATTATGGCGATTTTCTTCTCGGCAGGGAAATTGATTTTGATATTCCGACAGCAACAAGTGTTCTTTCGGATAAAGTATCAAAAATGAATGAGGCTGACATAGCATCCACATCCATCGGCCAGGGAAAGCTTCAGGTTACTCCTTTGTTTATGACGATGGTGGCGTCAGGCGTGGCAAACGGAGGTAAAATGGTTATGCCTTATCTTGTGGAAAAAGCGGGAAGAGGAAGCTTTGTGGCATACGAGGCAGAAGAAAAGTCCCCGGCAAAGCCTCTCACAGCCTCGGAAGCGGAGAAGCTAAAGGAGATGATGGCTCTTTGCGTATCCGAGGGAACGGGAAGAAATGCCCGCGTTTCAGGGCTTGACGTCTGCGGAAAAACAGGCACAGCACAGAACGAAACAGAAAAAAGCCACGACTGGTTTTTGGGCTTTGCGGAAAATAAAGAGGGCGAAAAGGCGGTTATCTGCGTAATGCTTGAATATAACGGAGTGGGAAGCTCCGAGGCGGCATTGATGGCGGGAAGAGTTTTTTCCTACTGGCTTGGATAAAATGAAAGGTTGCGATTGGCAAAACCAATCGCAACCTTTTTATTCTGTTATTATGTTTTTGCACTCTCGTAAAACTATGCCTGTTTCACCTAGCTGTCTTAATCCGGTATCTTCGGTTTTTACAAACTTATTGTTTCTGAAAACCACGTTTTCGCAGGACAAGAGAGACATATAGCGCTTATCGTTTTCGCTGAAGATATTTCCTTCGATTACAATGTTTTTGTGGAAGGGGGCATCGTGCTTTTTTATCTGGGGATCTGCTATGATAACAGGCCCGCCGCAGTATGCGGAATGTGTGAAGTCGTTGTTTCTTATAGTCACATCGGATACGGGACCGCTTTCATACCAGCTGTTGGCATCGCCCGCCATATCAATGGCGCTTCCCATATTGTAGAAGGTGCAGTTTTCAATTAATGTTTCCTTACTTGTGGCAATTAAAAAGCCTCTCGGTCTGTTAAAGCCGCAGCGGCAGTTTTCGATATGTACCTTTGGCATACGGCTGTGATTTTCAAACACATTTCCCTCCTTCATATCGGGTGAAAGGGGCTCGTTTGTTTCAAGAATAAAATATTTTTCTGAAATTGTGCGGGATGACTTAACTGTGTATTCGGCAAAGGGGAGAAGGCTTTCGTTGTCGCAAAGGCGGATATTGTCACCTTTTTTAAATACGTTAATTCCGGCCTGCTGGAAGTGCCCGAAGGCGAGGAGTACGGAATTTTCAGAAAGCTTCTTAACTACGGGAGCGTAAATTCCGTGGATGTTGGCAGAGTCATCCATCATGCTTTCAAAGCGACAGTTTTTGATATGGAGGAGGCCCGAGCAATTTACAAAGTGAGTGGCATCAGCATCGACGGAGAGCATCCTGCCTTCGCCCGGAAGTGCCTGTACGTTATCTAAGGTGATATTTTCTGACAAGCTTGCGATAATTCCCATTGAAAGAGTGTGCGTAAGAAGGATGTTACAGAGTGTTACATCTTTGCATTCGGTAACGTAAATGCCGGGATACTTTCTGTCATTGTGGGTGCAAAGCCAGTAGCGGCCCGCCTTGTGACGATATTTGAAATCTCCTTCAAGCCGAAGCACATTTTTTTCCGGCTTTGATGCCTTTAAGTAGCGGTGAAGAAAAGCCATAAAGGTTTTGTCCTCTACACCTGAAACATTGGCAAAATAGGTGGGAGTGCCAAGGGCGGGGCCTTTTATTTCCGGGTCAAACTCATTTACAAGGAACTTATTTGCCACATTTTCCCATCCGTCACCGTAAAAACGGAGGGCGTTTTCCGCTATGTCAACGTGGAATATATCGTCGTTGTATTCGAGATTTATAAAGTCATCTCCGGCATCGGTGATTTTTGCCTCAAAATACATGGGCTCGGAGTAGTCTATGGAGAGGTTTTTGACACATACACCGGAGCAACTGTCGATTACAAATGGAGACATTTTGCCGTGGAAAATAAGACGGGCTCTTTCACCGTCAATTGTTATATCATTTAAGTTTTTAAGAAGAAAGGCGATGGGCTTTCTGCTCCAGTCGTTATTGGGAACAAAATATTCCGCACTTTCTGCAAAATCGGGATAAAAATGAAGAGTCCCTCCGCCGAGCATTAAGGTATCGCCGTCCTTTAAGGCAGTAACCGCCGAAAGAACGGACAAGGTCATATCTTCTTTTTCCGAAGGTACGGGAAAATCTTTCAGGTAAATGTTCATAGCTTGACTCCTTTTTGAGATATCGTATAAAATATATTACAACAAAACCTCGGTAAAAACAACAGTTTTTTAATTTTTTTGAAAATTTCGGAATAAATTATGTTTGACTTAATAAATATATGTGGTATAATAATATATGGATTTGGTGTTCGGAAATATAAAAACGGAGGTGAAAAAGTGGCAAAAAAGCAAAAACTGAAGATTATTCCTCTGGGCGGCATGAATGAAATCGGTAAAAATCTCACCGTATTTGAATACGGCGATGAAATAGTCGTTCTGGACTGCGGAATGACTTTCCCCGACGAGGAAATGCTGGGAGTAGATCTGGTTATTCCCGACATGTCATATCTTGTCAATAACAGGGACAAGATTAAGGCTGTTCTTCTTACACACGGACATGAAGACCATATAGGCGGTCTTCCTTATTTTTTGAGAGCGATGAGCAATGTTCCTATCTTCGGAAGCCGTATGACCATAGGGCTTGTAGAACATAAGCTTAAGGAACACGGCATACTCTCCATTGCAAAGCTTAACTCGGTAAAAGCGGGCGATTCCATAAGGCTCGGAAACAATTTCAGGGCTGAGTTTATAAGGGTAAATCACTCCATTGCCGACTCTTTCGGTATTGCATTATATACCCCTGCAGGGGTGGTTGTGCATACGGGCGACTTCAAGATTGATACAACACCCATTGACGGTGAAATGATAGATCTTGCACGCTTCGGTGCACTGGGCGATTCCGGAGTGCTGGCACTTCTTAGCGATTCTACCAATGTGGAACGTCAGGGCTATACCATGTCCGAGCGTACGGTCGGACAGAAGTTTGATGAGATTTTCGCGTCTCACCCGAAGCAGAGAATAATCGTGGCGACGTTTGCATCCAATGTGCACAGAGTACAGCAGATAATAGACGCCGCAATAAAAACAAGAAGAAAGGTGGCAATCTCGGGCCGCAGTATGCAGAATGTGGTTGAGGTTGCAATCGAACACGGCTATATGCGTGTTCCTCAGGGACTTATCATAAATATTGAGGACGTGCATAAGTACAAAAACCATCAGCTTGTCATCATAACGACAGGCAGCCAGGGCGAGCCTATGAGTGCTCTTACAAGAATGGCATTTTCTGACCATAAACAAGTGGAAATCGGTAACGGCGACTTAGTAATTATTTCAGCATCACCAATTCCGGGCAACGAAAAAACGGTTTCCAGGGTTATAAATGAGCTTTTCAAAAAGGGTGCAGAGGTTATCTATAAGGCTCTGGCGGAGGTTCACGTTTCAGGTCACGCCTGTCAGGAGGAGCTTAAAATAATACTCGGTCTTGTAAGGCCTAAGTATTTCATTCCTGCCCACGGTGAATACCGTCATCTTGCAACCAGCGCAAAGCTTGGCATAGCATCCGGCGTAAAGGAGAAAAACACCTTTATTATGGGGCTTGGTGACGTTCTTGAATTAAACCGCGAAAGTGCGGCAATTACGGGAACGGTTACGGCAGGTGCTCTTTTGATTGACGGCTATGGCGTAGGCGACGTCGGCAATGTGGTTCTTCGCGACAGAAAGCATCTTTCCGAAGACGGTATCATAGTTGTGGTTATGACTCTTGACAAACGCGGAAAAATCACCGCAGGGCCCGAAGTGGTATCCAGAGGATTTGTCTATGTAAAGGAATCCGAGGAGCTTATGGAAAGTCTTCGTCAGGTGGCAACCTATGCTGTGGAAGAAGCGGTAAGAAAGAACAAAAAAGTGGCAATAGACTGGATTGCAATCAAAAATGCAGTTAAGGGAGAAATTACAGACTTCCTTCACGAGGCAACCAAACGTAAGCCTATGATTCTTCCCATCATAATGGAAGAAGGAAAACAAAAATAAAAAATAAGAGTGGCATCAGCCACTCTTATTTTTTTATTTGGTTATTGTGATTTCCTTAGTCTCACCGTTCCAGGAAACGTTATAGCCGAGATGCTCTGATATGAATCGTACGGGGATAAAGGTTCGTGAATCCTTTATTCTCGGAGCGGCAATCAAGCTGTAGCGCTCTTTTCCGCTTCTTACCTTGGTTACAAACACATTTCTGTTTTGTATCTGCATATAAATTTCCGTCATATCCTTTTTGATGGTGATGCCCTGAGTTTCGCCGTCCCATTCTATTTCGGCGTCCATAAGCTCCAAGAGCCCTCTTATGGGAATGAAGGTTGTACCGTCTGCTATGAAGGGAGCGGTATCAAGCTTTAATTCTCCGTCCTTATGAACGATGGTGTCGGAGCCAATTTTCAATGTGTAAAAACGGCTTTCTTCTTCGATGCGCTTCTGATATGCGGAATAATCCTGCAAAAAGTCAAGTTCTGCACAGCTTCCTAAGTTTCCTGTACCGGATAAAATTTCAAATCGGAAGAACTGCACCTTTGTCTTTTCATCAAAGAGGTATGTGGCGGGGCTTAAGCTTCTTGAAGGGAAGCTGTAATTTTCCAGAGACAGCTCATAGTTTTTGCCGTCAAGAGAGGTGTAGACATTGAACTTTTCCCAGTAGCCGTCGTATCTGTCTGCCTGCCTCGGAGTGTAGGTGAAGCCCAAAAGCTCATAGGCACCGCCCAAATCCACGTCCAGCACATAGGGCGCTTTTTCATAGGTTTCCGCCTGCCAGTAGGACTGGGGAGAATCGTCGATAATATTGGTTACAACGTGTCCCTGCCATATGTCACCATCATAGGTTGCAAAGGCATTGCCCTTGGGTATGGGATATAACGCATTTTCCTTTAATTCCTTAAGGAAGATATCGAAGGGACGGGCTTCTTCGCCTTCTTTTGGCATTATTATATCAAAGTCGCACATCGTGCCGTGGCCTTCTAATGTGTCGAGATATTCGATTTTTACTTCCTTTGCCATTACAACGGAGCCGAACTCTTCACGGCGGATAAGGGTATTTATCTTGTAGTTGTATTCCGATACGAGCTTATATTCTCCGTCCGCCTTTATGTAAAAGTTCATCTTTGTGGGCTGACCTGCAGGGGTTTTATCCTGACGCATTGTCATTATAAAGCCGGCTATGGGAAGCTCTTCGCCAAAGTCAACCTCCAGTGTGTGGGGAAGAGGAGCTTTCCAGGAAACACGGCTGTTTTCCCAGCCGTAATCCGTGTGCCAGTAGGTGCCGGGATAGCCGTCAATCATTCTTTTTGCGGGCCAGTTTTCGTGCTCCGAGGAAGCTGCAACGCTCCAGAGGGTTTTATCTCTGTAAGTGTCCGCATATTCCGGCTCTTCGTAATATGAAAATACGGGGAAGACGGAAATAAGGGTAAAGATTAAAAGTAAGGATAATAATTTTTTCATGGTTCCGCCTCCTTAATCTTCGATGTAGGAAAGAAGAGCTTTTGCACTGTCTTCTTCCATATCACCGATTAAATATGTGCCGTTTCCGATAGCCTTTACATTTACCGACATAAGGTCAGAGAAAATCGTTACGGGTGCATAAATTTCACCGTTTGCGATTATAACAGGGGCACTTAAGGACATTACTTTTCCGTTTTTCCTTGCCTCGTTTGTACCGATATAGGTATAATACCAGTTGTTTTCAGCAAAGTCGGTTTTTGTTTCGTTCATTTTGTAGTTATAAAATCTTAAAATGTTCTGAGCGGAATCATATTCTGTCTTGCTCTTGCCCCAGCCTACTATTTCTTCAAAAGCCTTAAGGGGAATATAGAGGGTGTTATTCATTTCAAAGGGCGTTATTCTTGTATCCTTTTCGGAAACTGTCTGGATTGTTCCTTTTACTATCATCTTTTCTGTTCCTGCTTTAAGGATTGAAGCATTGGCTGAAGCTGCCCTTTCGTCTGCGGTAAGAGCCTTCTGCTCTTTTTCCGTAAAGAGATAGTTGAAGCGTCCGACAGGTGCGGTGTTAAGGTTTGAATAAAAATCAACAACCTCGGTATATTCACCTGAGAGCCATTTTAATTCCATATCGATTTCGCCGGTTTCTCCGATTACCGCTCTCGGTATCTTTATCTGAAGAGTGTCGCCGGAGACATTGTATTCATAGCTTCCTATCTCGGTGTAGATGATTTCTTCACCGTTTTTGGAAAGTGCTTCTGCTTTTCCCGCTATTCTTCCGAGTACATAATCATAGCCGTCAACACCGGTTGCGGCATTTCTGTCGGTGTTTATCAGAAGCTGAAGTGCGGTATCCTCGTATGCTATGGCCTTGTCGGCTTTGGCGTAAAAGTAAAGGAAGTCAGAATCTCTTGCCGCCTTTGATGAAAGAACTCTGTTTTTTACAACTATATTATAGGTATTGTATTCACCTGTGCGGTTATCGGGATAAGCATCTTTTCCGTTTAATCTGTCCTGACCACGGAAGTTTAAGAACTCAGGCCCTACATTTTCCCAGGCGGAAGCATCGCCTTTTATATCAATGGTGATTTCCTCTGTTGCAACGGGTGCGGGGCGAATGCCCTTATATTTTCTTACAAAGTCACAAAGGAGCATATAGCAGTCGTCCTTTAAAAAGCCCTTTACCGGCTCAAAGTCACGGCTGTTGTCGGAGTCAAAAGCATCGGGGAAGGCGAAATCAAGTCCCGAATAGTTTCTGCTGAAGTCGGAGGCAAATTCGTTCCAGCCGTCAACATAGACAAAGTGGGGATCCGCATCCAGAACCAGGGATGCCTGCTCACGGAAGAAAAAGGCTTCCTTTGTGGCCTCAATGCGGTAATCATCACCGAAGGCTTCGGAGTAGCTTCTTCCCCTTGAATAAATATCGCTTGCGGCGTGTACGTTACCTGCATAGCTTATGTTTAGTGATACGCCAAGGCACATAAACTCGCATCTGCCGTCAGCTTTTGTTCCTCCTCGCAAGGTTTGCGGGAAGGCTTCAATCCAGCGCCAGGTGGAGCTTTTACGCTCACCTACATTGTTATCCTCGCGGAATGAGAAGAAATCTGCTATTATATCCATTGTCTCTTTGCTCTGAGGATCTTCGGAGAACTGCTTTTTAACGCCGTCCACATTGGGAACACCGAAAATCAAGGGCTTTCCGTCATAGTGGAACCAGATATCTGAAAAATCCTCCTGCTGGAAGCAGACGTTATATATGGATAAAAAGAGGGATACAAGGTCTTCGCTTCCCGTCCAGCTTCCGCAGAATGCGGCAATTTCGGGAATGTCAACCCCGTCCTTCTTCGCATCACGGAAGGCTTTTGCCATCTGCATAAGCATATTTATTCTTGTGGCGCCGCCATTTGAATAGTCAAGGAAAATTGCATCAACGCCTGCAGCGGATAAAAGCTCTGCCTGACGGCGGTAAACCCAGTAATCAAGGGAATCGTAGAAGCCGTAAACAGATTCATCCCAGTAGGTTTTCTTCATATTCCATACGGATGCGCCTTCTGATGTCATGGCATCCGGATGTGCGGCCAATACTTCTGAAATTATGGCGGCAGATGTGGTGGGAGCACCCTTTGTCCAGTTCCAGAACATCATACCAACCTGTCGGTCGCCCTCCTTCACGGGGCCTGCTTCGCCGTATTCGGCAATGCGGCGGCCGTAGGAGTCAGTGGCAACATAAGTATCTGTATAAAAGTCTTTTATAAAGCTGTCATCAACCTGATTTTCAAAGGGATCATAGTCGTAAATCCCGGAAGATAATGTGAAGGCGGAAAACTGAAGGTCGTTTGGATAGCCCTTGTAGTAGCTGCCCACAAAATAAAGATCGTGAACACCCGACGCACCGCCCAGGTATGACTTGTATTCTTCCTTTTCTTCGCTTATTACGATGGTGGCGATTTCATCGCCCTTAAAGGGATCGTCAATTCTTACATGGATGGTTTCGCCGCTTCCGCCCAAAAGATTTACATAGGAGCACTTGGCACTTACGGAATTTATTCCCGTAAGGTCGACATTTTTAAATCCCAAATAGTCGCCTTTTCCCCAGTGTTTTGCCGTAACTCCTATTTCAATTCCTTCCTGAAAGTCGGAATTTATGGGGAGAAGGGTAATTTCTTTTGATTCTGCGAAAACGGGCATTACGCCGATAAGTGCCAGAATAAGCATAATGCAAATAATTTTTTTCATATTTTAATCCTCCTTTTGGTTTGACTGTTATATTATATAATGTATGATAAATGATTACAAGGCTTAATTTTGCGAAAAAGGTTTTAAATTCGCAAAAATTGCCTTGCCCGTTACCATAAGTATAACATTAAAGGATTAAGTTTTCAATGGAAAAAACGATAGTAAACTTGTATTTTCCGATACAGAATAAAAAAGTAAGTTGCCAAAGCAACTTACTTTTCTTTTCCGATATTTAATATAATTACCGCACCCAGTATCAAGAGGATTCCTGTTACGGACAGGAAATCCGTGGGCTCACGAAGAATGAAAATTCCTACAATTGATGCCACCATCGGTTCAACCGATGCCATAACGGCGGCTTTGCCCGCTTCTGTTTTCTTAAGCCCCGTTGTGTAGAACAAAAAGGGTAAAAATGCGGTAACGAAGCCTGTTGCGAAAAGCTCGAAAATCAGAGCGGAGAGGCTTTCTGCATTCTGAAATGCCGGAACAAAGGTATCGGGCGGGGCAAAAATAAATGAGCCGGCACCTGCGATTGTAAAGGCGTATGCCGTTAAAGTTAAGGGATGGTGTTTTTTGAGAGCAAATTTTCCGAATATGGAATAAAGGGCATAGGTTATAGAGGATAATGCACCCATAAAAATTCCCATCGGGGTAACGTGGGCGTCACCGCTTGCAATTCCCGATACAAGTACGCAGCCTGAGAAGGCAAGGATCAGTGCAAGTGCCTTCTTTTTTGTGAATTTTTCCTTGAAAAGAAAAAGGGATGCCACCATTACGATGATGGGAGCGGTGTATAATAAAATTGCTGCCACAGCCAGGGATGAAAGATTTATGGATTCAAAATAAGTTGCACTCATTAAAAGTACGGAAAAAAGTCCCGTAGCGGCCAACAGCGGCAGGTCGCGGAGCTTTATTTTAAGAAGACTTCTGTCTTTGATAAGGGTAAAAAGAATGAAGAGAATTCCTGCGGAAAAAAGCCTTACTGCGGATATTTGTATGGATGTCAGGGCATAAGCTTCCCCGAGGTGGCGGACAAAAAGCCCCATAACGCCCCAGAGGATGCCGGCTATTATTATGTAAAGGGATGAAAGCGTCATAAAAATTCTCCTTCTTTTGTGTTTATTTAAGTTTAATCATTTATAGCTTCTTTGTCAACATATAAAACGACAAAAAGATATATGGAAAAAAGCAAAAAACAGTTGAAATTTACCTCTTTCTGATATATAATGATTTTGTATGTTTATGAATTCCGAGGTGATTTTTATGGGTAGCACAGAACGCCCCCTTGACAATATGGTGACAAACGGCGGTTTTACGAGAATTTTCAAATCCATAACCTGTGTCGGCGACAGCCTGTCCTCCGGAGAGTTTGAGTCCCTGAAAGAGGACGGAACAAAAGGCTATTATGATATGTTTGAATATTCCTGGGGTCAGATTATAGGAAGAACCATCGGTGCAAGAATAAACAGCTTTTCCCGAGGCGGGATGACTGCCAGGGAATATGTTGAAAGCTATGCTGACTTAAAGGGCTTCTGGGATGAGGATAAAAAGAGTCAGGCGTATATTTTTGCTCTCGGCGTAAATGATACGGGCTCATGCGAAAAGGGAGAAATTTCCGATATCTGTATGGAGGACTATACCAAAAACGGAAAAACCTTTGTAGGCTATTACGCATCAATCATTCAGCGCTATAAAGAAATGCAGCCCCGTGCGAAGTTTTTCCTTATGACAATGCCCCGGGATATAAGAATAGATAAGGCGAGGTACGAAAAGTTTCTCGCTTTCAATGAGGAAATAAGAAAAATGGCCGAGCTTTTTTTAGATACCTATTTAATAGACCTTGAAAAATATGCACCCGTTTACGATGAAGATTTCCGCGAGAATTATTTTATGGGCGGTCATCTGTCACCTGCGGGCTATGTGTGGACGGCGGATGTGGTTATGAGCTATATCGATTATATCATCCGTCACAATATGAAGGATTTTAAAGAAGTAGGCTTTATCGGAACAGATATCCGGGGAGCCGGAATGTGAGGGAACTATGGAACAGAAATTTGATATTGCCATAATAGGCGGCGGCATCGGCGGCCTCATGGCGGCATATAAAATAAAAAAGGAAACCCCGGAAAAGTCGGTTATAATACTTGAGCGCGGCTTTGATCAGGAAAAGAGATTTTGCCCTGCAGGCAAAAACAAAAAGTGCGTTCACTGTAAGATTTGCAGTATTTCGGGGGGCTATGCGGGTGCCGGTGCTTTTTCCGACGGTAAGTTCAATATCGGTACGGCTTACGGCGGTTCTATGGGCGAGGAGCTCGGTGAAGATACCGCAATGAAATATATAAATATGGTGGACAAGGTGCTGGAAAGCTTTTCTGAGGACTATCCTCCTTTATATATGTCAAATGAGGAACTTAAGTTAAAGTGCCTTCAGAACAATTTAAGGCTTCTTGATATGAATGTAAGACACCTTGGTACCGACAAAAACTACAATACCATGCTTAATCTTATAAAGCATCTTGCAGGGGCGGGCGTTGTTATGAAGTCCCGTGCGGAATGCCGTGACATCACAAAGCTTGGAGACGAATTTTTTGTTGATTATGACCACAGCGGTGAAAATATAAGAATAAAGGCGGACAAGGTTATCATCGCAACGGGAAGAAGCGGTGCAGCCTTTGTTAAGGCAATATGTAAGAAGTTTGATGTAAAAATTGAAGCAAATTCCGTTGATATCGGCGTAAGAGTTGAAATGAAGGACGTTATCTGGAAAGAGTTTTCATCCAAGATTTACGAGCCTAAGATTTTATACAGAACGGAAACCTTTGAGGACAGAACAAGAATGTTCTGCTTTAATCAGGGCGGTCTGGTTTCTGCGGAAAACAACAACGGCATAATCACTGCCAACGGTCACTCCTATGCGGAGCCTGAGAAAAAGACGGATAACTGTAACTTTGCTATTCTTTCTTCCATACATTTCAAAGGTGACTTTGACAAGCCGACAGAATATGCGGAAAACATTGCGAGAAATATGAACTTCGCAGGTGAAGGGAACATCATTGTTCAGCGTTTCGGAGACCTTAAGAGAGGCAGACGCACAAACGAACACAGGCTTTCAGCCAACAGTGTAATCCCCACTCTTGCGGCATTCCCCGGCGATTTGTCCATCGTGCTTCCTTACAGAGCTCTTACAAATATCATAGAAACAATTTATGCTCTTGACAAGGTGGCACCCGGCTGTGCAAATGACGATACTCTTTTATACGGATGCGAAAATAAGTATTATTCCATCCGCCCGGTACACGACGGTAATTTTGCAATTACCGACGGAATGTATTTAATCGGCGACGGAAGCGGTATTACAAGAGGTCTTTCACAGAGCGGTGCAATGGGACTTTACGTTGCGGATGCAATAACGGGTAATTTATGAGAATAAAAGGTGCTACGTCGTAGCGCCTTTTTCTATTGAAATTGAAAAAATTTTGTGGTAAAATAGCAAGGGATACAATAAGGATTGATGATGCGACAGCAATCAAAAATAAAGGAAGCGATTAAATGAAAATTGTACTTGAAAATCTGACAAAGCGTTTTCCGGGGAGAGGAAAAAAGGATAAGACCGTGACAGCCGTTGATAAGTTTAATTTTGAATTTAAAAGCGGTAAGCTGACGGGGCTCCTTGGCCCATCCGGATGCGGAAAAAGCACGGTTCTTAATATGATTTCGGGGCTTATTAATCCTACGGAAGGTAAAATATACTTCGGTGATGAGGATGTCACCTGCCTTTCGCCTGAGCTTCGGGGAGTGGGAATGGTGTTTCAGAGCTATGCTCTTTATCCTCATTTGACGGTGCTGGGCAATATAATTTTCCCTTTGCAGAACTTAAAGGGAAAGGATAAAATGTCAAAGGATGAAATGATAAAAGAGGCAGAAAAGGCGGCAAAGCTTGTGCAGATAGAAGGGCTTCTTTCAAGGAAGCCTTCGGAGCTTTCGGGCGGGCAGATGCAGCGTGTTGCAATCGCAAGAGCGCTTGTGAAAAAGCCTAAAGTATTGCTTCTTGATGAGCCTTTATCAAATTTAGACGCAAGGCTTCGCCTTCAGACCCGCGAGGAAATACGCCGTATTCAGAAGGAAACGGGCATAACCACCGTATTTGTAACCCACGACCAGGAAGAGGCAATGAGCATATGCGATGAAATTGTGGTTATGAAGGACGGTTTAATAAATCAGGCGGGAATGCCTCAGGAGGTTTACGATAGCCCGGAAAATCTTTTTGTGGCAAAGTTTTTAGGCACTCCTCCCGTAAACGTATTTTCGGGAGAGGTTAAAAATAATAAGCTTTACATAGGTGATGAAGGAGTAATGGATTTTCCCTGTAAGGATGGGGAAGTATCTGTCGGAATCCGCCCCGAAGGCTTTGAGGCGGATGTTAACGGCGCATTTTCATTAAAGATGCACTCGGTCGAAGTAATGGGCAGGGACAAAAGCTTTGTTATGTCCCACGAAAAGGCGGAAAGCGAGGCTGTCCGTGCCATTGTGCCTTCGGACAGCATACCGGAGATTGATGGAGACAGGGTAAGATTTTCCCTTAAAAAGGAAAAGGTTTTCGTTTTCTCAAAGGAAACGGGAGAAAGAATAAAGGTGAGTTATGAAGCTTAACAAGGCGTGGCTTTACCTTATTCCTGCCATACTGTTTCTCGGTGTATTTATGGTTTACCCTTTAATCGACGTTTTTGTCTATTCCTTTGAGGAGGGGTATAATTCCGCGTCGGGAACATTTTTCGGAATCGGTGGCTATAATTATTCTTATGTCCTCCGCGATCCCTACTTTTTACAGGCACTTAAAAACACCTTTTTGCTTGTTATAATAACTGTGCCGCTATCTACGGCAATTGCGATTTTGATTTCTGTGGGGCTTAATTCAATAAATACTTTAAGAAATTTCTTAAGGTCACTTTATTTTCTTCCTTATGTGACAAACACTCTGGCAGTGGGGCTTGTTTTTATGATACTTTTTAAGAAAACACCCTACTCTGACGGACTTATAAATCTGCTTTTGGGCATATTTAATGCAGGGCCCGTTGATTTTATGGAGGGGCCGTACTGGGCGAAAATGATGGTGCTTTGCATTTACACCATATGGGTTGTAATGCCCTTTAAGATTCTTATTTTAACAAGTGCCCTTGCATCTGTTCCCGAAAGCTGCTACAACGCGGCAAGAGTTGACGGTACGGGAAAATGGAGAATTTTCACTAAAATCACGCTTCCCATGATTTCGCCGACTGTGTTCTATCTTGTGATAACCGGATTTATCGGGGCGTTCAAGTGCTATTCCGATGCGGTGGCACTTTTCGGCACTAATCTAAATGCCGCTGGGATGAACACAATCGTCGGCTACATTTACGATATGCTCTACAGCGACGGGGGAGGCTATCCTTCATATGCATCGGCTGCAGCAATTATACTTTTTGTAATTGTGCTTACGGTAACGGTTATAAATCTTCTGGTTTCAAAAAAACACGTTCATTATAATTGAGGCTTATTATGAAAAAAATGAATTTTGAAAAAAGAGAAAAAAGAGCGAGGATAAAAAGCGGGATATCAAAGGGAATTATCTATGCCTTTCTTTCCTTCTGGGGCTTATTTGTGCTCTTCCCCTTTTACTGGATGGCACTTACATCCTTTAAAAGCTACGGCACATATAATTCGGAGTTTATCCCGAAGTTTTACTTAACATCTCCCACAATTGAAAACTACATAGATGCGTTTACTGCGGTGCCGCTTTTCACCTATTTTATGAATACGGTAATTTTTACGGTTGTTACGGTGGCACTTATGCTCGTTGTTATCGTGCCCGCAGCCTTTGCCTTTGCAAGGCTTGAATTTAAGGGAAAAAATCTTCTTTTCACCCTGTTTTTATCCCTTATGATGATACCAAATGAGCTTGTTATTATAACAAACTTTGTTACGGTTACAAATTTAGACCTTCGAAACACCTTTACGGGGCTTATTCTTCCCTCGGTTATGTCGGTTTTCTATGTGTATCTATTAAAGGAAAGCTTTTCAGGTGTGCCCGATGAGCTTTACCGTGCGGCAAAGGTGGACGGAACAAGCGACTTTAAGTTTATGATGAAGGTTATGGTTCCCATCTGCAAGCCCACGCTTATCACGGTTACCATACTTAAGGTTATTGAATGCTGGAACTCTTTCGTATGGCCCAGGCTCATAACGGACGAGCGGGAATATTTCCTGGTTTCCAACGGAATTCAGGAAATAAGGGAGGCAGGCTTCGGCAGAGAAAACATCCCCGCTATGATGGCATCCGTGGTGGTTATATCCCTTCCGCTTATTCTCATTTTCCTGATTTTCAGAAAGAAAATTATGGAAGGCGTGGCAAGAGGAGGCGTTAAAGGATGAAAAAGCTTATTTCAATCGTTCTTGCTTTAGCATTCATTTTGCCTGTTTTTTCAGGCTGTCACGGCAAAAGGGAAAGTGTAAGCTTTTCCATACCCGAAAGCTTTGACGAATCGGAAAGCTTTGAACTTACCTTCTGGGCAAAAAACGATACCAACAAGGTGCAGACAGCAATTTACGAAAAGGCGATTTCCGACTTTGAGGCGCTTTACCCGAACATAAAGATAAAAATGAAGCTTTACACCGACTACGGCAAGATTTACAATGACGTAATAACGAATATTGCCACGGATACAACGCCAAATATCTGCATAACCTATCCCGACCATATTGCAACCTATATGTCGGGCGGGGATACGGTGGTGGCTTTAAACGAGCTTATGGCGGATGAGAGATTCGGGCTTTCGGGAAGCGAAGTTAAGTTCGATGCCCCAAAAAAGGAAGAAATTGTTCCCGAATTTTTATTGGAATGTGCCTTCGGTGAAACCTACTTCGCCCTGCCTTTTATGCGCTCGGGAGAAGCACTTTACATAAACAAGGATTATGTGGAGCGCTTAGGCTATGAAATTCCCGATAAAATCACCTGGGACTTTATATGGGAGGTTTCCGATGCGGCAACCGAGAAAAACGAGGACGGCACCTACAAAATAAACGGGCAGAAGGTTATGATTCCTTTTATCTACAAGTCCACGGACAATATGATGATTCAGTACTTAAAGCAAAAGGGCGCTCCTTATTCCGATGCAGGCGGAAACATTAGAATTTTCAACGATGAGACAAAGGATTTTCTTTGGGAAATTTCAGAGCACGTCGGAAACGGGGCATTTTCAACCTTTAAGATTTCAAGCTATCCGGGAAACTTTTTCAACGCGGGACAGTGCATTTTTGCCATAGATTCCACGGCGGGAGCAACCTGGCTCGGAAGCGATGCGCCCCTTTCCGATATTCACGAAAACAGCATTGTGGATTTTGAAACGGTGGTTAAAATGATTCCTCAGGTAAACCCCGATGAACCGTATGTTATCTCTCAGGGGCCGTCGGTTTGCATTTTCAACAAGGAAAATCCTTCTGAGGTTTTATCTTCCTGGCTGTTTTTGCAGTATCTTCTGACAAACGAGGTGCAGATTGAATATTCCAAAACAGAAGGCTATGTGCCTGTTACAAAAAAGGCACAGGAGGATGCAGCATACAGCGAGTATCTTTCACGCAGGGGAGAGGATAACGATACCTATTACAGCGTAAAAATTGATGCATCGCATCTTGTGCTTGAAAACACGGAGCACAGCTTTGTGACACCGGTTTTCAACGGCTCGGCATCGCTTCGTAATGCGGCAGGTCAGCTTATCGAGGAAACGGTGAAATCCGTAAGGCGGAAAGAAAAGGTGGACGATAAGTATTTTGATGAGCTTTTCCGTGAGATGGAAAGTTTATACAGGCTTGATCAGACAGGAGGCGTCGGTGGCGGCAGTAAAAAGGAGCTTTCGCCGCTGCCTTATGAATCAAAGGTGCTTCTTATATCTCTTGCAGTTATATGGGTGCTTATTGCAGCTTATGCAATCGGGGAAAAAATCAAAAACAAGAAAAAATATTGACATATTTTTCTTTTGGAGTATAATATTTAGGAATAAATAATAAAGGAGAATAATTATGAAAAAGTTTTTAGCATTGGCATTGGCATTGACCATGGTGCTTTCTTTGGCAGCCTGCGGAGAAAAGGCTCCGGTTGAAGAAGTAGTGGAGGATGCAGTTGAAGAAGTTGCTGTTATGACCTATGAGGAATTCACAGCAGCACCTGTTGACACAGAGGTTACAGTTGAAACCTATGTTCAGGGTAAGCAGTCCTGGTGGGATAACAAGGGTACTTTCTACACACAGAACGAGGAAGGAGCATATTTCCTTTACGAAATGCCCTGCACAGAAGAAGAGTATAATCTTCTTACAGAAGGTACAAAAATCAGAGTAACAGGTTATAAGGCTGAATGGGCAGGCGAGATTGAAATCGTTGATGCAACATTCGAAATCCTCGAAGGCAGCTTCGTTGCAGAAGCATTTGATGCTACAAGTCTCCTCGGAACAGAAGAGCTTATAAACTACCAGAACCAGAAGGCTCTCTTTAAAGGTCTCGTAGTTGAATCCGTAAACTACAAGAACGACGAGCCCGGAGATGATATTTACCTTACACTTACAGACGGAGAAGATGATTACAATTTCTGCGTTGAGGTTTACTTGACGGGCGTTGATACAGAAGTTTACACAACAGTCGGAGCACTTGAAGCAGGCGACAAGGTTGACGTTGAAGCATTTCTTTACTGGTATGAAGGCGTAAATCCCCACATCACAGCAATCACAGTTGTTGAATAAGAAAAAATAAAAAGCACCCGCGGAGGGTGCTTTTTTGTTGTCAATTTTTAAAATCATAAAATTGTTATTGACAATCACGTGACTGTATGATATAATCATAGTGAAGACGAAGAAAGGGATGAAACGGGGTGTAATAATGCTTAATACATTTCCGGGAACCGAAATAGAGGTGTCCGAAATAAAAAAAGGCGCATCAAAAGCTTTGTTTGACGGAATTTTTGCAACCGGAGGAATTACTCTTTCCCAGGTGTCTGTGATGACCGGGCTTGAGCCCTATGTAATACAGAACTGGGTTAAAAGAGGGTTTGTTGCATCGCCTGTTAAAAGAGTTTACGGAAGAGCACAGTTTGCCAGAATTATAATTATCAATATGCTGAAAGAAGCGCTTCAGCTTGAAAAGATATGCGAGCTTGTAAAGCTTATCGGAGGAGAGGTTGACAATCCCGATGATGATCTTATAGGAGATAATGTGCTTTATCACATATATGTGGATCTTCTGTCAGAGGGAAACATAAATATAATGGATGAAAGTGCAGTTGATGCGGCAGTCGATAAAGTTCTGAAAGAGATTACAGGCTATGACGATGGAGAAAAGGCAAAGCTTAAAAAAATACTTAAAGTAATGCTGTATTCCCACGGAGCAGCCCGCTTAAAAGCTGAGTCTGCGGCGTGCTTGGCAACACTTTATTAATTAATGAGGGGGTATGAGGAATGAGTTTTGTAAACTGGTGGAATTCGCTTTTATTATCCGAGCAGATATTTTACTGCATCGCCATTGCATCCACTTTGTTTTTGATTATTGAAACAGTACTTATGCTGGTAGGATTGGGAGATTCCGATTCGTCGGGAGACGGAATGGGAGAAGCGGAAATCCCCGATGAGTTTGATGCAGAAGGAGTTTACGGAGAAAATGAGATAACAGAAGTTACGGATGCATCGGGGCTTGAAGGTTTAAGGATTTTTACGGTTCGCGGATTTATCGCCTTTTTCGTTGTATTCGGCTGGGTAGGTGCACTTATGGCAGGAAGCGGGATAAGTCTTCCTGTGACTTTGCCGGTAGCCTTTGTTTCGGGCTTTGCTATGATGGTTATTATGGCATATCTTTTCCGCGCGGTGCTTAAACTTAAAAGCAGCGGCAATATTGATAACAGGAATGCTCTTGGAACTTCAGGTAAAGTACATCTTACGATTCCTGCTGAAAGAAGTGGAGAAGGAAAGGTTCACATTATGCTTCAGGGCTCGTATGTAGAGCGTAATGCCGTAACAGATTCCGGAGAAGATATTCCTACGGGATGCGAAGTTGTTGTTGTGGGAATAAGCGGCGAAACGGATTTGGTTGTTAAAAGAAAATAAATATAAATGGAGGTAATTTTATGAATCCCGGTGTTGTTTTATTAGTTATGGCCATTGTTATTATCGCGGTATCGTTTATTGTCTGGGTATGCTCCAGATATAAAAAGTGTCCTTCAGATAAAATAATGGTAGTTTACGGTTCTATCGGTAAAAATAAAGATGGTACGAACCGCAGTGCAAAGTGTATTCACGGTGGTGCGGAATTTATCATTCCTGTGTTCCAGTCCTATGCATACCTTGATCTTACACCCATATCAATTCAGGTGGATTTAAGGAATGCTCTTTCAAGACAGAACATCAGAATTGATGTTCCTTCAAGATTTACGGTTGGTATATCAACGGAGCCTGGTGTTATGCAGAATGCGGCGGAGCGTCTTTTGGGACTTCAGCTTTCTGAAATTCAGGAGCTTTCAAAGGATATTATTTTCGGTCAGCTTCGTCTTATTATCGCTACAATGGATATTGAGGAAATCAATACCGACCGTGATAAGTTCCTTGCGGCAGTAAGCAGTAATGTTGAAACAGAGCTTAAGAAAATCGGTCTTCGCTTAATCAACGTTAATGTAACGGATATCAGCGATGAATCAGGTTATATAGCAGCCCTCGGTAAGGAAGCGGCGGCAAAGGCAATCAACGATGCCAAAAAGAGTGTTGCCGAGCAGGACAGAGACGGTTCTATCGGTGAAGCCAATGCTACAATGGAAGAGCGTATCAAGGTTTCTGAGGCAAATTCTGTTGCTATCCAGGGTGAAAATGAAGCTAAAATGAAGATTGCTATGTCTGAAGCCGCTCTTAAGGAAAAAGAGGCAGAGGCATTGAAGATTGCTACAACTGCCGAAAAAATCCAGGCGGCAAAGGCATTGGAAGAATCCTATGCGGCAGAGCAGGCGGCAGAACAGGCAAGACGCGCCAAAGAACAGGCAACGCTTGAGGCTGACATCATCGTGCGTGCCGAGGCTAAAAAGAGAGAAATGGAGCTTGAGGCCGAAGCTGAGGCTGAACAGCTTCGTCGTAAGGCAAAGGGTGAGGCTGATGCCATCTATGCAAAGATGGAAGCAGAAGCCCGCGGTGTTGAAGAAATTCTTAAAAAGCAGGCGGCCGGTTTTGCTGAAATCGTAAAGTCCGCAGGCGGAGATGCAAATGCGGCATTAAGGCTTTTGATTGCCGACAAGCTTGAAGAATTGATGCGCGTTCAGGTTGATGCGGTTAAGAATATCAAGATTGATAAGGTTACCGTATGGGACGGCGGAGCAAACGGCGACGGAAAGACCTCGACAGCTAATTTTATTTCCGGTATGATGAAGTCCGTTCCTCCTTTAGAAGAAGTTTTTGCTATGGCAGGCATGGAGCTTCCTTCGCTTTTGGGAAAGAAAGCAGAAGAGACTTCCAAGGAAGATAAAGAGCTTGAAAAAACAGAAGCAGAGCTTGTAGAAGATTCTGAAGAATAAAATCAAAAAAGACACCCGTAAAGGTGTCTTGATGGGGTCCCCGGAAAGCCTACGGCTTTTTGGGGAAAGGAAGAGCAAGGAAGTGGACTAATGTTTTCGCCTTAAGCGAAAACGGTGTCAAACGAACTTTGATCTGACGCGGTGGACCATCAGTTGAGGCGTGAAAAATCATTGAGTATGATTTTTCAGCCGAAAGTCCCTGACCAAGAAGCGGAGAGAAACGACGCTGATTGGAGCGT
>JAFQQJ010000021.1 GCA_017411325.1 Clostridia bacterium | reverse complement strand
TTTTTCATATTCTTGAATGTGTCTGTAACTTCTTGACATAAAAAATCCTCCTATGGTAGTTGTTTTAATTCTACCATAGGAGGTCTCTTTTTTCTATTGTCCGTTTTTGCTGGACTTGTGCACAATGTCTGATGGGGCTTTTCTGTCATTCTGAGCCTGCAGAGTTTTCTTAAGAAAGCTCTGCAAAGCGAAGAATCTCAATTTATGCTTTTCGTAATTCTGAGGTGGTTATATATTCCTTGCCGTCAATTTCGCTTGTTATTTCGTAGTAATATTCGCTGCATCCATAAGGAAGGCGCTCAAGGTCTGCTTTTTCCACTTTCCACTCCTCTGCCTGGTGAAGGCCGTCTGATTCTGTTGTGATATAGCATAACGGCTTTGTGAGATAATAAATTTTTATTTCATTGATTTTCACATTGTCGGGATTAACTATCTCATTTTTGCCGACGGCAAAGCGGGGAAGCTGTGGTGAGCCCTTAACCACCGAGTCGGCAAAGGCGTAGGATTCCTCCCGTCCCCAGCCGTTCCAGTGGGCGTGCATCATTTTATGAATTGCACAAAGTCGGGTTTTCGGGTTGTTTTTTACCGTGTCAATATAGGAATCGGAATTGGAATTTAAGGAAAATGCATAGTCGGAATTCCAGCAAAGCCATAAAACGGGGCACTTAACGTCGGGAAAATATTTTTCGCAAAGCCAGAGGTCGGGATTTTTTCCGCTTCTGAAATAGACACCAAGCCTTGCCATAGACTCCGCCATATAGCCCGAGCCGTAAATCGGAATGGCGAAGGCAAAGCGCGGATCAATGCTTAAGGCGATGGAGGTTAAAACTCCGCCCCAGGAAACTCCGGTGATGCCGATTTTGTTTTCGTCAATAAAAGGATCGTCCCTTAATATGTTGCAGGACAAAATTATGGCACCAAAGGCGTTATAAATCCACTGCTTTTCTATAGGCTCTTCTGAATTTTTCAGCGTATCGTTATCGGGCATTACAGTATATCCTTCTTCGGAAAAGCCTTCGGTAAAGCCGTGAAGCCATACCTCTCTGTGCTTGCCGTGCTCTTCCTTGTAAGGACAGGTGTCTCTGGTAGTGGGAAAGTCTCCCGTTACCGACATGGCGATGGCGGCATAACCGAGCTTATTCCATCTCTTCACCCAGGAGGCAAAGGGGACGCCGCCTCCGCCGTGGACGAGCACGATGGCAGGCACCTTACATGATGTGTCTTCGGGATAGCCGAGATATGCAAACACCTTGGTTTTCTTTCCGCCGAAAGGAAGTCCTTCAAAGGTTATGGCGCGGATACCCTCGCCGTCACCCGGGGGATTAAAGGAAGGAACTTCCTTGTAAGAAACCTTTTTGTCTTTTAGTTTGTCGTAAATGCTTTTCATTTAATCAGCCCTTCCAGGAAGACAGATGATGTGTGGTTGAACCGCCATCCTCAAAGGATAACATTCTTATATAGCGACTTTCCACTATGTCCTCCTTCTTCTCGTCACCGATGCTTAAGATATAGTGAAGTTCAGGAAGATTATAAACTACGTGATTTGTGTTCCACGCAATAAACTTCTTTGCACCAAGCTTTTTCATTTCCTCCACGATTTCGTGATATTTTGTCATAGGCACGGTGTGAACCCAGGGAAGAACATGATAAACTTCTATTCCGTAATTTTCACGGAGCGCGGCATATTCCGCAATATGAGGATAAACAAGGTGAGGGTTGGTCGCAAACCGGCGGCGGATTACGGCATGGTCTAAAATCTTCTCTTTGTATTTGGATAGGTCGATAACGTCGCCGTCCATACAGCCGTCCAAATCCTCATAGGTTTCCATATCGCACTGTGAAGCACTGTCGATAAGCCCTTCCTTCGCCCAGGCTTCAACATCAAGCCCCATATATTTTGAGGTGGCAAGGCTGTAATCGGTAAGTACGTTTATCTTCATACCTTCGGGAAGTCTCGCTCTCAGTTCTCTCATAAATTCATTCATAAATGAGCAGAAAACGCCGTGAAGACGGGGATCGCTCATGGGAAGTGTAAAGGGATCTATGCCTGGATAAAGTGACTTGAAGCGGTCTGTTACAGGCTTTTCAAAGCCTATGTGCATACCTCTTATGAAAATCAGGGAAACGCCGGAAAAGCCCTTTGATGAAAATAAAATATCTTCAATCATATATTCTCTTACCTCGGGATAAGCATAGGAGCAGATCTTCGGACTTGTTCCGTCACGGTTTACACAGTAAAATTCGTTGTGGTCATAAAAGAAGTTTTTGTTTCCGTGAAAAGCACCCCAGAAAAGACCGGGACTCATTCTTGTGGCAGCATAAAGTGTAAGGCCGTTTTCCTTTGCAAATTTAAGCTGAGGAGCGTAAAGTGTTTCGAAATCCCACTTGCTGCCCTGCCATTTTCTTGAATAATAGGAGGAATTGGGAATATAATCCTCTCCGTTATCCACCATATCGCGGTGAGCCCAGGTTTCAACAATGCAGAAATCTATATTTGCGTTTTTAATGGCATCAAGCTTTATATTTAAGTCGTCGGGTGTTTTAAGCTGAAATTCTGTCAGGGGATCTATGTCGATGTGAGCCTGAATTACCGGCTTTTTATTTGCAATAATTTCCTCGTGGAGAGCGATTTCTTCCACGGTCATTTTTTCGCATCTTATCCACAGAAAGGCAGGAACATTGTCAAAGGGATGATGCTCCTTTTCGATTATAATATCCTGATTTGTAAGATCGGCACATTTCCAGTAAACCTCTTCGGCAAATTCGGTGTCACTCCAGTTTCGGGGATTTCCGTGGGGCGATGGCTTGATGCCTGTATAATACTTGTCATCCGTAAGCTTTATATGTCCGTAATTATCGCGGTTGAAATTTAATATTCCGAGATATATTCTGTGCATACCGCTTAAATTCAGCTTAAGCTTTAAAGGCTCGGGATAAACGGTTTGCGGAGCGTATACCATAATGCCCTCGCCAAGCTTTGTGGAATAGGTACGGTATGTCCATTTGCCTTCGGTATTTTTCCTTGCAAGGGCATCCTTGTTTACTGCAATGTCGTAAAGATTTAAAAATAGTGCCATAAAAACCATCCTTTACATTAATTTGTTTTTCGGATTTTTTAAAAATATGTAATAGCTGATTCCGGATATTAGCTGACAGCTTCCTGCGAAAATCAAAGTTAAAGTTCCGCCGAAAGATGACAGAAGGAAAACTGTTATGCCGCTTCCTATCGCACCGCCAAGGGTATGAAGAAGCATCCGCCAGGCGGAATACCTGCCCATATAATCATAATGAACAACCTTTGTAACGGCAACGGGAACTCCTGCATTTATAATAATAAGAACAATGTTTAAGAGGAAATACACGGCATAAAAAATAATTTCTTTGTTGTTTAGTATAAGAAGAGGAAATAAAACAGCTATGGCAATGCTTGAAAAAAGTAATATCTCACCGTCACGGTTACCCTTTGAAATTGCCTTGAACATAAAATAGCCCAAAAGGGAAGCCATCTGGGATATAAGAACAAGGATACCTGCGGAATTTGCATCAAGGATATTAAGATAAGAGCCGATTACAAAGGCAACGCTTATTATTCCTGTAGAAATTCCCCGAAGCAGATTGGGAAGCGCAAGGATGTAAAAGGGTTTATATAAAAGAATATTTATCTTTTCGTCTTCGCTTTTGCCGGGCGCTGAAAACTCATCGGTATAGCTTTTGGTGATTGTTCCTGAAAGTATGAGGGAGGATGCTGCAATAAAGAAAAATACAGACATAACGGAAAAATAACTGCCGTAATTTGATGAGAGGGACAAAAGAAAGGAAAGAGCGGCGCCTGAAATGCTTATAAATATTCCGCTGATGCTTACCGCTCTTCCGTAATCTTTGATGTCCATTATGTGGTACGGAAGCTTATAGGCTATTATGTTGTTTATCCCCTGGGCTATGTTTGCCGTAACGCCGAAAATTAAAATTGCACCGTAGGCAATAAAAGCATTTATGCCTTTTGAAAAACAGAGAATGATAAGTGCTGCGGGAAGCACCGCCTGAAATATATGGGAGAGGGCGGTGGCTTTTATTATGTTTTTTATCCGCTCAATTCTTCCGGATACCAAAAGCATTATGAAAACCTGCACCATCTGCAAAAGGGCAACATAGAAGGAAACATATTCTTCCGAAATGCTGCATTCGGTCATAAAGGCCTGAATTACGGAACCGGTAGTAAGGAGATAGGCTAAGTTATATAAGACCTGGGATATATAATATTTGGTTTTGTTCTTTAGCATATAAACATCTCTTATAAAAATACTTTAATAAAAACGCCATTTTGGTTTGACTTATTTTTGCAAGTATATTATAATGGCCTTGCAGGGTTAAGTCAAGAAACATAAACGCCTACTTTTGCAATTTATGGCGTTTTTGTTAAAAGATTGAAAGGTGATGCGGTATGGAAAGACGGATAACACTTGAAATGGAGGATATGAATATCTCTGTTAATCTGGCTGAGTTTTTTGCGTTAAGCACAGGCGGAAAGGGAAAGCTCCACGAGCATCCAGATTATGAGCTTTTATATGTGCCCTACGGAACGATGGAATACACCGCGGGGGATAAAACCTACTACCTTTCGGGAGATTCGCTTTTATTGATTCCGCCGGGGGCTTTGCACGAGCAAACGGATGTTTTAAGCGAGGTGCTGAGGTTTTCGTGCTCTTTTTCCATATCGGAAAATGACAAGCTCAGCACAGGTATGTATAAAAAATGTACGAGCTTGCTGGCAAAATCATTGAAGGAGCCGCTTTTACTGAATCTGCATATTGAAGAGCTTTCAAATCTTCGGGAATGCCTGCTCGGAATTTATAATATTCAAAGCTCCCTGCCTGATTTCACCGATACTTTAATAAAAGCATATCTTACGGTTATTCTTGCAAAGGTGATGTTTGAACTTTTAAAAAACAGCAATTACAACGGAGAAGAGCTTGAAAACACCAATGAAAACATAACACCCAGAGCGATGGATATACAAAGATACATATCTGTAAATTACAGTAAAACACCAACTATAAAGGCGCTTTCTGCCGAATTGCACCTTTCCTTGCGGCAAACGGAAAGAATTATAGAAAAACAGATGAATTCATCCTTTTCTGCTCTGTTAAACAGTCACAGAATAAAGCTGGCACAGCATAAGATATTAATTGCTGCGAGAAAGGGAAAAAGCATTTCCTTTTCCGAAATTGCTGAAAGCGTTGGCTTTTTGAATTACTATACATTTTTAAAGCAGTTTAAGATTTATACCGGTATTACACCCGCAGAATATAAAAAGAGGTGTATAAGGGGAGAAAGTGAATTCTGATAATGTTAATAAATCCGTCAGAAATTTAAGATTCCGACGTGCCGTTAAAAAACAGGCACAAAAATTTATAAGGGATGAAGAAAAGCGAAGAGAATCTTATTGACACAACTGTCACGGTATGATAAAATGAAATTAAGCACATATGAAAGGATGGAAAAAATATGAAAAAAACATTATGCTTGCTATTAACTTTTCTGATGCTTTTGAGCTTTGGGACAATTTTTGCATCCGGCGATGTAAGGCTTAAAGCAGTTAATGCATCAGGCTTTTCCGAAACCCTCTTAAAGGGCGAAAGCGGCCTTTACAGAGCAAAGGTTTCCGATTGGTTTATGTTTAAGGATGTAGACCTTACCGGAGTTAATTCAATCGGAATAAAGGCTGATATGGTATTCAGGGGAAACGGCGGAACAAACGGCTTTGACATCGCCGTAATCCTTGATAGTTATAAAACAGGAACTCTTATCGGGTATATTCACCTTGATGATGAGGGTGAAATCGAAAAGTATACCTCAGTCTCCGGCGTAAGCGGTACACACGACGTTTATTTTTATTTTCTGACCGGTGGGGAAGCAAATAAATACAGCACTTTCAAGGAAGTTATCTTTTCCGGTAACGAATATAAGCACGACAATCAGTCTATGAAGGTGCCTGACAGCGTGATAATTGACAACTATTCCGACACCTGGGCGGCAACCGACGATTTCGGACGTGCTGTTGCATCCTTTGAGGAAGCAGGTGCGGTAAAAGAGGGTAATCACGAGGTTGGTATGCTTTACTGGAACTGGCACGTTGACGAAGGCCCTGCAACTCAGGGTGGCTCAATTCCTGCGGTTATAAAAAATAATCCCGCTGCAGAGGGCAATTTTACTCACGAAGCATGGATCTTAAATGCAAGATACTACTGGCAGGAGCCTCTTTTCGGATTTTACGATTCCTATGATTACTGGGTATACCGCCGTCATGCAGAAATGCTTTCGGATGCAGGCGTTGATGCCATATTCTTTGACTACACCAACGGCGGTGCAAACTACATATCAACCCTCAATGTACTTGCAAAGGCATTCCGCGATTCAAAGGCAACAGGGGTTGATATTCCCCGAATTTCCGCATTTACTTCGATGGGACAGGCAAATTCCAACGCATATAATAACCTTGTATCATTGTACTTAAACTGCTTTGTCAACAACGATTACTCAGATATATGGTACTATATGGACGGTCGCCCCGTGCTCTTCGGTAATGCAGTGCCGTCACGTGCAATTGGCCATATAACTGACGGAAGCGAAATTGCAAAGAGTGTTGTTAAAGAAACAGAGGGCTTTTTCAATTTCAAGGAAATGGGTATAAGAAGCGATAAGTCGAACCGCGGAACTAAATACTGGTTCTGGCTTGAGCATTATCCTCAGGTTTTAAGAGGAGGCTTTTCAGCTGACGGTCGCCCCGGATTCTTAGCCGTTGGCTCTGCAATTAATGAATCCACCGTTTACGGTCTTAATACAACGGGCGTATTCTCAGACCAATATTCCAAGGGAAGAGCATATACCGAGGCATTCGGAGAAGACTATACCGAGCGCGGTATGCGCGAGGGCTACTTCTTCCGTGAGCAGGCAGGTCTTGCATTGGATGTTGATCCCGAATTTATTATGATTGACGGCTGGAACGAATGGACTACCATCCGCTATGACGTATACGGAAAGTATTCGGGACTTGTTTTTGTTGATACCTACAACGACGAAAACAGCCGTGACTTTGAGCCGGCACGTGGTCCTTTGAAGGACGACTGCTACAATATGCTCTGCGACTTTGTAAGAAAGTATAAGGGGGTTCGTCCCGTTCCCACAGCAAGCGGAGCAAAGACCATTGATATTGCAGGAGACCTTTCCGAGTGGAATGAAGTCGGCCCCGAATATGTGAGATATTTCAATGACTATGAAAGAAACGAAGACGGTCTTGGTATCTACGGCTCATCAAGGGAGACGCATCACTTTGAAACAGAGGTAATAAATGCTATAAGGGGTGCAAAGGTTTCCTTTGACAATGACAATTTCTATTTCCTTGTAAATACTGAAAATGCAGTTACAAAGCACGATAAGGGCTTTATGACTCTTTATATAAACACAGACAGAAATGCCGCAACCGGCTGGGAAGGCTATGACTATGCCGTAAACCTTGAAGGAGAAGGCGTTGTTTCCAAAAATGTAGGAAACACCTGGAGCTGGGAAAAAGCAGGAGATGCAAAAGCCAATATAAACGATGCAAGCTACATCATCTCTGTTCCGAGGAGTGTAATCGGCGAAACGGGAACGGTTGACTTTGAATTTAAGTGGACCGATGCAGTAAAGCCTGAAGGCGACCTTTTAACCTTCTATTCAGAGGGAAGTGTTGCACCTCCCGGACGATTCAACTATGTATATACGGTCGTTACCGAAACCACTCTTTCAGCAGAAGAAAGAAAGCCTTTGATTGCTTCAGAAACTTCCGTACTTAAGGCAGGAAGCAGCAAGGCAGTTGTAAAGGGTGCGAAGATGAGGGTTTACGAGGAAGATATAACTGTTGCTCCCTTTATGGAAAACGGCACACTTTACATCCCCGAGCAGGTTTATAACGAGGTTATGGGCTACGGCAGAAGCAAGACAGAATATGTTTCAAGCTACAACCGCTTCTTTACCTATCATTCCGAGCTTGACGATAAGAAGGAAAACATCATAAATAATTCCTTTACAACCTGCGAACTTGATTCTCTCGATGTAATAATTGACGGTCGTGAAGCTCGTCTTTCAAATCCCGTTACCTACAGAAACGGTATATTCTATATTCCTGCTTCATTCATCGCTGAATGCTATGGCTGGAATGTAACCGATTTGGGCGGCGGTGCCTTTGTTATAAGCAAGGGTGAAGCTGATATGAATGCAGTAAATACTGCACTTTCACACCTTAACTGAAAGGGGGACTCAGAGTGAAAAAATTATTATCATTGATATTGGCTTTTGTAATGCTTCTTACTGCATCATCCTTCGCTGCCATGGACGGAGCTGACGGTACAAAGAGCATAAACGGTGCATATATAACCTATAACGGAACAGATAAGGGCGGCTATGGCGCAGGCGGGGTTTCCTATCTTACAGACGGAGTGAGAAACACCTTCGGTGCAAGACATGGCGGAGAAATTAAAATAGAGTTTGGTTCTGAAGTAAGCTTTTCGGGAATCCGTGTATGGATGAGCGATAACTGTGTGTCAGGTGCGGAGGGAAGACACTCCGATTCTGCTATGAACAGCGGCCCCCACAGAAGAGCCGAAGTTTTAAGCGTTAAAATTTCATCCGACGGAAGCACATGGACAGAGCTTTCAAATGAAAGAGAAGCAAACGATGTATTCTGGTATGACGACTACACCTTCGGAAAAAGCGTTAATGCAAAATATATTTCCCTTATATCGAGAAAAGGTAACGACGGCTGGGGAGAATGGGAAATAGGCGAAATTGCCCTTATCACGGATGAGGATATCTCATCAAAGGTAAAGGCAGAGGCAAAGCCTGAAACTAAAAACGAAGCGGAAAATGAGCCTGTTGAAGGCGCTTACAGCGTTGAAGGTACCTGGACTTTTACGGCATCGAGTACTTTCTATTCACTGTCTGCAGACAAGGCATTTGACGGAGATATTAAAACCTTCTGGCACTCATCCTATGAGGCTGCAGGAGGCACTGTTGTAAGTAAGGCACCCTATCCTCATTATATAGATGTTGATTTTGACAATATGCTTTCCGTTGCAGGCGTTATCTACACACCGAGACCCGACAATATGGCGGGACGTTTTAACAGCTACACCATATACGGCTCCGATGACGGTGAAAACTTTGAAGAAATAAAAAGCGGAATGTGCGACTATTCCAAGGGAGCAACTCCGCAGATTATAAACTTTGATGAAAAAGTAAGCGTAAAGGTTTTAAGAATTGAAACCACCGATGCGGGAGATGATTTCGGCTCTGCCGCAGAAATTACAATCCTTAAGGAAAAGGCAAAGGTGGAAGAAAAGGAATCTGCCCCCGTGGAAGAGGGTGTTTTAGCTCGTGAGGATTCCTGGAAAATCGAAGGCTCCAGCGTATTCTATTCTCAAGTTGCGGCAAATGCCTTTGACGGAAATGAAAATACCTACTGGCACACAAGCTATGAAGCTGAAAACGGACAGATAACCACTATGGCGCCTTATCCTCATTATCTTTCTGTTGATTTCGGAAAAAACGTTACACTTTACGGTATCGTTTATGTGCCGAGAAAAGGAAATCAGGGCGGTGTATTCAATAACTACACCATATACGGCTCAACCGATGGTGAGGAATTTAAGAAAATTACATCAGGAAACTTCATCTATACAGACGGAATAACGGCAAAAACCGTAGAGTTTGAAAAGAGCGAACTTCGTGCCATAAAAATAGAAACCACCGATTCCATAAGCAACGTAGGAACGGCGGGAGAAATTAAATTCCTTACAAAGAAGCCCGAAAAGGAAGCGGTGAAAAAAGCTCCCGTAACGGGAGACGGAAAAAGCCTTGAGGGTGTGCCTTTCTTAGACAGAACCGGTTGGATTGCAACGGGTAAATCCTTTATCAGCGGCAGTCCTATGAGAATGCTGGACGGTGATACAAAAACCCACTGGCATTCCGACTATCAGGCAGCCGACGGCGTTGTAACAGGCAGAGACAATCCGCCCTACACCCTTGAAATAACCCTTCCCGAAGCAAAGGTAATTTCCGGTATCTCCCTTCATCCCAGAGGGGACGGTATGGACACGGGTAAAATATTAAAGCTTAATGTCTATGTGGCAAAGGACGATACGTCAGACTATTTCCTGCTCTTTGAAAACACGGAATTTCCCCTTGCAACAGGAAATAAAGCCCCCAGAGAAATTGCCTTCAATGCAAATATAAGTGTTAAAAAGGTAAAGCTTGAAATTCTGGAGAGCGCACAGCACTTCGGAACATTGGGTGAATTCAATCTCTGGGAAGAGAGAAGTGAATTTAAGACAGTAAGCTTTGAAGACTTCTATGAGGAGGACTCCAAAAACAGACTTTATCGCCTTGATACCAAGGAATTTACCGCAAGCTATGAAGGTGATTGCTGGAACGATTTCACCATCGATAAGGCTTTTGACGGGCCCGACGGTGTAATATTCCAGACAGAGGAATTAAAGGACAGCGCATATCCTGTAGTGTTATCTCTTGATATGGGAAGGGTAAGAACCTTCTCCGAAATGCATTATGTTCCCCGTCAGACTCAGGACCTTCACGGGCTCTGGCTTAAGTTCAGCGCTCATATAAGCGAGGACGGAGAAAACTGGACAACACTTTTAGCTCACGAGGTTCTTGCAAAAGACCTTTCTACAAAGAAGTTCATTTTCGATACGCCCGTAAAGGCACGTTATATCGATTTTGAAATCGAGGAATCCATGGTGCACCGTGTTGCCTGCACGGAAATTGAGTTCTATCAGAATAAGGAAGCACACGATGCTGAAAATAAAGTTGCAGACAAAAAGCCCGAAAAATATGAGCTTACCATTGGTTCCAATGTAATAAAAAGCGAAAAGGACGGCGTAGCATCTGAAAAGACCATCGACGTTGCTCCTTACATTGTGGACGGCTCAACACTTATCCCCTTAAGAGGGCTGGTTGAGGAAATGGGTGCGGAAATCGCATGGGACGGTGAAAGTAAGAAAATTACCTTAAAAACCGCTGATGCGACAATCGTTCTTCAGATCTGGAACAGAAGAGTTTTTGTTACAACAAAGGAGCTTGGCGAGGTGCGCTATACCCTTCTTAACTTCCCTGTGATAAAGGATTCCCGTACTTTCATCCCCGTAAGATTCGTATCCGAACAGCTCGGCTATAACGTAGCCTGGGACGGTGCGACTCAGACAGTAACGATTACCAAATAAAAAAGGAGATGTAAAAAAAGTCCAGAACGCAAAAAGGCGGATAAATTAATAAATCGGGCAATTTTATAAACTCTAATGTGAAAATAGTGTTGAAAAATCGCAGAACCTGCGATTTTTCTTCATTTTTATGCCTTTTTGCTATGAACAAACTTCACCGCTCGACGTATCTATATACGCCTTCGGGTGCTTTCGAAAAGTCTGAAAGCAGACTTTTCTCAATTCAGTTTGTCCATTCTGAAACATTTTTTCCTATCTCCTGAAAAAATCGCAGTGAATTTCACTGCGATTTTTTTATCAGTATACTTTATAAATTTTTCCGTCCTTGGGATTAAATGCAAGGTCGGGGAGAAGGTGCTCGCATCCTTCTTCGTCTGTAACAATGAGGCAGTCTCCTGAAAACTTCCGTCCGATTTCATCGGTTATAATTTCGCCTTCTCCGTTTTCAAAGAGCTCCTTGTTTTCATAAGCGAATTTTAATCCCTCTGCATAGCGCATTGTGCAACAGAACTGCGCCTCGTACATAAAAATCTTAAGGCTTGAGTTAATTTCCGATACACAACTGTTGGGGCCCGCACCGCCGTTATCTCTGTGGCAGTAGGAAAGTCCGTTAAACCATATTCTGCGGGATAAGGTTTTATAGTATTCGTCGCCTGTTTCATTGTAAAACCAAAGGGCAAGAATTAAACTGTCCGTAACCGCACAGGGCTCTGTCCAGGTATCACGGCGGTTAAACCAGTTGAAGTTTTCGTATGTATAGGTCATACCTTCCTTTATGTAAAGCTCAAAATGGTCTTTTGCAATGTCAAAATACTTCTTGTTGCCCGTAGCCTTAAAAAATCTGAAATAAGCGCGTGATGCGGTTAAGGTGGCGTGGGTTTGTGCCTTAACCTTCATCTTGTCTATCTCGCAGAATTTTTCTGCGGTCTTTTCCATAAATTCCTTTGCTTTTTCGTCCTTAGTAAGCTCGAAATATCTGCTTACACCGTCCACTCCGATAAAGGCACAGCCCACATCGGTGGATAAAATCCAGCCGTTCTTCCGCTCGAAGTTGTGGCCGCCGACACCGCCGTCCTCCTTTTCCCGCGGCTCTAAGGGATAAACATCATAAGCTGGGAGTGCGGCGTAGAAAAGGTTTGTGAAAACCTTTTTTGCAATTGTGAGAATTTTTTCATTCTTAAAAAGCTTATAATATTCACAAAGAGAAGATAAAAACCAGCCGTTACCGGATAACTGCTGTTCGTTTACGGCATCGGGATTGAAACGCTCTCCAACAAAGCCGTCTTCGTTTAATATTTCGTCAATTCGGGCGATAAATTCATCCATCGCTGTTGCCTTTTTGCCAAGGCAGGAATAAAGTGAGCAGAAGGCGAGGAGCGCCCTTCCCTCCCAGTCGCCGGGCCAGTTTCTGTCGCCGTTTAAGAGGTCATTTATTAAATAGTCTTTTCTGGAAAGCCGATCAAAGCTTTTTTCAATATGGTCGGAAAGTGTATATTTCATAGTAAGCCCCCCTTAAATATTTGCCTCATTCTACCATAGAGAGTGAGTAATGTCAACAGCTTTGGAAACAAAAAAATTTTACTCAAAATTTACATAAGTCTGCTTTTGCATTTAAGATTGGGGTGGTATGATAAAATAAGAAAATATATAAAGGAGAAAAGAAAATGTTATTACCACAGAATATTATGCAGCTGCTTCAGAGCCTTATCTGGCTTCTTGCGGGTGTGGGAGTTTTTATTGTCGGTATGAATTTTATGGGCGAAGCCTTAGAGCGAAGTGCCGGCACAGGAATGAAGCGTCTGCTTGAAAGAATAAGCAATAACCGCTTTTCGGGCGTTGGTATCGGTGCAGGAGTTACTGCGATAATTCAAAGCTCATCTGCAACATCGGTAATGGTTATAGGTCTTGTAAACGCGGGAGTTATGACACTTATGCAGGCAACACCGATTATTATGGGTGCAAACATAGGTACAACTATTACGGGTGTTTTGGTTGCTCTTAAAAATGATTACTTCGATATGGCTATGTACCTGCTGGCTTTTGCAGGCGTAATGATGGGCTTTTCAGGTAAAGAAAAGGTTAAAGTAGCAGGAAGTCTTTGCAGCGGTCTTGGTTTAATCTTTGTCGGTCTCAATATTATGAGCAGCGAGCAGGCGTTTGGCAATCCTTTGGTGGAGGATATGTTCACCGAAATATTCAAAATGATAGATTTTCCTCTTCTGTTGATTTTGGTTGGTGTCATATTTACTGCACTTATACAGAGCTCGTCTGCAGCTACGGGCGTAGTTATCACCATGGTTGGTACTGGCGTACTTCCTCTTGAGCTTGCACTCTTTATCATTCTGGGTGCAAACATCGGTACATGTATAACTGCTCTTTTAGCTTCTGTCGGTGCAAACGCCAACTCCAAAAGAGTAGCACTTATCCACTTCACCTTTAATGTTATAGGAACAGCGCTGTTTACGGCAATTATCTGGATTTTTAAAGAGCCTGTGGTAGACTTACTTGTTTCTCTCTTCCCCGGAGACGATGCGATGTCGCTCCAGATGAGAGTGTCGGCTTTCCACGTAATCTTTAATGTGACAACTACCTGTGCATTGCTGCCCTTTGTTAAACAGCTTGTCGATTATTCCTGCAGGGTTATCAAAGATAAGAAAGAAGAAAAGGATAAATTATCTCTTGAATATGTTGACGACAGACTTATATCCACTCCGCCTGTTGCACTTATGCAGGTAAAGAAGGAAATCGGCTATATGATTTCTCTGGTGGAAGAAAATGTGCGTATTTGCTTTGCGGCGATGGATAGGGGCACAGCAGAGTACAATGAAAAAATTTATAATAACGAAAAGATAATCAACTTCACAAACAGTGCCCTGACGGAATTTTTAATAAAATTGTCATCAGCGGTGGAAGGAAGCGAAGAAAAAATCATCGGTTCATATTTCCATGTATTAAACGACCTTGAGCGTATCGGTGACCATGCAGAAAACTTCCACGAGATCGGAATGGAAATGATAAACAAAAATATTTCATTCTCGGATAAGGCACGTTCCGGAATTACCTCTATGCGTAATAATGTTATGCAGATGCTTGAAATTTCCAAAGATACATTTGAAACAATGCATGAAGACAGGCTTTCTGAATTAACAGTCCTTGAAGAAAGTGTAGATGATATGAAGAGAGAGCTTATTGCCGGTCACTTTGCAAGACTTGCCGAAGGCAACTGCAGTGTGGATGTAAGCCCGTATTATTCATCGGTTATTGTCGGACTCGAAAGAATGGCAGACCATCTTGTAAATATAGGCTACAGTATTGTTAATCCGACAGGCTCTCAGAGGAAAGAAAGTTAAAAAAGCATAATTTATAGGCACCGCCAGGAGCGGTGCTTATTTTTTTGTGGACAATGAAGAAAAACTGTGATAAAATGAAATTGTAAAGTCATAGGATAATAAAAAGGAGGGTATTTATGAAAAAACTGATTTTTGAAGGAACCGCAACGGCGATGATTACGCCCTTTAACGAGAAAGGTATTGATTTTGATGCCTTTGGAAAGCAGATTGATTTGCAGATAGATGCAAAAATCCCTGCTCTTGTAATCTGCGGAACCACAGGAGAAGCCCCCACATTGGATGATGACGAGCATTTAGAGGCAATTTCCTTTGCAGTGGATCGTGCAAAGGGCAAAACAAAAATAATTGCAGGGACGGGAAGCAACAACACCGACCACGCAATTATGATGAATAAGGAAGCGGAAAAAAGGGGAGCGGACGGCTTACTCTGGGTAACGCCCTATTACAACAAAACCACACAGCGCGGTCTTGTCCACCACTATGAAACACTGGCAGCATCAACGTCACTTCCTGCTATTATTTATAATGTGCCGTCCCGAACGGGAGTTGACATTCTTCCAGAATCGGCAGAAGCACTTTCAAAAACCGAAAACATTGTTGCAATAAAAGAGGCGACGGGAAATGCGGCAAGGGCAGTTGAGATAATCGACCGCTGCGGCGATGAGCTTTATGTATATTCGGGTAACGATGATATTATAGTTCCTTTGATGAGCATCGGCGCAAAGGGTGTAATTTCTGTTTTATCCAATGTTGTTCCTGCTGAAACGGAAAAAATGTGCCGTTTGTGCCTTACGGGGAACTACAGGGAAGCAGGGGCAATGCAGGTTAAATATTATGCGCTTATAAAGGCACTTTTCTCCGAGGTTAACC
This sequence comes from Clostridia bacterium, assembly GCA_017411325.1. Classification (GTDB taxonomy): domain Bacteria; phylum Bacillota; class Clostridia; order CAKSNL01; family HGM11501; genus HGM11501. The sequence goes on along the minus strand of JAFQQJ010000021.1, from coordinate 4,382 downwards.
CAATCCCCGTTAAAGCGGCAATGCACCTTTTGGGGCTTGACTCAGGAAAGGTACGGCTTCCGCTTTATGAAATGGAAGAAAAAAATCTTCTTAAATTAAAATCCGAAATGGAAAAATTAGGTCTGATATAACTAAAAACACCGCCCGGTGGGCGGTGTTTTTATGCGCCTGAAACAACTTCACAAGATATCAACTCCTCAAATTAACTTTAAAGGCAAAATAATTCTTGACAAAACATAACTTGGTATGTTATAATATATAATACAAAGTTAAACGCGGCCGCTTTTAGCTGAAAATTCAAAGGGAGTCGACACCTTTGGGTTAAAATTAAATACAAGGAGGAAAAAATGGTAAGCGGTCTTATAAAAGGAAACGCAAGAGGATATTTTCTGCAACACGGTGAGTCGGGACTTAAGGGCTATCTTGAAAGCGAAATTGAAAATGAGAATCTGACAGGTGCCGAGGCAGAAAATCTCTATAAAGAATACACAGGAATGGAGGAAAAATTCGGGAGAAAAGAAACTGTAAAAACACCCGTGCCGAAAAGTGTGGAAATAATAAAGCAGGAGAAGCCGGAAGTGCCATTGCCGGAGGAGGATAAAAAGGAAGATGCGTGGTATACAGAAGGGGCTAAAAGGAGAAAAAGCAATTCCCCGGAGGTTAAAACGGAAAAGGCGGAGTCCTATGAAGTGCAGGAAAAAAGTGACAGGGATTTAGGCTTTGAGGTAAAGTATGCGGGGATGAGCTATGACGAAATGGAAAACGAGGCTGCAAGGATAACCGCCGATTACTTAACGGGCGCACGAAGCGACATAGACTATGACGAAATAAACTGGCTTAATAAAATGTCAAGGCAAAATGCACCCGATGAGGTAATTGCTTATCACAGGGATAAGGCATATGAAAGAAAGAATAAGGCACAGCAGAAAGCAAACTCACAAAACCGCAAGACAAGCTATTCACCGCAGAATGAAGGAGCATGGCTTAAAGATATGGCAGAGGGTAAAGCAAAAAAAGATAAACAGGAATATTATACCTCTCTGGCATCAAAATATCAAAAAGAAGCATTGGAATATCAGGACATTCTGGAAAGTCGAGGGGTTGCAGAGAAGTATTTAAGAGATGCAACATTGAAGGATGTAACCGTAAATAGCTTTAAGCGTGGTTATAATACAAGGAATCTGGGAAGAGAAAGCTATAAAGATATGTCCGGGCAAAGAAACAGCTATGCTTATTACGATGAATTGCTAAAAGGCGATGACTATAATTTCGAGCCGGAGAACCTGATTGAGAAAACAGTGTCTAATGTATCAGAGTTTTTGGGAGGACAGTTTCACCAATGGACAGATACTGAGGCAGTGGGTGCAGGACTTGGTGCAGCAAGTGCGGCAATTCTTGCAGGACAAGCGGGACCGCAAGTGGCACTTCCTGAGGAGGTGATAACTGCACCGAGTGCATATGTTGCGGCAAATATGGCTTTTCAGGCAAAATCAGCTTTCGAGGTTGAAGCCGGTCTTGCATACAGGGAAATGGTAGAAAACGGAATAAGTCCTGAAACGGCAAGAGGAATAGCGCTTGGTGTTGGCGGCATAAACGGAGCCCTTGAAGCACTGCAGATAAGCGATTTAGTGAAGTCTTTCAAGATACTTGACGCATCGGATGTAACAAAACCATTTGTGAAAAAACTGTATAAATGGATGGCAGAACGTTTTGGTAACGCGGTTGCAGAGACAGTGGAAGAAGTAGCACAGGAAGGTGCAACCATAGCCGGTGTGAATTTAGGCGGAGCAATTGATAAAGGCGAAGCTGTTTACGGATGGAAGGAAATTGGCAAAAGGCTTAAAGATACAGCGACATCAAGCTTTTCAGGATATGCTCTGCTTGGAAGCGCAGGGGACGGAGTCGGATACGCCTATAATCGTATTAAAAGCTTTAGCCCTGCGGAAAGGATATTTATGAAGGCAGGGGCTGAGGGACTTGATCCGATAGAAGCGAGCAGGAAGGCAGCAGGAATGAAAACAGACCAGACCAGTGCCTGGAATGCATGGGAAGAAGGAAACGAAGCCTATAAAAGAGGCGAAGGAGAAATTCTGGCTGAGGTGATTGACGAAGCCGACTATCTTGACAGCATCGGGGAAAGTGGTATAATGGAAGAAGGGATAACAGATATATCTTCCGAAAAAATACAACAAGTACATGAATTTTACGAAGCAGATATCGGAAGTATGGATGATACCACTATAGTCAAGCTTGACGATATCGCATGGGAAACCAAGCAAAACGGCTTTGATCCGACGGGATTTAATGCAAGAGCACAGGCAAGGATAGAAGGATTTAATCGCTATGGTAATGCGGCATCTATGAAACTTGATGGGAAAGAATATTTTTCACACAGCCAAGCCGGATTTTCTGATTCATTAGCGGTACTTTCTTACAAAGGGAAGTATCCGATAGTCGGGTTTCCTAAAGATAGAAGATTTAAGGTTCTTGATACTTTTGATGGCGTTGACAGAAAATTCGATACAGAGGCGAAATTTCTTGAATATGTTGCATCTGTCAAGAAACCGGAAGATACATTTACGGTGGAGATTCTTTCTGAAAAGCACATATGCAAAAGTTGCATGTATGTAGTACAGCAGTTCAGAGAAATGTTTCCCAATGCAATTGTGAATATTGTATCGGGCAGAAGAGGGTATAACGGCGATATTTATGGTAACAGTACATGGAAAAATAGAAAGTGAGGATTTTAGTATGGATAAATTTTCTAAGCTACAAAGGATTCCTGTAAATGATAAATCTTATTCATGGATAAAAGAACTAAGTCTTGGTTTTTTTGAAGAATACGAAAAAGCAATGCGACAAATGGGAGGAAGCTTTAGCGGGTATAATGTTATAAATACATCATATCATTATGATTGGGAAGATGATATGAACGAACATGGTATGACCAAATTTGCATTGATTTTATCAGGAATGTTATATGAAATGAAAAAAGACGAATTTGATGACAAGCAGGCATTTGAAGCATACTGGGACATTCTGGATTTTGAGACCGGAGAATATGACGATTTGTTCACACCGGAAGACCTGGCGCTTATAAAAGAGGATATTAAAACCGTCAAGAATTTCATCGAACAAGATGCCACATTGGTGAAGGATACCATTCGCCGCAGAAGAGAAGCGCAGGCGGAATAAGGTACACTCTGGCATACATTTTTTGGTATCATAAAATAGACAACAGCGTAATACTTTAGCTCTTCTTATAAACACCCAAGGACGCGTTTTGCGTCCTTGGGTGTTTTTTAACGGAACGCCTGAGACAAAAGGGAGACAAAAAAGGTACGTCCCCTTTTGTCAAAGATTTTGCAAATATGATGTTTGATGCCGGAGTAACTGTCTCCAATATGGCACCTTCAATATTGCTTAGTACACTTGTTTCAATGGTACTTACTCCTGTAGCCGGGGCTCTTGCAGGAGCAGGAACAACGGCAGGGACAATCGGTGCAAAGGTTGTTGGAGCCATTCCTAAAATAGTTAGTGCCGGCTCTATTGGGCTTTCTGCAAGAGGAAATGCCTATGCTGAAATGATAAATCAGGGCTATGGAAAAGAGCAGGCTGAAGCCTATGCAAATCTTGTCTCAGCTTCTGAAACGGGGCTTTCTTTGCTGCTGTCGGGTATTTCGAAGGTCGGAGGAATTAGCCCGCGGATAGCCAAAGCTGTTGAGGAAATAGACAACGCTTTTTTAAGGATAACATTTCAGTATGGAGGAGCTTTCGGAGGAGAATTTATGGAAGAAGGCACCCAGACGCTTTTAGAGCCACTGTTCAAAGAAATTGCATTAGGCTATGACACTGGGGAAAAAATTAGCTGGGAGGAAGTTTTTTACAATGCTCTGTTAGGCGGTCTTATGGGAGGCTTTTTTGAATCTCCGGAGATAATAAAAAGCAACGGCGTACTGTACTTGCAGGACAGAATAACGAAGAAAAAGGTAGAGCTCAATCAAAGCACCGAAGCATTTTTATCAGAAATAAAAGCATCAGGTAAAAAAAATTCTCAATCGGAAAAAGTGACTGAGAATATTAATGAAGCAACAGGGCAAGGCGAAGGTACAGGGAAAATGACATTTGGAGATTATTATACCCGAATTGTCAGAAATCCGTATGATGCAAAGGCCTCATCAAGGGTAAGGAATATGACGGCAACGGAAAGGATATTTGCAAGAGCCGGAGCAAATGCGGAGGATATATCGGTTGCGGTGAGCCGTACAACGGGATTGCAGTATGACGGAGAAAAGGAAGTAGAAGCATACGAATACGGCTTAGAGCAGCGAAAGAAGGGCAACGGACAGGACTTAGACCTCTTAATCGAAGCCACCGACTAT
>JAFQQJ010000020.1 GCA_017411325.1 Clostridia bacterium | reverse complement strand
ATGTGAAAAGAGCCTTTTGCTCTTGAACAAAAAACTCCAACTCGATGTTGGAGTTTTTTAATTATTGCAAGGCTTTTTGACACAGTAATGTGCCAAAATCGTGGATTTTGGGCGATTTATCCCTAAGAAGTACCGCCGTTTCGGGTGTGTTTTTTTTACTGTATTATAAGATTCTTCGTTTCGCTACGCTCCACTCAGAATGGCAATGAGTGAGCGATGCATCAGAATGACAAACTAAAGGTAATGCTACACTCTTAGAAATACTCTTTCCCCCTGTCATTCTGCAAAGCCACCGGACGACGGCAATGCCGGAGGAAGAATCTTTTTATTCCCAAAGCTCACTCTTTCCTGTGGATACCGCAGAAGCACCCGCTGAAAGAGCAGAATAGATTTCCGCCTTTTCTTCAATAAGCCCGCCTGCGATAACGGGAATTTTTATCGTTTCCTTAAGGCGTTTGATTTCCCTTGTAACAAGGGCGGGCATAACCTCAATCATATCGGGGCGTGCCGTTTTAACGGATTCGACCGCTGTATCAAAGGAATGGGAATCCACGATGAAAAACCGCTGAACGGTAAGCAGTCCCGCTTCCTTGGCAGACTTTACAATTCCGCTTCGTGTGGTAATTACACCGTCGGCTTTGAATCTTGCCAGAGCCTCCATTCCCACCTTGTCTTTTCCGAGGCCTTCGGTAAAATCCACGTGGACGAAGATCGTTTTTTTCGCCTCGTGGGCTTTTTTTATTGTTTCTTTAAGCGTCAGAAGATCGGAATTTAACAAAAAGATGTGTGAAACTGCACTTTTTAATGCTTTTTCAAAACCTTTTTCATCCCTTACCGCCGCAATTACGGGATTATCGGAAAAATCCATATCCAACGCCCTCTTTCAATTAAAATCAAAGCTCGGCATCGCCGGTTGCAATTACATCTGCACCGGTGCCTAAAATATCCTTTATTATAATATCGCCCGTTTTTACCGATTTGTCAAGAACTATTTTATTAATTTCCTTCATGCAATCGAATAAAAGCTCCTTGGGCACTGCCGCATTTGTCCTAACGGGAACCATTATATCACTATTGGTCGCAACAGTTGTGGTAAGTGTTCTCTTGGGACAGGTAAGCTCATCCGTCACATAGGCAACACCCCTTTTACAGGTGTGACCTTCGATATTTATAATTTTGCTGCCCTCAAATTCGGCGTGAATCTGACAACCCTTGGGGCAGACTATACAGGTAAAATCTCTTTTCATTATTTAGCCTCCAGACCAACGGTGATTTCACCGGATTTGATTTTTTCAACGGTTTCCTTTTTAAGAGTTATCTCTTCCATTTCGCCTGGTGCTGCACCGATTGCCTTTTTGGAAAAGATTACTTCCTCACCGTCCTTTACCGTAAAGGTGACATTTTTAAACACGTCGGAAACTCTGAAATACATCTTAACGTCCGTATCCGCAGTTATTCTCTGGGGGACGGTATAGCGTACCTTTCCGTCGGTTTTAATTTTTATATCTCTTGTTTTCTCAAGACCGGACTTTACATACTCTGCCGCCGCGCAACCTGCGGTTTCAGCTTCCTTAGAAGCAAAGTCAGCAAGGTCGTGAACGTGAAGCACGTTGCCTGCGGCAAAAACGCCGTCGGTACCTGTTTCTCTGTTCTGGTCAACAAAGGCTCCGTTTGTTATGGGATCAAGCCTGATTCCCGCAGAGGTGGTAAGCTCGTTTTCGGGGATAAGACCAACGGATAAAAGAAGGGTATCGCAGGGGATAAATTCTTCTGTTTCCTTGATGGGGCATCTCTTTTCGTCAACCTTTGCGATTGTTACGCCCGTAACTCTCTTTTCGCCGTGTACCTTAACTACGGTATGAGAAAGCTTTAAGGGAATGTTAAAGTCATTTAGGCACTGTTCGATGTTTCTTGCAAGACCGCCGGAGTATGGCATAAGCTCGCAAACCGCCTTAACGTGAGCACCCTCTAAGGTCATTCTTCTTGCCATAATAAGTCCGATATCGCCGCTTCCTAAAATTACAACCTCACGGCCGGGAAGATAGCCCTTTATATTAACAAATTTCTGTGCCGCACCTGCGGTGAACACGCCTGCAGGTCTTGTTCCCGAAATGGAGAGAGCACCACGGGGCCTTTCACGGCAACCCATACAGAGGATTATGCTCCTTGCCTCAATTTCAACAACGCCCTTTTCTGAATTTAAGGCAACTATATTTTTGTTTTCATCTATGGAAAGAACGGTGGTATCTGTCATATAGGGAATGTTTCTCTTTTCAACTTCATCCTTATAGCGCTTTGCATATTCGGGGCCCGTTAATTCCTCACCGAAATTATGAAGACCGAAGCCGTTATGGATACACTGCTTAAGTATTCCGCCAAGGGCATTTTCACGCTCCAATATAAGAACATCCTTACAACCTGCATCATATGCCGCTACTGCCGCCGCCATACCTGCGGGGCCGCCGCCGATTACAACAACATCCTTTTTAAGCATTTTTCACACCGCCCTTCGTTCTTTCAAAGTTTATGCCGGAGCCTTCGCCTGTTTTTGTTACATCTTCATATGCAACGCCTGAGATTTTCGCGATAAGCTCTGTTACGGAAGGTGAACAGAAGCCGCCCTGACAACGTCCCATTCCGCTTCTTGTTCTTCTCTTTACACCATCTAAATCCTTTGCCCTGGGATTAAGTGTAAGTGCATCGATTATTTCGCCCTCGGTAATTTCCTCACAGCGGCATACAATTCTTCCGTAGGAAGGACGCTCCTTTATAAGGGCGTTCTTTTCCTCTTTTGAGAGGGTTTTGAAAAAGTCCATAGGACGTCTTACCGGATTAAAGTTCTTATTTTCTTCCTTTTTAAGTCCCATATTAAACAAAAGCTCAGCGATATGCTCTGCAATTGCGGGAGATGCGGAAAGGCCCGGTGATTCAATTCCCATTGCGGCAACATAGTTATCCTTTGCCGTAATTTCAAAATCGCCCGTATTTCCCACTGCACGAAGACCTGCAAAAGAAGTAATAACCTTTCTCATATCAATGCCCTTTACGCTTCGCATAGCCTGACTTCTGATTTTTGCCGCACCCTCGTCGGTGGTTTCAATATCTGTTTTATCTTCGATATCGTCGGCGGTGGGCCCTAAGAGCAGATTGCCGTCAACGGTGGGAGAAACAAGTATTCCCTTACCCTTGGCAGAGGGTGTTACGAAAACCGTGCTTTTAACAAGGGAGCCCTGTGCCTTATCCATTACAAAATATTCTCCCTTTCTGGGATGAGTGGAAAAATCAGAATCCTCTAATTTTTTATTAATCTCATCTGCAAAAAGACCTGCTGCATTTACAACAAAAGTTGCTTCCACGGTTTCGTTTTCTGATGAAAGTATGTATTTACCTTCGCCCTTTTCGATATTTTTAACCGGGAAATTTGTCTTAAGCTCACAGCCGTTATCCATAGCATTACCCATTGCGGCAATGGCAAGACCGTAGGGGCAGATAATTGCGCCTGTTGTGGCGTGAAGTGCGCCAACAGCATCATCACCGATATTAGGCTCAACCTTAAGAAGCTCCTCACGGCTTAAGATGAAAAGACCTTTAACTCCGTTTTTAACGCCGCGCCCGTAAAGCTCTTCTACAGTTTTCATATCATCATCGTCAAATGCCAAAACCAAAGAGCCGTTTCTTATATACTTAACGCCAAGCTCCGATGCCACCTTTTCCATCATTTCTGAGCCTTTTACGTTAAAGTATGCCTTTTTAGATCCTTCCTTTGCGTCAAAGCCTGCGTGAACAATGGCACTGTTTGCCTTACTTGTTCCCATTGCAACATCGTTTTCCTTTTCAAGAACAACGCATTTTAAGTTGTAGCGGGAAAGCTCTCTTGCAGTGAGAGCACCGATAACTCCGGCACCTATTATCGCCACATCGTACATTTTATCATTTCCTTTCTTTACATAAAAAAAGCACACTTAAGAAGAAGGCTTACGCCTTCTTCCAAAGTGCATCTCCAAATCTCTGCATAATATTAATTTAGCTAAGTTTATCACAAAACTTCTGATAAGTCAATCCTTACTTTAAGCCTGCCGCCTTCATAATGATTTCAGCCGCCAATTTATAGCCTGTTTCTCCGCCATCAATGCAAAGGTGGTAGTTTGTAGCCTTACCCCAGCTTCTGCCTGTATAATGCTCATAGTGACGGCTTCTTCTCTTGTCGCTGATTTTGATTATTTTTTCAGCTTCCTTCTGACTTACGCCGCGCTCTTCCATAATACGCTGGACTCTTACGGGATTCTGCGCATACATAAACACATTGAAGCAGTCATACTCTCTCAAGATATAGTCTGCGCATCTTCCAACGATTACACAGGGGCCTTTTTCCGCAATGGCACGGATTACCTTGCTTTCAGCCATATAGATTTTATCGGTCAGGGTATTTCCCGCATCGGTGAAATATCCTCCGTAGCCCATAGTTGCCACATTAAAGAGCATGCTTGATGTAATCATCTGCTCTCCGCTTTCGATAAACTCAGCATCCATTCCGCTTTCCTTTGCCGCAAGGTCAACAATTGCACGGTCATAAAAGGGCACCGAGAGAAGGGATGCAAGCTCTTTCCCTGCTGATTTTCCTCCGCTTCCTATCTGTCTGCTGATGGTTATTATCCTATTTTTCATAAAATGCCCTCCTTTAAAGAATTTTATCTTTAATAACAGTATATCATAAAATAAGAAAAAGGTCAAATATATTCTCTTTACAAAATGAAAAAAATATAGTATAATATAATAGAATAATTATTTTACACATTTCAGGAGGTGTCCTATGATAGGTAAAACAGAAAACGCTTTAGGCGATATAATACTTGATGATGCTGTCATTTCCCGTATTGCCGCAACGGTTGCGTCAGGAAGCTATGGCGTTGTGGGCATGGCACACCGTTCCACTGCAGAAGGTATGGTAAGCCTTTTAAAGGGCGAAGGTGCATCCAAGGGCGTAAAGGTTTTTATTGCTGAAGACAATTCTCTTACAATACATCTTCATATAATCACACAGTATGGACTTAATATAACCGCAATCTGCGAAAGCATTATCCATAATGTCCGCTATCAGGTTACCGAAATGACCGGCTTTAATGTAAAGGAAGTTATTATCCATGTCGAGTCAATCAGGTCAAACAACTAAGGAGGAAACCAAGTGATGGAAAAACTTACTGCCTCGGTTTTTGCCTTAATGATAAAATCCGGCGCAAATAATTTACTTAACAATAAAGCGGTTGTTGATGCACTTAACGTATTCCCCGTTCCCGACGGTGACACGGGTACGAATATGTCTTTAACATTCAAAAATGCCGCAGTAAATATCCCCTATGATGCCGCAAGCTTTGATAAGGTTGCGCAGAGTGCATCTTCTTATACACTTCGCGGTGCAAGAGGAAACTCAGGCGTTATCCTTTCCCAGATTATGAGAGGCATTGCAACCGCATCCAAAGGCAAGGCTGAAATAACACCTTCTGAGTTTGCACTTTGCTTAAAGGAAGGCTGCGACAGTGCGTACCGTGCTGTTATGAAGCCTACGGAAGGCACAATTCTCACGGTTATCCGTGCCTGTGCAGATGCGGCACTTTCCGCAGAGGAAAAGGACGATTTCGTTCCCTTCTTTACCTGTGTGGTAGAAAAAGGAAACGAAATGCTTAAAAAGACCACAGATATGCTTCCCGCTCTCCGTCAGGCAGGCGTTGTTGATGCCGGCGGTAAGGGACTTATGGTAATTTTCGAGGGTATGCTTCATTACCTCATAAAAGGCGAAATAATAGAATCAGCCGAAACAGAAGAAGCGACAGCGCCCGCTTCCGCTCAGGCAACCATTAAAACCGAGGATATTAAATTTGCATACTGCACGGAATTTATCGTTGAAAAATCCTCTCCCAACGTAAGTGCGGAAAAAATGAAAAACGCCATTGAAAAAATCGGCGACTCTATGGTTGTGATTGACGATGATGACATCATAAAGGTTCACATCCACACCAATAACCCCGGTTTTGTGCTGGAATATGCCGTAAAATTAGGCGAGCTTGCAACCGTAAAAATTGAAAATATGAGAAAACAGCACAGCGAAATTTTAGAAGGTACAAAAACAGAAGCCGTTCCTTCAACCGAAACGACTTCCGAAGAAATCCCCGAAGCAGCAGAAGCAATGCCCGAAAATCCCGTGCACGCTCCTTCAAACGGTGCATCGGCATCAAAGAATGCCGTTCTTTCCGTTGCCGCAGGTGTCGGCGTAGAAGGACTTTTCAGAGATTTAGGTGCATATGTGATTTCAGGCGGACAGACAATGAATCCCAGCACGGATGATATATTATCCGCCATTGAAGAAATTGAAGCCGAAAACATCTATGTTCTCCCCAACAACAAAAACATCATTATGGCGGCAGAGCAGGCGGCGGAAATTTCAGATAAGAATGTGCTTGTCGTTCCCACAAAATCTATTCCTCAGGGTATAAGCGCTATGGTTTCCTTTAATCCCGAGGGTGAAGCTGAGGAAAATGCTTCGGCAATGGCCTCTGCTGCAAAAAACGTAACCACCGGTCTTATCACCCACGCCGTGAGGGATACGGTTTTAGGCGATACCGAAATTCACGACGGGGACATTTTAGGTATGATTGAAAAGGACATTGTTTCCGTAGGCAGTGATGCAACGGAAACCGCCAAGGATATACTTTCCAAAATGGTTACCGAAGACACTGAGCTTATCACCGTAATCTACGGAGACAATCTTCCCGTAGATGAGGCAGAAAGCCTTGTGGAATACCTTGAAATAAAGTATCCCGACTGTGACGTCTCCTTATATAACGGAGAGCAGCCCGTATACTCATACATCCTGTCCGCAGAATAAAATCGAATTTTATGTAGGGGCTGATGCCCTCATCAGCCATCAGGCCGATGAAGGCATCTCCCCTGTATTTTTTTAAACATTACGCAGCAATCAATCTTTTCAGAAAGGAGGTTACTATGCTTTCTGATAAAATAACCACCCTTAAGGGGATAGGTCAGACCACTGCAAAAAAATTAGAAAAGCTCGGAATTTTCACACTTCACGATATGCTTTATCACTTCCCCTTCAGAAACGAGGACAGAAGCGAAGTAAGAAAAATTGCCGAAGTGGCAGACGGCGAATCAGTATGCATAAGAGCCACCGTATTTTCAGCCCCGGAGGTTAGACGCATAAGGAAAAATTTTGCCGTTTACACCCTGATTTTAAGGGACGATTCCGGGTTTATCAACGCCGTGTGGTACAACAACAAATATGTTATGAAAAACTTTACCGTGGGAAAAACCTACACCTTTTTCGGTCAGATAAAAATTTCCTACGGCAAGAAGGAAATCATAACCCCGGTTTACGAAACCGAAGAAAAAAATCTTGCAACGGGCAGAATTGTTCCCGTATATAACTTAACCGCAGGACTTTCGCAGAAAACCATGCAAGCGACAGCAAAGCAGTGCCTGGATGCCGCACTCCCCGAAATTACGGAAACATTACCTCCTCATATAAGAGAGGAAAACTCCCTTTGCGAAATAAAATATGCCCTTTCCAACATACACTTTCCCGAAAGCGCCAACGCCTTTTCCGTTGCACGAAGGAGGCTTGTTTTTGAAGAGTTTTTCCTTCTTAATCTGGGTATGCGCCTTCTTTCAGGCAGAAGAAATACCCTTACAGGTATTGCTTTTCCCGATACCGACGTTTCCCCCTTCCTCAAAAATTTACCCTATGAATTTACGGGTGCGCAGAAGAGGGTTGTGAGTGAAATATGTGACGATTTGATGAGGCAAACGCCTATGAACCGCCTTGTTCAGGGCGATGTGGGAAGCGGCAAAACCGCTGTCGGTGCCGCATCTTTATATCTCGCTTACAAAAACGGGCATCAGGGTGCTATGATGGCTCCCACGGAAATCCTTGCCCGTCAGCACTTTGAGTCACTTAAAAGTATGCTTCCCGGCATTCCCATATGCCTTCTTACCGGAAGTACAAAGGCAAAGGAAAGGCGGGAGACAATTGAAAAGCTAAAAAGCGGAGAAATAAAAATTGCCGTGGGAACACACGCGCTTTTTTCCGAGGATGTGGCTTTTTCGGATCTGGCACTCGTAATAACCGACGAGCAGCACCGCTTCGGAGTCAAGCAGAGAGCGGCACTGGCGGAAAAAAGCGGCGCCTCTCCCCACATTCTGGTTATGACCGCAACTCCCATACCGAGAACACTTGCCCTCATTTTATACAGCGACCTTGACATATCCGTCATAGACGAGCTTCCGCCCGGGCGTCAGCAGATAAAAACCTATGTTGTGGGCGAAGATATGCGAAAGCGCATTTATGCCTTTATCGAAAAGAACATAAATTTAGGAAATCAGGCATATATCGTCTGCCCGATGGTTGAAGAAAGCGACACTATGGAATTAAAATCTGTTGTTGAGTTTGCCGAAAGACTAAAAAACGAAGTATTCCCCTCCATTTCCGTCGGCTTTATCCACGGAAAAATGAAAAATGCCGAAAAGGATGAAATCATGTCCTCATTCCTTTCGGGCGACATCAAGATTTTAGTTTCCACAACAGTAATCGAAGTCGGGGTAAATGTACCGAATGCCACATTGATGGTGGTAGAAAATGCCGAGCGCTTCGGCCTTGCCCAGCTCCATCAGCTGAGGGGACGTGTCGGAAGAGGGCGTGATCAGAGCTACTGTGTTCTCTTTACCGGAAGCGACAGCAAAGAAACAAAGGAACGTATGGATATAATGGCAATGACCACCGACGGATTTAAAATTGCCGAGAAGGACTTGGAGCTCCGAGGCCCCGGTGAAATTTTCGGTACCCGTCAGCACGGCCTTCCTGAAATGAAAATCGGAGATATTTCAAACGATTCCGATATATTGAATATGGCAAATAAAGCGGCGGATAATCTGCTCAAAAAAGATCCTTTGTTAAAGGCTGAAGAAAACGCTCTTATAAGAAAAGCTCTCCGCGATATGTTTACATCGAAGGGCGCAGATGGTATGTTCAACTGAAATAACAATATTTTTGTTTTTTTATTAAATTAAGGCAATTTTTTCAATGACTGCCCGGATATATTGTGTTACAATAAAGCTGAAAGGATGATTTTTATGGATATTATTATGTTCGACCGTCAGGGAAACGACTATTCTTTAGAAAAGGAAACCTTTGAAAAAGCGGGTGCCACCTTCACCGTTACATATTTTAAGGATACCGAGGATTTTAAAAATCTCGTACGGGGCAAGGATGTTGTTATGTTCAACGATGCCGCAATAACAAAGGAAATTATTGACAGTATGGATAAGTGTAAAATGCTTATCCGCTACGGAATAGGCTATGACAGTGTGGATTTAAAAGCCGCCGGAGAAGCGGGAATTTATGTATGTAACTCCCCCTGTTACGGCGTTTACGACGTTGCGGAATACGCAATGGCTTTAATGCTTTCCTGCTGTAAGCACATCCCTCTGGCTGACAAATGCACAAGAGAAGGTGCATGGAGTCCTCTTGCAACAGGAAAGGTTCGCCGTCTCACAAAGAAAACTCTGGGCCTTGTGGGCTTTGGCAGAATAGCAAGAAAGGTGGCAGAGCGAAGTGCCGCTTTCGAGATGGACATTTTAGTATACGATCCTTATGTTACAGAAGAAGACGCAAAGGCTGCAGGCGTTAAAAAGGTGGAGCTTTCCGAGCTTATTGCTTCGTCTGACTTCATCTCCCTCCACTCTCCCTTAAATGACGATACTTTCCATATGTTCAGCGATGATGAGTTTAAGCTGATGAAAAAGGATGCCGTTTTAGTAAACACAGGCAGAGGCGGACTCGTGGATGAAAAGGCATTGATAAAAGCACTTAAGGAAGGCGAAATAGGCGGCGCTGCTCTTGATGTACTGGAAGAAGAGCCCGTAGCAGAGGATAACCCCCTTCTTACTATGAGCAATGTGGTTCTTTCACCTCATGTTGCGTGGAACTCCTTTGAAGGCGTTGATGATCTTCATAAAGAGGTTACCGACAATGTGATGAGATTTATAAATGGCGAAACTCCTGTCAGCATAGTAAATAAGGAATATCTGAAATAAGAAGAAAGGCTGTGAGCATCGCTCACAGCCTTTCTTCTTAAAATAAAAAAGAGCTGTCGGGCATTGCCCAAAAGCTCTTTCAATCAGCAAAATTATTCAGCCTTACGGTTAGCGAAGCACTCGCTGCAGTATACGGGCTTGTCGTTCTTCGGAACAAAGGGAACCTTTGCTTCCTTGCCGCAAGCTGCGCAAACAGCGGTGTACATCTCTCTGTTTTCTCTCATGGAAGCCTTCTTAGCGTCTCTGCAAGCCTTGCAGCGCTGGGGCTCATTCTGAAAACCTTTTTCTGCATAAAATTCCTGTTCGCCGGCTGTGAAAACGAATTCGTTTCCGCAATCCTTGCATACCAATGTCTTGTCCTGGTACATGTTTGATCTCCTCACTTTGAAAAAAATAGTATAAATTCACCCTCATCGGACTTGCACCGAAGAGCCGCTTTTACAGCAAGGGCATATGCCTGAATTAATGATTTTCCCCTGATATAGCCTCTACCTTATGCCTTATTCTCTGAAGAGCATTGTCGATAGCCTTCTGAGGCTTATCAAGAAGAGAAGCTATTTCCTGATAGCTTTTTCCGTCAAGATAATATTCCAGAACCTTAAGCTCAAACTTGCTTAAATGGCTTCTTATCTTCTCGCCGATTGTATCATACCGCTCTTTATTTATCACGATATCCTCCGGGTTCGGAAGGGAATCGCGGGATATCATATCCAAAAGCTCCGAATCCTCTTCATCGTCAAAAACAGGACGGTTTAAGGATAAAGAGTTGTTGAGCGGACTGTGCTTAAGCCTTGTTGCCGCCTTGATTGCAGTTGCAAGCTGACGCTTGATGCAGGTGTCAGCAAAGCTTTTGAAGGGAACGGAAAGCTCCGCATTATAGTCTCTTGTTGCCTTAAAAAGACCTATTAAGCCTTCCTGGAGCAAATCCTCCTTGTCGGCACCGACAAGAAAAAATCTGAAAGCCTTCTGACGAACCAACCCGATATATCTTGAAATAAGCACATCCAGCGCATAATCCTCGCCTTCTCTGCTTTTTTCGATTAATTCCTCGTCGGTTAACCTGTAAAAATCGGACATCGCCAAGACATTTCCCCCGTTCAATATGTAAAAGCACACTACTGACAGTATAATTCATATCTATTTTTTTGTCAAGTAAAAAGTTAAAATAAATGCACCGAAATGCGTTTTTCCCGCCATTCCGGTGCAATAAGCCGGGGAACATCGAACCCCATAAGGCTTAAAATCATAAATTTTGCGTAATACTGCAGAAAATCCTGCAAATATACTCCGGTAGTATTTTTTGTTTTTTGTCTTCCGTCAAAATCCAAGGGGTTTAAGCTCTTCGGATTATATATTGGCCGCTTTCTTAAGGGTTTCTGCCATATTGGTTTCTTCCCAGGGAAGCCCTGCCTTACCCATATGTCCGTAGTTGGATGTCTTTTTATAAATCGGGTTTCGAAGGCCGAGAGTTTTGATAATACCGTAAGGTCTCAAGTCAAAGTTTTCCATAACAAGCTCTTCAAGTTTGTCCTCGGAAAGCTTTCCTGTTCCGAAGGTGTCAACTCTTACAGATACGGGCTTTGCAACACCGATAGCATAGGCAAGCTGAATTTCGCACTTTTCGCAAAGAGAAGCCGCAACAAGATTCTTTGCGATGTAACGTGCCATATAAGCCGCACTTCTGTCAACCTTGGAGGGATCCTTTCCTGAGAAAGCACCACCGCCGTGACGGGCATAACCTCCGTAGGTATCAACGATAATCTTTCTTCCGGTAAGCCCCGAATCTCCGAAGGGGCCGCCGATTACGAAACGGCCTGTGGGATTTATGTAAATCTTTGTGTTATCATCCATCATCTTTTCGTCAATGACAGGTGTGATTACATGCTTTATAACATCTTCCTTTATCTGCTCCAATGTAACATCTTCCGAATGCTGTGTGGAAACAACGATTGCGTCAATCCTCTTGGGAACATCGTTTTCGTCATATTCAACGGTAACCTGAGTTTTTCCGTCGGGACGAAGATAAGTCAAAATTCCTGACTTTCTTACAAAGGTAAGTCTCTCTGAAAGCTTGTGAGCAAGATAGATGGGAAGGGGCATAAGAGTCTCCGTCTCGGAGCAGGCAAAACCGAAAATAAGTCCCTGGTCTCCCGCACCGCTGTTTTCATCGTTGTTGTCCCCTACACCCTGAGCAATGTCGGGTGACTGTCCGTGAACGGTGTTCATAACAGAGCAGGTATCGGCATCAAAGCCCATTGAAGAATCGGTATAGCCAACTTCTCTTATAGCCTCACGGATTAAGGGCTGAATATCGATTACAGCCTTACTTGTGATTTCACCCATAACCGTAATAAGCCCCGTAGATGCGGTCACCTCGCAGGCAACACGGGAATCGGGGTCCTTTTCAAGATATGCATCGAGAACGGTATCGGAAATCAAGTCGCAGAGTTTATCGGGATGTCCTTCCGTTACAGATTCTGAAGTAAAAAGTCTTCTCAAAGCAGAGTCACTCCTTTTTTTCTACACAACAAAAAAATCTACTTAGCGTAGATTTTTGTTACAAATCGTACAGTGGGAAACTGTTAGAATTTATTATTTGTTTTGAAAAATTACGCCATTTTATTGAAACGCTTTGCAAGGGCGGATTTCTTTCTAGCGATTGTGTTCTTGTGGAATACGCCTTTTGCAACAGCCTGATCCATTTTCTTAGAAGCGTAAACAACAGCAGCCTTAGCTGTTTCCTGATCACCTGCAAGGATTGCAGCATCAGCCTTCTTAAGAGCTGTGTGGATAGCAGACTTAATCATCTGATTTCTTAAAGTCTTCTTCTTTGTGATAAGAACTCTCTTCTTAGCAGATTTAATGTTGGGCATTATATTCACCTCCAAAGCTTATATTTAATACATTTGGTCAAGGCAAGCCTCCTGAACGGTTGGATTTTCGCCTTTGTATTTTTAAGCAAAATATATTGTAGCATACATTCCTTTAAAAAGCAAGTCTTTTTTTAAATAATTTTAACTTATTATTTCCCGGCTTTTTTAAGTGTTTTGGGCGATTTACCGAAAAACGCCTTAAAAGCCTTCGAAAAGGCAAACGCATCGGAGTAACCCGAAAGAGATGCCGCCTCCGTCACCGTGTATCCTTTTTCAAGGAACGTCTTCCCCTCTGTCAGCCTTTTTCGTATAAGATATTCCTTCATACTTATGCCGCACCGCTCTTTAAAAATTCTTGCAAGATACTTTCTGTTAAGCTTAAGGCTTTCTGCTATTTTGTCTATTTTCACGTCACCTGCATATTCGGAATTGATATACCCTATCACCTTGCTTACATAATCAGGCTCCGTTTTATTTTCAAAAAGATTACAGTAAAGTCTGAAAGCAAGGGCGCAGAGTTTTTCCTCTATCATAGCGGAATTGAGGCTTTTAAGCTCTCCGAAGATGCTTCCGTCCGGTTTTATAATATCGGGTAAACCGTGAAAATTTTCCGCCAGTGTACCCGTAAATCCAATCCACACATAGCTCCAGGGCTTTTCCTTATCGGCTTCGTAATAAGTGACTTCACCCGGGCGGATTAAAAACGCTTCTCCTTCAGATACCTTGTATTCTCCGGATTCGTTTTTAAATATCCCCTCTCCCTTTTCCACATAATGGATAAGATAATAGTTCCTTACGGCAGGGCCAAAGCCTTTTCCCGCAGCACATTCCTCAAAGCCTGCATCATGCGGAATAAAATCCGTAAAATCCTTTTCTCCTACAATAAACTTATACATCTTTATCTTCCTTATTATAATAAGCGTAGATACTTTCACCCGCGGTTTTTCCTACGGCTTTTATAAGCTCATCAAGCGTTGCCGATTTCACTTTTGAAACAGTCTTAAACTCCCTCATAAGCTTTTCATAAGTGGCTTTTCCCACTCCCTTAAGCGAAAGAAGAGGGCTTTTAATCATTTTCTTTTCAGATGCCTTCCTGTGATAGCCTATCGCAACGCGGTGCACCTCGTCCTGAATCGCCGTAATAAGGCGGAAGGATGAGCTTGTGGGGCTTATTCCTATTTCCCCATCCTTTGACACAAGACCGCGAGTCCTGTGCTTATCGTCCTTTACCATACCGAATACGGGAATAGAAAGTCCCATTTCATCCATTACCTGAAGGGCAATTTTTAACTGTCCCGCTCCGCCGTCCATTAATATAAGGTCAGGAAGAAGTGCAAACTTTGCATCATCTTCGTCCATTTCACCCTTTGAAAGCTTTTCATATTCGGAAAGGCAATGGGCAAATCTCCGCTCCATCACCTCTTTAAGCGAAGCATAATCGTCACCGCCTGCGCCGCTTTTTATCTTAAAATAGCGGTTGTCCTTTTTTGAATACTTCCCGTCCGTGAATACAACCATTGCGCCCACCGCTTCGCTTCCTGCGGTATGGGATATATCGTAGGCTTCAATTCTCGATGGAACGGAAGGAAGTCCGATTAACTCCCCAAGCTCCTTTGCGGCGTTTTTCTTGAGACGGTATTTTTCCTGTTCTTCCCTCTTGTCCGAAAGAGTCTTTTCCGCGTTTTTAAGAGCCATTAATGCAAGCTCCTTATACCTGCCGCGGACAGCCTTTCTCACTTCCACATTGACTCCCTTGGTTTCGGTAAGAAGCTCCGATATAAGTTCTCCGTCCACCGTATCCGAGGCAAGGATTACAAGCTTCGGAATATAGGTGTTTTCCCTGGAATAATACTGACTTAAGAAATCCTCCATCAAAAGAGCATCGTCAATTCCCGAAGCTCCTTCAAAATAGAAGCTGTCACGGCCGGTCATCTTTCCCTCTCTTATATACATTACCTCAAAGGCAACATCATTGTCCCTTGCGGCAAAGGCAAAAACATCCGCATCGGCGTTTTTAAGTATGGTTACATTCTGCCGCTCTGCCACATAGCGGATGGAATTTATCTTATCCCTGAGGGATGCCGCTCTTTCAAAATGAAGCTTTTCTGCCGCCTCATTCATTTCCTCTGTCAGGCGGTCAATAAGGCTTTTGTGCTTTCCTTTAATAAAAAGCGAAGCCTCTTTAATTGCCTTTTTATACTCTTCACTGCTTACAGTACCGGTGCATACCCCCATACAGCGCCCCATCGAATGATAAAGGCAGGGACGGCTTTTTCCGAAATCCGCAGGAAAGTGCTTTTTGCACATGGGGATTTTAAAAATCCTGTGGGTAAGCTCTATCATTTCCCTGCAGAAATAGGAGCTTGTATAAGGCCCGAAATACTCAGCACCGTCATTTTCCGTCCTGCGGGTAAATAAAATTTTAGGATATTCCTCGTTTGTTATCTTTATAAAAGGATAGGTTTTATCGTCCTTAAGAAGGATGTTATAGTGGGGGCGATATTCCTTTATGAGGTTGCATTCAAGAACAAACGCCTCTCGCTCCGTGGCGGTAATTATAAACTCGAAGTCCGCAATGTTCCGAACCATAGCCGAGACCTTCGGCGTATGGTTTGCGCTTTCATGGAAATACTGACGCACACGGTTTTTAAGAATTTTCGCCTTGCCAACATAGATAATTTTTCCCTCGCTGTTTTTCATAAGGTAAACTCCGGGCTTATCCGGCAGATTAAAAAGCTTGTCCTTTAAGGTCATAAGCATCCTCCTTCCTTTATGTAAATATTTACAGAACAAAAAAGGTGACCCTCCGGTCACCTTTTAATCATTCAAAGTTAGATTCAACAAGCGCCACAAGCGCTTCAACTGCAGCAACCTCATTTTCTCCGGTTGCGGAAATCACAATCGAAGAACCTCTGGTAATACCGAGAGACAGCACGCCGAGCAAGCTCTTTCCGTTAACTTCACGCTCATCTTTGGTAACCTTTATTTCTTCTTTGAATTCCAGCGCCTTCTGGATAAAGTATGTTGCCGGTCTTGCATGAAGCCCAACCTGATTCTTTATTGTTACTTCTTTGGAATACATGGTAAACCCTCTCTCGTGCAGAATTGTAGATTTTATATCATTATACAACTTTTTTTCTTTCGTTTCAATTGTCGTTTTTCATCAACATAAACACTTCCGAAGAGCAAAACTTATACATTTTCTATAATAAACGACGGCTTACAGCCCAAGTTTTGCTATAATCTTCTTTTCAAGCTGTCTTTTAAGGTAAACGAAGGGGCCCTCGTTTCCTATTTCAATGGGCTTTACATAAACGGTTAAAACACCGAGGCGCCTGCCCGCATAAATGTCGCTGTAAAACTGATCTCCCACTGCGGCAGCTTCCTTTTTACTTATTCCAAGGCTCTTAAGCATCCTTCTGTAGGAATAGGTAAAAGGCTTTCCCGCTCTGTGAATGGATAAATAGCCTCCGTCATTGAACTCGTCCACACGTTCCTTTTTATTATTTGACACAAGGCATACAGAAATTTCCGATTCCTTCAAGGAGTTCAAAAACCGTCTCGCCCGATCGTCAGGCTTTCTTGTTTTCGGCGTAACAAGAGTATTGTCGATATCAAGAAATACCGCCTTTATTCCCCTTTCCCTGAAAAATTCTCCGGATAAATCCTCTATGGAATTTACAGTTACATCAGGCACAAAATATTTATTCATAAAATCGCTCCGAACTGTCTTTCAGACATTTTTATGTTTCTCGTTGACATTTAGTCAAAAAATGCTATAATTAGATTATATTTAGATTATTTACACGAAGGTGAAAAAATGTTATTTTCTCAGAAGCTTAAAAAGGTAATGAAGGACAAGGGGCTTACCACCTATTCCATACAGAAAGCCACCGGAATATCTCAGGGCAACGTCGATTCCTGGCTTAAGGGCCGCTCGAAGCCCAGAAGTGTCAACTTAAATAAGCTGTGCACTTTTTTGGAGGTACCGGTTGAATATTTTACACAGGATCCTCCGAAGGAGTCCAATCAGACACTTCATAAGCGCATAACCAAGCGACAGGCAGCCAATCTACGTGCCGGCATCTGCGACATCGTCAATAACAAGATTGCCTCAAACGACCTTATTTTACTTGAAAGAATAGTAAAAACCTTCATCGAAAAATAGTATATCACATTTTTTTCAATCTTTCAAGTGTATAAAGGATGTGTTTAAATGTTTGGAAAGGACTGGGACATTCTTCTGGGCATCGCGGCAAAGACTCTTCCCGTTTCCGTACGGGAAATATGCAATTATCTGAAAATTGCCACCTTAAGCTATCGCAATGCCGAAAAATTCATAGAAGAAAATAATCTGGACAAATACATAAAAAACGATGCCTTTTCCTTTAAGCAGGGGGAATCCTTCACTCTGCTTTACAATGAGAGCCTGCCTGAAAAGGAATTAAGAATCGCAATCCTTCACGAGGTTGCCCATATCGTAACTGGACACTGTGACACGGAAAATGACAGCTTTGACGGAAGATGCACCACCTATAACAAGGTGGACGGAAAAGAAGGCGATGAGGTTGAAGAAGCGGCATATAACTTTGCCGCAAAGCTTTTATCTCCCGCCTGTGTGCTATGGGCACTTAAGGTGCGCTCCCATAAGGAAATTGAGGAGCTTTGCCTTATGCCGAGGCGTTTTGCCAGAATGAGGGCTGACAGAATGGAGGAGCTTTATAAAAAGGAAAAGCACCTGCTTGCAAAGGAAGGCAAGACCTGTTTTTTAAGAAGCCGTCACGAGCGGGCACTTTACGAAAGCTTTAAGCCCTATATACAAAAACTCAGGGAAGAAAGATAAAAAGGAGTCGCAAAGCGGCTCCTTATTTATATTTCTTCTGCAAAATGCTTGTGTTTCTTTCCCAGAATACGCCATCCGAATACCCCTGAATGGATTTATCCGTATCCGCCATTAAAAGGCGCTTTTCAGCCAGAGCGCAGTAGCTTTCGTTCTGCTCGATTCCCACATAATGACGGCTGAGCTTTTTAGCCGTTACACTTGTTGAGCCCGAGCCGAGAAATGGATCAAACACCGTATCTCCCTCATTTGAGCTCGCAAGAATCAGCTTTGCAAGGAGCTTTTCCGGCTTTTGGGTGGGGTGCGGCGTGTTTTCGGGCATTGACCAGTAAGGAATTGAAATATCGTCCCAGAAATTGGAAGGGCAGGTGTTTCTGAAATTTCCATCTGCGGTTTCTTCCCAGTCCTTGGGCTTGCCGTCCACCTTGTAGGGGGCAACAACTCTTCTTCTCTGCTTTACGGCATCAAGATTGAAGGTGTAGTCCTCTCCCTTTGTGGCAAACCATATATCCTCCATGCCGTTTTTCCAGTTGGTAAGAGCTCCTCTTCCCTTTTCTCTCTGCCAGGTGATGCGGTTTTTCAAGTTGAAATATTCCCTCATCACATTTCCTATCACCATTCCCGATTCCCAGTCACAGCAGACATATATGCTTCCTCTGTCAGAGAGCAGCGGAAAAAGTGCTTCTATCCATTCTCTGGTATATTTTTCATATTCAATGCTGCTGCTTTTTCTGAATTTGCTTCCGCCGAAATCCTTGAAAAGATTGTAGGGAGGGTCGGCAATTATAAGGTCGGCAAAGCCGTGAGGTAAATTTTTCATCACAGCCAAACTGTCCCCAAGGACGGTTTTATCTGTAATTTCTTCCTTTGTGACAGGAGTATTTACCCTTATAGTCCCTGAAAGAAGCTCTTTTTCTTCTTCTTTTGTGAGTTCAATTGTTTTGTTTCTTTCCGCCTTCAAACCCTCACCCTCTTTCCTCAGGCTTTTTATATTATATCAAATTCCGGCAACTAAAGCAAGCAGGAAATATCCTTCTTCCGGCTTTTAGTTCAGTGCTGTGGCATCAACAAAAAACTGTGCCGGAGACGACCATTCTTCTATGATTTCAGGACATTCATGGCTGATTCTTACAACCCTTCCGTCTTCGGTCAGTAAAATATTATCTCCGTCGGCACCTTTTGAAAAAACAATGCCGCTTTCGGTTTCAGAAAGCTCCTCTTTTTCACTTTCTTCCCTGTATTCTGCAGAGCTTATTTCAGACTCGGAAAAGCTAAGGAATTTGTATTCATCATTAAGCCACCCGCCATCTGCCACCAAAAAATACGGCACAAGGGGCGCATATTCGCTCTCCAGAAGTTTTTCTGCCATATCCTTCTTAATTTTTTTACTGAAATTCTCCTTTGCTTCGCGCTTTGCATCCCTTAAAGCTTTAAGTGCCATTTTTTCCGTAGCTTTTCTCTTCGGTCTTTTTACAGCCTTGATTTTTCTGTATTCCTCCTCCATTTTTTCCGCAAGTTCACTGCTGAAAGGTGTATATTTACGGTCTTCAATAACTGCCTCAACATACCCTTTCGGAATCTCCCCGTCATAAATCAGGGCAGGATGCAGCATCTTTTTATCAAGCACACCCTCTTTTATAAGTATCTCCGCAGTATCTTTATGCACTAAGAGAGTCTCCACCCCATAGTGATCTCCGCTTCCTCCGATAAAGGCAAAACCTGTTTTCGGAAACTCCGACCTTAAATAGTAATCGGGAAGATTAAACTGAAAATCATAAAAAACCTCGGAAAGCCTCGGAAGATATCCGCCCAATTGTCTCAGGCGCATATAAGGCTCGGCTTTTTCATCAAAGCGCCACGAAGAAGCACCCGCATATTCCGAGTAGCGCAACCCTTTATTGCAGGCTACGGTTTTAATTCTGTTTTCGGGATACATAAAAGCATATTGCACGGAATCGTACATTCCCACATCCTTTGCCCAGCAGAAGTTTATATCCCCGATATTATTTTCAATGCACACTTTTCTGAACTTTTCAGATACCAGAGATGGTACCCGACGATGCCATCCCAATAATAAGGGCTGATTTTTGCATTTATATGCATATATCCCGTAGGGTTCGCCTTTATCCAGGTCCACATCATCTATTTCCGGGGCATTGACACAATACCAGTCACTCTCAAAATCATCATAGCTGCAGCCATATCCTCCTCGGGCAAGAAATCCTTCATTTTTGCAGAACTCTTCGATTTTGTCAAGAATTTCATATACATCGATCTTTTCCGGATCAATATAGCTCCAGCCGACACAATCGCATTTTAATCCGAGAGAGTGGACAAAATCAATATTTCTTTTATAACACTCATTTTTATATTCGCCAAGATGCTTTAAGTATTCTTTGTGATCCGGATATTTACTTTTTAATTCCTCTATCTCAGAAGAGGGTCTGTCAAGTATCCAGGAGATTCCTTCATGTTTTATCATATAAACACCTCTTTAATCATTATACCATATATCTATTCATAAAGCAACGGAATTCCTCCATCAAAAAAACGCTCCGTGCATCCACGGAGCGTTTTTATCAGTATTTAATTTCGTAATTGATTCCGGTAATTCCGGGAACTGCGCCCTGCTTTATCTTTGCTTCGTTATCAACGTGAGCAAGAAGCCATTTATTTTTAGCGGTAATGCGCTTATCTGTGGGCTCTTCCGTGAGGGCTGTGTTTGTTCCTTCGGGGAGGAATACTGCGCAGATAAAACCAAAATCGCTTACCTGGCTGGGGCAATAGTGAAGTGTTGTTGCATAAAGCTCAACCACGGTTCCTTCCGGCACGAAAAACGCCCTGAAGGAGGATGAGTCGATTTTGCCATCAACAATATCCCATCTGTTACCTAAAATCAAAACCATATCGGTGATTGCGATATTGATTTCCGTTGCGGTGTGCCATTCGGTTGCATTCATCATACTTGCGTGACCATAGCAAACGCCTGCCTGCATGGGAAGATAGCCGTAAACATTTTTGGCGATTTCCTTTGTAACGGAAAGCTTTTCAAATGCATCTAAGGAAGGCTTGTAGATAACAGCCTTGGGCATTTCGAGCTTTTTTCCTTCTGCCACGATTTCTGCGGTGTCGTACTTAAGCACTTCGCCGTAAATTTTAAATGCATCGTCGAAAACGGATAAAATTTCAATATCCTTATTTGCCTTTTTTAATTTTTCAAGCATCACTTACACGCTCCAAGTAACTTAATTTTTTCAATTGCAAATTCCTTTACCGCTTCGCTTGCCTTTGCCATAACCACGTCAAGAGGAGCAGAATAAGGATCAAGTCCCTTATATGCTTCAATGAAGGAACAGCAAACGTCTGTACCGAAATTAATCTTTCTGATACCTGCATCAATTGCCGCTTTTATCTGATCGTCGGGAACGCCGGATCCGCCGTGAAGAACAAGGTGCGCCTTTGTATTTTCATGTATTTCTGCAATTCTTTCAATTGCAAGAACGGGAGCCTTGGCATACTTTCCGTGAGCTGTACCAACCATAATTGCAAGAGCGTCAACGCCTGTTTCATTAACATATCTTACGGCATCCTCTACTGTTGTGTAGGAGTCCCACACCTCGTCCTTTGTGGAGCCGATGTGACCAAGCTCACCCTCAACGCTTACAGATGCTTCTTTCGCGATATCCACGGTCTTTCTTGTTTCGGCGATATTTTCGTCGATGGGAAGAGTGGATGCATCAATCATAACGCCTGTTGCACCATAGCGCATAGCTCTTATGCACTCGGGAAGGCCTGCGCCGTGGTCAAGATGGAAGCAGACGGGGCTTTTCACATCGTTCATAACGTCCAGTATAACGGGAGCCATAAACTTTCCCGTACCGGTATTGAAAAGTCTGCTGTACATCTGAATGATAACGGGAGCACCGGTTTCCTTTACGGCGTTTACAACACCCATCAATGTTTCAAGATTATATACATTGAAGGCAGGAACGGCAAAGCCGCCCTTTTCTGCCAGGTCAAGTATTTCTTTTAATGTGTATTTCATTTTTTCTCCTTATTCAATAACTTCAACCTTTACATCGGGGAAGTATTTCATAGTTTCAACAAGTACCTTTGTAAGGCTTCCTTCGATTTCTGTTACGTGGTGGATGTAGGGGCCTTCAACAAGTCTTCTCTCCCAGAGAGGAAGGTTATTGAACTTTGCCCAGAGATATGTACCGAAGGTGTAGGGACCTTCTGCACTGTCGCACTCGCCCACGATGATGGAATAGTTTCCGTGCTCCTGATCAAGTCTTGCAACTGTGTAGTGACCTTCCTTAACCTGGAACCACTCTCTCATATTCTTGGAATAGCAGGGCTCGTCCTTTCTTCTGAGCGAGTAGCCGAAGGGACCGCAGTGCCATAAAAGCTCGATATTTCTGTCTTCGGGGTGTCTTGTTGTAAATTCGCCTAAGAAGGGAACAGCCTCACCGAAGGTAAGTGCCTTTAAGAGCACCTGAGTCATTACGGCGTGCATATCTGTTTCACAGCTTATGAGATAGCCCATATCAGCCAGAATTCCGTAGGATGTGCAGGGCATTGCACCTAAAAGCTGCTGCATTGCTGTCCAGCACTCTGCGGAAATTGCATCAAGCTTGTATTCTTCAAAAAGCTCCTTGTAAATTAATACAAATGCCCACATTTTTTCAAGGTTAGGCTCTGTATCAGCATCAATTTCATACATTTCGCGTATCTTTGCAGCTCCCGCTTTAAGCTCGTCTTTGCGCTCTTCCATAATCTTGTCAAACTTAGCCTTGAATGTGGCAAGGTTAATAGGAATAACACGGGTGTCGAACTTTTCCATAAGCTCGCCTTCGTTGTAGATAACGGAGCAGAAGGGCTTCGGACGAAGACCAACCTGACCGATTCTCATACTCTTGAAGCACTTAACGGCACAGGTAACCTGTGCAAATTCTCTTAAACCGGTTGCAAAAATCTCCGATTCAACGGGGCAGTTTTCAACATATGTAAACTTAACGTTTCTTCTGGAAAGCTGTCTGCTTATGCCAAAAAGACCGCACTGTGAGTCTGTATGTCTTCCGCCGTCGGCATAGAAGGTGTTATCCTGGGGGCCCCAGAGCATAACGGGAAGTCCCATTTCCTTCGCAAGGGCACCTGCCGCCTCTTCATTACCGAAGTTTGCGGCGATTAATACGATGGAGTCAACCTTTTCCTTTTTAAAGTGTTCTGCCACCTTTTCAACATCGTTCTCAGACCAGAGTGTTTCAACGTCGATAACACCCTTAAGGTCAACAAAGCTTATATGCTCTGTGGCATAATGCTCCTTGATGTAGGCAACAGTCTGTCTTCCTCTCTCCTCTGCAACCTCCCAGTTAAAGATACCGGGACGGGGAGTGCAGTCACGTCTTAAGGGAACAAGTCCGATTTTTACATTGTAATCAAGCATAATATACCTCCTAAATTGTTATTCCTTTATCGTAATGGGCTACTCTTTCATCAATTTCGCTGTAATCTATTATACCACTATCCATAAATTTTTCAAGTACTTTTAATGTGGGGATTCCGCTTCTTCCGCCGGGACGTGTGCATTTTATGGCAGAAACGCCGGATGCATAGAGTGCCGCTCTTTCCACATCGAAGCCCTTAAGATAGAATACATCAAAGGCACCGTGGAAAACATCCCCCGCACCGGTGGTGTCAACCGCATCAACGCAGAACGCCGGAATTTCAAAATATTTATCCTCATAAACGCCCCTGCAGCCATCCTCACCGAAGGTAAAGATTACTATTTCGGGACCGAAGCTCTTTAAGAGATTCATATTTTCCTTAAAATCCGCGGGATTTAATTTCTTATCCTCGCAAAACGCATTATAGTACATTTCGGAGCCTATGAAAATGTCGATTTTATCGTAATAGTCATAGGTGTAGGGACGGTAGTAATTGGCATCAACGCTTATTTTTCCGCCCGCGGAATGAACCATATCGCATGCCTTTGCCACAGCGTCGGTAATCAATGCCACGTGCATAATGCGGGTGGACTTGAAGAATTCTTCATCAAGCTCGCCTGCCTTGATTTCCTCAAAGTCACCGGGAGTGCTGATAAATTCCTTACCGTTTACGGCTGTTTCTGTCACACAGATGGAAAAATTGCTCTTTTTCCCTTTCTGCATACTCATTTTTGATGTGTCAACATTGTTATACTGAAGGTCGGAAAGTCCCACCTTACCGAACAAGTCATCCCCCACACAACCGATTAACGCCGTTTTTGCACCGAGTCTTGCCGATGCGACGCAGGCTGTGGGCACGTTTCCGCCACCCTGAAAGCCGTATTTATTAATTCGGCAGTTGGTGTTTGTTTCGGGAAGCTTGTCGATTTTCAGCACAAGGTCCAAAAAGGGATCGCCGAAGCCTATCAGATCATACTTCTTTTCGCTCATAAACCCTCCAAATAATTATACAGTCGGTATTCGCCGTTTTCAATAGATAAAACGACAGTAAAATTGCACTTTTCGCTTACGGTATCATGGACAGGAACTTGATATCGTAGTATTCCTCCAACGAATGCTTGGACTTGTCGCATCCGATACCCGACTGCTTTGCGCCGGAATGGGGTGAAAATTCGCTTCCGATACCGCCGTTTACGAAAAATTCGCCTGCGGTAACGTTTTCAAAATATCTGCTCATTTCCTTTGCATTGTGACCGAAGAAATAAGCGGACAAGCCAAAGATTGTGTTGTTGCTCTTCTCAATTGCCTCATCCAGGGTCTTAAAGGGCTGAAGAGGAATGATGGGACCAAAGATTTCCTCGTTTGAAACACGTATATCGTCAGTTACATCAATAAGAAGCGCAGGTGTTATAAAGCTTCCTTCTGAAAATTCTTCGGGAACTTCTCCGCCCATAACAAGCTTTGCGCCCTTTTCCTTTGCATCCTCAATAAGGGAAAGCATTCTGTCCCTTGCCTCGTTGTTTATTACGGGACCCATAATATAGCCCTCGTCCTTCCAGGAACCAAGCTTAACCTTTGAAAGCTCGGTTTTAACCTTTTCGCACATTACATCATAAATGCTTTCGTGGATATAAATTCTGTTATAGTTAACGCAGGTCTGTCCTGCAAAGCCAACCTTCTTTGCGACTATGTTTGCCGCTGTTTCGTCAAGGTCAGCATCGGGCATAACCACAACGGGAGCGTTTCCGCCAAGCTCGAGAGAATATTTCTTTAAGCTTGTTACGCCCTGCTCCATCAGCTTAAGTCCCGTTTCGTAGGAGCCTATTAATGAAATAAGTCTCGGAATGGTGCTTTCGTTAAGGGTTTTTGCAACCTCTGAAGAGGGGCCCGAAAGAATGTTTAATACACCCTTCGGGAAGCCTATCTTTTCTGCGATAACGCCCACATAAAGTGTTGCAAGGGGTGTTTCTGAAGAAGGCTTTATAATACAGGTACAGCCTGATGCGATGGCGGGAGCAAGCTTTATGCTGGCATTACCTAAAGGATAGTTCCAGGCAAGGTGACCAACGGTTACACCCACCGGCTGTTTTGTGATTATCTGATAGTTAAGCTTTCCGCCCACGTTTAAAGGAGGAATTACTTCGCCTTCAATTCTCTTTGCTTCCTCTGCATAGAAGGAAAGACTTGTAAGGAGCCAGTCAACATCGCCGCAGGCAGCTGCATACGGTCTTCCGGATTCTGATGAGACAAGCTCGATTAAATAATCTCTTTCAGCAGTGCAGGCCTCCTTAAGCTTGTAAAGCCACGCCGCTCTTTCATTTACGCTTGTTTTTGACCAGGTTTTAAAAGCTTCTGCAGCCGCTATGAGTGCTTCCTTTGTCTGAGATGCGTCTGCGCAGCCCACAGAGTCAATTACCTTTCCCGTTGCAGGATTATATACAGGCATTTCCCTGCCCTTACCGTCAACCAGTTTTCCGTTTATATACTGTTTAAACATAAGCTACCTCCTTATAATAATCCGTCGGCACGCTTCTGGTTTCTTTCGCCCTTAAGACCGCGTGCACCGATGAATTTTGCAGATGCTCCAAGCTCTTCCTCGATTTCAAGGAAGCGGTTTCCTCTTGCGCCGATGGCACTTTCACGGATGGAGCCTGCATTTATACCCACTGCATAGTCTGCAATGGATTCGCCCTCGCCGCGGCTGTCGGACGGCATAATTCCGTAGCCGAACTTATAGGCATACTGTATCATTTCAAGAGCCTCGGAAATGGAGCCTACCTGATTAACTTTGAGAAGAACGGTGTTTGCCGCGCCCTTCTTTATTCCGTGAGCCACTCTTTCGGGGTTGGTGGTAAAAAGGTCATCCCCTACTATCTGAATTCCGCTATCCTTTGTAAATGCGGCAGTTGTATCATAGTCGTCCTCGTTAAAGGGGTCTTCGATTATAACAAAGGGATAGTCCTTTATAATCTGCATATAGAAGTCGTAAAGCTGTTCCTTGGTCTTGGGCTCCTTATCGAAAAGACCGTAGTACTTATCGTCTTCCTTGTTGTGATATGTATCTGTGGCAACATCCATCTGGAAGCCGATTTTGCCTTCGTATCCCGCTTCAATAACGGTTTTCAGCATTTCCTCCCATATTTCCTTGTCGCTTTTGAAAATTCCCGCAGGAATGGAGATAAAGTCGCGGATATTGGGAAGACCGCCGAAAAGCTTTTTCATTTTTTCCGCCCAGCGTGTGTGAATTTCCCAGCAGGCATAAGATGCATCGGAAAACTTGTCAAAGCCGTATGCCATAATTGACATTGTAGGTTTTCCGCCGGGAGTGGTGATTCCTCCACCGTAGCGCTCATCCCCTGCCGCCATTGCAACACCGGGAACCGGAAGATACATTGCACCTGCACCGCCGATATGACGGTATAATGGAATGCCGAGAGATGCTGCACCTGCTTTAAGCACAGCCGCACTTGTTGCCGCAACCGCATTTCCGCCAAGGCGGATTTTTGCATCGGGGCATATTCCTAGGATTGCCGCATCAACCTCTGCCTGACGGGCTGAATCCATTCCGATAATTACGGGAGCGATTACCTCTTCAACCCTTTTAGCCGCACCTGTTACGCCTTTGCCGCCAAACTTTGTGCCGCCGTCAAAGGTAAAGTCAACCTCGTGGGTACCAATCGATACGCCCGAGGTGCACATTGCCCTTCCTTCGCTTCCGTTTTCTGTGGTTACTATTACTTCAACACCGGGCTTTCCGCGGTTTGTATAAACCTGGTGTGCCCTTACAGATTTAATAATTGTACCGTACATATTTATTCTCCAATCAAAATTATTCTGAGATCAAGAGCCGAAATGCTCTTTTCCGCCCATACGCCGGAATCAAGTCTCCACAAGGGCTCGCTTGTTCCGTGGGTTTTAAGCGCATCCCAGAGATTGATTCCTTCTTTTTTCGCTTCTTCTAAGGTATAGCCGTCAACCACGGCTCCGGATAAACATTCAGGTGCACCCGGATATGAAAATCCGCCGGGACCGTCGGTACCATCCGTATCAACAGCACCGATTACAACCTTTTTGCTTCCTGCAATTTTCATTGCCGCGCCGATGGCATATTCCTGATTTCTTCCGCCGATGCCGCTTTCCTTGCCGACGGTTACCACATTTTCGCCTGATGACATAAGTACAACGGGGCCACGGAAGGGCTCGCCCAGCCTTTCACAGCAAAGGGCCAAATTTCCGTCCACAAAGCCTGCTTCCCTTGCCTCCGCTTCCATATATTCGGAAAGCATTATACAAGGAAGTCCCATCTCCTTTGCCCTTTCCCTTACCGCAGGATAGATTGTGGAATCCTTGAAAACAAGACCGAAAAATCTTGCATTAAAGCTTTCATATTCCTCCACCGACATATTTTCGTTGTGGCTTCCTCCCGCTAAAAGGTGGTTTTTTATGGACTCCGGGGTTTCATCCCAGGCATCCCATTTTTTTATGATGTCAAGGCAGTCTTTATAGGTTGATGCCGTTGCAACCGTAGGGAAAAAGGTGTTATGACGGAGCATTTCAAAATAGTTTACCCTTAAAACCGGGGTTGACATTTTGGAAGGGTCCGCCGTTACCATATTGACTATGGTGGCCTTTTCTATCATCCTTGTTATTCTTCCGCCCTTAAAGCGATCAATATGGGTTCTTATCTGATTTAAGTCGCTTGTGGGAACGCCCTTTTCAATCTGCATCATATGTGTAAACCTTGAAATATCTTCCATACTTATGCCCTCTGCAGGATAAGTGAAAAGGGAGCCGCAGCCCGAGCCAAAAACGGTTAAGACAAGGTCTTTTTCCGTGACATCAGAAAGCATTTCTTCAATTTTTCTGCAGCCTTCAATGCAGTATTCGTCGGGAACGGGGTGACCTGCCAAGGTTACGCCGATTTTTTTGCAGATAATATCTTCCCCGTGCTTTCCTATGACGTGACCTTCGGTAAGATAATCTCCCAACACCTCTTCTATTGCAAGGGCGGCTCTCTGAATCCCCTTTGCCGCACCGATTACAAATATTCTGTCAAAATCAGAAAGATTGTAGGAAAGTGCACCGGAATGGGGATCCTCCTTCATTTCAAAGCCCTCTGTATGAAAGATTAAATTTCCCTCTTTTACCTCCATAAGCTTTTTTACCCTTAAGTAAGGGTCGATGGAGTCAAGCCCTGCATCAAGAAGCTCACTTACGATTTTTCTTCCCTCGGTATTACCGTGGGAGGATAAGACATCCTTATTTTTAATTCTCATAAAATCAACTCTTAAAACATTATATTATCGGGGTCGGGAGCTTCTCCGCAAACGCCCTTAAGATTTGATATAAAGTCAACATCTTCCTTTGAAAGCTCAAAGTCAAATATTTCTGCATTTTCCCTTATTCTCATAGGATTTGCCGACTTGGGAAGGGAAACAAAATCCTTCTCAAGACACCAGCGGAGGCAAAGCTGACCAACTGTTTTTCCGTATTTTGCGGAAAGCTTTTTCATATCCTCGTTGCCGAATATCATACCGGTTCCGAAGGGGCTGTATGCTTCAACCACAATACCCTGCTTTTTGCAATAGTCAACGGTTTCGTCCTGGGTTACGCCGGGGCATAGTTTAAGCTGATTTACCATAGGCTTTATTTTTGCGGTTTTCATAAGTGTTTCAATGTGATGAGGAAGGAAGTTACTTATGCCGATCGCCTTGATTTTTCCCTTTTCGTAAAGCTCCTCAAAAGCCTTCCAGGTTCCGGCCGTTGCCTCTTCCCAGTGTGTTCTGTACTGAATGGGGTTGGGCCAGTGGATAAGGTAGAGGTCTAAGTACTCAAGACCAAGCTTTTCCATTGTAAGGCTGAAAGCCTCCATTGTTGCCTTGTAGCCGTGGTCCGCGTTACGGAGCTTGCTGGTAACAAAAACTTCCTCTCGCTTAAGTCCGCTTGCCTTTATTCCCTCACCTACGCCCTTTTCGTTGCCGTAAGCCGCAGCCGTATCAATAAGGCGATAGTCGTGGGAAAGTGCGGCAAGCACCGCATTTTTCGCCGTTTCGTCAGGGGACTGCCAGGTGCCGAGTCCCATACAGGGAATTTCAACACCGTTATATATTTTGAAAGTATCTTTTACGCTTTTCATTTTTATCCTCCTTATAATACTGTATATCCGCCGTCAACGGGCACGCAGGTGCCTGTTGTAAAGGTGGATAAGTCGCTTGCAAAGTATAATACAAGGCCCACCATTTCTTCTGGCTGAGCCACGCGTCCCATAGGTGTTCCGCCAATCCATTTTTTAACCGCAGGATCGTCGGGCACGGAAAGTCGCTTCGCTGTAAGGGGTGTTTCCGTAAAGCCGGGGGCAATGGCATTTACTCTTATGCCACGTTCTGCCCATTCGTTGGCAAGCACCTTTGTAAGCATAATAACGCCCGCCTTGGAGCTGTTGTATGCGCACTGTGTCTGCGGAAGGGGATTTACGATAAGCCCTGACATAGAGGCAACGTTAACTATGTTTCCGCCACCCGCAGAAAGCATCCTGCGTCCCGCCTCACGGCACATTAAAAATGTACCCGTAAGGTTTACATCCATAATTCTCTGCCATGTAGATAAAGGCATTTCTTCTGCCGGTGCAAGCTTGTTGATGCCTGCATTATTTACAAGGATATCAATTTTTGTAAACTTGCCCCAGGCGCTTTCTACCGCATTTATAACGGACTCTTCATCCGCCACATCGGTGTGAATGCAAAAGCATTCTGCACCAAGGGCTGTTATTTCCTTTTCGGCATTGGGAAATTCCTCATCCATAATGCCTGCGATAACAATATTTGCGCCGCTTTTTGCAAAGCCCTTTGCAATTTCAAGACCAATTCCCCGCTCGGCACCTGTTATCAGAACGGTTTTACCCTTAAAATCAAATGAGCAACTCATAAAAAGCCCCACTTTCTTATTTCGCTCTTGCAGCGAGAGAATCCTTTATAGTTCTTCTCATATTTTCAACGATTGCATCGTAGTTTTTATCGTTGATTGCATTGTTTTCGGCAAACATCCAGTCGCCGCCTGCCGCAAGCACGCTGTTGAACTTGATGAGGTCTAAATAGTTCTTACCGTTAAGACCACCGGTTACAACCCACTCAACCTTACCGAAGGGGCCGTAATAGTACTGGGAAAGGGTGTCTACTCCGCCCATCTGATATACGGGGAAGAACTTTAATATGTTTATTCCGTAGTTAAGTGCCATTGAAATTTCGGAAGCTGTTGTGCATCCGGGAAGGATGGATAAGTTGTTCTTTAAGCAGAATTCAACAACCTCGGGAACAAAGCCGGGTGCCACGCAGAATTTTGCACCGGCGTCTAATGCCTCCTGGGCATCTCTTAAAGATATAACAGTACCTGCACCGACAATTACCTCGGGTGCATTTTTAGCGATGTTCTTTATTCTTGTAACGGAATGCTCGTCTCTGTGAAGAAGAACTTCACAAACGGGAAGACCGCCCTCTGCAATTGCCTTTGCCGCATCAGCTGCAAAATCGGGATCGGGTGCCACCATAATGGGGCAGATTGCTGTTGTTTTGATTATACCGTACATTGTTTTATCCATGATAATTCTCCATTCTTATATTAAATTTAATTATTCGTAAATATTAATTTCCGCGCCTGTATCGGAAGAAAGCTTTGTAAGGGATACCACCATTGCATCGGTAATTTCGATTTCACCTGAAGCGAGGGCTTTTTCTCTCTTTTCCCATTCCATTTCGCCCGGCATAAATATTCTTGTTGCGCCCTTTGCCTTGGGACCGTTTCTAAGCTCGTCGGAAATTTGCTTCATTCTCGCGTTAAATTCATCTGTTCCAAGCATCTGGGCAACATCAACTGCGATAAATGCGTGACCTGCATTGTTGGTGGATGCAAGGTCTAAATTCCAGCTTGCAATTTCAGAAAGCATACCCGCACCGGTTATGACAGAGGCAAGGATTTCAACCAATACCGCAAGGCCGTAGCCCTTGTGTGCACCCATGGGCTGAAGGCTTGCATTTTTCGGGAATTTGAAGGCATCCTTCGTAGGAACGCCCTCTTCATCAACCAGCCAGGTATCGGGAATTTCTTCATTCTTTTCCTGCGCCATAATGACTTTGAGTGCCGCAACATTACTTAATGCAATATCTAAAAACACGCTCTTTCCGTCACCCGTGGGAGCTGCAAAAGAAAAGGGATTTGTACCGATTGCTTTTTTGCTTCCGCCGGGAA
The DNA here is from genome assembly GCA_017411325.1 of Clostridia bacterium. Taxonomy (GTDB): domain Bacteria; phylum Bacillota; class Clostridia; order CAKSNL01; family HGM11501; genus HGM11501. The sequence continues at coordinate 38,718 of JAFQQJ010000020.1, read as the reverse complement.
CTGCAATAACGGGGTCGGCATTACTCATAGATATGCCTATGAGTCCTTCCTTTGCCGCCAGATTTGCATAAAAGCCTGCCGCACCGAAGTGACAACTGTTTTTAACGCCCACATAGGCAATACCGCAGTTTTTAGCTTTTGCAATTGCCGTTTTCATCGCCTTGTAGCCGGACACCATACCTGCCGCCTTGTTTCCGTTTATAATTGCCCAGGCAGGTCCTTCTCTCACTATTGATGGCTCGGCTTCAGCATCTAATCCGCCCGCCTTCATTTTATCTATATACTGCCCCAGATTTTTTGTCCCGTGTGTTAAAACACCGAAAGTATCAGTTGTCATTAAAACATCGGCTATAATTTCTGCATTTTCTTCACTTACTCCCACTTTAACGAGTGCCTTTACGGAGAAAGCCTTAAGTTCATCAAGACGCACTTTTTTCATATAAATCCTCCAAAATATTTTTCTTCATCATTCTAGCCTAATCATAACATATACTTATATTTTTTTAAATAGACAAACACGACAAGACTTACACAAAAGCGACCTCTTGATTTTTTTGATTCAAAAGGTCGCTTGCAAGACAATCCAGACGTCTGTGCATTTGTTTTCCCGCTTACACACGAAGTTTTTTAATCAAGCAGGAAACTTAACAGTAATGGTCACTTTCTGCTCCGACTTATCCCAGATAACAGTCGCTCCGAGATTTTCAACTATAAAACGAAGAGGCATATATGTTCTGTCATTTTCTATAAACGCCGGAGAATCCAAGGGCGTAATTCTGCCGTTTACCAAAGCAGTATCTGAGTCAATGGTAATTTCAATTAAAAGGCTGTTTTTAGCAATAATAACCTTTCTGCTTGCTTCATCCCAGGTAACAGTAGCACCGAGGCTTTCTGCCACAAAGCGTGCCGGAAGCATTGTTCTGTCTTTTTTTCCCCACAACGCAACCTTAGGAAGCTCATTTAAATCGATTTGAAAACACTTCATACAAATCCCCATTTCCAACATCCGCTCTTCAATAACAAAATAACATACCTACAACGTTTTGTCCATGCACGTTTCAGTTATATAGGTGCACAATTCCCGTTTTTTTGCTCAATGAACAGTTCATTTCCAACGCACTGTTAAATCAGTTCCGCAATACTTTTATTTGTGCAGAATAATACGTTCCCGTGTTTTTGCAAAATTGTTGACGGTATCTGCGGCTGCGGTTTGTCGTTAAGTACATGCTTTAATATTCCCGGATGCCATGCCGCACCTGTCGATAAATAAATTCTTTTTGATTCCATTATCTGCTTCATGCCTATTGTGATACACCATTTCGGCATTGCCATAATATCTCCATGTAGATATGCGGCTCCGTTTATGGCTATTGTTTCACGGCTGACCGGGAGCACGCGTGTGCTGAGATTTGCAAATTCCTCACAGGTTATCGGATCATCCTTTTCTGCCGCCTCATTAAACGCAATATGACCGTTAATGCCGAGTCCCCCATAGCACACATCCGCACCACCGAGAGATTTTAAAAGCTCATCATATTCCTTTTCTCTTCCCGGAATCGGAAACAGCCTTTGTTCCTTCGGCATTATAAGCGCCTCATCAACCCGCGCATAAAATTCGTCATTCATGCGCTTTTTAAAGCTCAGAAAATGTTCGGACGAAATTGCTTCTGTCGGAGATATGAGATACTCGTCCATATTGAAAAACCATACGTTTTTTAATGAAATATTAAGCTTATTTACCATCGCCGCTAAAATCGAATACTGCTTTGTAGGTCCAACCGGTACAATAAATACTGTTCGCTTTCCCCTTTCATTATTTTTCATAATTTCCGCCAACATATCAAGCGCCATATCCAAATTGACTGCATCATCATTTTCTAAAACTCTAAGCTTAATTTTATTGTGTTCCATAATGCTCATTTCCCTTCATAAAATTTATTTTACTTTCTTTCCGTCCAAAAAGACCGAAACAATATCGAAATTTTCATTAAGCTCACAAAGATCAGCAGCAAAACCTTTTTTAACGCTGCCTATCTTCTTTTCACCTATAATACGTGCCGGCACCGACGTTCCCGTCTTAAACGCATCCACAACAGGAATACCGGCATTTATCAAATTTTTCACCATTTTATGCACACTTGTTATGCTTCCGGCAAACTTACTGCCATCAGCAAGCATTGCAATCCCGTCGGAAACCTTTACTTTCAACGATGCACTGTCGTATTTTGACCCCAGATTATATAAGCGTCCGTCTGCCGGCATACCGGCGCATCGCAGCGAGTCCGATACCACCGCAACATTATCAGCCCCCTTATACTTTAAAATAAACCTTGCCATTTCGGGAGTTATATGAATATTATCCGCAATAATTTCACAGGTGACGTTATCTGTCATAAGCCCATATTCCCTAAGTCCTATTTCTCTGACTCCTGCTTTTGTTCCAAAACCCGACATTGCACAATATATATGCGTCATGTGTTTCAAACCCGACTTAAATGCAGGAACAAATTCCGGATATGCACCGTCATCATGACCTCCCGACACCAAAATGCCGTTTTCAGTAAGCTCCCGCGTCATGCTCCCGTCCGTGTCCAATTCCGGCGCAATTGTAACTATTTTGATTATATCTCTGTTTTTAATAATAAAGCTGTAAGAATCTTTATTCGGATTCATAAGATATTTGGGATTTTGTGCGCCGCAGCCTTTCACAGATATAAACGGTCCTTCCAAATGCACACCAAGAAGCTTTGACTTCTTGGTGTGCGGAACCTCCATATATTCTCTTGCCTTGTCCATAAAACAACATATATCCTCATATGCCGCAGTCAGAGAGGTTGCAACCACCCCCGTAACTCCGTTTTCAAGCTGATATCCTAAAGCGGTGTCGAACGCATCGTCTGTCGCGTCCATAAAATCAGCACCGCCTCCACCGTGCGTATGGATATCCACAAACCCTGCGCTGACATAATTACCCTTCATATCATATACTTTTGCATACTCACTTGCTTCAAACCCGGCAATATCACTAATATCGGCAATAATACCATTTTGAATCAAAATACTGCTGTCTTCCCGGATAGATCTGTCTCCTATGATCCTACAATTTTTTAAAATAATGCAATCATTTATGAACCTTCACCGTAATTCCGCCATTTAATCTTGATTCTTCTGCACTGATTCCCATTAAATGAGCCTCTATAGAGTCCATGAGCGAGGTTCTGCCTTCCCCACCCCCGTTCAAAACAGAATACAAATCTTTTATTATTAGGACATCTCCGCCTCCGTGACTATGACCGTTCTCCATCAAGGTTTTAAATTCTATAACCTCTTTCTTCTCTCCGTAGCGATATACTTCAATAGTTCCATTTCTCTCATCCAAAAGCAACTCGCCGTGTGTACCGAAAATGTTAATTCGTCTTCCGGACTCGCCGGCAAACACCATTTTCAAAGTAGCCGCAACACCGTTTTTAAACATCATTTGTACCAACTGATGATCAACAACGTGTTTATTGCTTTCCACACCGCATCGGAAAACGCATTTACCAAAACAAGTATTACGCAGCCCCTCATAAAGAGCCTGCTCATCCGTAGGAATTTTTAAGGTTACCTTATTGAACGGCCAAACAAATTCAGGACATCCTCTTTCCTTCCATCTGTCTATATATATCCTTTTTGCACTGAAAGCACAGGTGTCGACATGAGGGCACTCCAAACACCGCTCCGTTGAATCCTTCGGCGCATTTTGAATTCTGAAAAATTTCAGACCTCCGACAGATGATACAGTATCGCATTCCGCCCCTGCATAATAGTGCAGCAAATCCAGATCATGACTGCATTTTGCAAGTATCGTCGGATGTGCAACATCATTAACCTCCGATTGTATTCTGACATAGGCTTGAGCCTGATGCCAATATGCTACACGTTCCATGGCATCGATTGCTACCACCTCCCCGATAACATTGTCGATAATCAGGTCGTGTAATTTATCAAACGCAGGACCATATCTGAGCTCATGGCAAACCATAACGACTTTACCTGTTTCTTTTTGTGTTTTAAGCAAATCATAGATTTCTTCCCTTGAATCGCTGATTGGTTTTTCCATAAACACATCATATCCCATTTTCATGGCTCGAACACATTGGCGAGCATGGTACTTGTCATGTGTGGCAATAACCATTAAATCAGCCCTTTTTTCCGAAAAAAAGCTTTCCTCATCTGAAAATATTTGTTCGTCAGAAAGACTAAAAAGCTTTTTTGCTTTTGCAAGCTGTTTGGGATTTATATCACAAACAGCCGAAAGTTCATAACGCTCGTTATCGTTTTGCACTTCCTGGCCAAACGCACATCCGCGCGAACCGGAACCAAGTATTGCAACAGAAATTTTCTTACTCAAGTTACTTCCTCCTTTATTTTGCATTATACCTTTAATCTATATTTTATAAAATGCAATCCGGATTTGCATTCTGCCATAATTATATAATACCATTAATACATAAACAATGGATTATATACGCAAATAATTGGACTTTTTCCGACCGCTCTTTACAATAAAAGATTTTCGTGTTATAATTGTGAAAACAATTAAACCATTATATCTTGGAGGTATTCAAAATGCTTCTTGATTTTTCTGAACTTAACCGATATTTTTTCAATATATCAAACATTTTCGCAAGCAGGCAGATCAGCAGCGGAAAAACAAATTTTACAATGTCTGCTCCGCGCCAAACAGATGCGCTTTTGTTCTTTTCAAACACCACCGGCGTTTGTTATCAAAATAATCTGCCTCCGTTGAATATTCCTCACGGAACTCTTGTTTACATACCTCAGGGGTGTCAGTATGTCTGGGAAAACTCTCCGTCGGGAAATGACAACTTCCAGGAAAATCTTTTATTTGAATTTACATTAAGTTGTATAGATGTACACAGGGGAGACACTCCCAAAAAAGCTTTTATATGTACACAAGACAGTGGCGATCACATCTTTTTTAGCAAAAATGTTATGATTGTTACCACACGCTACTCGTCGCTGTATAGAAATCTATTTCTATCTTTGATTGATGCATTTAATACTGAACATTCATTGCCATTGTCAGTATACACTGCCGCATATGACATATTTAACACAATAGCGAGTAACTGCCTTATAGAAAAAAATAGCTACTCGGATATAAGCATTATCGAAAACAGCATAAAATATCTTGAAGAGTGTTCATCGCCCGCAAAAAGCATTAAAGACATTGCCGCAAGCCACAACATAAGTATCAGCCATTACGAACGCCTTTTCCGAAATTATGCCGGAATATCGCCTGTGGAATACAAGAATATTCACAAAATAAATTGTATAAAATCATTCCTTCATGATTCAAAAATTACGCTTGATGAAATATCAGAAAAAATGGGTTATTGTGACAGTGGCTACCTATGCCGATTTTTCAAGCAAAAAACAGGAATGACTCCAAAAGAATACCGTAATATCTATATATCTCAAACCAGGAAAAGTCAGCTCAAATAATAAAAAGTTAAATTGTATGTATATAAAAAATCGGACTTGAGTCAACCCCGGATTTTGTGTAAACTCTTTACGAAACCTCCAAGATGATATATAATAAAAATATCATTTTGGAGGTTTTAATTATGCCAAGGTACAAATTAAGTCCCGAAGAGAGGGCGGCGGAAAAAGAACGCAAGGAGAATTTGCGTAACATCATGAAAGGGTTGGATGTAAAGAATTTTGATGACCTGAAAGATGTGTTTAAGATGATGGTCGGAGAAATGCTTGAAAACGGTCTTGACGGAGAGCTTGTCGATGAATTAGGCTATACAAAGTATGATTATCGCAACAAAGAGGGCGAAAACAGCCGTAACGGATATTCTAAAAAGACCCTTAAAACAAGCTTTGGCAAAACGGAAATCAAAGTGCCGAGAGACAGAGACGGTGAATTTGAGCCGCAGCTTGTAAAGAAAAATCAAACAACACTGACCGGTGACATTGAAGAAAAAATTATATCTATGTATGCAAAGGGCATGACCACAAGCGATATAGAAGCTCACATCAAGGATATTTACGGTTTGGAATGTTCCGATACAACCATAAGCCGGATAACAGACAAAATACTGCCTGTAGTGCGAGAATGGCAGTCAAGACCGCTTGAAGAAATCTATGCAGTTGTATTTATGGACGCCATACACTTCCACGTCAGAAGCGAAGGACAAATTATCAAAAAGGCTGTATATATCGCGATCGGAATCAATATGGACGGACAAAAGGAAGTCCTCGGAATGTGGGTTGGCGAAAATGAAAGCGCAAAGTTTTGGCTTTCGGTGTTAAACAGTATAAAGGCTCGCGGTGTCGAGGATATACTGATCGCCTGCATTGATGGGCTGACTGGCTTTACAAACGCAATAGAGGCCGTATATCCCAAAACGGAAATCCAGCAGTGCATAATACATCAAATCCGCAATACAACAAGGTTTGTATCATACAAGGATATTAAGGCTTTAATGGCTGATTTGAAGAGGGTTTATGCGGCGGTTGACGAACAAACTGCACTTTCGGAGCTTGATAGCTTTGATGAAAAATGGAGCAGCAAATATCCTAAAATAGCTATTTCGTGGCGGGCAAATTGGGCTAATTTATCGACGTATTTCAAGTATCCGGAGGCGGTCAGAACATTGATTTACACAACGAATGCGATAGAGGGATTTAACCGTCAGCTTCGGAAGGTTACAAAAAATAAAAGCGTATTTCCAACGGATGACAGCCTTTTAAAAATGCTATATCTTGCAATGATAGACATTACGAAGAAGTGGACAGGCAAGCGCAAAGACTGGGGACAAATCCACTCACAGCTTGAAATATTCTTTGCCGCCAGATTTGCATAGAAGCCTGCTGCACCGAAGTGACAGCTGTTTTTAACTCCCACATATGCAATACCGACTTTTTTAGCTTTCTGGATAGCCATCTTCATCGCCTTGTATCCGGAAACCATACCCGCCGCCTTGTTTCCGTTTACAATTGCCCAGGCAGGACCTTCTCTTACAATTGAAGGCTCGGCAGCAGCATCCAATCCGCCTGCCTTCATCTTATCTATGTACTGACCTAAATTCTTGGTGCCGTGGGTTAAAACGCCGAAGGTATCGGTGGTTATTAAAACGTCAGCAATGATTTCTGCATTCTCGTGACTTACCCCCGATTTTTCAAGTGCTTTAACCGAAAAATCCTTAAGCTCTTCAATTTTTACTTTTTTCACAAAAAAGCCTCCTTGCTAAAAATATATAAAGTTGTAAAACACACCATATTGCCAGTTAATAATACCATACCGACGAAAAAATATAAATGGACAACAAAGACCAAACTTGCAAAAACGACTTTTACAAAAGAAAAAATGCCATTTCAACGTCCGTTTAAGGCACAAATACCGACAACGATGCAGAGCTACATTTTCCGGACGCGAAAAAAAGGAGAATAAAGAGCCGAAACCCTTGATTTTTCTGTATTATTGTGATAGAATGGGAGTAGTATGCAAAAATGCATATATAAATGAAAGAAAATCTGCCGGGGCAGATTATGAGATAATGGAAAGAAGATGTAAAAATGGCAACAACTTATGAAAGAAAAAGAAGGAAGCAGAGCAACATAATTTATACTATCATCACCGCGGTTTTAATATGCGCGGTTGTTTTCGCAATGGTGGAAAACTTTTATCTCATGGCAGAAAAAGATGCCTATGAAATACTTCACCTTCAGACAAAGCAGATAAAGGACGACCTTACCCTGCAGCTTAAGTCGGACAGGGAAAACCTTGTCACCATGGCAAACTTTGCATCCAAGCTCTATTCTGACGGCGAAAGCTACAGCATAATGTTTGAATCCTTCAAGCCCATCGGTCTGCTTTCAAACATCGGAATACTTAATCCCGACAATACCTTTGTTACCAAAATGGGAGAAATAGACCTTTCAGGCAAAATCAGCTTTTCCGAAGAAGCACTCCGCGGAGAATATGTGACGGGAAGAGTAGCCGACCTCACAAGAGACGGCGAGGAAATTATAAGAACCGCCGTTCCGATCAAGGCAAACGGAGAAACCGTGGGGATATTGTACGGTGTAATCCGCCTTGATGTAATAGGCGAAAAATATGTAAATATGGCAAGGGAGCTTGACGCACAGCTTTTCGTTTACGATAAGGAAACCGGAAAATTTGTAATAGACACAATCAGCAAGATTCCCGGTGAGCTCAAAAGCTTTAAGGACAGGGAGTTTAACGGAAATTATACATACGAGGATTTTGAAAACAACGAAAAGGGCTTTTCATCCTTCAAATCCAAATTTACGGGAGAAGATTTATATATCCATTACTCCACGCTGGAGGATTTTGACTGGGGAATTATGCTCGCCCGCTATGAATCCCAGGTATTTGCAGAAACTCACGGAATATCCAGAAGCTTGCTTTTCGCCTTTGCCGCAATCATCGTTATCTTAACAGGATATCTTAACATAATTATGCAGAAGGAGAGAAACAGAAGAAAGCTTAACGAAGAATCTTCCGCAATAAGAAAGCTTCTTCTTGAAATAAACCAGCAGCACGAAAGCATAACTGCCGCCCTTAAGAGAATAAAGGAATTTTCCTCCTCCCGCTCCGCCTTCTTTGCAGATACCGACGGAGAGGATCATCACTATATAAAGCCGTCTCTTGCGGATATGCTTCTTACAGGTAATGACAGAACATATTTTATAGGCGAGCTTTTCAAATATGCCGCAAACATAAATAAGGAAAAGCTTTCCATCGGATTTATGCAGATTATTCCCAATAATCACCTTTTAAATACAAACCCTGAGCTTTATCAGTTTTTAACAGTTCACGAAATATATGACGTATCCTTTGCAATACTCCCTGACAAAAACAATCACGTCAGCATTTTAGGCACAATAAATCCGAAGAAGAGTTCTCTGGTAAGAAGACTTGTGGCAGATATTGCTGTCTGCTTCTCCATTGCACTTTACAACAAAAGACATCTTAACAAAACGGAGCTTGCCGCAACAACGGATGCTCTTACAGGCGCACTCAACCGCGTTGCATACAAAAAAGATATTTTAGTTTTTGACGAAGAATTACCCGAAGATTTCGCCTGCATCTACATAGATGTAAATGAGCTTCATATAAGAAACAACAAATACGGTCACGCTGCAGGCGATGAAATGCTTATCTACATCGCAAATTCCCTTAAAGAATCCTTCTTCGGTCACAGCGTTTACAGAATGGGCGGAGATGAATTTCTGGTCTTTGCGAAAAATATGTCTCAAGAAAACGTAAATCAGAGTATTGAAACTTTCATACGCCAGCTTGAGCCGAAGGGCTATCATGTTGCAATCGGTATGTCCTTCAGAAGCAGAAATACCAACTGCGAAGAAATGGTACACGAGGCCGAGGTCAGAATGTATGAGGCAAAGGCAGAGTATTATCAGAAGAAAGAAAATATAAGCATCGCCAGGGAGAGTGACAACTACAGTCAGATAAAAACCGGTATCAGCGAAATCGATACCATGATTTCTGTTCTCAAGGATCATTACAACGGCATATACAAGGTTTCCCTTGCAACCGACAAAGCAAACAGAATTCTTATGCCGGCTTATCTCGGATACAATGAAAACGAGGACCATTTCTCAAACCTCCTGAAAACATACATAAATGAGCTTGTGCATCCGGACTCACACAGAGCGGTTACAAACTTCCTTAACTATGATGCAATAAAAAGAATCCTGGCAGAAGGCAAAACACCGTCAATCACCTACAAAAAGGTGAACGGCGATTCCGTAACCTTAAGTGTTTACAGCCTTACGGAAGACACAGATAATGTAAACGATACCCTTTGGGTATTTGCCAGAGACTGACGGTGAGTGGGATGCTGCAGCTATTAAAATTCGGTATCGTAGGAGTCATTGCCGCAATTACGGATGTGGGCGTTTTAGTCCTCCTTAAGGAAATTTTCCTTATTGATGTCTTACTTTCCTCTGCCATCTCCTTTTGCGCATCTGTTATCGTAAACTATATTTTAAGCATGGCATTTGTTTTCAGGAGTAAAAATGAAAACAAAATAAAAGATTTTTTCATATTTTTTATCTTAAGTGCGGGAGGTCTTTTATTAAACCAGCTTATTTTATGGCTCGGTGTGACTTTCACAAACATATATTATCTGGCGGTAAAGATTTTTGCCATGATTATCGTTCCCGTTTATAACTTTATAACAAGAAAAATATTTCTTGAATCAAAAGAAAAATGAGTGTGAAAAAATGAACTCTGTTTTTAAGAAAGACCTTTACAGGTATTACGGGGAAGGCGGCGAGCCCTTCTTAAAAAGGCTCCTGCGCCCCCTTGAATTAAAATACATTGCCCTGTTTAGAAAAGCAAATATGTGTAAGTTTTTGCCCTTGAAGCTTTTTTATACGTTAAGGCTTTTTGCGCTTTCAAAGAAAACTCACATTCAGATTCCCGCAAGGACAAAAATAGGCGAAGGCTTTTACATAGGTCACCTCGGAAGAGTTATAATCCATCCCGATGCACATCTCGGCAAAAACATAAACATCGGCACCGGTGTTACCATAGGTATGGAAAACCGCGGAAAGAGAAAGGGCGCTCCCGTTATTTCCGATAACTGCTGGATAGGAACAAATGCGGTTATTGTCGGAAACGTAAAAATCGGAAGCGATGTTTTAATCGCTCCTCTTTCCTATGTCAATTTTGATGTTCCCGATCACAGCGTGGTAATCGGCAATCCCGGAAGGATTATCCCGAAAGAAAACGCAACAGAAGACTATATATGTAACCGCGTATGAAAAAGGAGGTGACGGTATGCCGGCTAAAGACGAAAGAATAAAAAACAACCTGATATCGTCACTGGTCTATCAGGCGGTGCTTATTTCCGTAAGCTTTCTTTTGCCGAAGCTTTATATAGAAAACTTCGGCTCGGAGATTAACGGCGTACTCAACACCATAAAGCAGATTTTTACATATCTGTGCCTTTTGGAGGCAGGCGTAGGTCTTGCCACAACCCAGGCGCTTTACAAAAGAATAGGCGAAAAGGACTATAAAAATGCAAGCGCCGTTCTTTCGGCAACAAACTCATACTATATAAAAACAGGTATAGTATACACCTTAATCGTCTTAGTCATCGCTTTTGTATATTCCTTTTTAATTGATACCCCCATAAGCAGTGCCGTTTTGTTTTCACTTATAATACTTAATGCACTGCCCTCGCTCTTCAGCTATTTCGTTCAGGCGAAATACAGAATTCTTATGGAGGTTGACGGAAGAAAATATGTTCTGAACAATGCGGAAACCGTCCTTCAGCTTGCATCCAACATCGGAAAGATGCTTGTTCTTTTATTAACAGAAAGCCTCATTTTGATTCAGCTTGTATATTGTCTGATTTCCCTTATACAGCTTACCTTCCTTTACTTTTATGCAAAGAAGAGATATACCTGGCTTAATCTTAAGGAAAAGCCTGACTATACTGCAATTTCGCAGAAAAATTCGGTGCTGGTGCATCAGCTTTCCGGTATGGTTTTCAACAATACCGATGTGCTTTTAATCTCATTTTTGTGCGATTTTGCTTCCGTAAGTGTATATTCCATATACAATCTGTTTTTCTATCAGGTACAAAACTTTATTACAAGCATAATTTCATCCTTTACCTTTGCCCTCGGGCAGATGTTCAACACAGACCGGGCAAGGTTTAACAAAATGTTCAATATGTATGAGACCTTTTACATAATGGGGACATTCACAATTTACACTCTTATGGCGGTTTTCCTGCTGCCCCTGATACAGATATATACGAGCAAGGCAACAGACGCAAACTATACAAGCGTTCCTCTTTTGCTGCTCTTTGTAATAATGAGCCTTACAGCCGCAGCAAAGCTGCCCGTAAACGGCATAATCGAATATTCCGGGGATTTTTCAAAAACCCGTCATCACGCTATAGTCGAGATGATTATAAACCTGTCGATTTCCGTTGTTGCAATCAGGTTTTACGGTATATGCGGTGCTCTTGCGGGAACCATTGCCGCCCTTTTATACCGCGGCATCGTTACAATTCACTACTCCAATAAGAACATTTTGAAAAGAAGCATTTTCTGTACATATAAAATCATCATTTCAAACGGCGCGGTTTTCGCAGTTGTTATGGCAATACTTTTCGTCAATTCCTTCGGGGGGCTTTCATTTATGCAGCTTATATTAAAAGGCCTCACCCACGCACCCTGGATTGTACTGCTGTATCTTGCTGTCAACTTCGTTGTAAGCAAAACCGCTTTTACCACCGCTTTTGAAATTTACAGGGAGAAGAAAGCAAAATGAGCATTCCTAAAGTAATTCACTATTGCTGGTTCGGGAAAGGCAAAATGCCGCCTCTTTCCGAAAAATGTATAAAAAGCTGGAAAAAATACTGCCCGGATTATGAAATTGTCTGCCACAGCGAAGACAATTTCGATATATCAGAAAACAGGTATGCAAGAGAAGCCTATGATGCAAAAAAATGGGCATTTGTCAGCGACTATGTAAGGCTTAAGGTAATATATGACGAAGGCGGAATTTATCTCGATACGGATGTTGAGCTTATAAAGCCCATTGACGGCCTTATAAAAGATACGGGCTTTATGGGCTTTGATGACAACGGCATCATTTCGACAGGTCTCGGCTTTGCCGCAGAAAAGGGAAATGAGCTTGTGGGCGCATTACTTTCCGATTATGATGACATATCCTTCCTCCTTCCGGACGGAAAATTTGATATGCTGCCCTGCCCCGACAGAAACACAAAGAAAATGGTAAGCCTCGGCTTCAATCCCGAAATCAAGGATCAGGTATTTATGGGCATACATATGCTTCCCGAGGATTACCTTTGCCCCGTAAAGTATTATACGGGAAAGAAGGTTATAACAAAAAACACATACTCGATTCATCATTTTTCCGCATCCTGGACATCAGCGACCGCCAAGCGCACACTCTTTTTAAAGCATCTTGTCGGCTTGAAGATGTACGATAAGCTTTACGGAAAATTTCTTCATAAATTCAAATGGCTGGAGTGGTAGTTTTGCCGGAAAAGATACTTAAAAAATTAAATTCACATATTCTGCCGCAATGGAAGGTCTGCTTTTTCGCATCCGTTATCGCAGGGCTTTTAGCTCATCTTTATAAAATAACTTCCTGGCTTCCCAACTGGGATTCTCTGGTTTTCAGATATGACTCCCAGAATATGATAGGACTCGGAAGATGGTTTTTACCCGTCGTATGTTCACTAAGCTCATTTTATGACCTGCCTTTATTAAACGGCGTACTTGCAATATTTTTCCACGCCGCCGGTGCGTTAATGATCTGCAGAATTCTCAATATACAGAAAAAAATTCCCGCGGCTTTAATCGGTGCTTTAATCGTGACCTTCCCCACCGTAACCTCTGTTATGATGTACAACTATGTGGCGGACGGCTATGCTTTTGCATTTTTCCTGTCTGTGCTTTCGGCATACCTTATGACAAAGGAAAAGCCAAAGTATCTGCTTTCCGTACTTTTAATCGCTTTATCAACGGGAATCTATCAGGCATATATTACGGTTACCGTGATGCTTGTTCTGCTTTCCCTCTTGGACGGACTTTTATTTAAGGGCATATCCTTCGGAGACACACTCAAAAAAACACTTTGCATATTTTTATCCGGCGTACTCGGTATGGCGTTATACGGTGTTATCCTTAAAATAATCCTTGCTGTTTTTTCTTTTGAGCTTCTTGAGTATCAGGGGATAAACGACGCCGTATCATTTTCCGGAATAAACCTTGCCGGCTCACTTTACAGGGTAAAAGAAACTTTTACATCCTGCTTCTTTGACTTATCTGAGGGCGTTAACATTTTTGTTTGCCTTAATATCTTTATACTTTTCTTTACCCTCATTTATTATATCAGGCATATAATCTCCGAAAAGCTTTATAAAAAGCCGGGAAAGCTTTGCCTCATCCTTCTTTTCGGCATTTTCCTTATCCTCGGAGCAGGCGCCCTTTCCTTTATAAATGCGGAGATTGACTATCACAATCTTATGCTTATGGGCTATGCTGTCTTTTACATTTTCTTCATTATTATATATGAAAGAGGAAACGAAAAAACAGACGCTCACTTATCCGCAAAGCGCTGGCTGGTTCTCATAACAGCTTTTATATTGATTGCAAATCAGATTGTTATAGCAAATGTAAGCTATCACAAGGCGCAGATGGCATACGAAAAATCCTACGGTGTTCTACTTCGCATCGCAGACAGAATAGAAATGACAGAAGGAAGCGAAAACTGCGAAAAAATCCTTGTAATAGGCGCTCTTTCCGGAAGCGAGGCCTACAGCGTAAACCTCACTCCCGATATCACCGGCATAACCGACGGCTATATCCTCCGTGCAGATGACGAAACTGTGGGACAAAGTGTTCTTACAAGCGCACTTAACGATTACTGCGGAAAGAACTACAGCTTCGTAAGCGGCGGGGAAAAAAGAGAATTTCTCGGAAGAGAAGAAGTAAAGGCTATGGATATATGGCCGCATCAGGGCTCCGTTTCAGTCATTGATGACACATTGATTATAAAGCTTTCACCCGAGGAGGAAAATCAATGATATATTTTTCCGCCGATGACTACGGCCTTTGCGAAAGCACCTCCTCGCACATAAGGCAATGTATAGAGGCCGGTGCTCTTAATAAGGTAAGCGTTTTTCCCAATTTTGACAAGGTTGATTTAACCGCTATTTCCAAAAACGAAAAAACGAGGCTTTCCCTTCACTTAAATCTTGTTGAGGGAAAATGCCTTTCTCCCGCAAAGGAGATTCCGCATCTGGCAGACGAAAACGGGAATTTCATACATACCTTCACCTCTCTTTTCAGGCTCTGGCTTACTGACGGAAAAAAGCTGGAGAAAGAGCTTTATAAAGAAATAAGAGCACAGGTTTTGTACTGGATAAGCATTTTGCCTGAAAATACTCCCTTTTGCATTGACGCACATCAGCATACACATATGATTCCCGCTGTATTCAGCGCTATGCTTAAGGTGTTAAAGGACGAAGGCATCACGCCGGAATATATAAGAATTCCCGCAGAGCCGCTTTCTCCCTATCTCAAAGCTCCTTCTCTCTATTTCACATACAGCCCCGTAAACATAATAAAGCAATGGCTTCTTAAATTTCTGTGGCTTATAAACAAAGGGAAGGCAAAAAAAGCAGATATAAAAACATCCCTTTTTGCAGGGATTCTCTTTTCCGGAAAAATGGATAAGGAGCGGGTAAGCAAGGTTTTACCCTCATATATAAAGCTTGCCGGAAAATGCAAAACAGATATTGAGGTTTTGTTCCATCCGGGCTATCTTGACGGAACAATGCCGGATTTCAAGGCGAAAAATATAGTTTTTAAAGATTTTTATTTATCAGAAAACCGCAAAACAGAATTTGATTCTGTAATGACTATACCAGAAAGAAGTGTTAAGTAATGCCTTACATCGATCAGGACAAGGTTGACGAGAGAACAAGAGAAAAGCTTGAAGCGATTATCGAAAAATCATATAAAACCTTCTGGAGGAGCAAAAGACTTTTTGACATCTTCTTTGCAACGCTGATTTTGCTTTTCTTCCTGCCTTTAATGATTGTGATTGCAATTGTAATTGTAATCGACGATCCTTCCGCAGGCCCCTTCTACAAGCAGATAAGGGTGGGCCGCCACGGTGAGGAATTCTATATGTACAAGTTCAGAACAATGAAAGCAAATGCCGATAAGATGATTGATGAGCTGGCAAAGCAAAACGAGATGGACGGGCCCGTTTTCAAAATCAAGGACGATCCCAGAATAACAAGAGTGGGCAAATACTTAAGAAAGCTTTCTCTTGACGAGCTGATGCAGTTTTTCAACGTTTTGAAGGGCGATATGACACTGGTCGGCCCCAGACCTCCGCTGCCCCGCGAGGTTCAGTACTATACCGACTATCAGAGATTAAGACTTCTTGTCACCCCCGGTCTTACCTGCACCTGGCAGATTTCCAAAAACAGAAACGACATCCCATTTGAAGAGTGGGTTGAAATGGATATTGAATACATACAGACAAGAACCTATCTTAACGACATAAAAATTATGCTTAAAACACCGATAGTCATGCTTACGGCTACCGGAAGATAACAGAATTCGGAGTGAACAAAATGAAAGTTGCCATGATAGGCCATAAGGTTGTTCCGTCAAGACGCGGCGGAATAGAGAATGTTCTTACCACCCTTTGTCCCATTTTAGTCGAAATGGGGATAGATGTCACCTGCTACAACCGCTTGTCGGATAAGGTGGAAAACGAATATGTGGGAACGGTCATAAACAAGATGTATAAGGGTGTAAGGCTCAAAAATGCGTGGACTATAAATTTCCGCGGTTTTGCCGCAATGATAGCTTCCTTTACGGCGGCAATTTCGGCATCCTTCGGGAAATACGACGTCATTCACTTCCACGCGGAGGGTCCCTGTGCGGCATTATGGATTCCGAAGCTTTTCGGAAAGAAATGCATAGCCACCGTCCACGGTCTTGACTGGCAGAGAGAAAAATGGGGCAAGGGCTTTGCCTCAAAATACATAAAATTCGGCGAAAAGGTTTTGGCAAAATACGCCGATGAGGTCATCGTTTTAAGCGATGCGGCTCACGATTATTTCAAGGAAACCTATAATCGTGAAACCACCGTTATTCACAACGGCATAAGCCGCCCGGAGAAAAAAGAGGCATCAATTATAACTGAAAAATACGGTCTTGAAAAGGACGGCTACATTTCCCTCGTTTCAAGGCTCACGGCAGAAAAAGGCGTTCACTATCTTATAGATGCCTACAACAAGGTAAAGCCCGGCAAAAAGCTTGTTATCGCAGGAGATACCAGCGACACAGACGATTATGTTAAAATGCTTAAGAAAGCCGCAGAAGGAATTTCCGACATCATTTTCACAGGCTTTATTTCAGGCGATGAGTTAAGGGAAATCTATTCAAACTCCTACTTCAACGTATTACCCTCGGATCTTGAGGGAATGTCATTAAGCCTTCTCGAATCCCTCTCCTACGGCAATGCGCTCCTGTGCTCCGACATCCCCGAAAACACCGCTGTTGCCGAGGATAAGGCGCTTTACTTTAAGAAAAGCGATATCAGCGATTTAGCTGACAAGCTTAAAGCTCTCTGTGATGATCCCGCTCTCGTTTCCTCTTTACGGGCCGGGGCAGCAGAATTTATTTTAGGAAAATACAGCTGGCAGGATGTTGCCGAGGCAACATACAGGCTTTATCAAAAATAAAAGATAAGGATTTGTTTTATATGGATAATATTACAGGCATTGATATCGAAAACTATCAGGAAAGAGTTATTGAACTTTTCAAGGAACTGGCTCCTCCCGGGCTTTATGATGAATGGGGGGACACATTTGATGTGGAATCGGTCACAGAAAAGCAGGTTGTGATTTCCTATCACGGCACAGAGGACATTAAAAAGTTTAAAAAGGAATGCAAAAAGACACTTACCTTCTGCATTTACTCTGCAATCGGCGTGGGAAAGAAAATAAAAACCGTCAGAAAAAGCACAGCCGTTTCCCTTAGTCCCAAAGCAAAAAAGAATTTAAATGCCCTTAAATTCTTTATAATAGGTATGGCTTTTGTGCTTCTCGCAACGGCAGTTATTGTGGTTTTGTGCAGTTACATCGGTAACCGCAGCTTCAGGGAAACCTTTTACAGCACCAGCAGTATCAAGGCAGACAGCCCTGTGCGCATCATCCAGCTTTCCGATATGCATGGCGCGTCCTACGGCAAGTACAACGAAAAGCTTCTTGCCCGCATCCGCGCTCTTGATCCCGACATCATAATCTGCACGGGAGATATTGTAGACTCCGTCAAAGAAGATTCCGACTATGCCGTTTCTCTTGCAAAGGAGCTTTCTGCAATCGCACCTTCTTACTACATATACGGCAATAACGAGGTTGAAGGCATTTACAGTTTCCCTCTTAACGAAAGGGAACTTGATGAAAAATTCGGTTTCGACAGTACCAACCGCGATGAAAATGCCCTTCTTGAAATCAGCGATTCCTTTGAGGACAGACTGGAAAAGGCAGGCATGAAGGTTCTTAAAAACGAAAAGGACACCATAACCGTAAAAACAATGAATATTGATGTTTACGGCGTTCTCAATTCAAACCCCTCGTCCTTCTGGTCTTATTCGGAAAAAGCCTTTACTTCATACATTTCCGAAAACCCCGGCAATCTGAAAATTACGGCGGTTCACGAGCCCTTCATTTTTCAGGAGTTCACCCCCGAATTCTGGGGCGACTTGATGCTTGCCGGTCATACCCACGGAGGAGTTATGCGTGTTCCCGTGCTCGGTCCCCTTTATACAAGAGAGGGAGGCTTGTTCCCCGAACGTAACGGAGATTTCGTATACGGAAGATATGACGCTGCAGGATGTCCCCTTATTGTAAGCTCAGGCCTTGAAAACAGTTCTGTTTTCCGTGTAAACAACCAGCCCGAGCTTGTTGTCATCGACATTAATAAATTTTAATTAAAGGAGGAATATACCAATGCTTACAGATATAATTCAGAAGCTCATTCTGCTTGCCGTGGGCGTTTTGTTTCTGTCCTCCGGTGCTTTAATCCTCCTCAGGCTTAAAAACGTAAACCGCACGGAATTCACCCAGATTATAAAAACCTCCGACTATCTTAACGCCTGGATACTCCTTATCTGCTTTGTATTTACGCTTACTTACGGAATTTTCAACCATTTCAATATGAAAAAGTCGGTTCACGCCATTGTTTCACTCAACTATTCCGAGGCTTCCCAGGCCCTTAATTCCAACGGAACCCGCTATAATATGGCGGAAATCATAAGCGATGAGGTTGTTGAAAGAGCCATCAGAAAGGGCGCCCTTGAAAAGGTGACCGTAAAGCAGCTTAAAAACTGTCTCACTGTTTATCCCTGCGTCCAGGGTGGTGTAGGCGACGAATCGCAGTATCACATTTCCACGGAATTTGCCGTTGAATACCATGCTTCAAAGGATACAGACCACCTCGACTCCGAAAATGTGATAAAGCTTATCACTTCGGCATACAAGGAATACTACATCGAAAAATACACCGACAATTTCCGTCTTGACCCTGAAAAGCCCGACTTTTCCGAAATGGAATATATGGATATAGTTTCCTACCTTGATAAGGAAACCCAGTCTGTCCTTAATTACCTTTACGGTATGGCAGGCAAAAACCCCAGCTTTGTTACGGAAAACGGAAGCACCTTCAATTCCATAGCAGGCAAGGTTTATCAGTTTAAGGAAACTCAGATAAATCAGAATTTACGTTCGCTCATTCTTCAGAACGGAATTGTAAGAAGCGAAGAGGAGTATACGGACAGACTTTCATACCAGAATAAGAACATTGATTTTGACCGTCAGAAAAACCAGGTTTCCTATGCGCTCTGCAACGAAGCAATAGCGATGTACAGCGAGGAAATGACAAGGATAGTTTTGGTTCCCACATGGGATAAATCCGGAAAATACTATATGGGCCGAACCAAGGTGGGTGTTGACGAGCTTTCTGTTATGGCTACAGATTTCAGCAATTATGTGGCTTCCAATGAAAAGGAAATAATGGACAACAACCTCGTTATTGCTAAAATATCCGAAAACAGCGGCAATGCAGAGCTTTATGAAAACACAGATGCGCTTATTGACTCCATCTACGAAAGCATAAAGGCATTTGAAAAAGAAGCGATAACGGCAGGAAGAGAATATTCCCGTCATAAAATGAATCAGTGTATTGCCGTGAGCATTTACGGAGTTTCCATAATGAGTGAGCTTAAAACACTTGTTGTTTTTGCCGCCTTCGCATATGTATCGCTTATGCTCCGTCACATTTCAAAGAGATTCCCGAAAAAGGCGTAAAGGAGGATAACAATGAAAAACTTTCATATTTTGAGATATCTTAAAAAGCTTTTACCCATAATTATCATCCTCTGCCTTCTCGCCACCTACGCCGTACACTTCAAGCTTTCAAGAGCAAATACATATATAGCCTCCGAGGTTATTCATTATAACGATGCGGGAGCCGAGCAGGGGCTTACTCCCACCGGCGACAAGCTGGATGTGAATGAAATCAAGTCCTCGGCAGTAATGTCCAGAGTCGTGGATAAAATGGGGCTTACCGGAATTTATTCCGTTGACAGCCTTATTTCCAGAATAGACATAACCCCCATTGAAGACCGGGACAAGGTTGCAAGAAAAGAGGCCAAGCTTGAAGAGGGCGAGGAATACATATACGAGCCCAGCACCTTTATTGTCTCATTTGCCGCAACAAGTGCCGAAGGTGCAGATTTTGCAAGAACCGTACTGGATGAAATTCTTGATGTATATTTCGAGCAATTCAGCCAGAAATATGTAAATGTAGCTCCCGCAAACAACACCATAGAAAACCTTGACAAAAACGATTATGATTTTATTGAGGTGATGGAGCTTATTGATACAAGCATCGACAACACGCTCAGTACCCTGTATCAGAGAATTGATCAGAACAACTATTACAGATCCACGGAAACAGGCGTATCCTTTGCTGAGCTTGCGGAAGATTTCAACTATTTAAGACAGGTAAATGTGTCATCCCTGTTCTCAAAGATTTTCAAATATCAGATAACAAAAAACAAGTCTGTTCTTGTTTCCGACTATACCACAAGAATAGATAATAACGGTATTTCCAACGAGAAGGATAAAAGTATTATCGAGGATATTGTTACCGTAATCGATGCATACGTAAAGAAAATGCGCGAATCGGGAAACACCAACATCACCTACGAATATATTCTTGACAACCTTCACGAGAGAAATGTTCAGGATTATATGGGCGATCAGACCGTAACATATGACGAGCTTATCTACGGCTGGCGCGATCACAATGAAAGCAAGGAGCACGCAGTAATAGACTCCGCTTACTGTAACTACATTCTCGACACCTTTACCTCCTGCACAGGCAGCTGCAACGGTAATTGCAAATCATCTCCCCTCACCTGTTCTGAGCTGGGAAACAGCGAATATGCAAAGGCAAAAGCCGAGGTGGAAGCGGAAATTGATGCGCTCATAATAAAGCTCACATCTCTTTACGATATTACAATGAAAACCAACGACGAATACAACAAGTATCTCGGTGCAAGCTATATTTCTGTATTGTCTTCAGCCTCTGTAAGGGAAAGCATAAACGTAAATCTCTACACCGCAATAGCCTTCTTCTTCCTTGTTGTTCTCTGCTCAGGCAGTGCAATCATATTAGGAAGAGCCGGAGACATTATAAATTATATTTTCTATACAGATCACCTTACGGAATTCAATAACCGTGCTTATCTTGACAAGTACCTTAAGTCCAAGGACAAAAAGCTCCTTGATGACGGCGTGGTATACTGTATGGTTGATATTTCAAACCTTGCACAGATTAACGGAGAATATTCAAGAAATGCCGGCGATGAAATCATAAAGATGTTCAGAACCTATATAAAGGAATCCTTCGGCAAATCCGATACGGAATACATATACAACGGAAACGGAAGCTTTGTTATGATGACAGAGCATTCAGATTACATCACGGTTGAAGATATTATGAGGCTCTTCCGCCTTCGTCTTGACGAAAGAGAGGAGCACAAGGATGTCTTAATCGAATATAAAATCGGTATCGCCGAAACCTTTAAGGAAAACAAAACCGCAAGAAAGCTTCTTTCCGAAGCTATCTCCGCCAAAAAGAGCTATACCTCCGGCCTTATGACGAAAAGTGCCGAGTAAAAAATTTCAGAAGGGAGGACACGGGCGTGGAAAATAAAATTCTAAAGAAAGCAAAAGAATTTTATTTTATGGCAGTAGCTGTAATGATGTACTATTTCCATAATGAGTATATCGACATAGGTCTGCACGTTACTTTCCGCCACGCCTTTGCCCTTGTGCTCTTCGGATCTGCAACACTCCTCTTTTTGTACAAGCCCAATATTGCCAGAGGGATAACTGCATTTTCGGACGCATTGGTTTACAGTCTTCCCCTTCTTGTCACAACTACGGTTTCTCTTTTCATATGGTTTATGGAGACGGTAGACACAGGCGTTATATCAAGAGGTCTTTCAAGCTCCTTTATCTATTCAAATATGCTTTCCTTTGCCCTTGGTGCAGGTGCTCTTTTATACATTTTCGGAAGCAGGGGCATATGGTACAACCTTATTGCAATTTTAATTGCCAACATCCTTATGATACTTACGGTTATTGCAAATAACGGTATTGTAAGCTTCTTCTCGGAATTTATAACGCTTATCGTCACCTTTGCAGGCGTAACAGGCGATGTTATTGTCCAGGCGGAAATTCACGAGCTTGCCTTCTGCCTCGGTGCATATCTCATATATATGCTTTACAAGCCAAAGAAGGATTTGGTATATTTCATTCTGCTCGCCTTAAGCACCTTCTGCTTTCTCGCCGCTTTCAAGAGAATAGCCATAATCGCAATTGTAATCTCACTCCTTTTCGGATATATCCTCAAATTTATAGCCCATTACAGCAAGAAAACGGCAAGCCGTCTTATCATCATCCTTTCAGTCATTGTAATTCTGCTTCTTATAGGATATATCGCCCTTATTAAACTGGATGCCTTTGAGCTTCTTGAAAAAGCCGGAATAAACACCAGCGGACGTGTGGAAATATACAACGCCGTGGATAAATTTTACGAGTTTTCACCGGATTTTTTAGGCAACGGAATAGGCTTCCTTACCTATCAGCTCAACACCTTTATGAATGTGGGGGTTGCCTCCGTTCACAACGACTTTCTTCAGCATTTTATTGACCTTGGCTTTTTCGGCTATATCATATGGCTCGCTTCCATGACTATTACAAGAGTTTGCTATTTCGGAAGACGCGGCAATGTGGATAATGCCGTAATTACATTTATACTCACACTCTATCTTATAATCGTATCAACCACAGACAACACCATGAACTATCCTCTCCTCACGGGCGTTTTAGCCATTTTAATGATGGGAGGAAGCTTTGACGATAATGTACGCCATAAAGAAAACAAAATGTTCGGTTACATTTCAAAGGAAAACCGCACCGGGGAAGGAGATTCGCTTTTATGAAAATTTTAATGGTAAACAAGTTTCTCTATCCCAGGGGCGGAAGTGAAAGCTATATGCTCTATCTTGCCGATTATCTTAAAAAATCAGGCCACGAAGTGGAGTTTTTCGGAATGTATGACGAAAAAAACACCGTTGGAAACAGCATCGGGCAATATACCTCCAATATGGATTTTCACTCCAAAGGCATCGCAAGATTCGTCTATCCTTTCAAGATAATTTATTCCTTTGAAGCAAAAAAGAAAATAATGAAGGTAATAGATGACTTCAGACCAGACATAGTTCATATGAACAATATAAACTTCCAGCTTACCCCCTCTATAATCTACGGCATAAAGAAAAAGGGAATCCCCCTTGTCCAGACCGTACACGACTATCAGATGATTTGCCCCAATCATCTTCTTTATAACTTTGACAAAAATACCCCTTGCGAAAAATGCATCGGGGGTTCACACATAAACTGCATTAAAAACAAATGTATTCACTCATCAACCGTAAAGAGTATACTCGGCGTAATCGAAGCAAAGCTTTATTCTTTACTTAAAACCTATAAAAAGGTGGATTTATTCATTTGTCCAAGCACATTTCTTGAAAACAAGCTTTTATCCGCAAAGTCATATTATAAAGGAAAAACCCTTACCATACACAATTTCATAAATAAGGCGCAGTTTTCCTCAAAGGACTATAAAGAAGAGGACTATATTGTATTTGTCGGAAGGCTTTCAAAGGAAAAGGGAATTGAAAATATTGCCCGGGCCGCAAAGCTTCTTCCGGAATATAAATTCATAATTGCAGGAAGTGGCCCCGATGAGGATATACTTAAGGGAATCCCCAACTTAAAGCTTGCAGGCTTTCTTTCAGGCTCTGAG
Source organism: Clostridia bacterium (assembly GCA_017411325.1). GTDB lineage: Bacteria > Bacillota > Clostridia > CAKSNL01 > HGM11501 > HGM11501. The sequence continues at coordinate 14,697 of JAFQQJ010000020.1, read as the reverse complement.
CTTACCACACTTATGGGAAATGCAAAATTGCTTCTCCTTCCTTCGGTTTGCTATGAAAACTGTCCCCTCTCCATTTTAGAAGCACACGCCATGGGCGTTCCCGTTGTAACAATGAACTACGGCGGCATGGCAGAGCTTGTAAACGACGGTGTTACGGGTGCTTTAGTCAAAACGGCTACGGGTGAGGGAATTGCCGAAGCCCTGAAAGAGGTTATGGAAAACGAAGACTACTATAATTCCCTTAAGGAAAACTGCAAAAGGGAAAAGGATAATATTTTAAGTGTGGAAAGCTACGCCGATATTCTCCTTAAGGAATATGAAAAACTCGCTGCGAGGTGAAAAAAATGCCCGTTGTAAGCATTATCGTTCCTGTGTATAATGCGGAAAAATACATTGAAAGATGCATAAATTCTTTAAGATGCCAGACGCTTTCTGACATTGAAATAATTCTGGTTGACGATTCTTCAACCGATTCATCCCTTGATATGTGTAAAAAAATGGCAGAGGCTGATTCCCGCATAAAGGTCATTCATAAAGAAAACGAAGGTGCAGGCCTTGCGAGAAATGCGGCACTTTCCATCGCATCCGGTAAATATATAGGCTTTCTTGATTCCGACGATTATGTGGAAAAAGATATGTTTGAAACTCTTTATAATAAAGCTAAAGAATACTCCTCCGACCTTGTGATGTCCGGTGTACGGTTTGTTGACGGCAATATGTTCAGCGAAGAAGGAGAATGTGTAAAAAAATCCTATTTTGACTCAGATACCCATTTCGAAGGAGAAGAAGACCTTAAAAAGCTCCGAATGGGAATTGTCGGTGCAACACCCGATGATAAGGATGACAGCAAATACGGAATGAGCATATGGAAAAATCTCTTCCGGGCAGAAATAATAAGAGATAACAAAATAACATTCAATTCCGAGCGCGAAATGCTTTCCGAGGATGCACTTTTTATGGTGGATTACATATCCTGCATAAAGAAGGCAACAGGAATAAATGAAGCCTTTTACAACTATTGCAGAAACGATTCTTCCATTTCCAAATCCTACAAAAAAGACCGGTTTGAAAAAAGCCTTGTATTTGTAAGCGAGGTTGAAAAAAGGTTTGGTAAAGACATAAGCAAGGAAGAATATCAGATTTATACAGACAGATTCTGGCAGGCAATGTGCAGGGTTTTATGCTCACAGGAAATAATGTACGCAAGGGATAAGGGCATAAGCTATAAAGAGCTTAAACCGCGTCTTAAGGCAATCTGCACTCATAAGCTTTCCGTAAGGGTATTTAATGACTATCCCATAGGCACACTCCCCTTAAAGCAAAGGATTTTTGCATACTGTATGAAAAAGAGGCTCTACCCTCTTCTGAAGGTACTTGTCGGATTAAGAAGCAAATAAGGTGAAGGATATGTTTTTTTCGGTAATAGTTCCGGTATATAAGGTTGAAGAATACCTTTCAAAGTGCATAGAAAGCGTTTTAGGACAGACCTTTTCTGACTTTGAGCTTATTTTAGTTGATGACGGCTCTCCCGACAGCTGTTCTTCCATATGCGACAGCTATAAAGCAAAGGATAACCGTGTAAAGGTTATTCACAAGGAAAACGGCGGTCTTGCCTCCGCAAGAAGGGCGGGGATAAAGCTTGCGTCAGGTAATTATGTATTTAACTTAGATTCCGATGACCTTATAGAGAAGGACACATTGGAATGCGCGCATAAGATAATAGAAGAGTTTTCTCCCGAAATAGTGTCCTTCGCCTACAGATGGGTTAAAAACGGAAACACATTATGCATTACGGACGATACCCTTCCCGAAGGCTTATATTCGGGAGCGGACATAGAAAAGCACATTTACCCCAGGCTTTTAATGGATAAAAATATGAATCACATTTCCTATTATCTTTCGGGAAAGGCAATAAAAAGAGACTTTCTTACGCCATTACAGCTTGGTGTAAGCGAAAAGATATCCTTAGGAGAGGACTTATGCTGTACCTTTCCCTGCTACCTCAATGCAAAAAGCGTATATATAAGCAAAAAAGCGGCTTATTTGTATACCGTAAGAGAAGGCTCCTTATCCAAGGGCGTCAACACAAATCAGATTTTTCTTATAGAAGATGTAATAAACGAGCTATGCAAAAACGATACCGGAAGGATAGCCGATTTTTCCGACCAGCTTTGCCGCTATTCCTGCTTTATGTGCTTCACCGTACTTGCCGCAGCATCTGAAGGCGGACACAGGAAAAGCATAAAAGCCATCGGGGAAAATATAGAAAATTCAATTCACGGCGAAAAAATCAGCCGTGCCGATTTTGATAAAATATCGCCGAAAAGCAAAATTTCCGTATTTCTTATGAAAAAAGGCTGCTTTATGACGGCTTATTATTTCCTTAATTTCTGCAAACGCTTAAAAACCATTCTTAAGAAAGGATGAACCCCATGAAGAGCGAAATCTCTGTAATTATGAGTGTATATAACGGCGAGGCATACCTTGCCGAAGCAATAGAAAGCATCATAAACCAGACATTTAAAAGCTGGGAGCTTATAGTAATAAACGATTGCTCAAATGACTCAACGGCTGAAATCCTTGCGGATTTTGCCGCAAGGGACGAAAGAATCAAGGTTCACACCAACGATGTTAATTTAAAGCTTCCCACATCATTAAACAAGGCAATTTCTCTTTCCTGCGGTAAATATATAGCAAGAATGGATGCTGACGACATCTCTCTTCCCGACAGATTTGAAAAGCAGTATAAATTTATGGAGGAGCACAGCGACGTTTCCTTGTCCTCCTGCCGTTTTATGACTATGAAAAACGGCGTATATGCCTCCGGCGGTGCAGGCGGAAGAGTTGATTCCGATGCTATAAGGGCAATGCTTCTTGTATCCAATCCCATTCTTCATCCCGGTGTTTTCGCAAAGGCTGAGGTTATGAAGAAATTCGGCTATGACACCACCTTAACCTGTACCGAAGACCTTGAGCTGTGGACAAGAATGGCAATAGCCGGTGAAAAAATGGAGATTTTACCCGAATGCCTTTTGCTGTACCGTCTGCACGATAAGCAGATTACAAGTACCACTCTTGAAAGGCAGCATAAAGAAGTTCTTAAAATTCAGCAGAAGTATTATGGTGCTTTAGCCGGGGAAATGGATGATAAAACCTGTGAGTTTTATATCAGCGGTGTATATTTCAGGGAGAAAACAGATACCGGTAAGTTTTTATCTTATGCCTCCTGGCTTAAGAAAGTAACCCATTCAAACTTTGATAAAAACGCAATAAGCTATGCACTTTTGGAAATTCTTGCGGAATATAAAAGATGCGGAAAACCCAAAGGTGAAATTATAAAGGCGATGCTTAAATTCAATCCTTTAATCCTTACAAAAGAATTTATCCGCAGAAAAAAAGCCGCAAGGTGCGACATAGAAAAATGTATAAAGGCCGCAGAAAGCATAGGACTTAAACAAACTGCGGGAACAAAGGAATATCCTATCTTCGAAAAATAGATGGCAGGAGTCAGACAATATGAAATTTTTTGAATACCCTTATGTAATTATAACTATCCTGGCAATGGTTATCCTTTTAATGGGACTTTTCGGGCTGTACTTTACGATGAAATCGGCAAGAACGGCGAAGGGAAGTGCCGAAAAAAGCTTTTGCGGGACAGGTAAAATAGAAAATGATTTTGAAAGAGCAGGTGCCGCAGGGAAAAACCGCACTCTGATATATGTTTCCGTTTCCCTCGACTCTGTAAAAAAGCTTTATTCCGAGTCAAAAGCGAAAAGGCTCTATGAACAAATCAAAAAAATACTGTTTTATCATATGTGCGTTTGTTCCTCAGGTGAAATTTCACTTTACGGAAGCGAGCACTTCGTTGCACTTAACAGCCTTCCTGCCGATAAGCTTACAGAGTGCTTTGACAGATGCTTTGTGGAGATAAAAGAGCTTTTTGCCAAATACGGAACAGTCAATGCAGTTCGTATAAACTTCGGATACCACAGCACAAGCTCCACCGAAGTAAACTTTAAGACCGCACTTTCCAGAGCGAAGCAGGCCTGCAGTATAGCAGAGAATAAAAATCTTCTGTATAATCAATGGGACAGCACAAACGGAAAGGAATTTGAGCGGAAAATAAAAATTGAAAACAGCATACAGAGCGAAATTGACAACAACAGATTTTTTCTTGAATATCAGCCCATACTGGATGCCGAAACCGAAAAAATCATAGGTGCCGAGGTTTTATCCCGCCTTAACTCAGAAACAGAGGGCGTGCTTACCCCCTACCATTTCCTTTCTGCGGTTAATAATGTGGGGTTAAACCGTAAATTCGACTATTACATTTTTGAGAAAAACTGTAAATGGATTGCAAGCGACAAGGAAAAACGTTCAAATTATGTTTATACGATAAACTTTTCCCGCAGTACACTCTGTGAAAAGGATTTTTCCGAAAATATAATCGGAATTGCTGAAAAATACGGAATCAATTTTTCCTCTATTGCAGTTGAGATACTGGAAGACAAGGATCTTTCAGAGAATGAGAAAGCCTTGCTCGTAAAGAATATAGCCGCTCTTAAAGAAAGAGGCGTCCTCATTCTTCTTGACGATTTCGGAAAAGGCTATACAGGCTTTGGAGATTTGTCCGACTTTGATATAAGCATTGTTAAAATCGATAAGGCAATAACCCAGAATGCCGTAAGTGAAACAGGCTTTGTCATTTTGAAAAACATCATTATGACAGCCCACGACTTAGGCTTTAAGACCTTATGCGAGGGCATAGAAACCGAAGAACACAAAGCTACAGCTATAAAAGCAGGCTGCGATATGCTTCAGGGGTATTATTTCTACCGCCCTATGCCGGTTTCAAAGCTTGAAGCATTATTTTAGTAAGTAAGGTGATTTTATGTTATCTGTAATCATTCCCGCCTATAATGAGGAAAAATGCGTAAAAATTGCATATGACAAAATTTCCGCTATTCTTAAGGAAAACGCTATTGAAGGGGAGTTTATTTTCGTGGATGACGGTTCACGCGACGAGACCTTCAAGATGATAACCGAGCTTTCGGAAGAAAAGGGAAATGTGACAGGCTTACATTTTTCAAGAAACTTCGGAAAGGAGTCTGCAATCTCTGCAGGCCTTGCTTCGGCAACGGGAGACTGTGCGGTTGTAATTGATGCAGACCTTCAGCATCCTCCGGAGAAAATAGCAGAAATGTACCGCCTTTGGGAAAAGGGTGCCGAAATCGTGGAAGGTCTGAAAAGTGAGCGCGGCAGAGAAAGCAGGATGAAAGGCCTGGGTGCAAAAATTTTCTATTCCGTTATAAGCCGTATGGCAGGCTTTGATATGGCAAACTCATCAGACTTTAAGCTTCTTGACAGAAAGGTCATCGATGTAATCAATAAAATGCCTGAAAGAGGCTTTTTCAGGGCGATATCCTACTGGGTAGGATATAACAAGGGAACGGTTTATTATGATGTGGCAGAGCGTGTTGACGGGGAATCCAAGTGGTCAACCAAAGGGCTTTTTAAATACGCCCTTTCAAACATCACCTCCTATTCCACCGCCCCTATGCAGATAGTAACGTTTCTCGGCTTTGTGATGCTTGCAATATCAGTTATCTTCGGTGTCTGGGCCCTCATTGACAAGATAATAGGCAGAGCTCTTGAGGGTATGACAACGGTTATAATCATAACCATCTTCATAGGCAGTATCATTATGATAAGCCTTGGAATAATAGGCTATTATATAGCCCGTATTTATGAAGAGATAAAAGGACGACCGAAGTACATAGTTTCTTCAACCGTTAAAAGTGTAAGAAAATAGTAGGGAAATAATATATAAGGGGGAGTGCAAAAAAATGGAAAAGGTAATTATGATTATAGCTATATCTGCATTTTTTGTACAATCAATTTTTCTGGCAACACTGTTTTTCCGCATAAAGAAAATCGAAAAAAACAGGGCAACGGCTGCTTTGGAGACAGAAAAGAAGAATGTTGCCCGCGATGTCGAAACGGCAAAGGCTACCGAGAGTATATTGAAGGGTATTAAAAACAATGAATTCAAGATGTACCTTCAGTTTGTTGTTGACAACAAAACAAAGAGGCTTGTTTCGGCAGAAGCCCTTTCAAGATGGGATAAGCCCGATGACGGGCTTAAAGCTCCCGGCTTCTATATAGAGCAAATGGAAAGGACAGGACTTATCAGCAGACACGACTTTTATATGTTTGAGCTTGCCTGCCGTCAGCTTGAAAAGTGGAAAGGCACTGAATACGAGGATATTTCCATTTCCTGTAACTTCACAAGAATAACCCTTTCCGAGGAAGATTGCGTTGATAAGCTCAAGAAAATTATGGACTTATATGATTTTGATAAATCCAAGCTGGCAATCGAGATAACTGAGGATGCTATAGAAAAAGATATGGAAACCGCAAAGAAAAACGTAAGGCTGTGTAAGGAGCTGGGCTTCAAGATTTATCTCGACGACCTTGGAAGCGGCTATACCTCCCTTTCCAACCTATGCGATTATCCCATAGACATAGTTAAAATCGACCGCGATATTCTCCTTAAAACCGATACCAAGCGCGGCAAGGATTTACTTTCCGGTATAATTGCACTGGCACACAATCTTGATATGCCTGTAATCTGCGAAGGCGTTGAAACAGAAGAGCAGAACACTCTTGTATCCGACTCCCACTGCGACTATATTCAGGGCTGGTATTATACCAAGGCACTCCCCTTGGAGGAATGCGAGGAATTTTTCAAGGTTCACCATTCAAAATATATGAACTGATAAAAAAACCTGTTATCCTTACGGATAACAGTTTTTTTTAGTTTATATGCCTTTTTTCTCTTTTATGAAGTCCTTATAGAACAATGCGCTCTTTTTCGGAATAAGCTCCATCGTCTCTTTGTCAAGGCGGGTTATTCCGAATTTGTAGTTATATCCTGCAGACCACTCGAAATTATCCATAAGGCTCCAGAGATAATAGCCTCTTATATCATAACCTTCGGAAAGCGCCTTTTTAAGGCTGTCAAGGAATCCCGAAACGTATTTTATTCGGTCGTAGTCCAAAACTGTGCCGTTTTCATCCGTAGGCTCTTCCCCTTCAAAATATGTACCGTTTTCGGTAACATAAATCGGAATATCAATGTTATAAAGCCCGTGTAAAAGCTTTACTGCATCGTAAAGTGCATCGGGGTAATATTCTGTCTTGTTGTTGAGGAAGTTTCCGCCCTGGGAAAAGTCCGCCCTCGCCTTGGCATCTTTGCTTACCATAACGCGGTTATAGACATTAAGGCCGAAGAAATCAAGCTTCTTGGAGGTAAGTCGGAAATCATCTTCCTTCATTTCCATAAGGGTGCCTTCCTCGGAAAGCCTATTTAAGATATAGTCTGAATAGCTTCCTTTAAGGATGGGGTCGCAGTAAAACTTCCAGTTACGCTCATCCTGATCAATCACAAGGGCTTTGTCTTCTTCGCTGTCTGTAAGCGCATGACGTTTCCAGATATCAATTACCACACCAATTTCAGAGTTTTTGAGATTAGCCGCTCTGAAGGCTTCCACGCCCTTCCCGTGAGCAACTAAGATGTTGTGGCGAGCCTGATTCCCCCACTTTTCATTTCTGTGACCGGGAGCAAAGCCTCCCAGGGCATAGCCCACATATGTGGCAATAGGCTCGTTTACCGTTGACCACATGGGAACAAGGCTTCCGAATGCAGAAAACATCTTATCTGCATATTCGCCGAACCATTCTATAACATCACGGTTTACCCAGCCACCTTTATCTTCAAGCGCCTGAGGCAAATCCCAATGATACAATGTTACGTTAGGCTTTATTCCTGCTTCAAGCAGCTTTTCAAAAACTCTTTTATAATAGTCCATTCCTTTTTCGTTGAGTTTTCCCGTTCCTTCGGGAAGCACCCTTGACCATGACATGGAAAGACGGTAGCTGTCCACGCCAAGGAATTTAAGCATTTTTATATCTCTGTCAAATCTGTTATAGCTGTCGCAGGCAACCGAGGGTGTATGTCCTCCGAAAATTTTTCCGGGAGTTTCGGCAAAAACATCCCATATGCTCTTTCCTCTTCCGTCCTGCAAGGCTCCGCCCTCTATCTGTCCTGCGCTTGTTGCCACGCCCCATATAAAATCCTTGGGAAAAACGTTGTCCATTTTTGCACCCTCCGTTTATAAGCTGAAATTTTGTTTTTCTTTTGTATAACAGTATTTTACTCCCGAAAAAAATCTTTGTCAACAGCTTTTGCAGTCACGTAATCATTTTATGTCTTTTGCTGTACGGATTTATTGCTATGTTACACTTAAAGGCAGAAATGGCAAGGAAACGTATCCGTGTTTTTTATGTATAATTTTATATTCCGCCACAATCCCGCACTCTTATCATAAGTATTATCTTGCGTATTTGCTTGACCGCCAGTAACTTAAAAACCCACGCTGACATTTACATCAACGTAGGTTTTTATTTACGATTTCATTCAGCCTTCCAAGAGCCAATCAATTATATTTATCTGCTTTATGCCTTCATAGTTCGCACCTTTTCCTATGTCGTCAAGCGTCAGAAGGAACTTAGGATAGTTATCCCGGATTTCCTGCAAGACTGCCAGTTCTCTATTCAATGTATTCTCGTCAAGAACACTTGCAGATACCTGATAATATTCAACCTCATTCATATTTGTGGCAACAAAGTCTACCTCTTTATCTGCAAGCTTACCGATATTAACTCTGTTCTTCCTTCTTAATAGCTCAAGGTAAACAATATTTTCAAGTAAGTGTCCTATATCTCTTGCCGATTGATTAATTATATGGTTCCTTATACCGCTGTCTACGAAATAATACTTCCCGAGAGTTTTTAAGAACTGTCTTCCTTTTATATCGTACCTTGTGGCATTGTAGATAATGTAGCTATCTGTCAACGCCCTTAAGTAGGCTTCCACTGTATTGATAGATATTTTTCTTCCGCTCGATATAAGGGTATCGCTTATCTTCTTCGCAGATATGGGACTGCCTATGCTGGAAGCTATGGTCTTTAAGATATTTTCCAACACCGATACGTCGTTAATTTTTTCTCTTGTCGCAACGTCTTTCAGAAGGATGGTGTTATATATGCCTTCAATATACTGATTGATTATCTTATCGTCGTTTTCAAGATACGCAACATAAGGGAAAGAACCATATCTTAAATAGCTGTCAAATATTTCCTTCTTACTCTTACCGCTTGATTTGGTTGCCTCATAATATTCCTTAAACGAAAAAGGCAGCATATCAATCTGCACATATCTGCCGGAAAGTAATGTTGAAAGTTCACCCGACAGAAGATAAGCATTTGAACCGGTAATATAAACATCACAGTTTTTCTTTATAAATAAGCTGTCAACCGCTTTTTCAAACCCTTCGCACTTCTGAACCTCATCAATAAAGATATAGTTATTTTTATCGGGCACAAGTTTCGATGTTATATAATTGTATAATGCCTTATAGTCCAACAAATCAGAATGAGCAAGATCTTCAAGATTTACCGATATTATCTGCTCTTTTCCTACTCCTGTTTTCTTGAGATGTTCAATATATAATTCAAACAAGGTAGATTTTCCGCATCTTCTTACTCCGGTAATGACTTTTATCACCTGCTTATCACGCAAAGCTATTAAATTTTCTAGGTATTCCTTTCTCTGAATCATTTTCCGCACCTCTTTTCCACATCATTTTAACACAAAGCAGATTTTCAGTCAATAGTTTTTTCTCATTTGAGAAAAAACTATCATTTTTCGACACTTTTTTCTCGCTCTACTACATCTCCCCGTCCATTCCATAATATATGTAGTCCTTGATTTCCCATAGCGAAAATCCGGCATCAATGAGCTCATCAATCTTGGCTAAGGCTCTGCCTAATGCTACCGCCTCGCTTTGATTAAGCTTATCTGTAACGAAAGCATCCTTGTATACCGCAGGATTTTTCCGGGGTACAGTTTTATTTATGGTATCAATAATGATATTTTCATAGATTCTCAGGTCTACGTTCCTATGAGAGGAGTCAGCAAGTCTGCACTTGCGTATTATTTTAGCCATAATGTATCTCTCCTAATTTATTGTTTATTAAAAGGTTTTTATTTAAAAAAATTTCCCTTCTAATTATTTGTTGGTTTTTTTGTGCACGAAAGTAGCCGCTTTATTTTTACGCAAAAAATACGCAGTGATTACGCACTTTTTACGCACCCAATCCCTTGTGATGCAAGGCTTTATACGTAAATACGCACTTTTTAAGAAAAAAGAGGTAATTTTGCACCATAATGTGAACTGATGATACTTTTATAGACTTTTTTATATATAAAGAAAACAAGTGTTTCGTTTCCGAAACACTTGTTTTCTTCTCGTTATTTATTTGTTCGTTTGAGGCGTTATTTTAAGATAATAAATATCCACCCGCATATCTGATATGCTTTTAATGAATTTTTGCTAAGGTTAAATCTATTCACATTCGCTCAACCTGACTTATGCAGTTTATCTCAAATTCGTAATCAGGATTTTTAATATCATCCTCGGTAAAGGAAGTAAACAGAATTTTGCCGTTAGGTAATCTCTCTTTATCGTATATAAGGTAGATTCTTCCATTATATAAATCCACATCGGGATAGGATGTGTTCGAAGAAGAATCTAACAGACGCTTATACTTCCAGGTCTTTCCGTCATCCTCCGAAAGGTACACAGTCATATTTGTTCTTTGTTTTTTGTGGTCATTGTTAATGAGGAGCACACTTCCCGAAGGCAGCGTTGCCACAAAAAATCTTGTGTTGGGGCTGGCAATTCCTGAAGAAATCGAAGGCGTCCATGTTTCTCCGTCATCAAAGGATGTGCTTTCTGCAAGCTCTCCCGTGTATGTGCGGGCGAACATTCTAATACTGCCGTCCTTAAGCTGATATGCCATACTCTCGTCAAAAGGAGTAGGTATTTTTTCTGCTCCCTTAAGTCTTGTAAAGGTTTCTCCTTTATCGTCAGAAACAGAGTATTCATAATTATTTGAGTCCTGGGAATAGTTAAAGAGTATCCATCTTCCGCTTTTGGTGCAAAGTGGCTTGCAGCGTAAAAAGCCCTTATCTATGCATCTCGGCTCAGAAAATGCAGGATTTACGCTGTCGGGATTATCGCATACCATCATCCACTGTGCGTGGGTTTTATCAAGAAACATATATCCGTCGGAGTAAAAACCAACCTTGCCAATCCCTGCCTCCTCTAAATTATTCTGTACCCAAAAAACAAATAATCTGCCGTCGGGCGCGCACCAGAGCTGTATGTCAAGGGCCTGCACTAAATGCTCGTGACTTCCCGGTATTACGAATATCGGCTCGGACCAGGTCTTTCCGTAATCATCACTGTATTTGAGCAGATTGTAATTATCTATATGAGGCTCTCTGCTTCCTCCGGTATACCACCCTGCATATATTCTTCCGCCTTTGGTTATAGCAATAGTGGGACAGCCCTGCCACTTGCGTATGCTTTTATCAAAGCTCTCCTCAAAAGGCGGATAAAGAACCTTTGTAAATTCATTTGCATTACTCATATGTTTCATCCCCGTATTCAAATATTTTTATTATTCCGTAAGTTGTCGCATTAGCTGAATCTTCTTCACTTACCGCAAAAACTTCTTTTCCGGAGTTTTCTTTTATAAGATACTCCATACTCTGCCGAAGCTGTTTTCTGCCTCCGATTACAACTTTTTTTGCATCGGACTTTATAATATTTTTTATCTCGCTGCACATTGCCGCACCTATAAAAAAGGAGGTGCATTCAAGAAGCGAATATCCGAAAAGGGTTTTGAGCGTCCTCACCTTGAAAAATGCCGCATTTACGCCGTTTTCACAGCAATACTCAAAGCCTTCCTGAAGTGAGGCAAAATCCAAATCGGCATAGTCAAGCATAATTATATCCTTTAAGATGGTGTTTTTTGCCACCGCCTCAATAAGCTCTCCCGTAAATTCCGTATGAAAATCGCATATTCTGCCGGCATCATCCGTCATTATATGCTTTGAGTGGGAGCCGGGAAGAACATAAAGAGTGTTCGCTGAAAGACTCTCCGAAAGCCCCATAAGCTCCGTTTCCTCACCGCGCATCATATCGGAAGTTGCAATCGACGTGCAGTCCGCTTTTATACCCCTCACAAATACAAAGGGTATGGGCGATATATCTTCTATTTTTGTGCGCTGCATCGTGTCGTGAAGCTTTTTTATACCGCAGGGTAAATCCGTGTGCGGAAGCTCTGACAAGCCATATTCCGATGTTATCATCCCGGAGCAAAGTATGCTGCATATATCACCTTCGGCAATGCCGTTATTGTCAAGTAATGTTTTTATAGCAGCTTTAATTTGCCTTTTGTATTCTGCATTGCCACTCACATTGTGCTTTGCTCCGATGCTCATTTTTACGGCGCCTACAACCTTTCCTCCCAGGACCAGATTAATTCTGGTATTGGTAGTGCCCCCATCTATTGTTATGTAGTTTGCCAAAAGCATTACCCCCTCACCGCATTTACATATTTTTCAGCAAGGGATGTGATTGCACCATAGTCAGATGATGCAAGGAGCTTTTTATCTATGATATTTGAGCCTATGCCAAAGCCGCATATACCGCATTTAAGATATGCCTTAATATTATCTAAGTCTATTCCTCCCACCGCCAGCATCTTTGCGTTGCTTAAGGGGGCTTTAACGGCCTTTACGTATTCAGGTCCCATGCTTGTTACAGGGAACAGCTTGACAAAATCCGCCCCGCAGTTCAGAGCCTTCTGTATCTCCGTGGGAGTAAGTGCACCGGGGATAGATACTACACCATGCTCTACAGCGGCTTTAATTACAGCTTCGTTTGTATCGGGAGATATAATAAACTCACCGCCGGCCTTATAGGTAAGCTCCACCTTTTTTGTGTCCGTCACCGTTCCGGCACCGATGTGCATAGTATCGCCAAAGTGTTCTTTAAGCATAGCTATGTTTTTCGCTGTACGGCTATCTTCAACCTTTCCGCTGTTATCATAGGTAAGCTCTGCAAGCCGCACTCCGCCATCGTACATAGCCTTTACAAGAGGCAAAAGCTTATTTTCCTCTACGCCTCGGATTATTACAATCAGTTTGTTTTCAGGTATACTTTTAATAACATCATTTTTCATATTTTTCGCCTCAATGTTGATGATATTACATTAAAAAAGAAATGTAAATTGCATTTTTGGTAAAAAATATTGCCAAACCTGTAAATATGTACTATAATATATTTATGGATAAAAGTTTTGAATTTATAGAAAAACACAACCGAATAAAATTTCGTTATGCCAGTGGCAAATCCATCCGGTCGGGTAACGAAATTCACGAATATCACGAAATATTGTACTATATAGACGGAGATGCCACATTCTTATCGGAAAACTATTGTGAGGAGTTGACAAGAGACACTTTGCTGATAATACCGAAAGAGTGTTATCACAGCTTTGAGATAAAAAATCAGAATGTATATACCCGTCTTGTGCTGAATTTTCCTGATATTTGTGTTCCCTCTGAAATGGCAGACGTGTTTAAAAGAATATCTGTCATACATAACGTAAGCCCGGAGATAGCCTATGTCATAGAGCGTATGTGCCACGTTTTAACAAAAGAAACTGCCGGAGCGGAACACTTGCTCTATGCGCTTTATAACCTTTTGATATCAGAATTACATTGCTTTGGCATCGAAGGCAGCGAGCCCGGGTGCCGTGCAAAGGACAGCGTTTCCGGGCGGTGTATAGAATATATAAAAGGCAATTTAAGCAAAAGAATCACAGCCTGTGATATTGCATCGCACTTAAACATATCAACCTCGTCGCTCTTACATAGCTTTAAGTCAGAGATGGGAACTCCCCTACACAGATATATAACGGAAAAGCGACTTATATATGCCCGAAGCCTCATAGCCGAAGGTGCGAGGCCCACAGAGGTATTTTATAAGTGTGGCTTTGAAGATTATTCGGGATTTTACAAGGCGTTTTTAAAAATGTTCGGCTATCCACCGTCAAAGATAAAATGATATGATATTGATTTTTCACCTTACCACTTATAGCAAAACAGCAGAAAGATGTCCTTTCTGCTGTTATTTTTTCGTTTGAGACATTATTTTAAGATAATAAACATAAAATCCGCCAATACGGCGGCTTTTATGTCAAGTGGTATGAGACTAATACATTAAAAATGCATTATATCAAATAAATCGAATAGAAGGGTACAACGCTGTCTATATTCAGTGTTTTTTCCTTCTTATTGTGAACTTATGATCTTCTCCGTGGACTCTCTTTAACCATTCACCGTTTGTGAAATCGGGAATGCCAACTGCGTGACCTGTTGCGATGGACTCTTCGGAAAGTGCGGAAATGCACATAACAGAAGCCGCATCATAAACGTCAATTGGACTTTCCCAACCATTTTGAACACAATTTAAGAATGCGGAGAACACTACGCCATCCATTCCGCCGTGACCGCCCGAAATATTTTTAGGATCCTGCCAGATAGGATGATCGCTTTCTCCCTGATACTGTTCGGCGTTTCTTAAAAGCCCTTTTGCGTTCCATTCGTACTTGTGATGCTCAGGATTGTTGTCAAAATAGAAGATGTCACCGTTTTCCGTGTAACATGCCTTTGTTCCGTGAACCGAGAAGTCTCTTGAATAGTAACGCGGAAGAGTT
>JAFQQJ010000019.1 GCA_017411325.1 Clostridia bacterium | reverse complement strand
GAAAGTCTGTTTACAGACTTTTCGAAAGTTACCCGAAGGCGTATATAGATACGTCGAGGGTGAAGTTTGTTCGTAGCAAAAAGGCTCAAAATGAAGAAAAATCGCAGGAATGCGATTTTTCAACACTATTTTACAACATAGGGTTTGTAACTTTGCCCAATCCACTAATTTATTCGCCTTTTTGCGGTCTGGACTTTTTTTACATCTCCTTTTATTTTGCGAAATAGCCTTCTTCGCTGTCGGAGAGAAGGAGGATTTCCTCCTGAAGCCCGGTTTCTGCATTTATATATATTAAATAGGTATCGTCTTCAAAATCCCCCAAGGCCTCCAGACAGGGGACTTCGCTTCCGTATTCTGTGGGGATAAATACGTTTTTTAATGCCCGCAGGAAAAAGCCCTTATTGGAGGAAGCCAGAGCATCAAAGGCAACGGTTGCGCTTTCGGGAAAGGCACGGTCTTTGTGGTTCATAAGATAGTCCTCTGCGTTGAAGCCCACTACCGATGCTGTATCAAGGGCTATTTCCACCTTTATTATGTCGGTATAGTATATAACTTCATTTATAAGAGGGGCGAGAGTAACGGTTAATATGCCGCCGTTGTTTTCGTAAAATACCGGAGTCATATAAGGAAAGCCTGCATCTTCTGCAAATTTCAGGGCGTGGAAAACGGCTTCCTCATATCCTACAACGGCATCGCCCAGGGGGCGGCTTTCGGAATACATCAAAAGCTTTCCTCCCTGCTTTGTAATCTCAATGGCATAGTTGCTTTCACCTGAGTCGGAGTAAAAAATAAAAGAAGGAATATTTCCCTTCGTTTCTCCTCCGTAAACAAAGGGAACATTTCCGTAAAGATAGGAAAAAGCAGCATTCAGTGCGTCTTCTTTGGTGAGTTCAGGAAAGGAGGAGAGGTGGTCTGATTTTCTTTTTGCCATATGAGCCGAAAAAGAGCCGTTGTAGCTTAAAGGATGGTATGATGAAAAATGTTCATCTTCAATTCGTGCAAGGTGTTCGCCTAAAGTTTCATCTGCATCTCGGAGTGCGGCAGAATAGGAAATTTCACCGGAAGCCACTCTTTCGCGAAGTGTATAAAGCTCGTCCTTAAGGACGGAGGAAAAACGGGACAGCATTAAAAAATTGTTCTGCTCATCATTTGTGGGGGCACTTCCGTCAGAGTGGGTGATGGCGACATATTTCACATAATCCCCTGCCTGATTTAAAAAGCCGGCTATATTTGTAAGCGGAGAAGCCATCTCCATTTCAGAGATGTCGGAGAGGGAAAAGACGGCACTTTCTCTTATGGAGGAGCCTAAGCGGAGAAGACCGTGACAGTCTGAGGAGAGAGAAGCCTTTTTTAAGGCAATGTCAATTTTTTCGACATTTTCAATCAGTTCGTAGAAGGATTTACTGTAGGAGGAATAAAGTGCTCTTTCAAGCCTTTCGGTATTTACTGTTTGGGATATCAGAAAAGAAAGGGTAAAGATAAGCAATATTGAAAGTATTATTGTAGTGACTGTGAGCGTTTTTTTCATGGATATTTCCTTTCAGGATTTTTGCTTTATCTTTCCACCAAAAAGAAATTTTATTCACAAAACAAAAAAGCAATGCCCGACGGGCATTGCTTTTTCCTATAGAAAAATTATTCTTCTACGATAGCCTCAACGGGGCACTGTTCTGCGCAAGCGCCACATTCAGCACAAGTTTCGGGATCGATTACATAGATACCGTCGCCTTCTGTGATAGCCTCAACGGGGCACTGTCCTGCACAAGCACCGCAAGCGATGCAAGCATCTGTGATTTTGAAAGCCATTTTAGTACACCTCCTCCAAAGGTCAGAGACCTTACTTCATTACATTCTATCACATTTTTTAAAAAATACAAGTGTTTTTTGCATAAGTTTTATAAAATTTTTGATAAATGCAGTATAAATGGTAAAAAAACCTTGTAATTACGGCATATTTGGGCTATAATTTAAGAAAAAACTCATTGTATTCTTTAAGACAAAAATAACCCCTCTTAAGATAAGAGGATGAAAAAAGAAAGGATTTACATAATGAATTTTTTAAAAAGGCTATTTATTGACGGACTTTCAGGTATGGCGCTGGGACTCTTCGGAACACTTATCATAGGAACTATCTTAAAGCAGATAGGTGCATATATTCCGGGAGTTGTCGGCTATTACCTTATAGTAATCGGTCAGGCGGCATCAATACTTACCGGCGCGGGAATAGGCGTGGGTGTGGCTGTCAAGCTGCAGAAAAAAGCACCTCTTCTGGTTGTAGGCACAGCGGTTGCGGGCTTTATCGGCTCTTATGCGGGTGCAATTCTTAAAGGAACCTTCTATGCAGGCGGGGCAATCAATTTGGGAGGTGTTGGCGAACCCCTGGGCGCCTTCATTGCGGCGTATGTGGCTATTGAGCTGGGCGGTCTTGTTTCAGGAAAAACTCCTGTTGATATTATAGTAACCCCCCTTGTAACCATACTTTCAGGCTCGGCTGTAGGTATTTTGCTCGGCCCCCCCATATCGGGCTTTATGCTGTGGCTTGGTAATCTTGTAAATATCAATGTGGCAGAATATCCCATAACCGGCGGTATTATTGTTTCTGTTCTTATGGGAATCTTTTTAACGCTCCCCATAAGCTCTGCGGCAATCGGAATAACAATGGGATTGTCGGGACTTGCGGCAGGTGCGGCAACGGTGGGCTGCTGTGCCAATATGATAGGCTTTGCGGTTATAAGCTACCGCGAAAATAAATTCGGGGGACTCATTGCTCAGGGGCTTGGTACAAGTATGCTTCAGATGCCGAACATCGTAAGAAAGCCGATTATCTGGCTTCCCGTAATTCTTGCAAGTGCCATTTTAGGCCCGATATCAACCTCTATCGGTATGATATCCAATCCTATGGGTTCAGGTATGGGAACGGCAGGTCTTGTTGGCCCCATACAGGCGTTTTCGGCTATGACTGCGGTGAATGCATCGGGATATCAGGCATTTACTCCCCTTGTTGCAATTGCGCTGATTATTCTTATGTACTTTATACTTCCTGCGATTATATCTCTTTTCTTCTCGGAAATTATGAGAAAAATAAAACTCATTAAAAAGGGAGACATGAAACTTGATTTATAATACCCGTGTTTATCTTGCTCCTATGGCGGGAGTTGCCGACGAGGTTTTCAGGAAAATTGTATCATCCTATGGCAGGGCAATACCTTTTACGGAAATGATAAGCGCCAAGGCGATGCATTATAACGACAAAAAAACCGCCGCTCTTCTCCCCTCTGCGGAGGAAGGGAGAATGATAGTACAGCTTTTCGGCCACGAGCCCGGTATTTTAGCCGAGGCGGCAGAAAAAGTCGCTCCTTTTGCCACGGAGATCAACATAAATATGGGTTGCCCCATGCCTAAAATCGAAGGTAACGGTGACGGCTGTGCCTTAATGAAAAATCCTTCTCTTGCAGGCGAAATCGTGACGGCGGTGAAAAAGGCAGTGAGCCTTCCTGTCAGCGTTAAATTCCGTATGGGAATAGAGAGTGAAACATCTCCTGAATTCGCAAAGGCGATGGAAAATGCCGGTGCCGATAAAATTTACATTCACGGAAGAACCAAGGAGCAGCTTTATTCGGGAAAGGCAAATCTTTCTGCCATAAGGCGCGTAAAGGAAAGCGTTAAAATTCCCGTGGTGGGAAACGGAGATATATTTTCTGCCATTGACGCAGAAAATATGCTGAAGGAAACCTTTGTTGACGAAATTATGGTAGGCAGAGGATGCCTCGGAAATCCCTTTTTGTTCCGGGAAATCGATCACTATTTCAATACGGGAGAGCTTTTGCCCATAGCCACAGCGGAGGAGCGGATTGATGTGTGCAAGCGTCATTTGCTACTTGCCATGGAAAAGAAGGGCGAGGTAAGAGGTATACTGGAATCAAGGAAGCACCTTGCCTGGTATTTAAAAACCATCAGGGGTGCGGCTAAAATAAGGAATGCTCTTTTCTCATCGGTAAATCCCGACGAGGTTATTTCGATGATAGACTCTCTTAAGGAGGGATAATATGAAACGTATTCTTGCTCAGTTTATGGCAATTCTTTTCCTGCTTCCGGGATGCGGTGAGCCCGTAAGTGTACCCGATACAGAAGTGAAGGAGCCGGACATGGTGGAAGTAATTATGTCTGAAATGTCCCTTTCCGACAAGGTTTATCAATTGATGTTTGTGACTCCCGAAGCCATAACCGGTGTCGGAACGGTAACTCAGGCGGGAGAAGCAACAAAGGCGGCTCTTTCCGATAAGCCCGTTGGCGGAATAATCTATTTTCAGGGAAATCTTAAAAATGCCGCACAGACAAAGGAAATGATTGAAAACACCCAAAGCTATGCAAAGATTCCGCTTTTTATCGGGGTTGACGAGGAGGGCGGTATCGTTTCAAGGCTCGGAAGCAATCCTTCAATGGGAGTTACCCATCATCCACCTATGAAGGAAATAGGGAAGACTGAAAATCCCGAAAAGGCATATGATGTGGGGAAAACTCTGGGAAGTGAGCTTTTGTCTCTCGGCTTTAACGTGGATTTTGCTCCCGTTGCGGATGTTTTGGTAAATTCGGGAAATTCCGTAATAGGAAACCGTTCCTTCGGAACAGAGCCTGAGGCTGTGGCGAAAATGGTATCCGAAACGGTAAGGGGGATGCAGGAAAACGGAGTTTCTGCAACACTCAAGCATTTCCCCGGTCACGGAAGCACCTATAATGACAGCCATACGGGCTATACTGCAAGCCAGAGAACTTTGGAGGAATTAAGAGGGGCAGAATTTATCCCCTTTAAAGCGGGAATTGCCTCGGGGGCGGATTTCATTATGGTGGCACATATTACCATGGTAAATGCAACAAGCGACAAGCTTCCTGCCACCTTGTCAAAGGAAGTAACAGAAGGTATGCTTAAGGGCGAGCTTGGCTATAAAGGTATCGTTATTACCGATGCCATGAATATGGGTGCCATCGCCAATGAATATACAACGGAGGAAGCAACGGTAAAGGCGATACAGGCAGGCTGCGATATGATTCTGATGCCTAAAGACCTGACGGTTGCCCATAACGCCTTAATTGCGGCGGTTGCATCGGGTGAAATCACTGAAGAACGGATAGACGAAAGCGTAAGAAAAATACTTACACTAAAAACAGAAAAAGGTATGATAAAATAAAAAAGGTGTAACGGCTTTGCCGTTACACCTTTTTGTTCATCTTATACGCCCGAATATGCGGAGAAGCCGCCGTCAACGGGGATTACAATTCCCGATACAAAGCTTGATGCTTCGTAGGTCAAAAGGTATAATAAGGTTCCCGAAAGCTCTGATACATCGCCGAATCTTCCGAAGGGAGTCTGGGATAAAATCTTTTCGGAGCGGGGAGTTAAGCTTCCGTCTTCCTTAAGAAGAAGCCCTCTGTTCTGATTGGTCAGGAAAAAGCCGGGAGCAATTGCATTTACTCTTATGCCGACCTTGGAAAAATGTACTGAGAGCCACTGGGTGAAGTTTGAAACCGCAGCCTTGGCACCTGAATATGCAGGGATTTTTGTAAGGGGAGTAAAGGCGTTCATTGAAGAGATGTTTACGATAGAGGCTCTTTTGTTTCCGACCATATCCTTGGCAAATACCTGGGTGGGAAGAAGAGTGCCTAAGAAATTTAAGTTAAACACAAATTCAATTCCCGCGGGGTCTAAATCGAAGAAGGAAACAAGGTCTTCCTTGTCCTCGTCGCCCATTTCGTAATATTCTGCCGAGGTAGTGCCCTTGGGATTGTTTCCGCCTGCACCGTTTATTAAAATGTCAACCTTGCCGAAGGCGTCGTTTACTGCTTTCTTTGCTTCAAGAAGACTATTTTTATCAAGCACGTTGGCAGATAAGCCTATTGCGCATCCGCCTTCTGAATTGATTTCGTCGGCAAGTGCCTTTGCCGCATCGCCGTTTAAGTCAAGAACGGCAACCTTTGCTCCTGCCTTTGCCACGGTTTTTGCAAAGGATGAGCAGATAACGCCTGCACCGCCTGTGATAACCGCAACAGATGATGAAAGGTCTGTTTCAAAAGGTAATTTAGTCATAATATCATTCCTTCTTATAAAGTTTTTTCAACGGCTTCAAATAAACCGGAAAGGTATGTGGCACCAAGGGCTCTGTCAAATAAGCCGTAGCCGAAGCGGCCTTCTTCGCCCCATATCATTCTGCCGTGGTCGGGCCTTACATAACCGTCCCACTTTTCCTCGCAGTATGCTCTTACAATGCCGTAAATATCAAGGGAGCCGCATTCTGTCTTGTGGGCGGTTTCGGTGAAATCGCACTCGTTTTCCCTCTTGATGTTTCTTATGTGGGCAAAGTGAATTCTGTCGGGGAAGGTGTGAATCATATCTATTATGTCGTTGGATTCAAGGACACCGAGTGAGCCTGTGCATAGGGTAAGACCGTTGCAGGGCTTATCGTAAAGCTTTAAGAAGCGGATTAAGTTTTCCTTGTTGGTGATAACCCTCGGAAGTCCGAAAATGGGGAAGGGGGGATCATCGGGATGGATTGCCATATTTACTCCCGCTTCCTCTGCCGCAGGCATAACGCCGTCTAAGAAATACTTAAGGTTAGTCCACAAATCCTCCTCGGAAATATTTGCATAGGTGCGAAGGAGCGACTGCATCTCGTCCTTGGTGTAGGAGGAGTCCCAGCCGGGAAGGGATAAATCGCCCTTTAGGGGGTCCATGGCCATTGCAGTTTCATGCACATAGGAAAGGGAATTTGAACCGTCGGGATTCAAATGCTTAAGCTCGGTTCTCGTCCAGTCGAAAACGGGCATAAAGTTGTAGCATACACAGTCAATTCCTGCCTTGCCCAAATTTCTCAGGGTTTCGGCGTAGTTTTTTATGTAGTAGTCGCGTTTGCCCGTACCCATCTTGATGTCCTCGTGAACGGGAACACTTTCGATAACGGAAAGCGTGAGGCCTTCCTTTTCGATATCCTCTTTAAGCTTTAAGATACGGTCTAAGGGCCATACCTCACCGACGGGAATATCGTAAATTGCAGAAACAATGCCTGTAACATTGGGAATCTGCTTAATGTGGGACAGCGTAACGGGATCGTCGTGGCCGTACCAGCGCATGGTCATTTTCATAAAATAATCTCCTTTCCGTCATTTTTCGCACTTTCGTAAAAGGCGAAAACGGTTTTTAAGGTGTTTTCAACATCCTTGTATTTAAGGGGAGAATTTCCTTTGTATATGTTGAAAAATTCTCTTTCGTGGCCGCTTCCCCAGCAAGCCTTGCCGGGAGCCTCTGCGGTATCGGAGGCAAGAAGCTCTCCGCCCTTATAAAGTCTTCCGTCAATATAGCGGAAGGAGGCGTTTTCAAAGGAAATGTCAAGTATGGTGGGGGAGTCAAAGGCGTTTGCGTTGGTGGCATAGAATATGCCGGATGCACCGTTTTCAAACTTCACGAAAGCCTCAACCGTGTCCTCAACCTCAATTTCTCCCTTTAAGGAGTGATTGGACATTTTAGCCTCGGCAGATACTACCTTTCCGCCGAATAAACACATTAAATCAAGGGTGTGGATGGACTGATTTATAAGTACGCCGCCGCCTTCGGTTGCAATTTTTCCTCTCCAGGGGCCGCTTCTGTAATATGCTGCGGTTCTCTTCCAGGTCATAATGGCGCGGATTCCAGTAAGCTTGCCTAAGGTTTTATCAGAATCGATTATTTCCTTAAGCTTTTGAACGGAGTTATTGGTGCGGTTCTGGAAAATGCAGTAAAGATCAGAATCCTTAAAGACTGAAACCTTTGAAAGCTCATCCTTTGTCATAACAAGGGGCTTTTCCGAAACCACCATTTTGCCCTTGGCAAGGCACTTTTCGGTCATAGGGAAGTGAAGATAGTGGGGTGTGCAGATGTGAAAAACATCTATCGCCTCATCCTCCAGGGCTTCGTCTATGCTGTAATATGCCTTTGCACCGTATTTTTCTGCACCCTTATCTGCTCTTTCCCTGACAATATCGCAGATGGCGTAAATTTTTACTTCTTCGGGAAGTTTTGAAAGTGCCGCGGCATGTACGGGTGCTATGCAGCCGTAGCCGACGATACAGATATTTTTAATCAATTAAATCCCTTCTTTGTAAGATTTTTGTAGCTCGTTTCCATGCAGAGGAAGGGGTCAGCGCCGTAGCAATCGTCCTGTTCGACAAAAGCGTAGGGGGCGTTTGCCTTTTCGCAGGCATCAAAAATTTCATCCCAGTTTAAGTTACCTTCCATAACCTCCGCAAATCTGGGAGTGTTTGTGCCTGAAAGAATTTTATAGTCCTTGAAGTGAACACCGCTCAATCTGTCCTTGCAGTGAAGGAGCCATTTTGCGGGGTCAACACCGCCTACAGCAACCCAGTGAACGTCAACCATAAACTTAAGACATTCGGGGGTATTGTTGAGTATGGTATCGAAAACATATTCGCCGTCAAGCTTTGCAAATTCTACTGCGTGGTTGTGATAGGATAAACCAAGGCCGTTTCTGGAAAGCTCAACTGCCGCATCGCTCATAATCTTTACAAATTCCATCAGGGTTTCTTTTGACTTAAGATATTCGGTGGGAATCATACCGAGGCCTGCAAAATCGGCACCCAATGTTTTATGAAACTCAACCAGAGCGTCGAGGTTTTTGGTGAATTCGGGAAAACCTCTGTGGGTAAGTTTGATTTCAAGGTTGTGCTTATCGGCAATTGCTCTTATATCCTTAGCGGGGATGGGGCCGATGCCCGAAACCTGAAGGATTTTATAGCCGATTGCACTTACCCTTTCAAGGGTGGAATCAAGGTCTTCTGCAGTCTTGCAGAAATCTCTTAAGGTATATAACTGTGCGCCTATTCTTTTATCCATTTTAATTCCTCCTATCAATATGTGCCGTCAATGTCAACGGTCTGGCTCTTAACGCCTTTCTTTTCTTTGGCATTGGCTGCCTTTTCCATCAGTCTCTCATAAAATTCCTGATGGGGGAAGTTATTGAGGTCGATGGTCTCAACGCCTCTCCAGGTGGATAAGTACATTGCGCTTGCAAGGGTAACTCCGTTTATGCCCTCCTCACCGGGAGCAAGTAAGGGAGTGCCGTTAAGAACAGCTTCTGCATAGTCGTTTAAGATGCCGACGTGCTGAGGTCCGCTTCCGGAAACGTCCATAAGAACATCCTGATATTCAGGGCAGGCGAAGGGAACGGTATTTGTCTTATCAAATTCGGGTTCTGCCTGCTTTAATTTCTTAAATATCATTTTGCCGCTTTCGATAACGATTTTACCCGCGTCGCAGGCAATTTCAAGGCGGTTTGTACCGGGAGCCTCGGCTGTTGAGGTTATATATGTACCGGTTGTGCCGTTTTTATATGTAAGGTATGCGGTAACCTCGTCATCAACATCTATATCGTGATACTTACCGAAGGAGCAGTCAGCATAAACTGTATCGGGCATACCGAACATCCACTGCCACAGATCAAGCTGATGGGGGTTCTGATTAACAAGTGTTCCGCCGCCTTCTTTATCCCAGGTTGAACGCCAGGTTGCACTCTTGTGATATGCATTGGAACGGTACCAGTCGGTAACTATCCAGGAAATTCTCTTGATGTGACCAAGCTCACCGGATTTTATCATTTCACGAAGCTTCTGATACATGGGGTTGGTTCTCTGGTTGAACATAATTCCGAAAACCTTGCCGCTCTTTTTTGCAGCCTCGTTCATTTCCAGTACCTGCTTGGTGTGAACGCCTGCGGGCTTTTCTGTAAGTACGTTTAAGCCAAGCTCGAACGCCATAATCGCATAGGGAGAGTGGTCATAGTGGGGGATTGCGATTAAAACTGAATCGCAAAGACCGGATTTCATCATTTCCTCTGCATCCGTAAATGTGGGAACGTTATAGTCTGACTTTGCCTTGGCAGCCTTTTCCGGGTCTATATCGCAGATTGCCGCAAGCTCCATCTTGGGGACTCTGCCTTCGGAAATATTTCTTGCGTGCTGCATACCCATATTACCGAAGCCGATAATACCCATTTTTACCTTATTCATATTGTGACCGGATTCCTTCAAAGCATTTTTAAGTGATTCATAAGCAAGAGCGAATTTAGCCTCATCGCTCTTTTCTTTACTTACCGTTTCGTTTGCGGTGTCGTCAATGTCTGAAAGCCCCGTAAATGCGCCAAGGTGAGGCTCTAGGCTTAAAAAGCCGTAATAGCCCATCTTTTCAAGCTCGCCCAGTATCCAGGAAACATTTCCCTCGCCATATCCTGCAGGAACAACACTGCCGTCTTCCTTTGCATCCTTTATGTGCATATAGGTTACATAGTCTTTAAGAAGGGCAAAAGCCTTCTTTGTGTCAACATGCGCCTGAACAAAGTTTGCGGGATCGAAAACTGCCTTGAAATAAGGGGAGTTGATGGCGGAAAGGATGTCAAGGCATCGCTCATCATTTTCACCGTAAATTCCCTTTTCGTTTTCGTGAAGAAGCACAACCTTTTCCCTTGCGGCATAGTCTACCATAAGGCGGAGTCTTCTTAAAACCTCATCACGGTATTTGTCATACTCACCGTCGGGAATGAAAAATGAAAACATTCTTATGGTGGGTGCGCCTAAAAAGCGTGCTATGTAGCATGTTCGCTTAAAGGTTTCAAAATGAGGCTCAAAATCGTCGGTTATTTTAATCTTGCCGATGGGGGAGCCGATGGAAGAAGCCTTTATTCTGTACTGTCCCATCTTTCCCTTTAAGGCGGTAAGCTCTTCATCTGTCAGGGATGAAATGTTTTTGCCGTTTACGCCTCTGGGCTCAAAAAACTTTATGCCCATTTTGTTAAGGGCGGTAAACTGAACGTCAATGTCACTTGAAATTTCGTCGGAAAAACCCGATATCATATAATTTGCGTACATTACATACACCTCCTTTTACCATAATAGCACAATTTTATTTAAATTAACAGTGCAAATGTTGCTTTTTTTATTGCAAATATTGCTCTTTTGTGGTAAAATTTCCGTAAAGCCTACAGAGTGTTGATGTCTGTTATGCAAGAACTGACATTCTCAATGGCTAAACAGAAATAGAAGGAGAAATAAATATGTCTTATTCATTGTTAGCACATTTATATCCTCATATAAGGGGGTCGCAAGAAGATATTGCAACATATTCTTTGCAGTACTTACTTTCTCAATCTAAAGCCTTAAATATAGCTTTTACCAAAAGAATAGCTGATATTATCCATATAAAAACAGAGGAAACTTTACTATATGTTTGTCAGGCTACAGGGAAAGGGGAAGAAAAAGAACGGCCAGATATGGCTGGGCTTAATATGGAAGGAAAAGAAGAAGTTTTGTGTGAGATAAAATTTTATGCAACCTTGACAGCCAATCAGCCGATCACATATTTGGACAGGTTAAACGATAATGGAGGAAAAGGTTTATTGTTTGTATGTCCGGCGATTAGAAGAACAAATTTATGGGCAAAGCTTAAGGAATTATGCAGCATGCGCAAAATAGAAGAAATCGATGAGAACTGTATAATGGTGGATGGAATCAGTCTGGGTATCACCACATGGAACGAAATAATAACATTGTTAAAAAATGTTGCTTCATCTGTTGCTATAGAATTAGTTAGCGATATCCAACAGCTTGAAGGATATTGCAATCAGATTGATAACGATGCTTTTATTCCTTTTTCGGCAGGAGATATTTCTGCTGAGATGGCAAACAAAGGAGAAAGATATTATCAGGTTATAGATGAGGTTATAGAACTTTTTTGTGCAGACAAAAATCATCAAACCTCAAAAAAGGGAGTTAAGGCAACAGGGTATCGGAAGGGATATACAAGAAGCTTATATATAGATGGTATGACATTCACATTGAATTACGACAGAGATATGTGGAAAAACCCTGAGTGTGTTGAAACGCCTTTTTGGGTTGCAATACGAAAAGGAGATTGGGATCAAGATGACAGGATGATTGAGAAACATAATGTTTTTCCGGAAAATAGGAAACAAATATTTTGGGGAATGATATTCCTTGCATTGGAACCAAAGCAGAATGTAACCTTGGCTGAAGTAAGCGAAGACATTAAAAATCAGATAGAGAGGTATTTTGAAATATTAAAATAGAAAATATTTTATTGATACGAATAAAAGCGTATTACTTAGATGCATAGTGGTAAGGGTTGAAGAAAAATCCCCCAGTCAACTTTGTTGACAGCCCCCTTTAGGCAAGGGGGCCTTTGAGTAAAAATGAGATAAAGCCTCCCTTGCCTAAAGGGAGGGGGACCTATCAGAGATATTTTGCGAGAGCAAAATTGCTGATAGGTGGAGGGATATTATGGAAAGAAAGCACAATATCGGTTTGACAGGCAATGCAAGGACTTTACGGAAAAATATGACAAAAGAAGAAAGACATCTTTGGTATGATTTTTTGAAAAGCTATCCTATAAGATTTCTGAGGCAAAAAGTAATAGACAACTATATTGTTGATTTTTATTGCCATAGTGCAAGAATTATAATTGAACTTGATGGTTCAGGGCATTACGAAGAAAAAGAACTGTTGAGAGATAAAATCAGAACGGAAAGAATTGAAAAGAGAAATTTAACGGTTGTTAGAATCCCAAACAATGAAGTTAGTAGAAATTTTGAGGGAGTGTGCCAATATATTGATAATATTGTAAAGGAAGCTCTTTGGCGGGTTCAAACAAAAAGTCTTGAGGAGAGAGATATCTGATAATGTAAAGCGGGTTATATATTGTTTTGAATTGCAATGTGAGTTTTTGGGAAACAAAATAAAAGGAGGCGGTAAAATGTTTTTTCAGGCAAGCGAGGAATATACAAAGAAGATAGACAGTACATTTTTCAGGCTTCACGACCACGATTTTTACGAAATTTATATTTTTGAAAAGGGCGACGCCACATATGCCGTTGAGGGTGCGGACTACCCCCTTTCGGAGGGTGATATGATTTTCATACGCCCCGGGGAAATGCACCGCGTTCATCACAAGTCGGAGTCGGATTATTTAAGAATGGTAATACAGTTTGATGAAGATTTTTTCGTCCGCCACTCCTGCGAGCATTACAGGGATATTTTCTGGGAAAGAAACTGCGGAGAAAAAAACAAGATAAGCGCAAAAACAGCGAAGAGTGCAGGAATAAGTGATATTATTGGTCTTATGCGCGAGGGCTTTTCCGATTATGACGATCCTTATATAAGGTCTCTGGTGGTGCAGCTTTTATATCTTGCCCATAAAAACGACTGCTTCTCAACGGAAAATACGGGTAAAAAGAGAGTAAAGGAAATCGTTGCCTATATAAACGAGCATTTCACGGAAAAGCTTTCTCTGGAGGAAATTGCAGAGGAATTTTACATAACGAAATATCACCTTACCAGAATCTTTAAGGAAGCAACTGGACACACGGTAAACGAATATATAAGAACAAAGCGTCTCCGCTATGTGGAGGAATTAAGTGAGGACGGAGAATATACTTTGAGCGAAGCGGCAATAAAGGCGGGGTATAAGGACTATTCTTCCTTTTACAGAGCCTACAAAGATGCCCACGGAACACCGCCGAAAAAAGATCTTAAAAAGAAGATAAATAATTGACAAAACAAGGCAGGGATATTATAATTAAAATATTCTTAAAAGAAGGTGACATTATGAAGGTTTTTGACGCACACGTCCACGTTTTTCCCGAAAAGATAGCCGAAAAGGCAACCCTTTCCACGGGGAATTATTACGGCGTTAAAATGTACAGCATAGGAAGTGTGGAAAACATAAAAAAAGAGCTTAAAAAAGGCATAATAACAAAATGTCTTATCCACTCCACCGCCACAAGGGCTGACCAGGTGGAGCACATAAACAGCTATATAGCCTCGCTGGTTTCTGAAAATCCCGAATTTGTGGGCTTCGGAACAATGCACGCAGATTATGGCGACATAAAAGGCGAAGTGGAGAGAATTATTAAGCTTGGGCTTCTTGGAATAAAGCTTCACACGGATTTTCAGGGCTTTGCCATTGATGAAGAAAAGGCTCTTCCCATTTACGAGGCGGCAAGGGGGAAACTTCCTATTTTATTTCACGTCGGCGATACAAAGTCGGATTTGTCCGCGCCCGAAAGAGTTGCCAATATATGTGAAAAATACCCCGATTTAACGGTGATTGCGGCGCATCTTGGCGGCTACAGCGTATGGGACAGGGCAGAGGAAGTGCTGGTCGGAAAATATGAAAACCTCTACTTTGATGCTTCAAGCTCCATCGACTTTATGGACAGTGAGCAGGCAAAGCGGATTATAAAAAATCACGGAACGGACAAGGTTTTATTCGGCTCAGACTTTCCGATGCATAACCCGGAGGGCACGGTTAAAAAATTAATTGATATGGGCTTTTCAAAAAAAGACAACGAAAAAATGTTTTATAAAAATGCTGAAAAACTTCTTAAAATAAAAATCTGAGGAGGCATAATATGTTATACAAGGGTAATAAGGAAAAAAAATTATCGTCCGAGCTTTTCAAAAACCCCGGCGCTGAATACAGGGGAGCACCCTTCTGGTCCTGGAACTGTCAGCTTTCCGAGGAAGAGTTACTTCGCCAGATTGAAATCTTCAAGGAAATGGGCTTCGGCGGCTATCATATGCACGTACGAAGCGGTATGGCGACAAAATATCTGAGCGATGAGTTTATGCATCTTATAAAATCCTGCGTTAAGAAGGGCGAAGAAGAAGGGCTTCTTCCCTGGCTTTACGATGAGGACCGCTGGGCATCCGGTCAGGCGGGCGGCTATGTTACCAAAAATATGAAATACCGTATGAAATACATAGTGTTCACCCCTGCCAAAGAGGAATATGTATCCTATGAAGAGGCAATCGAAACGGGAAAACCCTACCTTCTTTCCGCCTATGATGTGGTGCTTAATTCAGACGGTACATTAAAAAGCTATAAAATGATAGATGCCGATGATGCGGCTGAAGGAAAAAAATGGTATGCCTTTGTAAGACATCACTTTGGCGGCGGCTGGCACAATGACCAGGGCTATGTTGACTCTATGAACGATGAGGCTATGGCAGAGTTTATAAATATAACCCACGAGGCATATAACCGGGAAATCGGTGAAAGCTTCGGTAAAACCGTTCACGCCATTTTCACGGACGAGCCTCACTTTGCGGGAAAAGAGGTTTTAGCCTTCTCCCACGAGCCTAAAGCGTTATCCCTTCCCTGGACATACGATTTTGATGAAACCTTTAATAAAATGTACGGCTTTTCGCTTGTTCCACGCCTTCCCGAGGTTGTGTGGAATCTCCCCGATAACAAGCCCTCCTATGTAAGATACTGCTATCACGACCACACGGCGGAGCGCTTTGCCAATGCCTATGCAAAGCAGATTGGCGTATGGTGCGAGAAGCACAACATAAGCCTTACGGGACATATGTTATCAGAGCCGCTTTTAAAAACTCAGACCAATTCCTGTGGCGAGGTTATGAGAAGCCTGGCCCATTTCGGAATCCCCGGAATTGATATGCTTTGCGATCTTCGTGAATACACCACTGCAAAGCAGGCGCAGTCTGTTAAAAATCAGTACGGCAGAGAGGCTCAGGTTTCCGAGCTTTACGGCGTAACAGACTGGGACTGCGATTTCAGAACCTATAAAATTTCAGGCGACTGGCAGGCGGCTCTCGGCGTAACTGTGAGAGTTCCACATCTTTCCTGGGTATCAATGAAGGGTATGGCAAAGCGAGACTATCCCGCAACCTTTAACTATCAGGCACCCTGGTACAAGGAATATCCCTGGATTGAAAACTATTTTGCAAGAGTAAATACGGCGCTCACCAAGGGTAAGGCTGACGTTAAGGTTGCTGTAATCCACCCCGTTGAAAGTGCCTGGCTTGCATACGGACCCAATGACCTGTCTTCAGACGAAATGACAAAGCTTGAGGCAAACTTTGACAATATCACAGAGTGGCTTCTCTTCGGACAGATGGACTTTGACTATATCTCAGAATCACTCCTTCCCACACAGGTTAAGGAGAGCACGGGCGGACTTAAGGTTGGAGAAATGGAATATGACGCCATCGTGCTTCCCGCACTTAAGACAATAAGAAGCACCACCCTTTCAATCCTTAAGGATTTTGCATCTCGTGGCGGAAAAGTGATAATCGCGGGGGATGCACCCATCTATATAGACGGCCAGGAAAAGGAAGGCGTAGCTTCACTTACTGCACTTTCCACCAAGGTGGACTTTAACAAGATTGATATCTTAAATGCCTTAAAGGAACAGCGCGACATTGAAATAAGAAAGGATGACGGTGCAGGCGCTGACCGCTATCTTTACAATATGAGAAAGGACGGGGACATAAAATATCTCTTCATCGCAAACGGAAGAAGAGAGTCCCTCTATAAAAAGGCAAATCCCATATACAGAAAGATTCAGCGCCAGAACTTCCGCGACACCGTTGAAGCTGAAGGCATAAGAGTAAAGATTAAAGGTCACTATAAGCCAATACTTCTTGATGCATTGACAGGCGAAATGAAGGAATGTACCTACGTGGCAAAGGACGGCTATACCGTAATTCCCAAAACTATGTATATTTACGATTCACTTTTATTTATGCTTACACCTTCTGAGGAAGGCTCCTTTACGGAAGAGGCAAAGCCTCTTGAATTTATAAAGGAAATGAGAATAACGGACAAGGTTTCCTATCACCGCCACGAGGACAATGTTTATATTATGGACATTGCAACCGCTAAAATGGGTGAAACAGAGATAACAACTCCCGAAGAAATGCTCCGTCTTGATACCGCACTTCGTAAGCCTCTGGGAATCCGCCGTGCGGACGGATGCGGAACACAGCCCTGGGTATATCCCGAGGACAGCAAAAACGAGGAAGTTACGCTTACCTTCAAGGTGGAAAGTGAAATTGACACACCCTGCCGCATAGCCTTTGAGGAAATGGATTCATTAAAAGTAAACGGCGAGGAAATAGAAATCGTAAAAGACGGATATTTCGTTGACAAGGACATTCACACCGCAAAAATCCCCATGATCAAAAAGGGAACAAACGAAATTATCGTAACTGCCCCCATCGGAAAGAGAGTAAGCCTTGAAAACTACTTCCTGATAGGCGACTTCGGTGTTGAGCTTGAGGGTGCAACTAAGACCATATGCGAAAACAAGGAAAAAATTTCCTTCGGCTCAATCACAAATTACAGAATGCCATTCTACGGCGGAAACGTTTCCTACTTTGCGGAATTTGACGCAGAGGAAGACTGCAAGGTTGAATTTATCACAAACTACTACAGAGGCGAATTCGTAAAGGTTATCCTTGACGGAGTTGACCTTGGCAACATTGTGATTATGCCCTACAACGTAATGACCGAAATCGAAAAAGGCCACCACAAGGTGGAATTTGTGCTTTACGGAAACCGCTTCAACACCTTCGGTGCACTTCATAATTCCAGCGACGAAATATGGAGAGACCCGGGCTGCTACTATGCTGCAGGAACAAACTTTACCTATGACTATATGGTAAAGCCCACGGGAATTATAACATCCCCCGTTATAAGATTCTTTAAGTAATAAAAAGTGCCGAAAGCAGAAGCTTTCGGCACTTTTTTATATGTTATAAACCACATAAGCGGAAGGGATAAATCCCTTCCCTACTTCTTTTTATGATTAGCGATAAAGTCAGAGGGTGTATATTTTGTAATTTTTTTAAATACCTTGGAAAAATAAAGGGGGTCGGAAAAACCCGAAAGGGTGGCAATTTCGGAAATGGACGTTAAATTGTCGCGTTCAATTAATGAAAGAGCGTGGTTTATCCTCTTTTGTGCAAGATAGTCCTTAAAGCAAAGCCCCTTTTCCTTATAAAACACAGCGGAGAGATATTTCGGAGTATAGGAAAAGGTGTATGCCACCTTTTTAAGGCAGAAATCAAGCTCCGTATAGTGGGCATTTATATAGCTGAAAATAAGGCCGTATAAATCCTTGTCCTTAAAATCGGGATTTTTATGCTCCGGTGTTAAAAAGGAAATGGTGTAAAACAGCGTTCCCTTGGTAATGGCGATATAATATGCCTTCCTCGCCCTCTGATGGGAGGAAAACCAGAATTCCTTTAAGGGTGCAAGGTTGTAATAAACAGGCTCATCGGGAGAAATATTGAAGCTTTTAAGCATTTCGGGGATATGCTCGCCCTTGAATGATATATGCATATATTCAAAGTCGGAGGAGCCTGAAAGCTCAAAGGTGGTTTCTTCATACACAAAGAAAACACAGCTTTCAAAAAGAGGGAAGCTTTTTTCGTTGAGTGTCAATGTTCCGCTTCCGTTTGTAACCAGGAAAACCTTGTATTCTTTTGTGAAAAGCGGTTGCTTAAGCTTATGAAACTCCGTCTCATAGATAAAATTTGTAACAGTAAGACTTTCCGAATAGTCAGGCTCAAGCCCGGGGGTGTGAATAAGCTCACTCATAAAACTCACCTCGTGAAAATTATACACCCCCGATATATAAAAATCAAGAAAAAACACCTTTTTTAAGTATAAAAAGGGAATTTTTCCATTTACAAACGAAGATTTTTCCTATACTATGATATGTGAGGTGATAAAGGTGAATTATATACCCTACTTGGTGATGCTTGCCTGCGTTTCCACAAGCATAGGTGAAGGACTGGTAGTAAAAAAACACGGCAGCAAATACAGCGGAGGATTTGTTTTCACGGGTATTGTATCTTTGTTTTCCATGGCATTCTTCCTTATAAAGGATTTGCTTACGGACGGCGTTTTTACATTTAAGCCTGAAATCTTAATGTTTTCAATCCTTGGCGGATTTTTATACGGAATGGCATCGGTTTTAACCTATGAGGCTTTTTCCAAAGGCTCATATGCTCTTTCAAACCTGATTTTGTCATATGCCCTGGTTTTCAAAATTCTCTACGGACTTATAGTTCAAAAGGAAACAGAACAGTCTTCCGCATTTACATATATAGGCTTTGCCGTACTTGCATTATCCATATATCTTATAAAAGGCAGGGGACAGGGCGAAAAAAAGCCTGTCACAGTTTACTGGCTCGTCTGCATTATTTTATCCTTTGTGGGTTCGGGTATGTACGGCGTGGTGCAGAGAATTCAGCAGAAGGTATTTTCGGCACAGTATGACAACGAATTTATGGTTATGGCTCTTGGCTTTTCTGCAGTTGCCTTGATTGCAATCGGCCTTATAAAGGAGAAAAACGGACTTAAACCGCTTTATGCAAAGGGCAACCTTTATGCAGTCGGTGCAGGTGCCTTTAACGGCCTTACCAATATGACATCGCTCATTATAAACACAATGTTCTTGATTTCAAGGTCAAGCGTGATTATCACGGGAACAAAGCTGCTACTTGTGTTCCTGATCTCCGTAATTTTCTACAGGGAAAAATTCACAAAAACCCAGATATTGGGTGCCGTAATGGGTGCGGCTGCAGTAATTTTGTTTAATTTATAATTACATAAAGGAAGGGATTTTATGAAGAGAGTATTAACATTGCTTTTATCCTTTGTAATGCTTTTCTCGGTTGTGGGAATATGTGCCGAGGAGCTTACAATCGATAAAATGTCCGAGGGCAAAACCAAGCCTGCCACGGGAAAGGTAGGCATGGCAGCAGGTGAATATCTTCTTTTTGAGGATGTTGATCTGACGGGCAAAAAATCCGTAAGCATTTACGGTAAAGCCAACTGGTCAAGCCACTGGAACGGAGAAATTTTCGAGGTGAGAATTGACTCTGTAAAGGGCGAAATCATAGGCTATATTGATATGGACTCGGAAGAAGAGGAAACATTTGGCTGCAACATAAATAAGGAAGGCGTTCACGACCTTTACATAATTGCAACCTACGGTTCAGCGGGCGCATCATGGGTAAGCAAGGTAATGCTTTCTGATGCGGCGCTTCCCGAAAAGGAAGCTTATGTTCCCGTGTCAGATGATGTGATTGTGGACGACTGGTCGGATACCTGGGCAGGCGTTTCGGGCCTTGGCAGAGCAGTTGCTGACTATTCCGAGGTCGGCGGCGTTAAGGAAGGCAAGGAAGTAGGACTTTTCTACTGGATATGGAACGTAAACCAGGAAGATACCGTAAACGTTATAAATAACACAACATACCAAAAGTTGTATCCCGATGCCTATAAAGAGGACGGATACCTTCATCCGGCGTGGCCGTTGGGCAGAACCAACTACTTCTGGGCGGAGCCCTTATACGGTTACTATACGGGCGTTGACTACTGGGTTTACAGAAAGGATGCAGAGCTTCTTTCCGAGGCGGGCGTTGACTTTTTGTATTTTGACGACAGTAACGGAAAAGGCATATTCAGAAGGAATATGGGCGTATTTTTAGAGGCTTTCTCCGATGCGAAAAAAAGCGGCGTTGACGTTCCCAAGTTCACAATTTTAAGCAGCCTTTCATATCCCGTTATCGACACCAAGTATATGGTTGAATATCTCTATTTAACCTTCTACAAACAGGGACTTTATGAAGATTTGTGGTACTATCACGAGGGTAAGCCATTAATTATGGCGAGCGAAGAAGCACTCGAGCGATTCCTTGATAAGGACGATCCCGAAGATGTTAAGCTTTACAACGAAATTATGAATTTCTTCACCTTCCGCGGAAGTGAGGGCGACTGGAGCCATACGAAAGACAGAAAGCCCACAAAGTGGACATTTACCGACCGTTATCCCCAGATAACCTTCGGTGTGGATTCTGCCGGCAACCCTGAAACAGTTTCCGTATCTGCCGCAAGAAATGCATCAATCGTTGATGCGTCGCTTACACCTATGAGCCTTCCTCATCTTGTAAGAGGCAAAAACTACACCGAAACCCACGGCCATATCTGGAAGAGCGGCACATCCGTATACAACCTCTTCTTTGAAGAGCAGGTATCCGGCGCACTTATGACAGATGCAAGAATTATGATTCTTTCAAGCTGGAACGAGTGGACTGCCGTAAGAAACGAAAACTATATCGGCAAGTTCAAAAATTCCTTTGTTGACCATTTCGATTCTCCCGGAACCCGCGACCTTGGCATTTCAGTTGACGAAAACAAGGATCACGGCTTTATGCTTATGGTGGATGCTATCCGTAAGTGGAAGGGTGTTCGTCCCGCTCCCGCTGCAAGTGAGAAAACCACCATTGATATGGCAAATCCCGCATCCTGGGATAATGTCGCACCCACGTTCTACAATGTAAAGGGTGTATACGAGAGAGATATTGACGGCTATGCAGATTATCACTATGAAAACAAAACTGCAAGAAACAATATAAAAACTTCCAAGGCGGCAAGAAACGATGAATTTATCTGGTTTAGTGCCATTTGCGAAAGCGATATAACAGCGCCCGGGGGCAATAACTGGATGGCACTTTATATCGACTCTGACAGAAATCACGCAACCGGCTGGGAAGGCTATGACTACAAAATTGTAAATACCGATGTATTTAGCTTTAACGGTACATGGAATGCCATCGGAAAGGCAGAACAGGTATTATCCGGCAAACAGCTTCAGATTAAAGTAGCAAAAGCATTGGTCGGAATCGGAAATGTAACCGATATCGAATTTAAGTGGGCGGACAATTCCGACGATTCGGACATTCTTAATTTCTACATAATAGGTTTAACTGCACCCACGGGAAGATTTAACTATGTTTATTCCGAAATTCCCCAAAAGGCTGTAACAAAAGAAGACAGAGAATCCCTTAAAAATACAACCGTTGTAAAAATCGGATCAAACAAGGCAGTTATCCGCGGCGGAGTTATGGATGCCTTTGAGGCAAATACCGCTTACGGTGTGAGGGAAATTGACAATACAGCTTATGTTCCCTATACAATGCTTAAGGATGCAATCGGCTACGGCACCACGCTTTTAACCTATGAAAGAGAGCGTAACTTCTTTAAGATTGATGCAAAAGAGGGTATGGCTTATACAACCGTGGGCACCTTTGAGGCAACAATTGACGGTGCGAAAATCAAGATTAAGCACCCGGTGGTTGATGTTGACGGAATTGCATATGTTCCTGTAATGCTTATGTTTGATTTGTTCG
Source organism: Clostridia bacterium (assembly GCA_017411325.1). Lineage (GTDB taxonomy): Bacteria > Bacillota > Clostridia > CAKSNL01 > HGM11501 > HGM11501. Next base: position 191,412 of record JAFQQJ010000019.1, on the reverse strand, counting down.
GTTTTGACGTAAGAAACTTAGGTAACGGAATTTATGCTTTCGGCGAAGAAATAAATGTTGATGCGGCACTTCGTGCAGCAGAGCTTATATAAGGAGGCGGGAAATATGAAAAAGATATTATCATTAATTGCGGCTCTTTCATTAATAATTTCTGTGTTTTCCGCAGTTTCTTCCTTTGCGGCGGACGATGAGCTTCCCAAGGACGGCTGGGAAATTACTGCATCAAGCGAAATTATTCCCGTTAAAAATGCCATCGACGGTGATATAAATACCTACTGGCACTCAAGCTATACCGCTGATGGCGGAACAATAACCGGTCAGGACAGACCACCCTTCATAATCGAATTAACCCTTCCCGAAGTAACGGAAATATCCGGTCTTCGCTATTACCCCCGCCTCGGCGGTGCGGTATCGGGCACATTTTACGATGTGATGATTTACGCCTCCGAAAACGGAACGGACTATGAAGAAGTGGGCGAAGTAAAGTTTCAGTATAACGGTGCATATTCCGACCGTGAGGGCGGAAAAACCGTGAACTTTACGGGCAATGTCAAGGTTAAGTCCATTAAATTAAACGTGCTTCGTGCATATACGGACTTTGGCACAATGGCAGAGCTTTCTCTTCTTAAGAGCGACGGCACCCTTAAAAGTGTAAGCCTTAAGGATGTTGACTTAAAAGAAAAGCTCATAATCGCAACCTTGGACGGAGAGCCCACAGAGCATATTGCAGCAGAAAATGCATCCCCCAAGGCAAATGCAGCAGGTGCTTCTGCAGGAGCTAATGATGTCAAGAAAGAGGAAGAACCCCAAAAAGAGCACGACGATGAAGTAACCGATATGGATTTCTGGGTTGCGGAAGCAACAAGTGGCGTAGGCTCTGCAAAGTATGTGGTGGACGGAAATATTGATACCATATGGCATTCAAGCTACAAGGCAGAGGGCTCTACCATAACGGAAATTGATCCTTATCCCCACGTTTTAACCCTTACGCTTCCTTATACTCTTGAAGTATCTGGCTTCCGCTATTATCCCCGCCTTGGCGGTGCGGTTGCAGGCACAATTCTTGAGGCAGGGGTTGAGATATCTGCTGACGGTGAAAACTTCACCTCTCTCGGAAATGTGAAGTATACCTATAACGGAGCATATTCCGACCGTGAGGGAGGAAGGGCTACAAAGTTCGATTCTAATGTTACGATAAAGGCACTTCGCCTTACTGTGACAAACGGTCACGGCGGATTTTCCACCTGTGCGGAGCTTCATCTCTTAAAGAGCGATGCAGCCTTAAAGGCGGCTGATATTACCGGGGTTAAAATAACAGAAGAAAAGAAGGAAGAAAAGCCTGCTTCGGGTACTACTACACCTGCGGCGAGCGCTCCTTCAGCTGATATCAAGTACGAAATTGATGAATATGTTCCCGAAGGATGGACGGCTGAAGCCTCCAGCGTAATGGTAAAGGCGGAAAACGCCATCGACGGTAAAATGAACACCTACTGGCACTCAGCATATAAGGCAGAGGGCGGCTCAATCGTTTCTCAGGATACACCTCCCTTCGACTTTACCATAACCTTCCCCGAAGAAAAGGAGATTTCGGGCGTAAGGTATTACCCCAGACAGAAGCCCGAAGCATCCAGCGGTATATTCTATATCGTAACGGCATCCGTTTCCGACGATGGTGAAAATTTTGTTCCCGTGGTAACTGATTATACAATGTACTACGGCGAAAACTCAGGCTTTGGCGACAGAACACCCTGCCAGGTTTCCTTTAATAAAAACATAAAGGCAAAGGCGGTAAGGCTTACTATAACCCATGCGGCATCAAACTTTGGTGTTGCCGCAGAAATAAGGGTATTAAAGCCGGTTGAGAGACTTAAAACCGTAGAGGTATCCGACATTGCGGCAAATCCCGGCGATTATGCCCTTGTTGCAATCGACGAAAAGGATGTTAAGGTAACAGCGTCCAGCGAAAACCCCACTCACAGCCTTTATGCTTCAAAGCTTCTTGACGAAAGCGTTTATTCACTCTGGCACACAAGATATACAAACGAGGACGGCTCAGCCTACAATCAGAAAGTTATGCCAGCATTACTTGAATTTGACCTCGGCAAAGAGTATGAGATAAGCGCCCTCGGCTATATGCCCAGAGGAAGTGGCTTCAGAAGCGGTCACTGGGTTGAATTTGAAATATGGTATTCCGTTGACGGAAATAATTTTGAAAAAATCGACACCTTCCTTTTCAACGATACCCAGGCAAACAGCTATAACTATCATATGCTTGCCTTCCCTGAATCGGTAAAAGCAAGATATTTCCAGATTGAAATATTCAGAACTCTTAACGACAACGGAGAAATTCAGTCATCCCACGCATCGGCAGGCGATGTAAGCTTCTTTGAAACGGAAAACGTTCAGAAGGCAAGACTGGAAAGCGAAAAGGAAGCCTATGTCCTTAAAATAGGCTCCAAGGAAATTTCCGTAAAGCAGGGCGAAGAGAAAAAGACAAAGGTTATTGATGTTGCGCCATACATCGTTGACGGAACAACAATGATTCCGCTTCGCGGTCTCTTTGAAGAAATGGGCGCAACTGTTTCCTGGAACGGCGACGAGGAAAAAATCACCGTTTCCGACGGAAAAACAGAAATGATTTTCCAGATTGAAAATACACGAGTTTTCGTAAATGAAGTAAGACACGGCGTAATCGTTGCCCCCAGAATAAATAATTCAAGAACCTTTATTCCCTTAAGATTCGTATCCGAACAGCTTGGCTATAAGGTTTCCTGGGACGGAGCAACACAGACAATAACAATAGAAAAATAAGGAAAAGACCGTAGCGTTTGCTACGGTCTTTCATCGTTATAAAAGCAATCTAATTCCCATTTTAAAGGGTTTGTATTAATGTATTCAGAAATTTTCAGGCGATCTTTTTCGCCACGTATTATGTGATCGTGAAAGGATGGTTGCCAAATTATTTTTTTGGCGGAATGCATAAATGGATTCCCTACAATTTTTGTCACTCCGGCCTTGAATTTTCCAAACACATTGGGTATATCATATTTTTTTATCGTAGGGAAGGGATTAATCCCTTCAGTTTGTTCAACAACAATAATCATATGGATGTGGTTAGGCATAATAACATAATTGTCTATACGGATGTTTTCATAATGCGATGCTATACCGAGGATTTCTCTATTAACTATTTTGCCAATTGAGCTTAAATGCATTTCTGAGTTTTTGATTTCTCCGAATAAATGCGTTTTCTGAGCTGTACATATGGTAACAAAATACTCTCCGGGAGCGGAATAGTCATAACCTTTTAATCTTGTTCTTTTTCTGATTGGTAAATTCATATCAAAACAACCTATTTTATTTCCTGTTCAAGATCGTCAAAATCTTTTGTTGAAAAGAACTCTCCTAAAGTTATTTCCAATCCATCGCAAAACTTTTTGATGGTTCTTATTGATACATCTCTGCGGGAAGGGTCCATCATACTGTAAGCGGTTGACGGAGTAACACCTGAAATATTAGCAAGCTCGTTGATTTTCATGTTTCTGGCAGAGCAAAGCTCGGTAAATCTTTTTACTATTATATCTTTGACGTCCATTAAAAGGCCTCCTTTACAAAGATATTGTAAAATATTTTACATTTTTGCGTATACGCACTTGCGTAATAGAGGGAATTATGTTATAATAAGAAAGTTCATAAACCACAACCAATAGTCCGTTTTAGACATTGAACGAAGGAAACAGCCGTGTTATCATAATATTGACAAAATATATGAATTAAATTATAATAAAAGGTACACGTTTAAATGAAAGGAAGCAGATTATGGACGGATTTTTATCAACATTAAATCAGACAGCATTTCTTTTCGCCTTTATTGTAATAGGCTATATTCTGGGGAAATTCAAAATTATTCCCGACAATTCGGCAACGGTTTTATCCAAGCTTGAAAACAACCTTTTTGTCCCCGCCCTTGTAATGGGAACCTTCATAAACAACTTCACCGTAAATAAAATAGGACAGGCGGGAAAGGTTTTCGGCATAAGCTTTATAATGATACTTATTATGATGCCCATTGCCACATTTATTTCAAAGCTGATTACAAAGGATAAGTACGAGCAGAACATTTTTACCTACGGCCTGGCCTTTGCAAACTTCGGCTTTATGGGTAATGCCGTGGTAAAGGCACTTTTCCCCGAAGAGCTTTTCTTGAATTACATAATTTTCACACTGCCCTTGTGGATAATGATTTATCTCTGGGGCGTGCCTGCACTTTTAATCGGCGGAAGCGGTGAAAAGAGAAGTCTTACAGAAAGCCTCAAATCTTTCTTAAATCCTATGTTCATCGCTATGATAATAGGTATGATTATAGGGCTTTTAAGTACGGTGCCGATGCCCTGGAACGAAGAGGGCTTACGCCTTCCCGGCTTTATAACAAGCGTAATCACGGTGTCCGGCGACTGTATGAGTCCTGTTGCAATGCTTCTTACGGGTATCACGGTTTCCTCCATTGATATGAAGAAAACCTTTACCGATGTTAAAATTTATGCGGCAACCTTTATAAGGCTTATAATTATTCCATTGGCATTTTTGGGACTTGCCAAATTCATTCCCTTTGATGAAACGGTGTTTATCTGTGCCGTTTGTGCACTTTCAATGCCCCTCGGCTTAAATACCGTTGTAATTCCCAGTGCCTACGGAAAGGATACCTCAAAGGCGGCAGGTATGGCGGTGGTTTCACACCTTTTGTCATGCCTTACCATTCCTCTTATATTTATGCTGGTTAATAAGTGGTTCGGAATGTAAAAAAACAGCCGTCGGCTGTTTAAATAAGGAAGGAGTAAAAATATGAAAAAAATGCTTGCTGTTGCCCTTTGCATTGTTATGGCGATATCGACTGTCAATGCATTTGCGGCAAAAACTCCTCTTACCGTTGAAAAAACGGAAGGGGCAAAATTAACCTCGGGCATTCTTGAAATGCAGAAAGGGAACTATGTGTATTTTCCCTCCGTTGACTTTACGGATGTAAAGTCTGTAAGAATGACGGCGGAGGCAAACTGGACCTCGGGCTGGAGCGGTGACCTTTTTGAGGTTAGAATCGACAAGCCCACGGGAGAAATTATAGGTGAGATTGACCTTTATAAGGAAGGCAAGAACGAGTTTGGCTGTAACGTATCGGTTACGGGCAAGCACGACTTATACATAATTTCAACCTACGGCCCTGCAGGCGCATCGGATATTTTTGAAATATCCTTGTCCGACGAAAGAATTACCGAAAGAGAAGGCTATACGCCCGTAACTGCGCCGGTAATTGACGACTTTTCCGACACCTGGGCAGGAACAAGCGAGCTTGGTCGTGCCGTTGCCGATTATTCCGAAGTCGGCGGCGTTAAGGAAGGTAAGGAAGTCGGCTTATTTTACTGGATATGGAATACAGGACACGAGGATAACGAGGCGGTTATAAATAACTCAACCTTCCAGCTTCAGCATCCCGATGCATATAAGGAAGACGGATATCTTCATCCCGCGTGGCCCAAGGGTAAGACCGAGTATTTCTGGGACGAGCCCTTATACGGATTTTATGCGGGCAACGACTACTGGGTATACAGAAAGGATGCGGAGCTTTTATCCGAGGCAGGGGTAGACTTTTTGTTCTTTGACGATACCAACGGAATTGCGGTTTTCCGCCGCAATATGGAGGTATTTTGCCAGGCGTTCCGTGATGCTAAGATAGATGGCGTGGATGTGCCAAAATTTACTCTGGCATGTAATATGGCATATCCCACAGAAAATGCAAAAACCATGCTTTTCTATATGTACCGTACCTTCTACAAGCCCGGCTACTACGAGGATTTGTGGTATTATCACGAGGGCAAGCCCCTTTTGATGGGACATCAGGAATCAATGGAGCGTTATCTTAACGAAAATGATCCCGAGGATGTTAAATTAACCGAAGAAATTCTTGATTTCTTCACATTCCGCGGAATTGAGGGAGACTGGAACGATAGCCTTTCCGATAAAACCGACAAATGGTCTATCATTGAAAAATATCCTATGAAGACCTATGGCGTGGACTCTTCTGGAAATGCCGAAACCGTAACAGTTGCGGGCGGCTGCAACAAGTCCATCGAAACGGAACAGCTCGTTCCCATGGGATATAAAACCGCAAGAGGCAAAAACTACACCGAAACCTTCGGACACATCTGGGATGCCGATGCGTATAAGTATAACTACTTCTTTGAAGAACAGGTATCAGGCGCCCTTGAAACCGATGCAAGAATTATGCTGATTTCAAGCTGGAACGAATGGACCGTAGGAAGACAGGAAAACTACTCAGGTAAATTCAAAAATTCCTTTATCGACCATTTTGACCAGGTTAACACCCGTGATCTTGCCCTTGCAAAGGGCGGAAACCGTGACAGCGGATATATGCTGATGGTTGATGCCATCCGTAAGTGGAAGGGCGTTCGTCCCGCACCCACTGCAAGTGAAAAAACCACCATTGATATGGCAAATCCCGCATCCTGGGATAATGTGGCACCCACTTTCTGCAATGTACGCGGAGCATATGACCGTGATGCGGCAGGCTACGGAAAAAATCACTATGTAAATAAAACTGCAAGAAACAATATAAAAACAAGCAAGGTTGCAAGAAATGATGAATTTATCTGGTTTAGTGCTACCTGCGAAAAGGATATTACCGCACCTTCGGGCAATAACTGGATGGCACTTTACATTGACGCCGACCGAAACCGTGCAACCGGCTGGGAAGGCTATGACATAAAAGTGGCAAACACCGATGTTTACAGCTTTAACGGCGCATGGAACGCAATAGGAAAGGCAGAGCAGGTGCTCAGTGGAAAACAGCTTCAGATTAAGGTGGCAAAAGCATTAGTTGGAATCGGAGATGTAACCGATATTGAATTTAAGTGGGCGGACAATTCAGACGATTCCGACATTATGAATTTCTATGTTACAGGCATATGCGCTCCCGCAAGCAGATTTAATTATGTATATACCGAAATTCCCGAAAGATGTGTAACGGATGCTGACAGAGCGCTCCTTAAAAACACAACCATTGTAAAGGTTGGCTCCTCTAAGGCGGTTATCCGTGGCGGCGTTATGGATGCCTTTGAAGCAAACAACGCTTACGGAGTAAGAGAAATTAACGGAACGGCTTATGTTCCCTATACAATGCTTAAGGATGCAATAGGCTACGGCACAACAAGAACAATTTACGAGGGCTACAGAAGCTTCTTTAAAATTGATTCAAAGGAAGGTCTTTTCTATACAACACTTAACACCCTTTCCGGTGTGGCGGACGGTGTTGACATAACACTTACAAATCCCGTAGTTGATGTTGACGGAATCGCATACGTTCCCGTAACCTTCCTTTTTGACACACTTGGCTATGACGTCAAGAGCTTAGGAAACGGAATTTATGCATTCGGAGAAGAAATAAATACCGATGCGGCACTTCGTGCGGCAGAGCTTATATAAGGAGGCGGAAAAAATGAAAAAAATATTATCTTTAATATTCGCATTATCAATAATTCTTTCATCTGTTTTCGCCCTTACATCTTTCGCAGCTGATGATGAAATTTCAAAAGACGGCTGGACAATTAAGGCTACAAGCCAGATTCAGGCAATAGAACGTGCTATCGACGGTGATATAGACACCATCTGGCATTCGGGCTACACCGCAGAGGGCGGTCAGGTTACGGCGAAGGATCCCATGCCCTATACGGTAACACTTACACTTCCCGAGGAAACGGAAGTTTCGGGCTTCCGCTACTACCCCAGACTTGGCGGAAGTGTGGCAGGTACATTTTACGATATCATAGTATACATTTCCGAAGACGGTGAAAACTACACCGAAATGGGACAGGTTAAGTTTCAGTACAATCCCGCATATTCCGACCGTGAAGGCGGAAAAACCGTTGACTTTACGGCAAATGTAAAGATAAAGTCCCTTAAGTTTGACGTAATAAAGGGCTACAGCGATTTCGGCACAATGGCGGAGCTTTCCCTTCTTAAAAAGAAGGATAGTCTTTCAAGCGCAGATGCGAAATCCGTTAAGCTTGCAAAAACCGTAATCCCCGCAACGGAAAACGGCGTTGAAACACAGAATATCGCAAAGGAAACAGGCTCTGCGGCAGTTGGCGGTGCAGGTGCCGACAGCGGTAAGGTAAAGGACGAAATTACCGATAAATCCGGCTGGACAGTCTCTGCTTCCAGCATAGCACAGAAGGCGGAAAACGCCATTGACGGAAACATTGACACCATCTGGCATTCAGGCTACAAGGCAGAAGGCTCTACCATCACCGAAAAGGATCCGATGCCCTATACCTTCGAGCTTACCCTTCCCGATGTGACGGAAATATCCGGTATCCGCTATTATCCCAGACTCGGCGGAAGCACGGCAGGTGTTGTAAAGGGAATGGGTATTGAAATTTCCGAAGACGGAAGCACCTATACAAAGCTTGGTGATGTAAAGCTTTCCTACAATCCTTCATTTTCCGACCGTGAAGTCGGAAGAACGATAAAGTTTGACTCTAACGTAGGTGTAAAGTCTGTAAGACTTACTATTACAAAAGGACAGCAGGACTTCGGCACAATGTCAGAGCTTTCACTCCTTAAGAGTGACGAAAAATTAAAGGCAGCCGAAGTAACAGCTGTTAAGCTTACTGCAACAGAAATTGATGCAACCACAGGAATCGGCGGAGCATCAGCCTCCGGTAAAAAGGAAGAAGCCAAGGAAGAAACAAAGCCAATAGAAGCTGCAAAGTCGGAGTATGAAGAAGATGAAATGACTCCCGGCGCAGACTGGAAGGTGACAGCCTCCAGCGCAATGACAAAGCCCGAGCTTGCCATAGACGGCAGCCTTGCTACCTTCTGGCATTCTGCTTATGTGGTTGAGGACGGAAAAATCGTTTTCCATGATATGAACCCCTTTGACTATATCATAACCTTCCCGGAGGAAACCGAGGTTTCCGGCATCAGATATTACCCCAGAGACGAATCCCAGAGCAGTGCGGGTATATTCAAAATCGTAAGCTTATATGTGTCTGATGACGGCGAAAACTTCTATCCCGCGGTTGAGGATTTCACCTTCTCCTACGGCGGAACCACAACAAAGGACCAGAGAAGAACGCCCTGCGAGCTTGTAATGAGCAGAAATGTTAAAGCAAAGGCAATAAAGCTTGTAATTGTGGACTCTATGAGTAACTATGCCGTTGCATCGGAAATCCGTGTGCTTAAGCCCACTCTTTATAAAGAGACAGTAACTGTGGCGGAAATGAGAGATAACTACGGCGACTATAAAATGCTTCCCATAGACAGAAGCGAGGTTAAGGTAGAGGCAAGTAGCGAACAGCCCTATCCCTTTGAAAACGCCAACGATATGCACTCAACTGCAATCAAAACCATTGACCGGAATGAATATTCCGTATGGCACACTCAGTACAGAAACGAGGACGGCTCAACTGAGGGCTTCAATAAAAAGGTAATGCCCGCTTATCTTGAGTATGACCTCGGAAAGGAATACACTCTTTCGGGCTTCGGCTTTATGCCGAGAGGTCAGGGCTTTTTAAGCGGTCACTGGGTTGAGTTTGAAATAAGCACATCAGCGGACGGTGAAAATTATGACTTTGTGGATAGCTATGTTCTTAACCCCACCCAGTATAAGTCCTTCAACTTTATGAGGATTCCCTTCTATGAGCCCATAACCACAAGATATTTCCGCATAGACATCTTAGTTACAACCAATGACGGAGGCAGCAAGGCAAGTGCCCATGCCACCTGTGCGGACGTTCAGTTCTACGAAAGCGAAAAAGATCAGCTTGCCCGCCTTTCCGGGGAAAAGGAATGCTATACTCTTCATATAGGCTCAAAGGATATCAGGGTAACAAAGGGCGAAGAGGGCAGAGTGAAGACTATAGATGTTGAGCCCTTTATTGTTGAGGGAACAACAATGATTCCCCTTCGCGGTCTCTTTGAGGAAATGGGTGCAGAGGTTACCTGGCACGGCGAAAACAAGAAAATCACCGTGGAAGCCGAAGGAACAGCCATCGAATTTCAGATTGAAAATAACCGTGTATGGGTAAACGGCATAAGATATACCTCTCCCGTTGCACCCAGAATTGAAAACGGCAGAACCTTCATTCCCTTAAGATTTGTGTCAGAACGTCTCGGATACACAGTAGGCTGGGACGGCGCAACACAGACAATTACCATAGAAAAATAAGTATGAATTACACCCGCACAGCTGTTGCGGGTGTAATTTTTCACAAAAAGATAAGGTTTGGTTTGTGCAAAATGACGAAAAGCGGGAAAAGAGAAGAAAAAACAGAAAAAAAGATTGTGAAAAAGGGACTTGTTGTGCTATAATATACTATACCATAATGCATAATAGGAGGAAACTTATATGAAAAAGACTTTAGCATTAATTTTAGCACTTGTTATGATAATGAGCGCATCCGTATTTGCTGCTGAAATCGGCACAGAAGATATGAAGGGCGCAAAGAAAATAACAGGCGCAACAATTACATACGACGGAAAGGATACAGCGGCTTATTCCGGCGCCAAGACAACTGCTCTTGTTGACGGAACAAGAAATGACTTCGGTGCAAAGCTTAAGGGTACAATCCAGTTTGATTTGGGCACTGAGCAGAAATTCTCCGGTATCCGTGCGTGGATGAGTAAAAACTGCGTAGCAGGTGCGGAAGGTACAAATGCTGACCCCAACATGAACGGCAAGGATCACAGAAGAGCAGAAGTTCTTCTTGTAAAGATTTCTTCTGACGGAAAAACCTGGACAGATGTTGCAAACACAAGAAGCGCAAACGATCAGTTCTGGTTTGATGATTATTATTTCGGAAAAGAAATCACAGCCAAGTACATTTCTCTTTCTTCTCAGAAGAGCAATGATAACTGGGGCGAATGGGAAATCGGGGAAATAGCTTTAATCACAGATGAAGCTGCAGCAAAGACTATTTCTAACCAGAAGGGCGCAGCAAAGCCCGCTACTCCTGCTGCTTCTGCAACTCCCGCTGCTCCTGCTACACCTCAGGCAGCTGTTACAAAGACAACGGCTGTACAGAAAGTCGGAGATAAGATTGACAAGACCGGTATTTCCGTAAAGGCAACCAGTGATGGTCAGGGCGGATCTTCTCCCATGATGCTTGACGGTGATATAAAGACCTACTGGCACAGTGCGTATACAGCATCCGGTTCCACAATCACAGGCTATGACCAGGCTCCCTTCACACTTGACTTTACATTCACAAAGAAGACAGAAATCTCCGGTATCAGCTACACTCCCAGACAGGACAGCACCGGCGGTTACTGGTTAAAGGTAAGAGTTCTTTACTCCACAGACGGTAAGAAGTATGTTGAAGGCTGCACAGCTATAAATACATATTCCGGCAACGATCCCAAGGAAAGAATTTTCGGTTTCGGTAAAAACGTAACAGTTAAGGCTGTAAGAGTTATCATTGAAGAAAGCTCAAGATACTGTATGGCAGCTGAGGTTGATTTCTTCGGCCCCCTTGAGACAGTAGTTCAGACTCAGATAGTTAAGACAACAACAACTGCTGATACAGCTCCCGGTTCCGGAAAAATCGTTCTTAAGCTCGGAAACACCAGTGCAAATGCAAACGGCACAGCAGGAACAGTAACAGCTCCCTACATCGTAGGCGGTGCAACAATGCTTCCCTTCAAGTATACTATGGAAGCTCTCGGCGGCTCCTATGCTGAATCCGGTGACGATATCACAGTTACATACGGCGGCGTAACATACAACTTCAAGAAGAACTCAAACTACCTCGCTTCAAACGGCGTAAGACTTCTTCTTGCAAAGCCCACTCATACAGCTGCTGACGGAAGCGCAACAGTTCCCGTTATCTTCTTTACAAAGGTTCTTGGCATCAACTGCGAATGGAACCAGGCTGAGCAGGCAATCGTTATTAAGAAATAATTTTGATACTGCGGATTTATTATCCGCAGTATTTTTTTATTGCAAAATAAAGGCTTTTATGCTATTATAAAAATTAAAACATATGAAAAGAGCTGATAATATGAAGCTTAGAGAAATACTGAAAGGTGAAAAGCCCCGCTTATCCTTTGAGGTTTTCCCTCCGAAAACCGATACGGCATTTGAAAGTGTAAAAGAGGCAACTGAGGAAATTGCCCGTCTTCGCCCCTCCTTTATGAGTGTGACCTATGGTGCAGGCGGCGGTACAAGCAAGTATACTCTTGATATTGCTAAAAGCATAAAGGAAAAATACGGTGTGTCAATGATTGCGCATCTTACCTGTGTTTCATCCACAAAGGAAACTGTTCGCGAAAGAATTTCAGATATGAAAAATGCGGGGATTGAAAATGTACTTGCCCTGAGGGGAGACCTTACGGATGAGCTTAAAGCAGGCGATAAATCCTCCTGGCACTATAAAAACGCCGTTGATCTGGTTCGCGAGCTTAAAGAATGCGGCAGCGACTTCTGCATCGGCGGTGCCTGCTATCCCGAGGTGCATCCCGAAAGCTTAAATCAGAAGGATGACATAAAGTATCTGAAGGAAAAGGTGGATGCAGGGCTTGAGTTTTTAACCACCCAGATGTTTTTTGATAATAACTTACTTTATAACTTTCTTTATAAAATCAGGGAAGCGGGAATCACCGTTCCCGTAATTGCGGGCATTATGCCCATAACCAATGCAAATCAGGTGGAGCGTGCCATAAAGCTTTCGGGTTCGTTTATGCCCCGCCGCTTTATCAGCATTGTCGATAAATTCGGCCATAATCCCGATGCAATGCGTCAGGCGGGAATTGCCTATGCGACGGATCAGATAATTGACCTTTATGCAAATAACATTATGAACGTGCACGTTTATTCCATGAACAAGCCGTTTGTTGCGGCAAAAATTCAGGAAAATCTTTCCGCGATATTAAAAGAGGACTAAAATGAAAATACTTGATTATATAAAAGACAATATTTTATATCTTGACGGCGGAATGGGAACGCTTCTTCAAAAGGAAGGCCTTATGCCCGGAGAGCTTCCGGAGAGGTGGAACATCTCACATCCCGATGTAATAAAGAAAATCCACAAGGACTATTTTGAGGCGGGAAGTAATGTTGTAAACACCAACACCTTCGGTGCAAACAGCCTTAAGTTTTCAGATGATGAGCTTGAAGAAATAATTGCTTCGGCAATTAAAATTGCAAATGAGGCGAGAGATGAGGCAAAAGGCGACCACGAAAAATATGTGGCGCTTGATATAGGCCCCTTGGGTAAACTCTTAAAGCCCTACGGGGATTTAGAATTTTCTGAAGCTGTTTCAATTTTTTCAAAAACCGTGGCACTTGGCGAAAAATACGGCGCGGATTTGATAATGATTGAAACAATGAATGACAGCTATGAAACCAAGGCGGCAGTCCTTGCGGCAAAGGAAAATTCAAATCTTCCTGTTTTCTGCTCCAACGCCTACGGGGAAGACGGACTTTTAATGACCGGGGCAAGCCCCGAAGCTATGAGCTCAATGCTTGAAGGTATGAGAGTTTCTGCATTTGGTATGAACTGTTCGCTCGGGCCGGAGGCACTTAAGCCCATATATGAAAAAATGCTTGAGGTAGCATCAACGCCAATTATATTAAAGCCCAATGCGGGACTTCCCAGAAGTGTGGACGGAAAAACCTGTTATGATGTAACACCCGCTGAATTTGCCGAGGAAATGAAAAAGGCTGTCGAAAAGGGTGTAAGAATCGTTGGCGGATGCTGCGGCACAACCCCGGAATATATAAGGGCGCTTAAGGAAGCAACAAAGGATATTTTGCCAAAGCCCATCGAAGATAAAAACCTCACGGTGGTATCCTCTTATACCCACGCTGTGTATTTCGGAAATGAGCCGGTTTTAATAGGGGAGCGGATAAATCCCACAGGAAAAAAGCGGCTTAAGCAGGCACTATGCGAAAACGATATGGATTACATCCTGAAGGAAGCGCTTTCACAGGAGGAGGCCGGGGCGAAAATTCTTGATGTAAATACCGGGCTTCCCGAAATTGACGAAGGAGCAATGCTGACATCGGTAGTTTGTGCCATTCAGGCGGTGACAAATCTTCCGTTACAGATTGATACATCGGATGCAGATGCAATGGAAAAGGCATTACGGCTTTATAACGGTAAGGCAATGATAAATTCCGTTAACGGCAAGGAAGAGTGTATGGAAAAAATCTTCCCGCTGGCAAAAAAATACGGAGGACTTTTAGTTGCACTCACATTGGATGAAAAGGGAATTCCCGAAACAGCCGAAGGCAGAGTGGCGATAGCCGAAAGGATTATAAAAAAGGCGAAAGAATACGGCATAGATAAAAAGGATATCATTTTTGATACCCTCGCAATGACGGTAAGCGCGGATTCCTCCGCCGCGAAGGAAACCTTGAAGGCACTTAACATAATAAGGGAAAAGCTCGGATGTCACACCTCACTCGGTGTTTCAAATGTATCCTTCGGGCTTCCGGAGCGTGACGGGATAAATGCGACGTTTTTCGCAATGGCGCTTTCAAAGGGACTTTCCGCCGCAATTATGAATCCCTTTTCGATTCCTATGATGAGAACCTACCGTGCATATATGGCACTTTCGGATATGGACGAAAACTGCACGGAATACATTTCCTTTGCAGAAAATCATAAAATGGAGGAGACGGCAGGAAAAGCCGATAATGCAAAGCTTAAAGGTGCATCCGCTCTTTCCGACGCCATAATAAAGGGGCTTACGGAAAGTGCAACGAGTCTTACAAAAGAGCTTCTTAAAACAAAAGCACCCCTTTCGGTGGTGGAAGAGGAAATCATCCCCGCCCTTGATATAGTGGGTAAGGGCTTTGAGGAAAAGAAGGTTTATCTTCCCGGCCTTTTGATGAGTGCGGAAGCGGCAAAGTGTGCTTTCTCTGAAGTTAAGGAAGCAATGGAAAGTCAGAAGAGCGATATGAATAAAAAATGTCCCGTTATAATTGCTACGGTTAAGGGAGATATTCACGACATCGGTAAAAACATCGTAAAGCTTCTCCTTGAAAATTACGGCTTTGATGTGACAGACCTTGGTAAGGATGTGGAGCCTTCGGAAATTGTCCGTGCGGCAAAGGAGAAAAATGCACCCCTCGTTGGCTTAAGCGCTCTTATGACCACAACCGTTCCTTATATGGAGGAAACCATAAAATTAATCCGCAGGGAATTACCATCCTGCAGGGTAATGGTTGGCGGTGCGGTTTTAACCGAAGATTATGCAAAAGCAATCGGCGCGGATAAATACGCAAAGGACGCTATGGAAGCTGTCCGCTATGCAGAAGAGATATATAAATAAAAAGATGTGAGCCGTCGGCTCACATCTTTTTACTAATCTTCAAATAACGACATCTGGGGTGCCTTGTCCGAGGCCTTCAGGAAAAAGCCTGCGGCAGGGATGTTTTTGGTGTAATACTTTTTGGGGTCGGCAACCTTGGATTCGGATGCAAGACAGATTGACTTAAGTGTTGCATTCTTCTTAAGTGTAAGTGCCTTTACGCCCTGAGTATCACGGGTGGTCTTCATATTAACCGATTCGGTGTTAAAGCAAAGAAGCTTTGCATTGCTGGTTTCAGCGAGCACATCTGTCTCGGCAACCGTATAGATAATTCCCACGATGGGGGATGCGTCGGAATATGCATTTATAAGCTTCTTACGGTTGGTCTTGGTTTCATAGCTCTTTAAGGGCACCTTTGCAACCTTACCGTTTTCAAAGGCAAAGAGCATAATGCCTTCGTAATTGTCCGTTGCCACAATCTTTATAATCTTCTCGCCCTCGTCAAGCTCAATTAAGTTCGGGATGTATTCACCGAAGGAGCTTGCCTTGCAGTCGGGAAGATCTGAAATCTTCATCTTGTAAACAACAGCTTTATCCGAGAAGAGTAAAAGATCACTTCTGTTGGTGGATTCCTGCTCTGAAATGATTTCGTCACCGTCCTTAAGCTTATGGTCTGCTGCACTTCTTAAGGAAACGAGAGTAATTTTCTTTAAGTAGTTGTCCCTTGTTAAGAACATCTTTAAGTTATAGTCCTCAACCTCACTTGCTGCCTCAACCACGGGAACATCATCTGCCTGAATGATTTCACTCTTTCGCTCCTCACCGTATTTTGCGGCAACATCCTTAAGCTCAGAAGCGATAAGCTTCTTGATTTTCGCATCGCTCTTAACTGTTTCCGTAAGATCGGCAATTTCCTTTTCAAGCTCATCCACATCGGCGATTTTCTTTAAGATGTATTCCTTGTTCATATTACGGAGCTTTATTTCCGCAACAAAGTTTGCCTGGGTTTCGTCGATGCCGAAGCCCTGCATTAAATTGGGAACAACATCCGCATCGTTTTCCGTATCACGGACAATTTTTATCGCCTTGTCAAGATCAAGTAAAATCTTACGGAGACCGTATAAAAGATGAAGTGTTGAATTTTTCTTGTCAATGTCAAACAGAATTCTTCTCTTTACGCAATCCATTCTGAAGGCGAGCCATTCAAGCAATATTGCACGGACACCCAGTACCATGGGGCGGTTTTTTACAAGGATGTTGAAGTTACAGCCAAAGCTGTCCTCAAGGGGTGTCTTTGCAAATAAAAGCGCCATTAATTTATCGGGATCTGTGCCGCGCTTTACATCAATGGTAATTTTAAGACCGCTTAAATCTGTTTCGTCGCGAAGGTCTGATATCTCCTTTGCCTTTCCGTCCTTCACAAGCTTTGCGATTGCTTCTATGATAAGTTCTGCCTGGGTGGTGTAGGGGATTTCATAAACCTCGATACACTGATTCTTCTTGTCATAACGCCACTTGGAGCGAACCTTGAAGCTTCCGCGTCCCGTCTCGTAGATGGAGCGGAAAAGCTCCTTATCATAAAGTATCTGTCCGCCGCCGGGGAAATCCGGAGCAAGAAGTGTTTCCGTAATATCGGCATTTTTATCCTTCATAAGGGCGATGGTTGTATCGCAAAGCTCCTTCAAGTTAAAGGAGCAGATGTTACTTGCCATACCAACGGCAATACCGAGGTTGGGATTTGCCAGTATATTCGGGAAAGTAACGGGGAGGAGCACGGGCTCTTTCATTGTGGCATCAAAGTTATCCACAAAGTCAACGTTGTTTTTATCAATATCGGAAAATAGCTCCGCTGATATGGGGGCAAGCTTAACCTCCGTATAACGGGCTGCGGCAGACGCCATATCACGGCTGTACTTTTTACCAAAGGAACCCTTTGAGTCAACAAAGGGGTACAAAAGCGATGCATTGCCCCTTGTAAGTCTTACCAATGTATCATATATTGCCATATCGCCGTGGGGGTTTAACTTCATGGTCTGTCCCACAACGTTGGAGCTTTTTGTTCTGACGCCTGTAAGCAAGCCCATTTTATACATAGTGTAGAGTAACTTTCTGTGTGAGGGCTTAAGACCGTCAATCTCGGGGATTGCACGGGATACAATAACGCTCATGGCGTAGGGCATATAGTTTGTTCTTAAGGTATCGGTGATGAGCTGATCCACCTGACGGGCCTTTAATTCTTCGCTCATAATGACACTTCTCCTTTCAAAATTTCTTCCATTAATATATAATACCACATTTTTCCCAAAAAGAAAAGAAAAATTTTTCGTGGAATAAATGATAAATACGTCGGAATTGATGATAAAGACAAAAAGCACGGGATAATGTATAATTATATTATCAAACTGAAAGGAAGGGAATAGCTTTGAAAAAAATACTTGCAATTATTCTGGCAACCCTGATGATTTTTTCAATTCCTGTATCTGC
Source organism: Clostridia bacterium (assembly GCA_017411325.1). Taxonomy (GTDB): domain Bacteria; phylum Bacillota; class Clostridia; order CAKSNL01; family HGM11501; genus HGM11501. The sequence goes on along the minus strand of JAFQQJ010000019.1, from coordinate 173,601 downwards.
AGAGGGTGAAATTAAACTTAATGCGGCGGATGCGGATATTTTGTCGGGAGCAACAATAAACGGAGAAATTCTCCGGTATTCAAAAAAGGACGATTATTTCGGGTTTAAGAATGTGGACCTTACCGGGATAAAGCATATCGCAATCGAAGCGAAAAATGTTGTTACCGGAGGGGCAAACGGCGATACTCTTATGATTAAAACCGACGATCCGCTCACAGGCAATGTAACAGGCTATCTTGTAATGGACGAAAACAGAGAAGACCTTTTCAAAGCACCCGTAAAAGCGACGGAAGGAAAACACGACCTTTACTTCGTTTCGCTCTACGGTGCATCCCGCGGCGGAAGCGATATTAAAAAGGTCATTCTTTCAAAGGAAGATTATGTGCGTGATACGAAATCCGTTCAGGTATCCGATGATGCTGTCATTGACCTTTATTCCGATACCTGGGCGGCAACGGATTCATATGGAAGAAAGGTGGCAGACTATCCTGAAGCAGGGGCCGTTAAAACCGACGGACGTGATGTGGGCATAATGTACTGGAACTGGTTTACATCGGATACGGCTAAAACCCGTGCGACGGTAATCGGGGACGTAATTAAAGCTTCACCCGAAGCAAGATACGACTACTTCCACAAGGCGTGGGACTTAAACAGCATATATTACTGGTCAGAGCCGGCACTTGGCTTTTATGATTCCTATGACTACTGGGTTTACAGAAAGCACGCCGAAATGCTTTCCCATGCGGGCGTTGACGTAATATTCTTTGACTATACAAATAACGGCTATAACTTTGTAAGCTCTCTTAAGGTTGTGGCAGAAGCCTTCCGCGATGCGAAATCGACGGGGCTCAACGTTCCGAAAATTTCCGTGCTTGGATCAATCGTAATGCCCAATCAGTACAGCTTTACGCAGCCTGCATCCATTTATATGAGCTGCTTTGTGGAAAACGACTATTCAGATATCTGGTACTACCTTGACGGAAAGCCTCTTATTTTTGCAAATACCCGTAAGGAATATGCCGTTGCACAGGCAAATTCAAAGGACACGGCACAGCTTTCGCTGGTAGATGAAATTCACGACTTTTTCACCTTCCGTTACGGCGGAACGAGAGACAGCGAGGTTAAACCCAACGAGTGGTTCTGGCTTGAACACTTCCCCCAGAAGCTCCGTAACCCCGACGAGACGGGAAGACCTGAATTTATGGCTGTGGGCTGTTCCATAAATACCCTTACCAATGCGGCAATGGGACTTGGCGGTGCGGCATCAAACGAATATGCCAAGGGAAGAGGATTTTCCGAGGTATTCGGCGAGGACTATACAGCTGACGGTGCAAGAAAGGCATACTTCTTCCGTGAGCAGGCAGCATTAGCCCTCAGTGCAGAGCCCGAATTTATCTACATTGACGGCTGGAACGAGCAGACCGCAATCCGCTTTGAGGACTGGTACGGAAATCCCAACGCCTTTGTTGATACCTTCGATGATGAAAACAGCCGTGACTTTGAGCCTTCAAGAGGAGCATTAAAGGACGACTATTACAACCTGATGGTTGACTTTATCAGAAAGTATAAAGGTGTACGCACCGTACCTACGGCAAGCGGAGCGAAAACCATTGATATTGCGGGCGACCTTTCGCAGTGGAACGGTGTAGGCCCTGAGTTCCTCAATGCAGACCAGTCCTATGAGCGTAACAGCATAGGCTATGCAAAGGCGGGAACAGACTTTGAGCCCAATATCTACAAAACAAAGGTAGTAAATGCAATCCTTTCTGCAAAGGTATCCTTTGATGCGGACAACTTCTATTTCCTTGTAAACTGCAAAGACGACATAAAAGAAGGCGAAAACTTCTTAAACCTTTATATAAACACCGACAGAATGTATAAGACGGGATGGGAAGGCTATGACTTTGCCGTAAACGTTGACGGAAAGGGAACACTTTCCAAGGCAAACGGCACCTACTTTGAAGTAATGGGAACAGCTGAATTGAATATAGAAGGAAAGAGCATGACAGTTAAAATTCCGAGAAGTGTAATAGGTGAAACAGGCACAGTTGACTTTGAATTCAAGTGGACGGATTCTGTTTCAGGCAAGGAAGACTTTATGAACTTCTACTCGGAAGGCAGCACGGCTCCCTACGGAAGATTCAACTATGTATATACAGAAATCCCCGAAACATCTCTTACAGAAAGCGAACGTGCAAGCCTTTACGATACATCCGTCATAAAGGCGGGTGCGGAAAATATGATAGTTTCGGGCGCAAAGATGCCGGTATACGAAAAGGATAGAAATGTCCGTGCCTTTGAAGAGGCCGGAACTCTCTACATTCCCGAAGATACCTTCAATGAGGTTATGGGCTACGGCAGAACAAAGACGGACTACAATTCCTTCTACAACGTACTTCGTACCTATCACTTTGAAATGAACGATGACCTTACCGAAGCTGTAAATTATATGTGGACATATACCACTATCGGCACACTTGATGCAAAGGCGGACGGAGCGCCCGTCAAGCTTTCTGCTCCCGTTAAGGCGGTTGACGGAATAATCTACATTCCTCTTTCCTTCATTGCAGAGTGCTATGGCTATGAGGTAAAGAGCTTCGGAAACGGAACATACACCCTTTGCATGAGGGGAACAGCACCTAAAGATACGGTAAATGCCGTAATGTCACACTTAAATTAAGGAGGCGGTATAGATGAAGAAAATATTTTCGATAATTCTTACACTTTTGCTTGCAATAAGTCTCCTTGTGCCTGTATGTGCCGCGGAAACGGAAATCCCCTATGATGCATCCTGGCTTGTTGAAACAACCTCCGACATTGGAGGAACAATCAATAAGATATTTGACGGAAATGCATCAACCTTCTGGCACACCCGCTACAGTGTGGTTGACGGAAAGCTTTCTGATGTTGAAAAGTGGCCTCACTACATAACCGTAAACTTTATAAGCCCGTTAACCGTGTCGGGACTTATCTACACACCCCGAAGCGATTCTGATTCGGGAACCGTCAGGGCGATGAATGTATACTCATCCACCGACGGGGAAACCTTTACAAAAATTGCGGAATATAAGCTTTCAGGCGATGCCGGGCGTTTCGATTCCAAAACAGTTTCCTGGGGCAACAGGGAAATGACCGCCATAAAAATTGAAGTAACCAATTCATACGGCTCGGGCTATGCCACCTGCGGTGAGCTTCAGTTTTTAACAGGCGGTGAGGCAAAGGCTGAAAACGCCGTTGTAACTCCCGGTACAATTACCGCTGACGGTAAAAAGGAAGAGGAAGCTCCCTATGAAAAAATCCCCTATGATGCATCCTGGCTTGTAGAGACCACATCTGACCTTGGCGGAACAATAAAGAAAATATTTGACGGAAATCCTTCTACCTTCTGGCATACCCGCTACGGTGTGGTAGACGGAAAGCTTACGGATGTTGAAAAGTGGCCCCACTATATCACCGTAAACTTCGTAAGCCCCCTTACCGTGTCGGGACTTATCTACACCCCCCGAAGCGACTCTGAATCGGGAACCGTAAGGGCGATGACCGTTTACGGAACAACCGACGGGGAAGAATATAAGGAAATATTTAAATACAAGCTTTCGTCAGATGCCATGCGCCACGCAGCGCAGACACTCTCCTGGGGCGATATGGAGCTTCTCGGCGTAAAAATTGAAATAACCGATTCCTACGGAACAGGCTATGCCACCTGCGGCGAGCTTGAGTTTATTAAAGGAAGCGAAAAAGGCGAATCTGCAAAGGATGAGCCCAAGGAGGAAAAACCGGCAGAGCCCGCCTCCGACTTCACAGTTGAAAACGAAGTGCCGAAGGCAGGCTGGACGGCTACTGCGGACTCGGAATTTAAGGGTGCACCTGCGAAAAACTTAATTGACGGAAAACAGAAGACCATCTGGCATTCCTACTACGAGGTTGAGGACGGCAAGGCGAAAAATCTGCAGAAGCCGCCTTATACCATCGACTTCACACTTCCCGAGCTTACAAAAATTTCGGAATTTGTAATTTTGCCGAGAACCGATTCCCACTCCGGCGACGTAAAGCTTTTTGACCTTCAGGCATCAGGCTCGGATGACGGCGCATTTTACACTATACTTGAAAACGAGTCCATCGCCTTTTCGCAGACGGCGGCATTCGGTGCAATAAGAAATTTCCGCCTTGTGGGAAATATCGAGGCTAAAAGAATACGTCTTATAATAAAGGGAGGAAACGGTAACATAGGAAGCTTTGCGGAGTTTAGTGCCGTAAAGGGAAGGGACGACCTTGAAACCGTGGCACTTTCCGCATATCAGGACTATGAGGTGCTTCACAGACTCTATCAGATACCGACGGAGGAGACGACGGGCTACTGCACAGAGCCTGTGTGGAACAATAACACCATAAACAGAGCCTTTGACGGAAGGTCGGATACCATATGGCAGACGGAAACCACGGGAACACGCCCCGTAACCATCGAGGTTGAGTTCCGCGAGGTATATAAGATTAAGGAATTCCATTATCTTCCGAGACGGTCTGAGGATAAACACGGCTTATGGTACAAGGCAATCTTGCGCTGGTCAGTTGATGGTCTTGAATTTTCTGAAAAGGAAGTCACCTTTGCCGATGATGTATCGGAAAAGGTAGTTGTGTTTGACGAGGAAATCGAGGTTAAGTATTTCGATATCGAAATTCTGGAATATAACGCGGGCAGAGTTTCCGCAACGGACATTTCCTTCTTTGAGTCGGGAACGGCACGAAAGGAAAGAACGGAAGAAGCAAGCGAAACCTATACCCTTAAAATCGGCGATAAAACCATAAAAGCCGTTAAAGGCAGGGAAAAGACCGAAAGTGAAAAGGTTTTGGATGTTGCTCCCTTCATCGTAAACGGCTCAACATTAATCCCCTTAAGAGGATTGGTTGAGGAAATGGGCGCAGAAATTGCCTGGGACGGTGCAAAGGAGAAAATCACCCTTAAAACCGAGGTTATGACAATCGAGCTTCAGATATGGAACAATATCGTGTGGGTGTCTGATACACGCTATCCCAAGGGCAAGATGATGTATACTCTCTTAAATCCCCCGGTGATATCGGAAAACCGTACCTTTATACCCGTAAGATTCGTATCGGAAATTTTAGGCTATAACGTTTCCTGGAACGGAGAGGCACAGACAGTTACAATAACGAAATGATAAAAGGAGGGAGCAATCCCTCCTTTTTTGTTATGCACCCCCGTGTCATCCTGAGGGCTCTGCCCGAAGGATATCCTGCACGGTGATAGATGAGAGATTCTTCCATAGGCGTTTTTGTAAAACGCCGTCGTCAGAATGACAGTGAAGCGTGAGATTCTTCGCTCCGCTCAGAATGACAATGCTACGCTGACGCTTCGCTCAGAATGACAGCCCTCCCTCCATGTCATCCTGAGGGCTCTGCCCGAAGGATCTCCTGTACAGTGCTTGGAGTGAGAGATTCTTCCGTAGGCGTTTTTTTCGCAAAACGCCGTCGTCAGAATGACAGTGAAGCGTGAGATTCTTCGCTGCGCTTACGCTCCGCTCAGAATGACAGCCCTCCCCCCATGTCATCCTGAGGGCTCTGCCCGAAGGATCTCTTTTATCTTGAAATAATAATTGAAATATCCCTTTCAATTTAGTATAATAAGAAAAAGGAGATGAACTTATGTATTACGTCTATATGATAACCAATAAAAATAATAAGGTGCTCTATACTGGGGTGACCAATGACTTAAAAAGGCGTATTTATGAGCATAAGAATAGACTTGTAGAAGGGTTTTCGAGCAAGTATAACCTGACTAAGCTTGTATATTATAATGAAACTTCTGATATAAAAGAGGCTATTGCTTTTGAAAAAAAGATAAAAGGGTGGCTAAGGGCAAAGAAGGATGCGCTGATAAATGAAATAAATCCCGAATGGGATGATTTAAGTAAAGGGTGGTACGAGTAAAGTTCGTGCCGCTCTTTTATTATAAAACTGTCCCGCTGTCGTTCACCCCCCGTGTCATCCTGAGGGCACTGCCCGAAGGATCTCCCGCACGGTGCCTGGAGTGAGATTCTTCCGTAGGCGTTTTTTTGCAAAACGCCGTCGTCAGAATGACAGTGAAGCGTGAGATTCTTCGCTGCGCTTACGCTCCGCTCAGAATGACAGCACCCCCCCTATGTCATTCTGAGTCCGCAGGACGAAGAATCTCTCTTTTTCCCCTCCCATCCGTCGAAATGCACATAAAAAAACAAAAACTTTGTGCACTTCGCCAAAAGAAAGACGTTTCTTTACAGAAAGGTAAAAAAAATGTTTCGAAAAAGTTTTTTTTTGTTGACATAGGGGGGCATTTTGATGTATTATATATGATACAGTATGATATCATAATGCGTGGATTGTCGGCTGACGAATCTCCGCATCTTGAAATCGTGCAAAAAAATACTATCAATATGATAAGAAGCAAAGGGAGGAAACATCATGAGAAAAATCTTATCTGTACTGCTCGCATTGTGCATGATTATGACATTGGCACCTGCGGCAGCAATCACCTCTTTCGCAGAAGAGGTACTGGAAATTCCTGCAATTGAGGAAGTTTCCGAGGACGAATTAGTTGAAATTTACGGGGAGGAGGAAGTTGAGCTTTTGGCTAACTCCGACGTGGCTTCATTTGAAGCTGCTGAAGGTGACGGTGTTACATACTTCACCGAGTTTACCGGCGCAAGCGTAAGCCAGGTAAGCACAGGATCTGCTGAAGGTAACATCACAAAGACTATCGACGGTAAGTATACAGTAAGTAATGCTGACCAGGGACTTTATGAGCCCAACGGAACACCCACAGGCTTTATGGGTCAGCCGGGTAAGACAACTGTTACCGTTGATATGGGCGCAGCGAAGACTATCTCCGGTATCCGTCTTTATGACTCTTCAAGAGCAAGACATTACAGCGCAAGAAAGGCAAAGACCGTTTCGCTGTCAGTATCCGCTGACGGTGTGCTTTGGTATGCCCTTGACAATGCAACAAATGAAGACTTTGCAACTAAATACAGAGACTTTGCATTCAAGAAAAGCTCTGCAGCTGTAAACGTAGAAGCACGTTACTTTAAGTTTAACGTAACCGCAGTTAACAACTGGGGCGAATGGGAAATTGAAGAAATCGTTCTTCTTGACGAAAACGATGCAAACGACACCCTCACATCCGAGGACTTTTCTGTAACAAATGTTGAAGGCGTAACAGCAAAGGCTCTTGTTCCCGCTGAAGGCGACGGTGTTACATATCTTACCGAACTTACCGGTGCTGTTGTTACAAAGGTATCCGGTAGCCTTCAGGGTAACCTTGCGTCCACCTATAACGGACTTTATACCGAAGGCTTAAAGACCGGTGCATCCACAACTGCTGATTTTGACGTATTCCCCACAATCAGCGGTGCTACCGAAGGTGCAATGGGCTGGTATACAGGCGATACTTCAAATGCAACTGTTCTTCAGATTGACCTGGGTGATGTTAAAACCTTCTCCGGTATCAGACTTATGGACGACCATAAGGCAAGAGGTATGAAGGCAAGAAAGGCAACAGCCCTTGAAATTCAGGTTTCTGAAGACGGAGAAACCTGGGGCACACTTGCATCTGCAACCACCACCCGTACAACAGAAGTTACACCTCAGTACGGTGATTTCGGATTTAAATTTGACGGCGCAGCTGTAAACGTTGAAGCACGTTATATCAAGTTCCGTGTAACGGGTGTAAATGCTCACGGTCAGTTTGATATTGAAGAAATCATTATGCTTGATGCTGATGAAGAACTTGATACGATTACTGCAGAAGAATATGATCCCGCTCTTGCAGAAGCCAAGAGAGATTATTACCTCCAGAGTGCTTGGTTTACAGCAACAAGCCCCTCCGGCTATGGCGGCGACTGGAAACCCGTTGGTAACCTTTTCGACGGCATATGGCAGGCAACAACCGCTACAACAGATGACGGTGCATACTGGCATACAAGTCCCACAGCGGGTGCAACAGCAGAAAACAGAACTGTTACAGTTACATTTACTGAAGCACAGAAAATCGGCGGCTTCAGAATATTCCCCCGTTTTGATAACAAGGGCGGAAATCCAAAAATGGTAACTGTTCTTGCATCTACTGACGGAACGACATTTAAAGAAATTCTTCCCAGCACTGAAATCACATACAGCACTACAGAACAGAGTGTTGAACTTTTAGTTCAGACAGGCGTTGCATACAAGGCTGTTAAGTTCCAGGTTGATAAAAATATATCCAATGCAACAGACAAACACACCTGCTTCTGTGAGCTTCAGGTATTAAAGCCCAAGAAGGGTTATGCTTATGAGGAAGATGTTATCTGGTTTGATACAACTCCCGCAGTTGTTGCAAGAAACTCCACTCAGGGCGTAACAGGCGGACCTCTCGGCGGTCTCTTTGATAAGACTATCTATCAGTTCGTAAACGAAGCTGAAGGTTATTATAATCCCTACACAGGTGCTGCAAGCGGCGATCCTCATATGGAGATGAACAATATCTTCAAGGCTGAGGGCGACAAGGCGTGGATGGAAATTGACCTTGGTAAGGCATACACCTTCTCCGCTGTACGTCTCTTCGGTCGTTGGGGACAGCCCAACCAGTCCATGAAGAATGCCACAATCTATGTTTCCGACGACGGAAGCACCTGGGTAGCGGCAGAAGAGTACACCGATACATGGACACAGGTTGGTAAGGCGTTTGATGAAGCCCTCGGCGTGCCCGGAAACGGCTCCAATATGTCAAAGTATGCATCCACAGATGATGTATATATGGAAGCACCCTTAAAGGCAAAGGGAACAGCTTATAACGTAACTGCACGTTATATAAAGGTAGAAACAAGCCAGACAAACGGCGCACACTGGTCTGTTCAGGAGCTTTTACTTGTAAAGGAAAATGACTCTCTTGATACAGTGACAGTTACAGGCTTCAAGGAAAAGACAGAAGCTTCAGTTGTAATTCCCGAAGATTCTCTTGATTATTACGATCCTTCCAAGTACTTCGATTCTATGGAAGCAGGCTCCGAATGGAACGCAGGTTCTCCCGTTACAGATGCATTTGACGGTGTTACAGACAACGTTAAGGCTGACGGAACAATTGGTGCGGACGATAACGGCAGCTACTGGCATTCTTCTGCAACAAGCCCCGTTACAGAAGCGCAGAGAACAATTACGGTAATGTTCAAAACCGCAATTGATGTTGGCGGTTTCAGAGTTTACGGTCGTCACGACTCCACAAACAATAACCGTCAGTATGGCGGTAACCCCGGCGTTGTAAGAATTGAAGCAACCTATGACGGTGAAAACTGGTTCGTTGCTGCTGACGATTTAAGCACAGGCCTTAAGGGCGGCACAGATGATGACGCTACAACAGACGACGGTGTATGGCAGGGCACAAACCTCTTAAGCGGCGATCTTAACAATAAGTTTATGGGTATCCGCTACATCGTTGAAAAGAACTTAAGCGGAAGCACAACCGCTCACACCAACATTGTTGAGCTTCAGATATTAAAGCCCGTAGAGTACACATCACCCTTCCAGGATGATGACTTTACAACCTATCCCTTATGGAAGATTGAGAGTGGCTCCACAGCAGGAAAGACCATGGCAAACCTTGGTAAACTTACGGACAATATCCTTCCCGAAGCAAACAACCATGCTGAAATAAACTATGCAATTTATCCTGCAGATTCAAAGACTGCATGGCTTATAGTTGACCTTGGTGCAGAGCAGACCTTCTCCGGTATCAGAGCATACGCAAGAAAGAATGCTGAAGGTAATGTATGGAACACGCAGTCCGTTACAAAGGGTTATCTCTATGTATCCGACAACGGAACTGATTGGGTACAGGCTGAGCTTTCAGAAGGTGCCGGCACCGATTTATTCTTCGATGCAAAGGCTCTTGCACAGGGTGTAAATGAAAACATCAAAGCACGTTATATCAAGCTTGAAGCAGTTCAGACAGGCGGAGCAGATACAAATGAGCACTGGTCCGTATCCGAATTAAGACTTATCGATCCCGTTGAGGGCAAGGAGGCTCTTACCGTTGCTGAATTTGAGGAAGCGACAAAGAGCGCTTTGGATGCACTTGATGACTACTACAAAAATCCCACAGACTGGACATGGACAGTAGGAAGTGAATATGGTTCCTCCGGTTCTTACGGAGTAGATAAGCTTTACGACGGTACTGTTTACGGAAATATGGGTAACTGCTGGCACTCAATTGCAAATGTGGCAGATCATATCTATACAGATGAAGACACAACCGTAACTATTATATTTGATAAGCTTACAGAGGTTGGCGGCGTAAGAGTATTCCCCAGAACTGAAGGTGGCGGCGGTGCATCTCCCAATGTGATAAAGATGCAGGGAACTTACGACGGAACAACATGGGTTGACATTCTTGGCGAAACAAAGCTTGGCTTCACTTCCGGAACCAAGGAAGAATATAAGGAAGCTTATCTCGCACAGGGAAGAAACAACAAGTTCAAGGGTATTAAGTTTATCGTTGTTTCCGGCATTGACGGAAATACATCCTATACAAACATTACAGAGCTTCAGGTATTAAAGCCCGTTGCTCTCAAGGTAGCACTCGGTACAGATGAAGTTAATATGGAATATCCCATCGGTACAACCAAGGCATATGGCGTAAAAGCTGATAATACAGTTACCGACCTTACTTCTACCTACTCAAACCTTGGCAAAGGTACTTTGATAGACGGCGTCATTCTTGATGCTGCTTATTACCAGGAAATCGGCGGAACCGATGGTGCAGGACGTGCATTCCAGGTATGCTTTGACTGGTGCATAGGTGGCTATAAGGGCGGAATGGAAGCTGGCTACAACTACAAGAAGACCTACATCGATTATGACCTTGGCTATGTTGCTGATTTCTCCGGCGTACGCGTTTACGGAAGACAGAACTCCGCCGCATACTTCACAAAGGGTAATGTATATGTTTCCGAAGACGGAATCAACTGGGTTCAGGCAGACACATTCTCAGTTGATTCTGCAAGAAGTACAACACTTCCCGTTAAGTTTGGCGGCACAGCATACAACGTAAAAGCACGTTATGTAAGAATTGAGTGTACTGCAACAAATTCCGGTCACTGGGGACTTGAAGAAGTAAGACTTCTTAATCCCGTAGCAGGCGTTGAAACAAAGACTCCTACAGAAATCACAGCAGCACTCGCAGCTCAGGCTGAAGCTGTTGAAACCTTAATTAATGCAATCGGCACACCCGTAACAATGGAAAGCAAAACTGCAATCGATGCTGCTCGTAAGGCATACGATGCATTAGCTCCCGCTGTTCAGGCAGCAGTAGAAAACTATGATGTGCTTACATCTGCAGAAGCTGCTTGGCTTGCACTTGCAGGAACCGAGCTCAACAACATGATTGCGGAGCTTCCCGCTTCCGAAGTAACAACTGACGATGCTGAAGCAGTAGCAGAGCTTCGTGAAATTTACGAATCTCTTTCTGATACAGATAAGGCAACAATCAATATTGCAGACCTTAAAAAGGCAGAAGCAGCTTTAGCAGGTCTTGTAAGAAGCATTGATCCTACCGATTCTGCAAGCGGTAAGCTTGGTTATGCAACACTTGAATACAAGCTTTACACAGCTGCTAACGATGTAACAGTTACAGGCGTTAAGTATAACGGTGAAGAAGTTACAAACGCTGCTGACGAGTGGAAGGCTGTAACAAACGGTGACGGCACAATCACACTTACCCTCGGCGGTAACTACTATAAGAGCGAAGAATACAGAATGTGGCTCTACTCATCCACTCAGAACAGTATCACAAGCCACAATAACGGCGGCAACTATATGAAGTTCAGAAGAGCAAATGCTACTCTCGGCATCGCAGTAGGTGACGAAGTAACAGAAAACACCTTCAACGGCTTCTTCGTTCGTGAAATCACAAATAACGGCCCCGGAAAGCACGTTGTTGAAGTATCTCTTTCCGACGGCACAACCAAGGAAATCGTTCTTAATGCAAACTATACCTGGAGAGCAGTAAACGGTGCTCTTGCAGCAGCAGATGCTGACGGAATCACACCCACAGGCTGGCAGGTAACAGTAAACGGCGGTGCATCCCTTGCACACGCAGCTGCAAACTGGTTCAACGGTAACTACGGCGATGCTACAAACTCCAACTCCTGGACATCAACATATTATGATGAAACAGGTGCAGAAAAGGGCGAACAGCACTTTGCCCGTGCAGTAGGTCCCTACTCCACATGGGTTGACTTTGGCAATGCAACAAAGTTTGCCGGCGTACGCATCACAGATAAGTCCTACAATATGGTAGATGTAAGCCTCTACGGTTCAAATGACCTTGTTACATGGACTAAGCTCGGAAGCATTTCCGGCAACAACTCAAAGACAGCACAGGTTAACCTTCAGGACAATGCAAACTACCGTTATGCAAGAGTTGACGTTGATAGTTATCAGCAGATGAATTCACACGGCTTTATGTTCACTCATGAAATCGTATTCATCGCTGCTTCCACAAGAGTAGTCGGCGGCGACATCAATGTTGACCTTTCCGAAGATATCGAAGATGCAACAAGAACATTCAACTCTGACAACACCTATGCCGTAACAGGCGTAAAGGTTGGCTCTGATACAATCACTGCTGATACAGACTATGTTCTTGACGGAACTAAGGGCATCACCTTCAAGGCATCTTACCTTGAAAGCCTTGAAGTCGGCGAATACGAAGCTGAAATCTCCTTCGAATCCGGCGAAACTGCAAAGGTTAAGTTAATCGTAAAAGACCTTTCCGTTGCAGAATACTGGCTGACAAGCGGAACTGACTACAACGGTTCCGGAACACTTACCCTCACAAATGCAACAGGCAAGACTGCAAAGAGTGTTTCTGTTGGTGAAACAGCTGTTGAATTCGCACAGAATCCCACAGAAATCACAATTTTGAGATACCACTTCAAGCCCGCGGCAGATGTTTTCGCAAAGCTCAGTGCTGACGAGACTGTTGGTTATGAACAGCCCGTTACAGTAACCTTTGAAGATAACACAACAAAGGAATACACAGTTAAGATTTATGCCCAGTGGTATCAGGTAAGCTCTGATGTTACAACAACATTCCTTGCTGACGAAGTTGTAACAGGTGCTACATGGAAGGTAAGAAACAATGCGGCAAATCCCGGATTGCATCCCGTAAACACCTTCGTTAAGGCTGCTTATAACAGACAGCACGTACAGAACTATCACGGTGCATATACTTCTGTAAACGGAAGTGCAACTCCCGATACCAAGAATCACTATATCGATGTTGATATGGGAACAGACGTGAAAGAAGTTGGCGGTATCCGTTATCAGTCCCGTGCAAACTCTGCTGACTGGCCCAGTGTAACAATTTCCGGTTCTGATGACTATGCAACATGGACCGAACTTTACACAGGCAAGGCTGCAGGTGCTGCAGGTGCTTATGTAATGAAGTTTAACCAGAATTCCAACTTCCGTTACATCAGAATCAATATCACCGGTGCAAACTATCCCACTGCTGATACAATTCACTTCATAAAGCCCGCTCTCGCAGTATTAAGCGATGCGACTGTTAAGAAGGACATTAATGCAACAGATGAGGAAATCGAAATTTCCATCGAGGATATCGGCGATACAACAATCTCCAAGGTTGTTCTTGGTTCTACAACACTTACAGCTTCTCAGTATGAGTATGATGCTGAAACAGATACAATCGTAATTAAGGCAGCTGCTCTTAATACAATTACAACTGAAGGCGATGTAGTTCTTGCAATCGAAACCTCCACAGGTAAGGTTGGATCCGTTACTGTTAAGTATATGGACTTCTCCAAGAAGATGTTCCCCCAGGAAGTAACACCTTACCACTTCGATCACGAAGCAAGAATCGTTTCCGGTGTTGCAAGCGGTAATATCGCTACAATCACCAACAGAAAGGTAACAACCAAGTCTGACGGATCGGCACTTACCAACAGCGACTGGGCTCATACAGCATTAACGCACGACGATACATTTATGATTTACAGCCCCAGCGGCACAAGTGCAATCTGGAACGATGCTCCCGGTTACTTCGAGGTTGACTATAAGATTCCTCACGAGTTCTCCGGTGTAAGACTCTACCACAGAATCTGGGCTGACGGCGGTGTAAGACAGTACTTCACAACCATCAAGGAAGGTTATATGGCAGTTTCCAACGACGGTATTAACTGGGTTAAGTCCGATATCCAGACCTTCGGTGCAGGAAACCTTGACAGCCTTAACTACAACAGAAACGCATTTGACGATATGAAGTTTATCGTTGACGGCGTTCCCACAAATGTAAGTGCAAGATATGTAAGAGTATATCCCACCAAGAACGGTGCATGGCAGCCCATAGGTCTTGAAGAAATCTGTCTCTATGAGCCTTCCAGCGCAAATGCAGACCTTAAAGCAGCAGACATCAAGCCCGGCTCAGCAACATACAGCCTGGCAACACTTGAAGACCTTACATTCAATGTTGAATGGAATGACTCCATCACACTCGGCACAATCTCTATCGTAACAGAAGAAGACGGAGAAGACGTTTTAGTACCCGTAAATTCCGCTTACTACTTCTGCGACGAAGAATCCTTCACAATTTCCAAGTACTTCTTCATCGACGGCGGTTACAATGTAGGTGACGAAATAGTTCTTTCCGTAGGCTTTGCCGTAGGTAAGGACATACTCGTTCCCGTAACAATTGCTGAAGCTGAAGAATATGAAGTAAACTATTCTGCAGGCGAAAACGGAACACTCAAGGCTGTTGTAAGATACACTGATATGGCAACAGGCGAAGAGGTTGAAGAAGAAGTTGCATCAGGCTCCATGGTAGGAAGACACGAAAACCTTGTATTCGTAGCTGAAGGCGCAGCAGGCTATGAGCCCGCTGGCTGGACACTTGAAGGTAAGGGCGAAGATGACGTTAAGTATGTTCGCGTTACCGACAAGAAGGATTGGGAATTTGCTGCAACAAATGCAATGGAACCCGTAACCAAAGCATTTGACGGAAATGACAAAACCTATTGGCATTCCGAATACGAAACAAAGACAACCGGTTCTCCCAACCCCACTCATCTGCTTTCCGACGGTCCTTACTGGATCACAGCTCTCTTTGATGAGCCTATGATGATTTCCGAAATGACTCATACAAGAAGAATGAATACTGACGGTACAGCTTACTATCCGGGACAGAAGGTTAAGGATTATAAGGTTTGGGCAACAACAGACGGTGGCGAAAACTACGATGTACTTCTTGCAGAAGGCAACACAAATCAGAATGATATAACCGATATGATAGCTCTTGCAGATGTAGGCTATATCGACGGTATCAAGTTTGAAATTTACTCAACCTTCACAGCAGGAAACAGCCATTGCTCAATCGGCGAAATCACATTCACCGAAAAGGTTGTAACAGAAAATCTCCTTACAGGTGACATTACCTACACAGGTTCTGCATCTCAGGAATATGAAATCGACGATCTCTTCGGCGATGCAACAGTAACAGTTGAATTTGCTGCAATCGAAGCAGGTTATGCAAAGATTACAGCTGACGTTAAGAAGCTCGAAGCAGAAATCGAAGAAACAAAGGTACCTTACGGTGAAAATGCTGAAATCACTCTTGTTCCCGAAGAGGGAGAAGAGCTTCCCGAAGAAATCACCGTTGTAATGGACGGTGCTGAACTTAAGGAAGGTCAGGACTACACCTACGATTCAGCTACAGGTGAAATCGTTGTTAAGAACGTAAAGGGTGACATCGAAATCCTCGCAGTTGCTGCAGGCGTTGACGTATTCGCCGTAACATACGAGGATGTAAACGGTGCTACAGGAACACTTCCCGAAGCAGACCTTTACACAGAAGGCGAAACCTTCAAGTTACCCGAAAGCAAGTTAAAGCTTACAGGCAGCAAGTTCGTTGGTTGGGAAGCTTCCAGCGACGGCGAAACCTATAAGGCAGGCGCAAGATTTACAATGGTTGCTGAGGATGTAACATTCACAGCAGTTTGGGAAGCTAAGGAATCCGGCGGCGATGACGAAGGTACAAAGAGACCTTCCGTTGGCGGTGGCGGCGGATCTTCTTCCTCCGGCACAGGTCTTATCGGTGGCGGCGTTGGAACAGGTGCAAATGTTAACCAGCACACAATCACATTGGTTGGTATCGGCACTCAGAAGGCTGCAACCGGCACAATAATCGCAGATCCCGCTGCTAAGGAAGGCTACGACTTCATCGGCTGGTATCTTGACGAGGCATTTACAGTACCTTATGCAAATACCGGTGTAATCGAAAACGTAACACTTTATCCCTATTACAGAAGAGTAAGAAGCGCAAGCGAGCTTTCTGACATCGCAGGTCACTGGGGTGAAAAGACCATCGGTGAAATGTATGTAGCTTACCTTGTAAACGGTACAGCAGACGGCAAGTTTGAGCCCGACAAGAGCATTACAAGAGCTGAATTCTGTCAGATTCTCTACTTAATGTCCGGTCAGACTACTGACGGTGCACACAACTTCACCGACGTTAACGTTGGCGACTGGTTCACAAATGCAGTAGCTTGGGCAGTTAAGAGCGGAATCACACAGGGTACATCAGAAACCACCTTTGCTCCTTATGAGAACATCACACGTGAGCAGATGGCTACAATGATTTACCGTTATGCAACTCTTATGGGTCACGATTGGACAATTACCAAGGAAGCAGGCTTTGCTGACCAGGCAGAAATTGCAACATATGCAAACTACCAGGTTAACTGGGCAGCTGACAAGGGAATTATCAACGGTTATCCCGATGGTACATTCGGTCCCAAGTCTAATGCTACAAAGGCAGAAGCAGTTACAATGCTTCAGAGACTCTTAAACTTAGGTAAATAATTGAAAAACTCCGAGGCTAAGCCTCGGAGTTTTTTTGTAACTCTGCTGTAACGGGAACTGCTTTACAAATTACCGATATAGTCAAAAAGCACACCGGGGACAAAACGCAATGTTATGCGAAATTGAACCTGATGTATCCTGAGCTAAATTCAACATCATCATAAACTAAACTCAATGTCATCCTGAACCACCCCGCTGTCATCCTGAACCACCCCGCTGTCATCCTGAACCACCCCGCTGTCATCCTGAACCACCCCGCTGTCATCCTGAACCACCCCGCTGTCATCCTGAACCACCCCGCTGTCATCCTAAACCACCCCGCTGTCATCCTGAACGCAGTGAAGGATCTCTGTTTCCTGCACCGGTTGAACAGAGATTCTTCGGTCGCTGACGCTCCACTCAGAATGACAGGTACAGCAGAGCTTAAAGAAGAACGCTGATTAAAACTAAAACACCGTAAGGCAAAGCCTTGCGGTGTTTTTAACAGTTTTTATATTTCGTAGTCTATACAGCTTCTTATCTGAACATTGGGGCGTACGAAGGTGTCTGCCGCATAAACGTGGTCGGGATGCACCGCATAGCCCTTTAAGGATGCTTCATCAAGGAAGGTTGAATCAAGAATCAGATCGGCATTTGATGAGGGAAGAGCCTCCGTGTGAACGGTGATTTCAAAAAGGCCGGGGATTTTTCCCTTAAGGGCTTCTAAGTTTTCCTTAATGCCCTTTTTAACCTTAATCTTTTCTTCATCGGACATTTCTTTAAGTGTCCATACGATAATATGCTTTACCATAGCTATCTCCTTTATATATAAATTTTTTAATTTTGTGTTATAGTTTTTTAATTTTGTGCAAAGACAAAATCATTTGGCGGTGTTATTATAATTGTATGCCGAGTGCTTTTTTTAGGACAGGCTCAATTACGTTTGCCATACGGTAAAAGCCCAGGTCATTGGGATGAATGTTGTCGGCGGTGCAAAGGTTACGGTCATCTTCTCCGAAAAAGGTCTGCCCGTCTATGAAATATACGTTTTTATCCCCGCGGGAAAGGGCGTTTTCGTAGGTCGCCTTAACGATTGCACGACGTTCGTCATATAAATCGGTTTTACCGGGACGAGTCATCATAATAACCGGAAGGTCGGGATTTTTTTCGCGAATGCGAAGGAAAAACGGCTCGTGAGTTTCCCTTAAATGTCCGGGAGTCGGAGCGTTATGGTCATAGTCATAAATAAATGCCTTCATCGGGATGGTGTTTATATAATCCGCCATAATAAGCTCGCCCTTTGCATTTCCCGAAAAGCCGAAATTGTAATAGTCCATATTTAAGCGGTTTGACAAAATGGCATTGTAGCTGTTAAATATATTCTGACAGCATCCGCCCTCGGTAATTGAAGAACCGTAAAAGAGGACAGGTCCGTAATCGTAGGGTGTGGGAGCTAAAATCACCGCTTCATCGGGGAAGGAAAGCGAGAGGTCATCTATTACTTCGTTTCTCGGAAGAAAAATTGTAACATCCTCCATGGCGGCACTTTTTCTTACGGTTCTCCCAAAGGTTTTCGTGTTATAGTCGGGCGGGAAAATAAGTCCCTCAAAGCGAAAGCTTTTTCGGTTTCCCGTTAAAACCGCCGCACTCTGGCAGGCGTAAATGCTCATACCGATATCGGGAGAAAGAGTTTTAAGAGTTATCTTAACATCAAAGCTTTCGGCATCGGTGCGAAAGCAAAGACGTGCTCCCGGGCATCTTTTGCCCAGGTGCGAAAGGTTAGGAAGCTCCTTTATTATGCTGTCGGGAAGCCTTTCAAGCCTTTGGTTTTCACGAAAAAACGGAACGCCGAAAACCTTTATGGGTGAATCGGTAAACCTTAAAACCTTCATATAACCCTCCTTATAAAAGGTGAGAAATTATTTCCCCGTTTGTCTTGGGAGAAAGATAGGAAGGAGCTACATCAAAAACGGTCTTACAGCCTGTCATTCCTTCGTTTCTCATACGGTACACCGCTCTTGCGTAGCAAACAAGGACGGAGGAGGTGAATTCGGGGTTGGAATCAAGCTTTAAGCTGTATTCAATAATCTGATTATTTTCCTTTGAAAGCCCTGTCTTTCCGCTTCTTATAACAAATCCGCCGTGGGGAAGGGATGCGTGGTTTTTCTTCATTTCATCCATAGTGATAAAGTGAACGGTGGTGTTATAGGGTTCAAAGTAGTTGGGCATAGTCTTGATTTCGTTTTCGATTCGTGCCAAATCAGCACCTTCTTCTGCCACTACAAACACTTCACGCTCGTGCTTGTCTCTTGTTTCAAGGTCGGGATTTTCGCCGCTTCTTGCACCGTTTAATGCGCTCTCAACGGGAATTGTGTACTGTCTTGCATCAATAACGCCGTCGATTCTTCTTACCGCGTCGGAATGGCCCTGGCTTACGCCCTTGCCCCAGAAGGTATAATCCTTGCCTTCGGGAAGGATTGCCTCTGCATATAAACGGTTAATGGAAAACATTCCGGGATCCCAGCCGACGGAAATCATTGAAAGGGTAGCGCCTTCCTTTGCCGATGCATCGACATTGGCAAAATGGCGGGGGATATTTGCGTGGTTGTCAAAGCTGTCAATTACGTTAAAGTGCTTTGCAAGGTATGGTGTCTGCTCCGGAAGGTCGGTTGCACTTCCGCCGCAGATTATAAGAACGTCAATTTTACCCTTATGGGATAAAATGTCGTCCATAGAATAAACGGGAGCGCCCGTCAAGGTTTTCACCGTTTCGGGATTTCTTCTTGAGAAAACTCCGTAAAGGGACATATCGGGATTTTGCATAACGGCACACTCAACGCCTCTGCCTAAGTTGCCGTAGCCTGCGATACCTATTTTAATGGTCATATAAATCAGCCCTTTCTTATTTGCTTTTTTCAAGTATAACACTTTTTTTTGCTGTTTTCAATAAAAAATATGCATAAAATTAAATACGCCGAAGGAAAAAGTTTTTGTATACGGCAAATGTTCGTTTTATACAAAAAGTTGTTGGTTTTATATAAGAAAATGCTGTTGAAAAAAGCCTGGTTATCCCTTATAATATAATAAGGAGGTGTTTTTTATGAAAATAAGGCATATCGCAAAAATATGCGGCGATCAGGACGGAGCCATCTTCTCTGACCTTCTTTTCCGTTTTAACTCCAGGGGACACTGCGGTGTTTATGATCTTACAAAGGTTGACAAATCGGCAGAGAAGCCAAAAGAGCTTACTGCCATTGCATCTTTTTATCTTGACAGGGCGGAGGAAATAGTGCCTCACTCCAATGCGGTAAATTTCGGATGCGAATATTATTCTCCCGATGACGAGTTTCCGCTGCTTTATTCAAACATATACAATAACTATGCTGCCTCTGAAAATCCACTTAAGGGAACAAGCCTTGTATACAGATTGGAGCGGGATGGGGAAAGCTTCAAAACAACGCTCCTGCAGATGATTACAATTGATTTTGCAGAGGATGAAGTCTGGAAATCATCGGGCGAAAGAAGTGACATACGCCCCTACGGAAACTTTGTAATTGACAGAGAGCAAAAGCTTTATTACGGCTACACCATGAAGGACGGCGATAATTTGACAAGATATTTTGCCTTTGATATGCCAAAAATAACGGACGGAGAAATTGACGAAAAATACGGCATAAAAAAGGTTGTCTTAAAGAAAGAAGATATTAAAGAATATTTTGATACGGAGCGCCACCGCTTTATCCAGGGCGGATGCTTTAATGACGGCAAAATTTACTCCGTCGAAGGCTTTACGGGGGATAAGGTAAACTTCCCCGCACTTCGCATAATTGATGTTAAAAAGAAAAAGCAAGTTGAATTTCTTGACTTCCGTACCCTCGGAATGGAAGCGGAGGCGGAAATGATAGATTTCCATGATGGAGCGCTGCTCTACAGCGACGTCTGTGGAAATTTATATATACTTGAAATGTAAAAGGAGGAAACAAATATGAAAAAAATCTTATGTCTGGCACTTTCGCTCATTATGGTTTTATCCTGTATGAGTGTTTTTGCCAAAGATGCTGCGTTAAAGGTTGGAGATATTTCAATTAAAAACGGCAGCTTTGATGCAAATGACGCTTTTATAAGGGGGCTTAGCCGTGGCGACAGCTTCGGATTTAAGGGCGTTGACCTTACGGGAATGAATTCCGTAAGTATGAAGCTTAACAATACCCTCTATGTTTCAGGCGGAAACAACGGCGACACCTATCTTATTATGATAGATTCGCCCGAAAACGGCAAAATTATCGGTAACCTTACCATAATGCCCGACTTTGAAAACACCGATGTAACCGTAAAGGCGGCAATCGAGCCTGTGACGGGTGTTCACGACCTTTATTTTTACAGTTTATACGGAAACGGCACGACAAACTATATCGCAATAAAGGAAATTACCTTGTCGGAAGAAAAGGTTACAAAGGATGTGACCTCTGCAAAGGTTGACGATTCAAAAGTAATTGACCTCTATTCCGATACCTGGGTTGGAGTTGACAATTTCGGAAGAGCCGTTGCCACCTATGAAGAGGTTGGCGGCGTAAAGGAAGGCCTTCGCGAGGTTGGTATGCTTTACTGGAACTGGAGAGTGGATTCTTCCAACAGAAACGCGGCAGTAATTCCCGAAATCATTGCGGCAAATCCCGGATCAAGAGAGGATTATTTCCACAAGGCGTGGGATATTCAGGGTAAATACTTCTGGGGCGAGCCCGTTTTCGGCTTTTATGATTCCTTTGACTACTGGACCTACCGTAAGCACGCGGAAATGTTTGCAATAGCAGGGGTTGATTCCTTGTTCCTTGACTATTCAAACGGCGGAAATACATATCAGACAACAATTCACACTTTGGCACAAGCACTTCGTGATGCTAAATCTACGGGCGTTGACGCACCCAAGCTCTGTGTTATGCTTAATCTCGGAGTTTTACCGGACAATGCGGCAAGAGCGGTTTCGGCACTTTACTATACCTGCTTTGTTGAAAACGACTATACCGACATCTGGTACTATAAGGACGGCGCGCCGCTCCTTTACGGCTGGGCGGATTATAAAAACTATGAGTCTGCTATGAAGACAGATGCCGAAAAGGCACTCTTTACGGAAATAGATTCTCTTTTCAATGTTAAGTACAACGGTCCCAGAAACGGCGAAGCAAAGATAGATGAGTGGATGTGGCTTGAAAACTTCCCCCAGACTCTCCGTGATGTGAATCCCGAAACGGGAAGAGTGGGCTATGTCGCTGTGGGCGTTGGAATCAATCAGTCCACAATTTACGGACAGAAAGAGGTTGGCGCATTCTCTTCCGAATACTGCAAGGGAAGAGCGTTTTCCGAAGCCTTCGGCGAAGACTATACCGACAAGGGTATGAGAGAAGCATACTTCTTCCGTGAGCAGGCGGCATTTGCGCTTGACGCCGATCCCGAATTTATGATGATTGACGGATGGAACGAATGGGATGCAATCCGCTTTGAATCCTACGGCAGAAACAAAAACGCTTTTGTTGACCTTTTCGACTATGAAAACAGCCGTGACTTTGAGCCTAACCGCGGTCCCTTAAAGGACGATTGCTACAATATGTTAATCGACCTTGTAAGAAAGTATAAGGGTGCGAGAAAGGCACCTGTTGCCTTCGGTATGAAGACCATTGATCTTGCGGGTGATGCAAGTCAGTGGGCAGAGGTTGGCCCTTACTTCGTAAATGCATATCAGGACTATGAAAGAGATGCCGACGGTTACGGAAAGCACAAAGGAAACGGCGAGAAATGGCACTATACCACAACCGTGGTAAACTCTATTAAGGGTGCAAAGGCAACCTTTGATAAAGATAACATCTACTTTATGGCAGAGTGTGAAAAGGATATCCGTGATTCCGAAAACTTTATGACGCTCTACTTAAATACCGACAGAAACTATGCTACTGGCTGGGAAGGCTATGACTATATCATAGAAAAGGGCGTTGTATCAATGTTTGGCGACGGACCCTTTGGAAAAACAAATGTTGCAAATGTAAATTACACAATAAAGGGTAATATGATGCAGCTTGCAATTCCCAGAAGCGTAATCGGTGAAACAGGCGTGGTTGACTTGGAGCTTAAGTGGTCTGACTCTGTTGATGTATCGAGCGATTACTTGAATTTCTATTCAGACGGCAGCGTTGCTCCTTACGGAAAGCTTAACTATCTCTTTACCGAAATTGAGCAGACGGCATTAGCCGATGCAGACAGAAAGGCTCTTAAGGAAACATCTACCTCCGTATTAAAGGCAGGAAGTCCCAAGTTAATCGCCTGCGGAGCAAAGAGATATACACTCGAGTCCGACATAAGAGTAGCTCCCGTTGAAATGAACGGAACACTCTATGTTCCCGAGGATGCGTATAATGAAATTATGGAATACGGTCATTCCAAGACAGAATATGACAGCGCAAACAACACCTTCTACACCTATCACTATGATTTGAATGCTGACAAAAAGGAAATCGTAAATAACACCTTTACATACTCAGTTCTTGGCTCAAATGAGGTAAGAGTAAACGGCGTTGCAAAAACTCTGACAGCTCCCGTTGTTTACGAAAACGGAAGATTTATGATTCCCCTTACCTTGATTTCCGACTGCTACGGCTGGGAAGTTAAGAGTCTCGGAAACGGAATTTACACTGTAAGTAAGTCGGGCGCACCGGAAGCTAATGTAAACAGTGTGCTTTCCCACTTAAACTAAAAGGAGGATGAGATAATGAAGAAAATATTTGCAATTTTACTTTCTCTTCTTATGGTTATGTCCATGTGCATGGCTGTAAGTGCATCGGAAGCTGTTCCCTTTGATTCCTCCTGGGAAATTTCTGTTACAAGCCAGACAGGCACAAGCATTAAAAATGCTTTCGACGGTGATTTATCCACCAATTGGCACTCAAACTACAAGGCAGAAGGCAGCAAAATTTTAAGCCACGACGAATGCCCCCACGTTATCACAATTAATTTCGGCAAGGATACCGAAATTTCCGGCTGGCGTTACACACCTCGTAAGGATAATGAAACAGGAACGGTTTTGGCGTATAATATCTATGCTTCAAAGGACGGAGAAAACTTCAATAAAATATTTACCGGCACCTTTGATTATGAAACCAAGACAAAGGCGGAGTTTACTCCTTCCGAGGCTTCCTGGGGTGCATACACCATGAAAGCCATAAAAATCGAGGTAACAAATAGCCGCGGCGGCTACGGAACTGCGGCGGAGATTGAGTTCTTAAAGGGAACAAGCGGAACTGCAATCGAAAACGGCGAAGCCTTTAAGGAACAGAGTGCAACTGCACCCGAAGCTGAAGCACCCGCTGCAAGCACAGCCTTAGCAGGAGAGCTTCTTAAAAACGACGGCACATGGAATATAAGTGCATCAAGTGCTTTCAGCACCGGAAACGCCGCAGGGAAAGCCTTTGACGGGGACAAGTCAACTTACTGGCATTCGGCATACAAGGCAGAGGGAACAAAAATCGTAAGCAAGGAAGAATGCCCCCACACCATAACGGTTGACTTCGGTAAAACCGTGGAAATCGAAGGCTGGCGCTACACCCCGAGAACCGATAACGGAACGGGAACAGCTAAAACCTACAACCTTTATGCATCGAAGGACGGTGTGAATTTTGAAAAAATTCACACAGGCAAATTCCCCTATGTGGAAGGCCCCGCAAAGGATGCAAAGCCTTCGGATGATTTCTTTCCGAAGACAAGTATGAAGGCAATGAAAATTGAAATTGTCACATCAATTTCAGGATTTGGTACAGCAGCGGAAATTGAGTTCTATACAAAAAAAGGAGCCGCTGAGGCTTCTTCCGAAGCATCCTATTCGGGAACTAAAATTCCCAGAGGCGCAGACTGGAAAATTACAGCATCCAGCGAATTTACCCCTGTTGCCAAGGCATTTGACGGCGACAAATCAACCCACTGGCATTCAAAGTATACGGCAGAAGGCTCAACCATTACGTATAGTGACCCTCTTCCTTTCACCATAAGGGTTGAATTTTCCGAAGCGATTGATGTGTCGGGCTGGATTTATACCCCCAGAACCGATAACGCGGTAGGAACAATTTCATCCTACAACATAAAGGGCTCTGCCGACGGCGTAAGCTTTGAGAAAATTTATGTAGGAAACTTCACAAATTATACGTCTGTTGTCAAAAACAACAAGCCCGAATCAGCAACCTGGGGCAATAAAAAGATGAAGGCTATTGAAATTGAAATAACGGGCGGAATTGCAAACTTCGGCTCTGCCGCTGAAATTGAGTTCTTAAAGGACGGAAAGGCAGATAATACGGCCGTTTACGAAGGCGAGTCAAGAACAGGCATTCCTTATCTTGCAAGAGGGACCTGGGATATTAAGGTTAACTCCACAATGGGAAGCCATGGCATTCAGCTTGCCCTTGACGGAGACAAGAAAACCTACTGGCACTCAAAGTATGAGGCGAAGGACGGCGCAGTTGTCGGCCACGATAATCCTCCCTATAACATAGACATCGACTTCGGTCTTGCAAAAACCATATCAGGTGTTAACTTAACACCCAGACAGGATTCGTTGAACGGAAACTTTATCATTGCAAACCTCTATGCGGCAGAAAAAAGCGGGGATGAGCTTAAGCTCATAAAGGAAAATGTTTATTTTGAGCAGAGCGTGGGCGATAAGGAAATTTTCTTCCTTTCAAACATAAAGGCATCTAAGATAAGAGTTGAAATAACCTCTGCGGTGGGCGGCTACGGCACATTGGCTGAGATAAATGTTCTTGGCGAAAATCCCGACTTTGAAACCGTGGACTATGAAAGCTTCAGGAAAATTGAAAAAGCGGGAGTCTTATATAAAATTGATAAAAAGCTATTTGATATAAGCTATGAGGGTGAAAGCTGGGCTACCTCTACTCCCGACAAGGCACTTGACGGAACCGTTAAATCCTTCTGGCAGACAGAACAGCTTGAAACCGGTGAAGAGGTAATTTTCGTTGTTGATATGAAAAAAGCACAAAGGGTAAAGGAAATTACCTATACTCCCCGTGACACCAATGACTTTCACGGTTGCTGGCTCAAGGCAAGCGTGTGGGTAAGTGCGGACAACGAAAACTGGGTGGCCGTTGCAGAAGATATGGTGCTGGATAAGGATCTTTCCACAAAGAAAATCCCCCTGCCTGAAGAGATGAAGATAAGATATATCGAGTTTACCGTGCACGAATATTTCGCTAAGCGTGTAAGTGTAGCGGAGCTTGACTTCTATCAGTACGAGGGTGAAGATGACGGCGAGAAGTATGTTCTTACCGTTGGCTCCAACGAGATTAAGTACAGGGAAAACGGCGAAGATAAGTCAAAAACCATCGACGTTGCACCCTATATCGTAAACGGCACAACATTAATTCCCTTAAGAGGACTTTTAGAGCTTATGGGTGCTGAAATTTCCTGGAACGGCGATAATCAGACCATCGGCGTTAAGGGTGAGAATATTGACCTTACACTTCAGATTGGCTATAAGCTGGTGTTTGTAGAAGATCCCTCCTATGGAAATGTTCGTTACACCTTGAGAACTGTGCCTGTAATAAAGGATTCAAGAACCTTCATCCCCGTAAGATTTGTATCCGAACAGCTCGGATATAATGTGGCATGGAACGGCGAAACACAGGAAATAACAATAACTAAATAAATGTAATCATATTTAAGCCGAGGAGTCAAAACTCCTCGGCTTAATGTATGTTTTGCCCGGAAGATTTTTCCTATCTCTTGTAAAGGTGTAATATAGTACTAAGAAAGGGTAGTATATTCCTTGACACCGATTTTTTTCTGTGTTAATATATGGCAAAGGAGTGGTTTTTTGTGTATAAGATTGCAGTGCCGGTAAGTATCGGCTCCTTAAATGAGGATAGCTACCCTATATTTTTAGAGGAGTTTAAAAAGGCAGGGGTAGAGCGTGTTTTCGTGTGCGGACTTAATCCTCCCACTCAGACTAATTTCGAATTTTTTTCCGACTCCGAAAAGGGAGCCTGTTACATAGACAAGCTTAAAAAGGAAGGCTTTGAGGTGGGAGTCTGGATGGGCTCAATCGGTCACGGCTCTACCTTAAGCTACGAGTTTGGTGAAGTAAGGCTGACTCATAACTTCGACCTTATTACCGATTCAAACGGAGATACTAAAAACGGCGTTTTTTGCCCGCTTTCTGAAAAGTTTTTAACTCACTTTGAAAAAGTGGTTACCCTGGTTGGAAAATTAAGTCCCGATATAATAATGTTCGACGATGACTTCAGACTTAATTTCAGGGGAAGTCTTTATACCGCCTGCTGCTGTGATAAGCATCTCAAAATGTTTTCCGAAAAAATCGGTAAGTTTATACCGAGGGAGGAAATTGCAGCTTTCATCTTTTCAAGGGAAAATCAGAATAACCGCAAGCTCTGGATGGAAGTTCAGAGTGAAAGTATGCTGAATTTCGCAAGAAGAATGAGAAAAGCACTTGACAAGGTAAACCCGAAAATCAGAATGGGCTTTTGCACAACCCCGGACACCTGGGATTATTCCGGTACGGATGTAATGGAGCTTTCAAGGGCGTTTGCAGGAAATACCGAGCCATTCGTACGAACCTTCGGAGCGCCTTATCACAACAATTCACTCCGTGTTACATCGCAGATAGAAAACACCCGTATGCAGGCTTCCTGGTGCAGGAAAGAGGGCATAGAGGTATTTGCCGAGGGCGATGTTTACCCCCGCCCCAGATACACGGACAAGTGCGGTTCTGCCAATCTTGAGCTTTTCGACCTGGCTCTTATGGCATCGGGAAATTTAGACGGTGTGCTTAAATATATGTTTGACTATACAAGGCCGGTAAATTATGAAATGGGCTATGTGGCACGCCACGCAAGAAATAATCCGCTGAGAGAAGGAATAAGGCGGTTTTTCAAGGATAAAAAATGTGTGGGCGTAAGCATTTTTGAAGAAATGCATCAGGTTGCCGCCTTTGACATATCAAAAATGGCTCCTGACTTTTTCTGCCACGGAAATTTTGAAAAAATGAGCTTTACCTCAGGCGGTCGATTCTTTGCGGAAAACGGCATTCCCACAGTTTTTGAAGGGGGCGACTACCCGATTGTTGCCTTTGGGGAAAATGCACGCTATATAAAGAAAGAGGATATGAAAAACGGAGTTATTGTGGACATTCAGGGTGCTTTAAGGCTAAATGAGCGAGGTTTTGATACAGGTCTTATAAGCTATGAGGGAAGAGGCTTTGAAGGCGAATACTATCCCGAAACAAAAGACACCATAACGGGCCTTGAAAAGGTTTCGACCTGCAAGGTAGAATGCAGGAAGGAAGCGAAAGTATTAACAAAATTTATGCCGGATGACACTCCGGGAAGCTATATATATAGTGGCGAAGACGGTATAAAATACTATGTGCTTTGCTATAACGCCCTTTCGAGCCTTTGGGGTTTTTCATCGGGAGATAATGTAAACTATTCCAAAAATTACTACCGTCAGGCACAGCTTTATAAAGTGATAGAGGAGCTTTGCGGAAAAAATATTCCTGCCTGCTGCCTTAAAAATCCCTATCTTTATACCATTCAGGCAAAAAGTAAGGACGAAAAAGAGCTTTCCGTTGCTCTCTTTAATATGAACACGGACGAGATAATTGATTCTGAAATACTCCTGGACGGCGAATATTCAAAGGTTGAAGCCATCGGCGTTTCGGCAAGTTTAGAAGGTAACAAGGTGATAATAGATGGACTTCCGGGATATAAAGCAGCTGTAATAAATCTGATAAAATAAAAAGTTGAGGCATTGCCTCAACTTTTTTATATAATTTCAAGCTCATCTACTGAAGGGAAGGGCGGGAAGGTTTTGCAAATGCTGTCCTGATACCAGAAGGCAACGGATGAAATGTCATCCTGAAGGGGAAGATAGCGCTTGTTGCTTCTCCAGCCCAGAGCCTGAATGGTAACCTTTATATCCTTCTTAAAGTAGACAGGATCGTTTATGTGCCATCTGTAAAGTGAAAAACGCTGCTGCGAGCTGTAAAGCCCGTCCGGTCTTATAACCTTGGGCATACCTGAATAGGGCGTGCAGAATTCCTGATATTTTCCGCCTATGTCAAAGTTCCATGAGCCGCAGAAATAATCCTCTGTGCCGGTGCCGCAGATTGTGGGGAATTCCCTGTCGCCGTCAAGATAAAACTTGATTTCGCCTTCGCCCCACCAGCCTGTGTTGTTTACGCCCCAGAACATATATGTACCTACATAGTGACCGTTGCCTGATACATTGTCAAGAATTGTGTAGCATTCCTTGTAGGGAAGGGGATTTACGCGTCTGAACTGGGCGTGGAAATAGCCGTAGTCCTCTGGGATGTCGCCTACTACATAGTCAATCTGATAATATACAGAAACATCTTCTGAGTGAAGATTTTCAAGGGTTATACGGCAGTTTTTATAAAAGGGCATATCCCAGTAGCAGTTAAGCCCCTTTTTGGGATTTACGCAAACGGGAATTGATGCAAGCGGAGCATAGCGCTGATACTCGGCAGATGCGAAAAAGTCACCCAGGGGCACTTCAACAGAGGGGGTATCGCTTCCGTCCCAGTACATTCTTATAATAAGCATTCTGTTTTTGGGACAGCTGTCTGTTATCCATATGTGCTTTATTATGCCGGGACCGTCCATTGCACCAAGGGGAAAGGTTTCGCCGGGCTTTATCACTATATATGGAGAAACCTTCCAGCCCTGACCAAGATCACGGGCGGCGTTTTCGCCTGTTCCCGTCAAAGCCATTCCGCCTTTTCCCTTTTCACCGGTAAAGTTTTCGGGAGAAATTGATCTTGATTCAAAATTCTGCATTTTTGCCAGACTCATAAAATCACAGCCTTTCTTTTTACATTGTTATCATTGCGGAGAAAATGTCCTTATCCTCTTTTTCGCATCTTGCAGAGAGAGTAAAAGCGCCATTTTCTTCCTTTTTATAAACAGTAAAGTGCTCACCGCAGAGTATTTCCGAGCTGTACTGAACGGTTACGGTTTTGCCTTTCAGGGTATCTAAATAGCTATCGGGGAGATAGTCAAACAAAATGTCGGGATAAAAGGTGTTATTCATATGGTTGTTTCGGTCAATATTTGAATAGTATACCTTTCGCTCATCAGCTTTTTCCATTTCGCTTAAGTCAGGGTGGATTTTTCTCATTTCCATTTCATATAAATTATCCATATCGGGGATAATTTCGCACACGGAAGAAAGGGACACCGGGCGGCAGAACTTTCTTTTTTCTATATCGATTAAAACCCAGTGGGAGGAGGCATAGGCAACTCTTTCTCCATTTTTAAGTATGTCGTAGTCACGGATAAAGGAGGGGCCTTTAACACCTCTCGGGTATGTTATAATTTCAATTTCGTCATAGGTAATAATATCGGCAAAATACGTAATTTCCATTTTGGTAATCACAAAGGTAAGGCCGTGGGAAACTAATGTTTCAAAGCTTCCGCCCACCTTATCAAGGTCGTCTCCCGCAGCTCTCTGACAAAGGCGGAAGATGGTGGACTGGCGCATAAGTCCTTTTGGCGTCACATCATAGCTTTCGATTCTTGTTTTAAGTGTAGTTGACATAGCTGTACCTCGCAAAGTTTTATAAATCAAGTGTAAATCTGTTTTCGCCCGATGAAAGGGGGGATTTTGTTTCTCTCAAAATAAATTCTGCATTTTGTCCTTCGGGGATGGTTATTGTAAAATAAACCTTTTCATCCTTCTTTTCATAGGATACTGAAACTTCGCCCTTCGGAAGAACTCTTTTGCCCGAAAGATGATTTATTTCGTCCACTAAAACGGGAGCGATTATAAGGTCATCATAGCCCTTTGAGCCCTCTTTCTGGCGGATGCCCAAAAGATAATCGTAAAGATATGCCGTAACAGCGCCGAACATCGGGTGGTTGAGGGAGCGGTTACGGAGCGACTCGGGCCAGTATTCCCAGATGGTGGTAGCCCCTCTTTTAACCATTTCGGAAAATGAGTGAACGCCGCCTGATGACAGCATTTTAACGGCAAGGTCACCGTTGCCACGCTCGAAAAGCAGCCTTATCAAAATATCCGTTCCGAAAATACCTGTATCAAATTCATTCATTTTTTCGTATCGGGAAATAAGGTTGGGGTAAGTTCTGTGGTCGCCCAATCCTATATCAAGGGCAAAGGCGTTTGCCCCCTGAACTCCGCCCAGGAAATTTCCGTCCCAGGGGTTAAAATAGGCATTTCTTATTGCCTTCTTGCGTGCCTCGATTCTTTCCTCGAAAAGGGGGATGTCCGCTTCGCTTCCGATGATTTTTGCAACTTCGATGGCACGGTACAAGCTTTTTATGTAAAAATAATTGTTTACAAAGGGCGCGGGAAGAGCAACAAAAGTGGGGGTACACCAGTCGCCTAAGCACCATTCGCCTTCCTTGTCCGCTATTACAAGATTGTTTTCCGAGTGGCTTTCAAGATAGTCAAAATAGCGTTTTGCCTTGGGATAGCATTCTGAAAGAACATCGGTTTCTCCATAGTGGAGATAATAGCGGTATGGAACTTCGATTATGGCACAGCCCCAGCCTCCGGGCCCTCCGCCCGAATGGGTGTATGGAGCGGTGTACTGAACATGGCCCGTCAAAGTGTCCTGACAGTCAAATATGTCGTAAATCCATTTTCTGTAAAAGTCTTTTGCGGAAAGCAAGGTCATTGCGGCGTGGCAGCAAAGCTGACCGTCACCCGTGTAGCCGCGGCGCTCCAGGTGAGGGCAGTCCGAGGGGATTCCGCCGTGCATATTGGTAAGCTGAGTGTTTATAAAAAGCTCATGGATTTTATTAAGCATTTCGTTGTCCGACTCAAATTCGCCGGTAACGGTAACATCCGAGTGAATAACCTCCACACACTTTAACTCCGCCTTTCCGTAAACGGCGAAGTAACGGAAGCCAAACCAGGTGAAAAGGGGATGGACAAGGCGCTTTTTGCCGTCGGAAATAACGGTAAATTCCTGCCAGTGGGAAAAGCCTTCGTCAAGTGCACTGCCGGACAATTCCTCGGAAAAAATGCACTTTACAGCCTGCTTTTCGGGATGGGTAATTTCAATTACGGGATAGCCTGTTGTGTTTTTACCGCAGTCATACAAGGTATATTCTTCGTTTTCGGCAATCTTTTCCGGGTACAAAATTTCACACACCTTGTCTTTGGGACAGCTTGTAAAATGATAGGTGGTATAAGGCGGCGTTACGGCTTTCGCCTTCGGGAAATCCGAATCGTCAAAGTCAGGCAAAAAGGCATCCTCTGAATTTAAGAAATAGTCCTGATATTCCCTTCGTGGGAAAAAATAATTTTTTATAAAGCCGGGAAGAAGGATGTCTTCTTCGCTTGATAATGCTTCAAAGCTTCCGCCTTTATCCTCTCCGAAAATGCGCCATATAGCCTTGGGGACACCGAAGCGCATATCGGAATCCTTAAAGTTTTCTATTGGATGATTAAAGGTATACCAGCCTCCGCCAAAATGTATGGCGATTACGTTCTCGCCTTCGCATAGCATATCGGTAATGTCATATTCGGGGACATAAATTCTGTGTCCCGATAAAATTTCGCCTGACGGAAAGTTTTTTCGGGGCTCATAGTCCGTTGTAAGGGGTAAAAACAAATCATCCCCCACCCGGCGTCCGTTTATGTAGCAATGGAAAAAGCCAAGGCCTAAAACGCGTAAAGTCGCCTTTTTAACCTCTGAAACAGAAAATTTTCCTCGGAGTATGTAAAAGGCATCGGTATTATCATCGTTGCTTCCAAGCCACAGGGCGGAAGCGAAAACTTCATTTTGCTTCATAATAATTCTCCTTAAACTATTTTGGTTTTCTTTTTATCAAGATGCCGTCCAAAAAGTACACCTGAGGCTAAAAAGAAAATTTCCAAAATAAATGCTAAAGCGGAACATAAAATTTCTGCACCTGTCGGCAGAAAATAGTTTATTTGAGAAAATAAACTATATCCGCCTGCAACAAGGCCTAAAATGGGAGACTTAAAAAATGAAGCAATCACAAGAACTGCCACAGTCCATAAAAAATACCACAAGGATATTTTCGGGATACTTGATTTGCGATTTTTAAATCCTGCAAGAAAGTATAAAACAGCTGCAGAAAGTACGCCGAAAATAGTACCTGCAATAAGCCCTGTTTTTGAAGGTATTTTTAAAATATATACGGCAAAGGTTGCTGCCGCACATTCTACTGCGAAACCGATTGGAAGTATCAGTAATCTCCATATAATAAGCTTTTTCACATCTATCCCTCTTTTTAATTAATACTAATTATTATAATCATTCATAGTACCGTTTTTCCATAAATCCTCTTCTTTCTTGTAAAGGATCTTCTGCTACCTCTGTTCTGGGGTTCATACCGTTGACGGCATCTTCGCCAAGTAAAAGTGATAGCAAATATAAAGGTAAGTTTAGCAGCCATGCCAAAGGAGAATAGTTTTCTTCCTCTTCCGATGCCTTTTTAGCTTCTTCTTTTTCTCGCTTCAGCCTTTCCTGTGCTTTCTTGTAAGCATCCATTTTCTTCATCATTTTTGAAGGATGGTGCTTTCTTTTTATCAAGATGCCGTCCTAAAAATACACCTGATGAAATTAAGGCGAGTTCTACTGCAAAAGCTGATAGATAAATTATAGCTTTTGAGTTGGTAAAAACAGAGACTGCACTCAAAATGGATATATAGCCTCCGCTGAGATAAAGGGGGATAAAGGAGGTGCTTACAAATCTTAATATTACAGCAAGTACGTTCCATAGAGAAATGGCTGAAAGTGTTTTCAATAAATTGCCCTTTGAGGTTTTTATTCCGGCAAAAAAGTACCAAAGGCAACAAAGAATGCCTGAAATTATACGTCCTGATTCAAGTGCGATGTTTTGTTTAAGTACTGTATAGGGGATTTTTAAGAAAATAAGAGTTATTGAGTAGAAAAAGAGCATAGAGAGAATCCACAATAACAGAGAAGATATTTTATAGAATGTGAAAGTGTATTTCTTCTCGGGCTTGGATAATCTTCCGTAAACGATGCCGGTTGTAAGAACAAGCATTTCTGAAATAAAACCCGATATAAGAATGATAACGGGAGTTGACGCAGGGAATATTTCCAAAATTGCTCCGGAATAATAATAGTGTATTCCGCTTAAAAGAAGTATCGTAGGATTTTTAGTAAGGAAAGAAACTGAAGATATTACTGCAGTCCAAATTGAAAAAATAAGAAAAAGCTTTTTTACATTTACATCATTATATTTTTTCCCCACGAAAAAATATATAAACGAAATTATGGCTATGGCTATGAAAAGCGGCAACTTGTAAATATCATTTTTGCCATTTGACCATCTTTGGTCAAAGCAGACTATCCCGTACGCCAAAATAGTTGCAATAGCGGTGAATATAAGTAGCAGTAAAAATCTCCATATAACAAGCTTTTTCATTTTCAATTATAACTCCTCCTTATTAATTATATCCGTCAACAGGATAAGGATAGTTGGCTCCGTCGATAACATTTCCGTCTTGCAAAACTCCTTCGTTGGAATTTTCCAGCAATTTATTTTCTTCCGTCAGATCTGATGCTGTGGGAGCAGTACCCTCGTATATTTTTCGCAAAGGGAACGGGGGGATTAACTTTTTATAAAAGGGTAGATTTTCCTCATCTTCTTTTGCTTTTAAGGCTTCTTCTTTTTCTCGCTTTAGCCTTTCCTGTTTTCTCCTGTAAGCATCCATATCAAATGGCGGCGAATATGGTGCGTGCCCCATTGTTGCATTTTTTCCTTTTCGAGAGACGGAATAATCCTCGGAAAAGCCCATCTCGGCTTTGGTTGCATCGTCAAGAACTCCTGTTACCGGAAGTCCTCTTTTCTCCTGAAATTTTCTGATACCGGCTTCGGTCTTTGAATCAAAAGTTCCTGTGATAGCAACCTCTGTGTAGCCGAGCTCATTAAGTCTTAACTGAATTCCGCCTACCACGTTTACATCCGGATAACCACAGGGGACGTAAGTTTTGTCAGTTTCAATGTTGGATGACGAAGCTTGTTTCGCATTACAGGAAGGTTCAAAATTGCTATAATTTGTTATAGCACCTGTTTTCTTAAACTATCTTTGTGCTCCAGGAGGAAACATCCCAAACCTCGTCCACGATACCCTGATAGAATTCTGCTTCGTGGCACACGAGTAAAACTGTTCCCTTAAATTCCTTTATGGCCTTGGCAAGCTCTTCCTTTGCCATAATGTCAAGGTGGTTTGTCGGCTCGTCCAATACTAAAATATTTGCAGGGCTCTGCATAATTTTACAAAGGCGTACCTTGGCGTTTTCACCGCCCGACAACACCTTCATCTGACTTGTGATATGGTCGGTGGTAAGACCGCACTTTGCAAGGGCGGCTCTCGCCTCGGCGTTGGTAAGGGAGGGGAAGGTGTCCCAGAATTCGGCAAGGGCAGTTTTGTCGGAGGCAATTTCCTCCTGCTCAAAATAGCCCACGTTTATAAACTGGTCGTGCTGAATATCTCCTTCAATGGGAGGGATAAGCTTAAGCAATGTTTTTAAAAGTGTGGATTTCCCGAGACCGTTAACGCCTTTTATGGCGATTTTTTTGTTTCGCTCAATCTCAATGTCAATCTTTTTGGAAAGGGGAGAGTCATAGCCTATGACAAGATCCTTTGCGGAAATTACCACCTTGCCGGGTGTACGGTCTGACTTAAAGGAGAAGGTGGGGCGTATCTTTTCGGGAGCGATGGTAATTTTCTCCATCTTGTCAAGCTCTCTCTGCCTTGAACGAGCCAATGTTGCGGTTGCGGCGCGTGCCTTGTTTCTTGCAACAAAGTCCTCAAGGTCGGCAATTTTCTTCTGCTGTTTCTTAAATGCCTGCTCAACCTGCTGCTTCTTCAAGTCGTACATCCTTAAAAAGTCATCGTATGTGCCTTTGTATCTTGTTAAAACCGTGTTTTCAAGGTGATAGATTACGTTTGTAACTTTGGTCAGGAAGGGCATATCGTGGGACACTAATATAAATGCGTTTTCATAGTTCTGCAAAAAGTCCGTAAGCCAATTGATATGGTTTTCGTCCAAAAAGTTTGTAGGCTCGTCCAAAATTAAAATCATGGGGTTTTCAAGAAGCACCTTGGCAAGCAAAACCTTTGCACGCTGACCGCCGGAAAGCTCCGTTACATCCTTGTCGAGGCCTATTTCCGACAAGCCGAGGCCGTTGGCGTACTCAACGATTTTTGTGTCAATAGTGTAATAGCCGGAAGAGTCCAGGATTTCCTGAATTGTGCCGACCTCCTCCATAAGATTTGCCATTTCATCGTCTGCTACATCCGCCATTTTGTCATATATGGCAATCATTTCAGCTTCCAGGTCGGAAAGGTGGGAAAATGCTCCTCTTAAAATGTCCATAATGGTTTTGCCCTTTTCCAATGTGGAATACTGGTCTAAATAGCCGTAGGTTATGTGACGGCACCATTCAACCTTACCTTCTTCTGGGGTAAGTTCGCCTGTTATTATTTTAAGAAAGGTGGACTTTCCTTCACCGTTGGCGCCGATAAGTCCGATATGTTCGCCCTTAAGCAGGCGGAAGCTGGCATCTTCCAAAATCTGCCTTCCGCCAAAGCTGTGGCTTATGTTTTCTGCGTTTAATATACTCATAAAATTCTCCTGTTAAGATAATATAAGTATTATACTGACTTTAAAGGCTTTTGTCAAATGAAAAAGGTTAAAAAGAAAGCCTTTGGCTTTCTTTTTAACCTTTTCTTTCTTTTGGCAAATATGCACTTATTCTTAGCCTTCTCCAGATATCCAACTTATTATTTCTTGGCATTTAGTATAGCTGGGGTAACCTTTCCTAGCTTCATATAAATGCAAATATCCTGCTCTTTTTACATCTCCATCTTGTAGAGCTTTAATGCTTGAATTCGAAAGTTCTACCTCTTCTATAACGATTATGCTGTTTCCTATCATATATTTAGATATCTCCGATTTTTTTGCTTTTTCGGCCAAATCAGCATTTAACGTTATTTTTCTTACCAGGCGTACTTCTTTTGCCGTAGCATCTCGAAACATTATCAAATATCCGTCTCCTTCAATTTCTGACACCTTGCTTTGAGGAATACTTGCAAAGACGCCGTTCAATCGTGCATCTCGCTTCTTTAATACGACCTCATGGCCTGAGTTATAATAATTAGCTACACATTCGTTAATAGCTTTTGACCAAGCAGCATCCCTTATCGCTCTATAAATAGGAATACAGCATATAACAAGGATAAAAATTGGGAAAATTATCTCCACTGTATAATCACATCCTTTTTATGTTTTTTATATCTTCATCCGTTATATTCATGAGTAAATCCACATTTGCCGCAACAGTAGGTTGTTTTTTTCTTTCCAAGAGCCCCTCCAACCAAACCAACAGGACCCAAAAGGATGCCTCCTATTGCTGCTTTTCCTACGCTAAATCCTTTATGTGCAGTATCTACACTTCTCCACCTGGTCATTTCTCCGCACATCGGACAGCTATTTGGTATGTATGCCATTTTGCCTTCCTCCTTTATTTTATGGGTTTTTTTGCATCTTTCGGTATATGCCAAGGACTACCTTTTTTATCTTGTGTGGCCCCTTTAATTTTGCCTTCTCTGCACCATTTCGATATAGTTCCTTGAGATACATTCCATTTTTTTGAAAATTCTTTTGTGCCCAAATCAGACAAAATAATCACCTCCTTTGCACATTATATAACAAAATGTTATATTTGTCAATATAGCATTTTGTTATATAGTATAATCTCAATATACCACTTGAAAGCAGGGATATTATGTATATAAGAATACGGAATCTCCGCGAGGATATGGATTTGACACAGTCTGACGTGGCGAAAATATTAAGTTGCTCCCAGGTAGGATATTCCTACTACGAAACGGGGCAAAGAGATGTTCCGACAGATGTACTCATAAAGCTTGCTGCTCTTTTTAATACAAGTACAGACTATCTTTTGGGAATTACCGACATAAAAGAAGCATATCCTAAAAAATAAGCATTCATTCACTTATGTAAAGGTCGTGAATGAATGCTTATTTTTATTGTTTACTCCTTAAATGAATCAAATACTGCCTGTTCAAATCTGACAGCCGATTTATTGCCCGCTCCGCCGTCAAACTGAGAATTTTTCATAAATACGGCGCATACTTCGTTTTCGGGATCAATCCAGAAGTGGGGGCCGTATGCACCCGACCATCCGAAAGTACCCACGGGAAGAATCTGGTAATCAGGATTTGTAATTACACGGACGCCAAGGCCCCAGCTGTACGCGTTTTGCGGCATAACATCCTGAGGAACCAAGGGCGTTTTCATAAGGCGTAAGGTTTCCTTTGAAACAAGCTCTTTTCTGTCTTCAGTCTCACCTTCTGCCAAAAGCATTTTTGCAAAGGCTGAATAGTCGTGCAGGGATGAGAAAAGTCCCGCACCGCCAAGAGGATGTGTCCAGGGATAGTCCCCGAAAATGCATCCCGGGTAAGTTTTGCCGACAGCATTTTTCCCGTCAATTTTAACATGCATTGTAATTATACGGCTTTCCTGCTCCGATGTGGGGATAAAGGCGGTGTCAACCATTCCGAGAGGCTCAAAGATTTCCTTTTTGATAAAATCGGGATAGCTCATACCGGACACCGTTTCAATTATGACAGATGCAATGTTAAAGGCGGCAACTCCGGAATATGCAGCCCTGGTAAAGGGCTCAAAATCAAGTCCGTTTTTTAAAAAGCCATTGACGGAAGCCTTAAGCGATGCTTTCTCGTCCTCTGAAAGCGAGAGGGGTTTAAGGCTTACGATTCCGGATGTATGGGTAAGAAGGTGCTTTATGGTTACATCGCTCACAACTTCGCCAAGGTCTTCGCCTTCGGGGGTTATTACGTGGATTTTTGAAAGCTCTGGAATAAAATCCTTCGCCTTTGTGTCAAGGGAGACTAAGCCTTTGTCAATTAAAACCATCATTGCAAAGGCGGTTATGGGCTTTGTCATTGATGCAAGGCGGAAAATGGTACGGTCATCAACTTCCTGCTCTTTGTTTAATCCCGTGTAGCCGAAATGCTTTTTATATGTAAGGTTTCCTTTCTGATATACAAAGTAGGATGAACCGAAAACATTGTTGTTTTCAAGGTCATAATCTGCAATTTTCTCTATATTCTCTGAAAGAGCGTTAAAATCAAGTAATTTCATATAAACCCTCCCGCTGATTTTATAAACTTAAGTATATCATAATTAAATGAAAAATACAACCGATAAAACAAAAAAACACGGAGCTTCCAATCGGTAGCTTCGTGTTTTGTCAGACGTTAACATCAAGACCTTCGAAAAAGTCATCATATGTGCATTTGTAAACTTTCTTTAATTCAATAATAACGCTTGCTCTGATATTAAGTTCACCGGCTTCGTATTTCGCATACGTGCTGCGACCAATATCACATCCACGACGCTGAAGCTCGGCACAAAGCTTTTCCTGTGATATATCGTGATCAAGTCTGAGCTTTCTTAAATTATCTCCCATATTGCGATCACGCCTTATTTTCTGTTCCATAGATTACACCCCACAATAAATAATTGACCAATATTGGTTGCAACTATTTATATTGTATGATATAATCAGAGAAAATATTGTCCGTGATATTGGTCAATAATTGTGTGGGGGATAATTATGAAAACAAAAGAACACACCTGCTGTTTCTTCGGACATAGAAGGATAGAGATTTCTGATGAATTGGTGAATCG
Source organism: Clostridia bacterium (assembly GCA_017411325.1). GTDB lineage: Bacteria > Bacillota > Clostridia > CAKSNL01 > HGM11501 > HGM11501. Next base: position 133,928 of record JAFQQJ010000019.1, on the reverse strand, counting down.
AATAAAAGAAGCTGTTGAAGATTTAATTAAATATAAAAATGTTGATACCTTCTTATTCGGTAGTAAGAGTCGATTTGACACACTTTGTGTGAATGTTGTTACGGAGCTTAAAAAGAAATACCCTCACATAAGTAGAATCTATGTGAGGGCTGAGTTTCCTTATATTGACGAAGATTATGCAGCCTATCTTTTGGAAAACTATGACTATACATATTATCCGGAGAGGATGATTAACGCAGGCAGAGCGAGTTATGTTGAGCGTAATTATGAAATGATTGATAAAAGCAACTATTGCATTATTTACTATGATGAAAACTATATGCCGCCAAGACGGAAGAACAGTCGTCGGGATTTGTTTGATTATCAACCTGAAAGCGGAACAAAGCTTGCCTATAACTATGCTGTGAAAAAGGGATTAAGAATAATAAATCTATTATAAAACAAAAAAAGCCATCCTGTGGATGGCTTTTTAATTGGTGCGCCGTGGAGAATTCGAATCCCCGACCTTTTGGTCCGTAGCCAAACGCTCTATCCAGCTGAGCTAACGGCGCATACAACATTAAAAATAATACTACAAAAGTGGGGAAAAGTCAAGAGTTATTTTTGATTTTTTAAAAGTTTTTATGAATTCAGAAATTTTAATATGATGAGATCAAGTGCCCTTTTTTCTGAAATAAGTCCGTTTTTTACATCGTTTTCAGCCTTTGTGCATTCGGATATGCACTCTCTTAAAAAGTCGGGATTTATGCTTTTTGCTCTTTTAAACATTTTATCTGCCACAAATTTTCTCTGGGGCGGAAATTTCATAGCTTCCACCATCTCGGGATAGCTCATATTTTCTCTTGAAAGCACATATGCCCTGTAAAGGTCTGAAAAATATGATGCAAGGACGGATAAAATCCTTAAAGAAGATTCGTTGTTTTTCTGTAAATCCGACAAAAGCTTTAAGGCATAGTCGCTGTTTTTTGAAAGAACAGCCTCGGAAATATCGTAAATCTTTGAAAGGAGAGGGGGCTGTATGTTTTTGTCAATATCCGCACGGGTGATTTTCTCACGGAGACCGGTGAATGCAATAAGCTTTTCTGTCTCAAGACGTATGTTTGTAAGGTCCGGGCCTGTTAAGTCAAGGAAATATTCAAGGTCGGAAGCGGCCATATCCTTCTTTTCCGATGAAAGCTTTTTTAATACGTGACTTTTTAAATCCGGTCGGTCAAGATAGTTAAATTCGCATATAACAGCCTTTTTGGAAAGGGCTTTATACACCTGACCGCGCTTGTCGGGAGCATCCTCTGTAATTAAAACGGTGACAAAATCGGGGATATCGGATAAAAGGGCGGCATAGGTTTCCTTGTCGCTTCGTCTGGCGGAAAAAATCCCTGCATCCTTTATGTGCAAAAGCTTTCGCTCACTCATAACGGGATACGCCTCGAAAAAGTCGGAAACTGCATCAACCGTCAGAGTTTCGGCTGTAAGCGTAAGGTGATTGAATTCCGCAAAATCAGAATCCACCGCACTTTTTATAAGCCGCTCGGTCATATAATTTTTAAGGTATACTTCATCTCCGTAGAATAGATAAAGGGATGAAAGCCCTTCGGATATCTGCTTTTTTAATTCCTTGTAGTTCATTTTGTCACCTTCTTGTAAGGAGTGATTTTAAGTCCGTTTTCTGCTATGGCGGTTATGTCGCCGCCCGTCTTTGTTGAATAAACATTGTATGAAGAAAGGCGGGCGCTGAAGTTATCGGACAGTGCCCTTCCGGTGCTGACAATTACAGCTTCCGGCTTTGCGGCATCAAGTAAAGCTTCGGAGCAGGAGCCTTTGTTTCCGTGACGGGGCGCCTTTAATATGTCCACATCCGAAATATTTTCTGAAAGCATCTTTTCTTTCTTTTCTTCCATATTTCCGGGGATTAACAAATCCGTATCCGAGCTTGAAAAGATAAAAGAGCAAGTACCTTCGGAAGCATGGGGGATGCTGACGGAAATTTCGCCAACAATAAAAGTATCGCCTTCGTTTACGAAAATTATTTCTGCAGCTGTGTTCTTAAGCTCTTCGCATTCTGCACCTTCCGGAATATAAACCTGCTTTACGGGGAAGCTTCGGATAAGCTCTGAAACATCCTCATCAAGGGAATCGTATTCCGTAAGGAAAACCGCATCTAAATCCCTTTGACCGTGCTGTCTCAAAACGGGAAGCACGGTGTTTCTGATAAACTTATTTTCGGGCGACAAGCACTCCGCCATAACGGCGGTTCTGCCGTTGAATATGAAGGTGGCGTCGCCGTGCCCTGCATCGGTAAAATAAAAGGATTTTTCACCGTAAATTCCGGGCAGGTTGTAGTTTATTGCCGCACTTAAAAGGGTAAGGCATAAAAATACGATTGCCGTCTTTCTTGCCTTGAACAAAAGAAGTGCGGTAAGCAGAGCCATAAAGAAAACAAAAATTGATGCAAACACGATGCTGTCTGAAAATACGGGATAAATATTGGAAAGTGGAAGCTTTCCCGCAAAGTCGGCAATTGCAATACATATGCCCATTAAAACCTCGGTGAGATATGAAACTATATTGAATGCCGGTGCTATGAATGAGATGACGAAAGAAAGATATCCCGAAGCCATAATAAAGGGTACCAGCGGCACCGCCGCAAGATTTGCAATCAATGCCGTAAAGGGGAATCTTCCGAAGGAAAAACACAGTGTAATCATTGTAAAAACCTGGGCAGATAATGTTACGGCAAGAATGTTTGCAAGAAATCCCGTATGAAGGCGGGTAAAAATATCCGACAACGGTTTTGCGAAAAGAAGTATTCCCGAAACCGCCGAAAAGGAAAGTATAAAGCTTAATGAAAATGCGGTAAAGGGATTTGTAATCAATATAGAAAAGGCGGCTATGGATAAAGCTGTGAAACCGTCATAATGTGAAAGGGTGCTTTTGGCAATTAAGTAAAATATCATCATTATTGCCGCGCGTATTGAGGAGGGAGATGCACCCGTCAGGATTACGAAGGCAACAATAAGCGGGACGGATAAAAGGTTTAAGTACCGTTTCCGCTTTGCAAATGTTGATGTAAGAAGCAAAAACATGGCGGAAACAAAAGAAACATGAGTACCCGAAACCGCTATAATATGGGATATACTTCCCGCAGAAAGCTTGTCACGGAATTCATCCGAGGCATAGGACGTGTCACCCAAGAGTATGGCGCGGGCAAACATTAAAGCTTCGCCCGACCACAAGGTATTTGCCTTATCGATTAATTCTGTGCGAAGAAGTGTAGCGGCATCAACCGGGTTAAGCATCGATGCTTCGTTTGAATTTACTCTGATCTCACTTGCGAAAGCCTGAAGATAAATGCCTTTAGTCCTTAAGTATAAAGGATAGTCAAAGGCGAATGGACGGCTTTTTTCATCGGGATAATAGCACTTTGCCGTAAAGGTTACACTGTCCTTGTACTCAAGGACAGGTTCGCTTGTCATAAGGCGTATATTGCCGTACTTTGTTTTGCAGACGGCACTCTGTCCATAGCTTTCGTTCTCGGGAATGGAAATGATTGTGCCCTGAATTTCCGTTTCGATGCCTGCGATTTTCTCTGACTTTACGAGCCCGCTTTTTTCTGTAAGTAAAGTGTATGCTCCGCCTGCGAAAAACATTAAAACAGCAATTATTAATGCTGTGGCACGCTTACCCGTAAATTTAAGCATAATAAGGGAAAGCGGCAAAAGCACAAGGGTAAGAAAAGGGGAGTATTGATATAAAAATACTCCCGCTGTGAATCCTGTGAATATTAGTGCAAGTCTGCGATTTAAAATGCTCATCGGTTTATATATTCTGTTACGGAAAGGGCAAGCCCTGTTCCTTTGGCCACGCAGGCAACCGCATCCTCTGCGAGGGTAACGGAAAGTCCTGTTTCTCTCTGAAGAAGCTTTTCGCATCCTGATATAAGGCTTCCGCCGCCGGTAAGCATTATTCCTGATGTGCTTATGTCTGACACCAGCTCGGGCGGAGTCTGCGAAAGGGTGACCTGCACCGCATCAATTATATCGGTAAAGCACTCGGCAAGCGGAGAGAGAAGCTCTGAGCTTGTGACATTGACTGTTTTGGGAAGACCGGAAACCAGACTTCTTCCGAGCACATCCATACTGAGCTCTTCATCTCTCGGAAATACGCAGCCGATGTTTATTTTTATGTTTTCTGCCGTACGCTCACCGATGGCGATACCGTACTTATCTCTTATGTATCTTACGATAGCCTCATCAAAGCTGTTTCCTGCGGTTTTGATGGAATTTGAAACAACAATTCCGCCGAAGGAGATAACAGCAGTGTCCGTTGTTCCGCCGCCGATATCCACGACAAGGGAGCCTACGGGGCGGGTAATATCAATTCCTGCACCGATTGCGGCGGCTAAGGGCTCTTCGATAACCAGAGCCTGCCTTGCTCCTGCAGCTTCTGCTGCTTCAACAACGGCACGCTTCTCGACTTCTGTAACGGAGCTCGGAACGCAGATTACAACTCTGGGTTTTAAGATTTTATTTTTACATATTCTTAAAAGAAAGTTACGGAGCATTTTTTCCGTAGTGAAATAGTCGGAAATAACTCCGTCCTTAAGGGGACGTATTGCAATAACTTCACCGGGAGTTTTGGAAAGAAGTGACTGGGCAGCATCGCCCACCGCACGAATCTTTTTGTTACCCGCATCTATTGCAACCAAAGAGGGCTCACGAAGTACGACGCCCTTGTCGGGAACATAAACTAAAACCGAGGTGGTTCCGAGGTCAATTCCTATTTCCTGAATCAAACCGGGCATAAAAACCCTCCTTTCTCGAAAGTTAAGAACTTATTTCTTTATGAGACTGAGTGCTGTCTTAACGGCATCTTCCGCTGTCATATCGGTATATTCTTTTTCTGCACGGAGCTTGTATTCAACGATGCCTTCAGAAGCCTTCTTACCAACTGTGATTCTTACGGGAATACCGATTAAATCCCAGTCCTTGAACTTAACGCCGGGACGCTCGTCTCTGTCGTCTATGATGACTTCAACACCTGCATCCTCAAGCTCTTTTGTAATCTTTTCTGCAAGGCTGAGCTGAGTTTCATCCTTGACATTTACGGGAACTACAACTGCCTTGTAGGGAGCAACATCCATAGGCCAGATGATACCGGCTTCGTCATTGTTCTGCTCGATTATTGCGGCAACGCATCTGTTGATGCCTATGCCGTAGCAGCCCATAATAACGGGATTTTCTTCGCCCTTTTCGTCCACATAGTTAAGACCTAAGGCCTCGGAATACTTTGTGCCGAGCTTGAAGATATGACCAACCTCGATACCCTGCGCGGTCTTAATCTGCTTTCCGCAAACGGGGCAGATGTCGCCGTCTTCAATGTTTCTTATGTCATCAACGATTGCTGCAGTAAAGTCTCTTTCGGGATTTACGTTTTCAATGTGGCAGTCGGTTTCGTTTGCACCAACGATGAAGTTACGCATCTTCATAACTTCGTTGTCGGCTACAATGTCAATCTTAAGACCAACGGGGCCTGCGAAGCCAACCTTTGCGTTGGTAACTTCAACTACGTCGGCGGGATCTGCAAGAGCAACTTCGCCAACGCCCAATTTATTTGCAAGCTTAACCTCGTTAATTTCTCTGTCTCCGCGAACAAGTACAGCATAAAGCTTTCCTTCTGCGTTGTAAATCATGGTCTTTACAAAGTCTTTTGCCTCTTTTCCGAAGAATGCGGCAACCTCCTCGATGGTTTTGGCATCGGGAGTAGCAACCTTGTTCATAGGAAGCATTTCGGAATTGTCTGCTTCGCCTGTTATGCAGACCGCCTTTTCGATGTTGGCAGAATAGCGGCAGTCCTCGCAGTATGCGATTGTGTCTTCGCCGACATCGGAAATAACCATAAATTCCTGGCTTCCGGAACCGCCCATTGCACCGGTATCTGCATCAACTATCATATAGTTTAAGCCCATACGGTCAAAGGTCTTTCTGTAAGCGTCGTACATTGCCTTGTAGGACTCATCAAGTCCTTCTCTGGAAATGTCGAAGCTGTATGCGTCCTTCATCAAAAACTCTCTTGTTCTCATAACGCCGAATCTGGGACGGCGCTCGTCACGGTACTTGGTCTGAATCTGATAGAGAGTGTAAGGATAATCCTTGTAGGAATGAACAGAGTCGATAACCGTCTGTGTGAAAATTTCCTCGTGAGTGGGGCCTAAGCAGAAATCACGGCTGTTACGGTCTTTAAGGCGGAACATATCATCGCCGAAACGGTCCCATCTGCCGGACTTCTGATAGCACTCAGCAGGAAGAAGCGCACTCATCAAAAGCTCCTGTGCGCCTGCCTTGTTCATTTCTTCTCTTATGATACGCTCGGTGTTCTGAAGAACACGAAGTCCCAAGGGAAGGTAGGAATATACACCTGCGGCAAGCTTGCTGATTAAGCCTGCACGCATCATTAAAACGTGGCTTGCGATTTCGGCTTCTGCCGGAGCCTCTCTTAAAGTAGGCATTAATAATTTTGATGCTTTCATTAGAAAAATCCCCTTTATATAAAACATTATTTTACAAAAAACACCCGGTAGCTTCAAAAACAGCATACCGAGTGTATTATAGCAGAAAAAATCGTTTTTTGCAAGAGTAATATTATAAAATTCTTACTTATTATATGCCTGCCGAAAGGCCGCTTGCAGTTGCAATGTTTTTATAGTTTATAAACCAGTCGGGAAGTCTTTCTTCCATAAGCTCATCAATTTGGTCAATTTCGCCGTTAAGGTAATTATAAACTCTCTTTATCGCCGTGTCAATTCCCATTATGGCACCGCCGTAGCGGATGTCCAAAACCTCCCAGCCGATGGGCTTATATTCGGTATAGAAATAGTCTCTGTGGGCAAGGCGGAGAGAAGACATATCATCATAAAGCTCTTTTAAAGTGATAAGTAATTCAGAAAGCTTTTCCTTGTCCTTTGCATCGTAAGCATCCTTGAGTTTAAGCCCGATTTCAGCCTTGTTTTTAAGCACATTTGCCACGTGGTGGTAAAAGTTGAAAATGTGGGCATATTCGGGATATTTTTCGGAAGAATCCAAAAACTTATCCTTTAAGGCATTATAGTGAGCGTAAAAATCCTTGCCGCGAAGGTCGAAATCAAAAAGTCCCATTAAAATATTCTGCCACATTATCATTTTTGATATGGGCATAGGGGAATTTTTGCCTTCTGTATAGCCGGGGACGGAATCCAATGCATCGATATCTGAAAACGCATCCCAGGAAGCATTTACTGATTTACCGAAGTGAAGCTTTGCCATATCAAAATCGGGTGTGCTTTCCGAATACATATGCTCGGCGAAAAGCTGAAGCTGTGTAAGGACAGCGAAGGTGGAGCTTTCCCTGTGATCATCGCCCCAGACCGTTGCAAGAAATTCTCTTATCCCTTTTTTCTTTAAGGCTTCCATTGCGGCGTCGGTTGTTACTTTTCCGAGGTCAAAGTGATTTCCGAAGGTTCTTACATTTCTTGCACAGCCTGCAAAAATTATGTTGTCGGAAATTACGGAAAGCTTATCTATGTATTTTTCATAGTGGGCGGAATCTGCTTTGTAATAGTCCCAGTAACAGAGTGCCATATCTTCGGGGACGGAGGCTCTGTCTTTTTCCGTAAATGTCACCGCTTCGTCAAAATAGTCATCGGTTTTTGACTTTGCACGGAAGAACATATCGCACCACATCATAGGCTTGTAGGAATACTTTTTACATAGTGCCGAAACCTTTTTAAGATGCTCTGCCATAATTTCCGTGGCGGGAACATATCCCATTTTCTTTAAGTAGCCGCCTGTGCCAAGTCCCCACGCCTCATCCATACCGATGTGGATACGGTCGCTCTTAAAGCACTCCTTCGTGGTTATGAGCATTTTTTCAATTAAAGCATAGGTAGCATCCTCTGCCGGGGACATTATGTTGTCTCTGTCGGCAAGTATCTTATATGGCTTTCTCTTGAGAGCTTCCGTCATATGGGCAAGAGTCTGTATGCAGGGAATAACCTCAATTCCGAAGGATGCGGCATAGCGGTCGATTTCCTTCAGTTCTGCTTTTTTATACCTCGGTCGCATATTGCCAAAGTATTGCTCGCCCTCGATTTCATAACAGTCCTCCATATAAAGCATCATGGAATTAAAGCCCATGGAGGCTAAAATAACCGTCATTTTTTTAAGTGTCTCCATATTCATTAAGGAGCTTGCCTGAGAGCCGTCAAACATAGGACAGCCCATATCAAATATAAGCTTTTCAGAGTAGGTAAAAACATCCTCATCAAGATGACATCTTATTATGGTAAGAGCGCGGAAAAGGGTGAAAGGACTGGGAAGATTAAGCTTTACGGCATCACCGCTTTTTTCAATTTTCAGGGTGTTGTCCTTGCTTTCGCAGATTTCCACGGAAAGGGAAAGGTCTTCAATTTTGTGGAAGTTTATATATTCCTCCACGCCTTCTTTCAATTCGGGGAATAAGTTCTTAAAAGTAATCATTTTAAGCCTCCATAAAGTCACGGGACAGATAGGTTTCTTCAACAAAAAGGTCTTTATTTAAGATGATTATATCCGCATCTTTGCCCTTTTTTATGCTTCCTTTTTCCTTATCAATACCTACTGCCTTTGAAGGAGATAAGGTTAAAAGCCTGAGTGCATCGGAAAGTGAGAGTCCCGCATCAAAATGCACCCAGCGAAGCATTCTGTCGCTTGTTGCAATGCTTCCTGCAAAAAAGCTTCTGTCGGGGAGCTTTGCAACACCGTCTTCAATAATAACACGGTTTTCGGGAAGACATTCGCCAAGGAAACTTTCGGAAACATTAGTTCCTGCCGCCCTCATTGCATCCGAGGTTAAGTTGATTTTGTCAACACCCTTTATTTTTACTGCCATTTTAAGGGCTTCCTTCGGGAAATGACAGCCGTCACCTATAAATTCGATTCGCATATCATCCAGGTAATACGCCGCTTCAACAATTCCTGCATAAACCGTCTGATTAATTTTTCTCACCGTCGGCGTATTTGAATACATATGGGTGATGTGGCGTATGCCGAGAGAAAATCCCTTTTCAATATCGGTAAATGTGCCGTTGGAATGACCCGAAGAAAGGCAAATTCCGTTATCGGTAAACTTCTTTGCAAGATAATCAATTCCGGGAATTTCCGGTGCGACGGTGCATTTTTTAATGACATCACCGCCTGCTTCTATCAAAGCATCAACCTCTGCCTTTTCGGGGTTTCTTATAAAGGCGGGATTTTGCGCGCCCTTCATTTCCATAGAGATAAAGGGGCCTTCCAGGTGAAGTCCGCCGTAGTTTATGGTTTTTGATGCAGAAACTTTGCGGTAGGTTTCAAAAACCTTTAATAAAGATTCATAGCTTGCGGCAACAGTTGTGGGTAAAATCGTTGTGGTGCCGTGCTTTCTGTGGGTTTTTGCCACAGTTTCAAAGGCATCAGCCGTTTTATCCATAAAGTCGGCACCGCCACCGCCGTGGGCGTGGATTTCGACAAAGCCGGGCATAACGTAATTGCCCTTTGCATCAATAATCTTTGAGCCTTCGGGGATTGCACCAAGGTAGTCCGTATCGATAATTTTTCCGTCCTCGATAACGAGTATGCCGTCAGAAATGCCGTCCTCTTTGAAAACGGTTCCGTTTTTAATAAACGTCTTCATATCACTTGTTATAAATTCTTATTTCGGGAAGGGGAGTTTTTAATGCATCGGGGCAGGCATAAACGGTAGCATCCTTATGAAGGCGGAAAAGTGAACAGGGAACATATGGAGTAACCTCGCCGTGAATAACCTTACGAAGAGCGCCTGCCAGCCAGTCACGAGGCATACACATAATAACCTTTTTCGCCATAAACATTTCCTTCATACCAACGGTTATGCACTTTTGGGGAATTGCATCAAAGTTTCCGCCTGCATTCATATATGCGTTGATTGTTCTTGTTTCTCTTGATACGTTAAGGATTCTTGTGGGGCGGTTTAAAAATTCATCTGCCGTTACAACCTCGTCTGCTTCGGGAGGCTCGTTAAATGCATAGTGTCCGTTTATTCCCACACCGCCGAAAACAAGGTCAAGCTTGCCTGCTTTTTCTATAAGCTCCATAACCTTGCCGGGATTTTTGGGATCGGGGAAATATCTATTTTCGGGAAGAACGTTAAGCTCCTCGTTAATCTGTGAATAGAAAATTCTGTCCATTCCGCCACGGAAGGATAAGGGGTCTGCCTTATCTAAATATTCGTCGTTATCATCAAGATACTCGTCCATATTTATGAACGTGCAGTTTTTAAGGCTTATGCGGTATTTGTTTACAAGGTAAATTATTCTCGCATAGGGGCCTAAGGGACCGTAGGGAACAACCATTATTGTGGGCTCTCCCTTTTTGTTGTTTTCCTCTATAACGGAAAGGACATCCATGGCAACACGCCAGTAAAGGTCAACCTCTGTTTCGCAGCGCTCAAGTTTAATTGTGCTTCCTTCGCCAAGCTTTTCGGCGGGCATTTTATTATAATCTGTCATATTTGACACCTCCTTATTTTATTTTAACAGATTTATAAAAATATGTATATAGACAGCCTTGCTCAAAATTAGCACAAAACTGCTGTTGACATAAAGAAAGATGGTTGGTATAATTTCTTTAAGGAGGCGGTTTTATGGTACGTTCAAGCGAATATAAATCGGCTGAGCCTTTATGTGTAAACAGCTGTGACTGTCAGCATCTTTCGGGAAGGGATATAGGCTCGTTCAGGGAAAAGGGAAGAGTTGACTATCACATTCTTTTTATCACCGAAGGCTCACTTTTTATAAAAGAAAACGGAATCGAGCAGGAAGTGACCAAAGGAAACATTGTCATATACCGCCCCTTTGAGGTGCAGAATTACTATGTTAAAGCCGGGATAAAAACAACCTCCTATTATGTGCATTTTTCGGGCACGGAGTGCGAAAAGCTTCTTTCGGGGTTTAAGCTTTCAAAAAGGGTTATTTATATCGGGGAAATCCCCCACGCGGAATCGCTTTTTAAGAAAATGATAGAAGAATATTATCTTAAAAGGCCATATTCAGTAGAGCTTTGCGCAGGCTATCTTTACACAATTCTTGCACTTTTTGCAAGAAGGAACGTGTGGGATTCACATTATATAGCGGATGAAAGAATTGAAAAGGTGCTAAAGCGTATGACGGCGGATTTCGGGATGGAAGTTGATATTTCGTTTTATGCCGATATGTGTAGCTTAAGCGTGAGCCGATTTACTCATCTTTTTAAAAGATGCACAGGAAAAAGCCCTAAAAATTACATACTTGAAATGAGGATAAAGAGGGCATCGGAGCTTCTTGAAAATACCGACCTTCCCATGCAGAAGGTGGGGGAGGAAACGGGCTTTACCGACCAGAACTATTTTTCAAGGATTTTCAAAAAATATAAGGGAGTATCGCCTTTTAATTACAGAAAAAGCTTTAATTAATTGAAAATGTGTGATAAAATATATATGATAACTTTAAGGGAGGTGGATTTATGGTAATACCGGGAAATATATTATATGCTCTGTCAGCCCTTACGAAAAAGGGGTATGAAGCATACCTTGTGGGCGGCTGCGTCCGCGATATGATTATGGGAAAAACTCCGTCCGATTTTGACATTACCACAAATGCCCTTCCCGAAGAGATAATAAATTGCTTTCCCGATAAAAAATGTGTGCTTTCGGGGATGAAGCACGGAACGGTGGCACCCATAATAAAGGGTGAGGCGATAGAAATAACCACCTACCGCATTGACGGGGAATATAAGGATTCCCGCCATCCCGAAGAAGTTTATTTTACAAAGAAAATTGAAGAAGATCTGTCCCGCCGTGACTTTACGGTAAACGCCATGGCGATGGACGAAAGCTTCAATATAACAGATCCCTTTTCGGGAAAGGCGGACATTGAAAATGGCATAATCCGCTGTGTCGGAGATGCGGAAAAGAGATTTACCGAGGATGCCCTCCGTATAATGCGGGCATTAAGGTTTTCATCTGTCCTTGGTTTTTCCATTGAAGAGGAAACAAAAAAAGGGATATCAAAGCTTTTTCCTCTTCTTTCAAACATAGCAAGGGAAAGAATTTTTACGGAGCTTAAGAAGCTTCTTGCAGGGACAGATGCCCCTTGCATTTTAGCTGAATTCAAGGATGTATTTCTTTTTATAATGCCTCATCTGGAAAATGTTGCGGAAGAGAAATATATTGACAACGTAAAGAGAATAAAAGGCTGTGATACCGCCATTTCCTTTGCGATACTTTTTGACGGACTTATCACAGACGATGCAAGGGCTGTGCTTAACTCCCTGAAAACCGACAGACTGTTAAAGGATACGGTCATAAGGCTTATGGAAGATAAAAACGCGGATTTTTCTGACATTGTTAAAATGAGATATTTCCTCAAAACAAGAAATTTTGAGGATGTATCAAGGCTTATAAGCTTTAAAGAGGCTTTAGGTTTAATGACAGAGAATGAAGCAAAAGCTTCTCTTGAGCTTTTGGAAAAAACATCAAGTTCCTGCACAAAGATAAAAGAGCTTGCCGTTTCGGGAAGTGACCTTTTATCCCTTGGTATTTCGGGAAGAAAAACGGGCGAAATACTGGATGCGCTTTTGAATCTTGTGATAGAGGAAAAATGTGAAAACGGGAAGGATGCACTGATTAATGCGGCAAAAAGCCTTGGAGACAAGTGTTAATTGTGGTTTTTGGGCGATTTATACATAAAGACCGGTGTCGTTTTTCGTCAATTTGTCCCTTGAAGAAAATGTCGGTTTATGGTATTATATACCGTAGATGAATTGAGCAAATGACAGATTGGGATAATGCCCGGAGGATTTTTATGTATAATATAGGGGATATGGTGCTTTACGGCGGCGAAGGCTTGTGCAGGATAATCGGCATCGAGGACAAAAAGATTGCTGACAGAACTATAAAATACTATGCTCTTACACCGGCGGGAAACGAAAGCTCGGTTTTTTATGTACCCACAGAGGGTAAGGTTGCCGAAACAAAATTAAGGAAAATTATATCGGGAAAAGAAATCAAGGAAATAATCCGTGATGCAGAGCTTGCGCCCTGGGAAGAAAATGACCGTCAGAGACGGGATATTTACTCCAACGCCATAAACAGTGCAGACCGCGGGGCGATTGCATCTCTTATCAAAGCCTGTGATAAACACAGAAAAGAAATTTCAGAGCTTGGTAAAAAGCTTCACAAGGTGGATGAATATTTCCTCGTTGAAGCGGAAAAGCTTTTGTATGGCGAATTCAAAACCGTGTTTAAGATAGAAAAAGAAGCGATAATTCCCTTTGTGCTCGGTGAAGTTTGTCCGGAAGAATTATAATACTTATGTGCGGAAAGTATCATCCGCACATTTTTGTTTCTTGACAGAAAGTTTCTGCTGTGTTATATTAGCAAAGAAAGGATGGTTTTTATGAAAAGAATATTTTTATTTGCCCTTGCTGTTTTAATGGTGTTCTCCTTTGCAGGATGTACCGTTAGAACTGAAAAATATACCGATGAAAACGGAGAAGAAAAGGAATTCACCTATGTTACAAGACCGACGGAGGATAAATTTGTAAGTTTTTCGGCAGCACTTACGGAAAAAGGCTATACCTTCACCGAAGAGGATAAGGCGGACGGCATAATAGATGGTGCGAAGGCGGGAAAGAAATACACACTTGACGATGGAAGAGTGATTGAAATTTTCTGCTACGATGTAAAAAGCGATGCGTATAAAGAAATGGCGAAAACAGGAAAAATGTATATGGAAATGTTTGATACATATGTAGCGGTGGCGGTAAATGACGAATATGCATTAATTCCTGCAAGCGATGCGGAAATGAAGGATATATTTTTATCACTTGAATAATTTTACGGGCTGTGATTTTTAATCACAGCCCGTTTTTAACAATAAATTAATTTCTTTTTTGTTGACTTTGAGACTTCATTAATGTATATTATATTATGAAGAGATAGCCTCTTATATAGGAAGGAGGGAAACTATGGCTAAAGAGGTATTTAACCGTGTTGAAAAAAAGTATCTTCTTACCGGAGAGATTTTTGAAACGGTTCTCGGCAGGATAAAAGAGTATACATATATGGATAAGTATAATATCGGCGGAGAGTATTATACTCTCTGCAGCCTCTACTTTGATACGGACGACAAGCGGTTTATAAGACACTCTTTATCCCGTCCCGTATACAAGGAAAAGCTTCGCCTTCGTTCTTACGGAGTGCCAAAGGAGGATTCCAAAGTATATCTTGAAATGAAGAAAAAATTCAAGGGTACGGTAAATAAAAGAAGAACTGCCTTTTACTATACCGAAGCCATGGATTTTCTTGAAAAAAGGGAAATGCCGGCCATTTTGCCTCATATGAACGGACAGGTTATAAAGGAGCTTTTGGAATTTCTTAAAATGAATCCCGGGATAAAGCCTTCATGCATTGTGGCGTATGACCGTCTGGCATTTTTCTCACACGACAACAAGGACCTGCGTATATCCTTTGACAGGGATATAAGAGCAAGGATGTACGAGCTGGATTTACTTAAGGGAGACTATGGAGAAAGATTAATTGAACCTGATATGCGTCTTATGGAAATAAAGGCTGTGGGAGGATACCCTTTGTGGCTGGTGGATATACTGTCGGAGCTTAAGATAAGAAAAAGCAGATTTTCCAAATACGGAAAAGCATATATGCGGGAAAAAGAAGCATTGTTAAATATAGAAACAGAAGCATTTGTATAAGAAAGGATGACAAAAATGAAAAATATTGCAATGAAAGTTCTGGCGTTTTTACTGGTGTTTACGATGATTTGCTCAACGGTAAGTGTGTTTGCCGAAGAAGCGGATACAACACCTGCTGCAGGTGATACCACCGGTGACGATACCACCGGCGACGACACCACGGGCGACGATACCACCGGCGACGACACCACGGGCGACGATACCACGGGCGATGACACCACGGGTGACGATACCACGGGCGATGACACCACGGGTGACGATACCACCGGGGATGACACCACCGGGGATGACACCACCGGCGATGATACTACCGGCGACGATACCACAGGCGATGATACCACCGGAGATGACACTTCCGACACGGCTGATACAATTACATACGAGGGAGATACAGAAGATCCGATAGAGTTCGATGCAGACGATTTTTCGAAGGCATATAACGATGCTACAGGAAAAACCTTCAAATCCTTTGAAATTCCCAAGCTTCCTTCAACCACCTACGGTGTGCTCTATTATGATTACGACGGAAAAGAAGAAGAAAAAATAATCAAAGGTGAAAAGATCAAAAAAACCTGGATTGATGATATTTCTTTTGTGCCCAAAAAGGAATGCGAAATTACAATTGCAATTGTTCTTTACGGCACAAACTCATCCGACCCGGAAATCGAAGGGGAAATAAAGATAATAGTTGAAGAGGAAAGCAAAACAGCAAGTGCAATAAGCTTAAGCGGATATAATGACGAAGCAATAGAATTTTCCGGTTCCAAGTTTAACAGCATATGTAAATCTGCAACAGGTAAAAATCTCGATTATGTAACCTTTACTCTTCCGTCATCAACCTACGGTATACTTTACTATGACTATGACGGCTCCGACGAAGAAAAGGTTTCCAAGAGCGATGAATTTTACTATGACGATGACCCCGATATTTCGGATGTTTCCTTTGTTCCCAAGTCAAGCTACTCGGGCACTGTTACAATTAAGTACACAGGAGAAAATATAAGCGGTAAGGAATTTTCCGGTACTGTAAAAATCAAGGTTTCCGATTCTGACGATGAGGATGATGACGATTATGACGTTGATACGGTAAGTTACACCGTATACAACGATGATGAACTCTGGCTTGAGGGCGACGATTTCTACGATGTATTTGACGACGCAGGAGAGGACTTTATCGGTCTTGAATTTAAAACCGTACCCACCACAAGTCAGGGCGTGCTTTATTATGACTATGACGGAAGCGATGAAGAAAAAATCGCAAAGGGAGACGAATTCTATTATGATGATGATCCCGACATTTCAGATATCGCCTTTGTTCCTAAGTCAAGCTATTCGGGAACTGTATCCATAACCTATAAAGGTTATTATACCTCCTCAAAGTACATCGAAGGAAAAATCACCATCAAGGTAAAGGACGCAGACGGCGATGATGACGATGATGACGACGACTATGATGTTGATACCGTAAGCTATACGGTTTACAACGACGATGAACTTGACTTTGACGGCGACGATTTTTATGATGCATTCGACGATGCGGGAGAGGATTTTATCGGTCTTGAATTTAAAACCGTACCCACATCAAGTCAGGGAGCTCTTTATTATGACGATGAAAAAATCGCAAAAGGCGATGAATTCTATTATGATGACGATCCCGATATTTCCGACATCATATTCGAGCCCAAGTCAAGCTATTCGGGCACAGTAACCCTTACTTATAAGGGTTATTATACCTCCTCAAAGTACATCGAAGGAAAAATCACCATCAAGGTAAAGGATGCAGACGGCGATGATGACGATGACGAGGATGACGAGGATATTGAAACCATCACGGTGAAAGCAACTGCGGATCAGGAAGTGATTATGAATGCTTCAAGCCTTAATTCCGCATTCAAGGCAGCTTCCGGAAAAACCTTAAGCTACATAAAGTTCTCCATTCCTTCTGCAAGTGCCGGAACTCTTTACTATGACTATGACGGTTCTGATGAGGAAAAGGTGACCTCTTCTGATAAGTATTATTATTCCGGAACAACAAGTGTACTTAAAAAGGTAAGCTTCGTTCCCAAGAAGGGCTATAACGGAACGGTTACTATCAATTACACGGCTTATGCAAGCAGCACAGGCTATCCCGGAACCATAAAAATCACCTACAGCGGAGAGAGTGCCCCTGCTGTTGATACAACGGTAAACTATAAGGGTGTGTCTGATGCGGGAATCAAAATGGGATATACCGAATTTAACAATGCATCCGTAAAGGCAACCGAATCTCCCTGCATGAGCGTAAGATTTGGCGCGGTGGCAGGCGGTGCAGGTGCTCTCTATCTCTACTACGGCGAGGCTAATCAGACTCTTATTTCCGCGGGCTCCACATTCTATACCGACAGAAAACCGAACATCACGGATGTAACATTTATTCCTTCGGAGGGCTTTAAGGGAACCGCTTCAATTTCCTACTTCGGACAGAGCAACGAAGGCGATAATTTCACGGGCTATGTAAAGATTCAGGTTATCGGAAAGCCTGTAGAAACCATTCCCGCAAAGAAGTTTACAGACGTTTCTGAGGACAGCTGGTATAAGGATATCGTATACAAGGTTTGCGATGCGAGCCTTATGAAGGGAACGGGGGATACCACCTTCAATCCCGAAGGCAATATGACCGTTGCGGAAGCCATTACAATGGCAGACAGAATCCACAACCAGGCAAAGGGCGGAAAGGATTCCGATTTCGTGGCATCGGGCGATAACTGGTATGATGTATATGTAAATTATGCCATCGCAAACGGCATAATAAAGGAAGGCGACTTTACGGATTACAACCGCTATGCAACAAGAGCGGAAATGGCATACATCTTCTTCCATAGCGTTGCTTCCGATAAGCTTACGGCTATAAACGTATGGATTATTCCCGACGTTACAAAGGATGGTAAGTTCGGTGTTGAAATTTATGCACTTTACGATGCGGGTATTTTAGCCGGAAACGACGCCAATGGTACCTTTGCTCCTTTAAGCAATATAAAGAGAGCGGAAGCCGCAACCATCCTTGCAAGACTCGGCGGTCTTATCGACAGAGTAAAAAAATAAAAGAATTTTGCTGAAAAAGGTCTTTACAAAATAAGGAATTAATGATATACTGATTTTTGGAAAAAATATCTTTAATTCGATGCAGAGACGTCGGCAAGAGACTTTTTGATTAGGCAGTATAACACCTTGTCTGTTTTTGCGGCGGACAAGGTGTTTTTTTATAAAAAATTGGAGGTCGGTAAAAATGAAAATGATTTATGGCGTAAAAGACAAGCCCGCTTTCGGTCAGATGATAGTTTTTGCTATTCAGCAGCTTCTGGCAATTATGGCGGCAACACTGGTTGTTCCGATTATTATCGGTAACGGAATGCAGCCCTCTGCGGCTCTCTTCGGTGCAGGTGTGGGTACACTTGTTTATGCACTCTTCACAAAGTTCAACAGCCCTGTATTCCTTGGAAGCTCCTTTGCATTCATCGGCTCAATGTTTGCTGCTTTTGCAGGCGGAGTATCAATGGCTCTCGGCTATCTCGGACTTATCATCGGTGCGATTTTTGCAGGTCTTGTATATGTTGTAATTGCAATAATCGTAAAGTTTGCGGGCGTTAAGTGGATCAACACTCTTATGCCCACAGTTGTAATCGGTCCCACAGTTTCCATCATCGGTCTTTCTCTTGCAGGAAATGCAGTAGGCGATCTTCAGACAGGCGAAGTTGCAAATGCAGAAGGCGCAATCGTTGCTTCTCCCTATGCCTGCATCGTAGTTGGTCTTGTAACACTTGCTGTTACAATGCTTTGCTCTGTATACGGTAAGAAGATGGCACGTTTAATCCCCTTCATCATCGGTATCTGTGCAGGCTATGTTGTTGCTCTTTGCATGACATTAATCGGAACAGCTGCAGGAATTGATGCCTTAAAGGTAATAAGACTTGAGTATTTCTCTGAACTTATCTCCGGCGGTATTTTCACACTTCCCGATTTCACATTCTTAACTGCTTTCGGCGGATTTTCCGAGCTTACGGGAACTTATATCGCAACAATCGCAGTTGCATACGTTCCCGTTGCATTCGTTGTATTTGCTGAGCATATTGCAGACCATAAGAACTTAAGCTCAATCATTGAACAGGATCTTTTAGAAAATCCCGGTCTTCACAGAACCTTATTGGGTGACGGTGTAGGTTCTATGGTTGGTGCATTCTTCGGCGGATGCCCCAACACCACTTACGGTGAATCTGTTGGCTGTGTAGCCATCACAAAGAATGCTTCCGTTGTAACAATTATTACAGCAGCAGTTCTTTCCATCATAATTTCCTTCATCAATCCCTTCGTTGTAATTGTTGATTCTATTCCTCCCTGCGTAATGGGCGGAGTATGTATCGCACTTTACGGTTTCATCGCAGTTTCCGGTCTTAAGATGATCCAGAAGGTTGACCTTGAGCAGAACAAGAACCTTTTCGTAGTAAGTATAATTTTAATCGCAGGTATCGGCGGTCTTACACTCAACTTCGGCGCAGTTACAATTACAAATATCGCAACAGCTCTTATCCTTGGTATACTTACAAATCTTATGCTTAAAAACGCAAAAGAACAGGAATAAGGAGTAAATAAAAAGGGACTCCTTCGGGAGTCCCTTTTATAGTTTTGAGGATATGAAATTTAAATCTGTACTCTATGATGCGGAAACGTTAAACCGCAGTATAAAAAGAATAGCACACGAAATTCTGGAGCATACGGAAAACCCCGGAAAGCTTTGCCTTGTAGGGATAAAGACAAGGGGTGTCCCCTTTGCGGAAAGATTAAGCGAGTGCATTGAAAAAATTGAGGGTATAAAGGTTCCTGTGGGAGTGCTTGATATCACCTCCTACCGTGACGACCTTAAGGAAAATGCTCTGACGGAGCCTGAAATTTCTTTGACCGACATCGGATTTGATACCGAGGGTAAGGAAATTATCTTAACGGATGACGTTATCTGCACGGGAAGAACGGTGCGGGCGGCACTTTCTGCGCTTCTTAAAATGGGAAGGGCGGAAAAGATAAAGCTTGCGGCAATTGTTGACCGCGGGCACAGGGAGCTTCCTATCCGTCCCGATTTTGTGGGGAAAAATATTCCTACATCCAAGTCTGAGCTTATAAAGGTTCTCCTTTCCGAAACCGACGGAAAAGACTCAATTGAATTATACGAAAAATAAAAGGGGGTGCATTGCACACCCTTTTATTTTTATTCTGCTGTTTGTTCTGTTACGGGAGCAACAAAGGGCTCCTCGGTTATTTCTTCCTGATAGTTATATGATTCCTGTCTCTTTTTATAATCTATCGCAGTGTCAACGGCAAAGAAAATGCCGATGATGATTGCAATTGACAAAATTGCCATAATGATGAAATTAAGCGAAGAAATTGAGCCTTTCGGGGATGAGCTTTTTTCAGTACCGCACTTTGTGCAGGTATCAATTCTGTTTTTCTGACCGCAATTAGGGCATTTCCACATAAATAATCCTCCTTTAAATTGAAATTAATTAACTTGTTAACTAATCCTTGTTATCATAATATCACACAAGAAAATATAAGTCAATATATTGACTTATATATTTTTTTTTAGTATACTTAAAAGGAGGTGATAATATGTTATTTAACAAGTATAAACTGAATGTTTATCAGACCATAAAGCTTGCTAAAACCTGGATGCAGGGGGTTGTCAATTACATAAGCGACATTGAATTTTTTTCTTGTGAATATAAGAAGAATTCAGATGTTCCTTATGGCGATGAGCGTTTTGTTCCGCTTTCGGGAAAAATCCCCGGCGGAAAGGACAACCACTCCTGGATACACTTTAAATTTAAGACGGAAGAAGCGGCAAAATACCCACATCACAAGCCCTATTTAAGGGTGAGAACTTCAAACATCGGCACCTGGGATGCATTAAATCCCCAGGGCATGCTGTATCTTGACGGGCACCTTGTGTCGGGACTTGATATCAACCACACCGAATATCCTTTAGAGTTTTCAAAGGAATACGATGCTTACATTTATTTCTACACAGGAATGAATGACTGCCCCGCTTATGATTTCAATGCGGGAGTACAGTATCTTGATACTTTAATTGAAAAGCTTTATTATGACTTAAGTGTGCCCTATGATGCAAGTGAGTGCTCCCCTGAGGACAGCGACAGAAGTATGCTCATTATGAAATATCTTGAAGAGGCCTGCCTCATGATTGATATGCGTAATATCGGAAGCGAAGCATTTTACGACAGCATAAGAAAGGCTGACGAATTTTTGGAGACCGAGTTTTACGGAAAGGTTTGCGGTGAGGATAACACTCTCTGCGAAAAGGTTGCATTAATCGGTCATACCCATATCGACGTGGCGTGGCAGTGGACCTATGCACAGACCAGGGAGAAAACTCAGCGAAGCTTTGCAAACGTACTTTCACTGATGAATCAGTATCCCGAATTCAAGTTTATGTCAAGCCAGGCTCAGCTTTATAAATATCTTAAGGAAGAAGATCCCCATACCTACGAGCGTGTTAAAGAGGCGATAAAGGAAGGCCGCTGGGAAAGCGAAGGCGCAATGTGGGTTGAGGCTGACTGTAACTTAATCGGCGGCGAAAGTATGATCCGTCAGGTTACAACGGGCAAGAAATTCTTTAAGGACGAATTTGGAGTTGACCATAAAATTCTCTGGCTTCCCGATGTATTCGGCTACAGCGCAGCAATGCCTCAGATTCTTAAAAAAGCGGGGGTTACAAGCTTTGTAACCTCGAAAATAAGCTGGAACGAGGACAATAAAATGCCCTTTGACACCTTCTTATGGAAGGGTATTGACGGCAGCGAAATGTTCACCTATTTCATAAGTGCTCAGGATCACGGCTCCTCTCAGTTTTACACCACCTATGTTGGAAGAGTAACTCCTTCCATGGTTTTGGGTACCTGGGAGCGTTATCAGCAGAAGGACTTGAATGACACGGTTATGATTACCTTCGGGCACGGTGACGGCGGCGGCGGCCCCACCCGTGAAATGCTGGAGCAGAGCAGAAGAATTGAAAAGGGCATCCCCGGAATTCCCAGAACCGAAATGCAGAATCCCACGGAATTTATGGAAAAGGTGAAGGAAAAATTTATCGAAAGCACCAAGGCTCTTCCCGAAGTTCCGAAGTGGGTTGGCGAGCTCTACCTTGAAAACCACAGAGGTACATATACAACCCAGGCAAAGAACAAGCTTTATAACAGAAGATGCGAATTTCTGCTTCAGAGGCTTGAAGCATTGTCTTCTCTTGATATGATTATGGGCGGAAGCTATCCCAAGAAGAAAATCGACGGATTCTGGGAAGGCGTGCTTCTTAATCAGTTCCACGACGTAATTCCCGGAAGCTCCATAAGAGAGGTTTACGACGATACGGATAAGATGTACGAAGAAATTTTATCCGAAGGTTGTGAGATTGAAAAGGCAAAGCTTTCATCCGTGGCGGAAAAAATGGAAACAAAGGACGGACTTGTTGTATACAATCCCAACGGCTTTGAATCTGACGGTTTTGTTACATATAAAGGCGAAAAATGCTATGTTCCAAGCATTCCCGCATTGGGCTTTAAGGCATTGGTTCCCGAAGCTAAGAAGACGGAAGTTGTGGTATCCGGTAAAACTGCGGAAAACCGCTATTTCGTTCTTAAATTGGATGACTGCGGAAACATCGAAAGCCTTTATGACAAGAGAGCGGATAAGGAAATTTTCCGTTCGGGCGAAAAGGGCAACGTATTCTGCTATCACGAGGACAGACCTCCCGTTCACGATGCGTGGAACATTGACAAGGAATCACTTTACAAGAAGTATGAAATCACCGTTCCTGCAGAAATCGGAACTTTCAGCGACAGCGTAGGTGCAGGCTTCATCGTAAAGCGTACCCTTGAAAAGAGCGAAATCAGGCAGAAAATCGTTCTTTACGATGACGTTGCAAGGGTTGACTTTGAAACGGAGGTTTCCTGGAATGAGGATCACAACCTGTTAAGAGTTTACTTCCCCATGAATGTAAAAACGGACAAGGCAACCTTTGAAATTCAGTTCGGCCACGTGGAAAGAGCGACTCACTCCAACACCACCTGGGATTATTCGAAATTTGAGGTTATGGGACATAAGTGGGTTGATGTTTCTGACGCAGGCTACGGCGTAAGCTTACTTAACGACTGTAAGTACGGATACTACGCTGAAGGAAGCGACATCGGTCTTACACTTCTTAAAGCACCCAGCTTCCCCGATCCCAAAGCGGATATCGGAGAGCATAAGTTTACCTATTCAATCTATCCCCACGAGGGTTCATTCCGCGAGGGCGGAACAATCGAGGAGGCATACAAGCTTAATAATCCTCTTCTCTTTGCTGAAACCAAGGCTCACAAAGGCGAAATGGGTGAAGAATATTCCCTCGTTTCTTCCGACAAGAAGAATGTGATTATTGAAACTGTCAAGAAGGCAGAAGACTCCGATGACTTAATCGTAAGACTTTATGATGCTTACAATATGGATACCAAGGCAAACATCACCTTCGGCTTTGACATAAAGGAAGTATATATTGCAGACCTTATGGAAAACGAAGAGACAAAGCTTGAAGTATCGGGCAGAAGTGTTAAGGTTCCTGTTTCAAACTTTGAAATCGTAACCTTGAAAATAAAGAGATAAATTGAAGAAAAAAGGCGGAAAGCGTAAAGCTTTCCGTCTTTTTCTGTTTTTATGTAAAAGCCTTTCCAAAGTCCGACAAAGAAAGCCAAAGGAATTAAAAGGCGGCAGAAGAATTTGGTAAGTGCAATACAAAAGAAAGGATGATTTTTTTGAAGGATACTTACACGGAAACAAAGGGTGCACTGATTGTCCACCTTACGGGGGAGCTTGATCAGCACAGTGCGGTAAAATTAAGGATTAATCTTGACAAAAAGATAATGGACGGGGCAAACAACCTGATTTTCGATTTGTCAAAGCTGGATTTTATGGACAGCTCCGGTATTGGGATAATTATCGGGCGCTATAAAAATGTTACGGCGCTTGGCGGCACGGCATCGGTGGCGGGAGCAAAATCCTGTGTGGAAAAAATACTTCGTATGGCGTCGATTGATAAGATAATTCCCATTTATAAAAGTGTGGAGGATGCAATACTTAAGATAAGAGGTGAAGAAATTGGATAATTTTATGAGGCTTGATTTTTTAAGCAAAACATCAAACGAAGGCTTTGCAAGAATGGCGGTTTCGGCGTTTATATCTCAGCTTGATCCCACGATTGATGCGGTTGCGGAAATAAAAACGGCGGTGTCCGAGGCGGTAACAAATGCCATAGTACACGGCTATGAGGGTGTGACGGGCTATGTCACGCTAAGCTGCGGCTGGACAGGCAGGCTTTTGACCATAACGGTGGAGGACAAGGGGAGAGGTATATCCGACATCGCTATGGCAAGAACGCCTCTCTTTACCACAAAGCCCGAGCACGAGCGGAGCGGAATGGGCTTTACCGTAATGGAAAACTTTATGGATTCCGTGGAGGTTTACTCAAAGCCTATGGAAGGCACAAAGGTGGTTATGGTTAAAAAGCTATGACGGAAAATGAAAGACTCTTAAGGATGAAAAGCGACGGAGATCTTGATGCCAGAGACAAGCTTATCTGCAATAATATGGGACTTGTACATAGCATAGCTTTAAGGTTTACGGGAAGAGGCTATGATTTCGAGGATTTATGTCAGATCGGCGCATTAGGACTCATAAAGGCAGTTGACCGCTTTTCCGAAGATTACGGCGTTCAGTTTTCCACCTACGCCGTACCCCTCATTATGGGCGAAATCCGGAAATTTTTGAGGGATGACGGCCCCATAAAGGTAAGCCGTGGACTTAAGGAGCTCTCTGCCAGAGCCATGGCAGAGAAGGCAAAAATGGAAGCTGAAAACGAAGTAAGCCCCACAATAAAGGAGCTTGCCGCCCGCCTTTTGGTGGAGGAGGACAGGCTTCTGCTGGCACTTGAAGCCTCCTCCGGAGTTAAAAGCATATATGAGGAAACTGATCCTGAAAGCGGAGAGATGCTTCTTGACAAGCTATCGGATAAAGGCTCTCCCGAAGAGGAAACACTTCTTAAAATGGCGATTAAGGAGGGGATTTCGTCTCTTTCGAAAAAGGAGAGAAGCATTATCCTTATGCGCTATTTCAGAAGTATGACGCAAAGTCAGACAGCGTCTTTTATGGGAATCAGTCAGGTACAGGTTTCCCGAATAGAAAAGAAGGCAAAGGAAAAGCTTGAAATTTTTATGAATCAATGAAAAATCGTCTCTTAAGCAGACGATTTTTTTCATATCTTCTATTGAAAAGCTTTATTTGTTGTGATATAATATGATAAAATAGCTGTAAGTATTTTTATATGGTGATTTATTATGAAGTTTATTTCAAAAAGCGAAGCGGAAACAGAGCACTTTGCAGAAAAGCTGGCGGAAAAATATCAGGAAAGCCCAACCTTTCTGCTTTTCGGAAATCTGGGAGCGGGAAAAACCGCTTTTACAAGAGGACTTGCAAGGGGCTACGGTTCATCTGTGCGCGTATCAAGCCCTACATTTACTCTGGTTCACGAATATTCGGGCGATAAAAAGGTATACCACTTTGATCTTTACAGGATTGAAAGTGAGGAAGAGCTTTTCGACATCGGATTTGAGGAGTATTTTTCCGAAAACACGGTAAGGGTGATTGAGTGGCCCGATGCTTTTCTCGATCTTATGCCGGAGGACTCAATCGAAATACATATAACCTACGGGGATGACGATGCTACCCGTGTAATTGAGGTGAAGGAAAATTGAATATACTTGCAATAGAATCCTCCGCAGTTGCGGCAAGTGCCGCAGTAATGGCTGACGGTGTATTAAAAGCGGAGGAGTTTTCACAAAACGGGCTGACACATTCGGTTACGCTTCTTCCAATGGCGGAAAATGCCCTTAAAAAAGCAGGGCTTAAAATCTCTGATATCGACCTTTTTGCGGTAACGGAAGGACCCGGCTCTTTCTCGGGACTCCGTATCGGGGTTACGGTTGCAAAAACCCTTGCCTACGGATGCGGAAAAAATGTGTGCGGAGTTTCAACGCTCAGAGCCCTTGCGGGAAATCTCCCTTTTGCGGATAAAATTATCTGTCCCATAATGGATGCAAGGCGCAGTCAGGTGTATAATGCAATGTATAAGTGGGAAGACGGAGAGCTTAAGGAAATAAAAGCACCACGCGCCATATCGGCTGAAGAGCTGGCTTCTGAAATAAATGAGCCTGTTATTTTTGTTGGCGACGGAGTTAAGCCGTTTCGTGAGTTTTTCAGCGAAAAATTGGGGAATCTTGCGTTTTTCGCACCGCCCAATCTTTGCGCAGCAAAGGCGTCCACACTGTGCACACTTGTGCAGAATGAAGCGGGAGTAAATCCGGATGAGCTTAATCCCTGCTACTTAAGACTCTCCCAGGCGGAGAGAGAATATAACGAAAGAAACAACGGAAAGGATTGATTTTAATGTTAGCATTAGGTTGTGATCACGGAGGATATCAGCTCAAGGAGTTTTTGAAGAAGCACCTTGAAAAGAAGGGAATTGAGGTTAAGGATTTCGGAACATATTCCGAGGACAGCGTTGACTATCCCGTTTATGCAGAGAAAGTGGCAAAGGCTGTTCAGTCAGGTGAGGCAGAAGGAGGTATCCTTTGCTGCGGAACAGGAATCGGCATTTCCATTGCGGCAAATAAGTTTGACGGAATAAGATGTGCACTTGTCCGTGATTCTTTTTCTGCAAGACTCACCAAAGAGCATAACAATGCGAATATAATAGCACTCGGAGGAAGAGTGACGGGAACAGAGCTTGCGGCAGATATTGTGGATTCCTGGATGAATGCAGAATTCCAGGGAGGAAGACATCAGGGAAGAATAGACATAATTTCAAGTTTCGAGAAATAAAATAACGGAGGAAGAAAAAATGATTTGTCCTTTTTGCGGATATGAAGAAACAAAAGTTCTTGACACCCGTGATACAGACGAAAACACAACGGTAAGGCGAAGAAGAGTGTGTCTTTCCTGCGACAGAAGGTTTACTACCTACGAGAAGGTTGAGCATGTTCCTGTAATGGTGGTTAAAAACGGCGGAAAGAGAGAGCTTTTCTCCCGCGAGAAAATACTTACGGGAATCCTTCGTGCCTGCGATAAAACAGAGGTATCGGTAAAGGAAGCTGAAAAAATAGCCGAAGATATCGAAGTTGAAATTTACAACTCCATGACCAAGGAAATTACATCAAGGCAAATTGGTGAGCTGGTTATGGAAAAGCTTAAGGATATAAACGACATTGCTTATGTGCGCTTTGCATCGGTATACAGAAGATTCCAGGATGTAAGCTCATTTATTGATGAGCTTGAAGCGCTTATCAGAAATAAGCCCGGCATAAACGAATAAGAGCTATAGGAAGGATTGGTTTGATGAACATTCCTGAAATTTTCGGAAGTCTTGTTTTTAACGACAGGGTTATGAAGGAAAGACTGCCGGAGGATACGTATAATAAACTCAAAAAGTCTATAGAAGACGGGGATGCCCTTACTTTTGAAATTGCCAGCGTTGTGGCTAGTGCCATGAAGGACTGGGCGATTGAAAAGGGAGCAACCCACTATACTCATTGGTTCCAGCCGCTGACGGGTGTAACGGCGGAAAAGCACGATAGCTTTATTACCCCCAAGGGACACGATGAAATCATTATGGAATTTTCGGGGAAAGAGCTTATAAAGGGTGAGCCTGATGCATCAAGCTTCCCTTCCGGCGGAATAAGAGCAACCTTTGAAGCAAGGGGCTATACCTCGTGGGATCCTACGTCCTATGCTTTTATAAAGGATAATACTCTTTGCATCCCCACAGCCTTTTATTCTTACGGGGGCGAGGCGCTTGATAAAAAGACTCCGCTCCTTCGCTCTGTTGAGGAAATAAATAAGCAGGCGATGAGGATAGTGCGTCTTTTCGGAGATACTGAAGCGAAAAATGTAAGGGTAACAGTAGGACCTGAACAGGAATATTTCCTAATAGATAAAGACCTTTACGAAAAGCGTAAGGATTTAATGTATACGGGACGTACAATTCTCGGTGCAAAGCCTCCCAAGGGACAGGAAATGGATGATCACTATTTCGGTGCCATAAAACCGAGGGTTGCGGCTTTTATGAAGGAGCTTGATGAGGAACTCTGGAAGCTTGGAGTGCTTGCCAAGACTGAGCATAATGAGGCTGCGCCCGCTCAGCACGAGCTTGCGCCCATCTATTCGGATGTTAACCTTGCGACAGACCACAATCAGATTACAATGGAGGTTATGAAGAAGACCGCAGCAAAGCATAATCTTGTGTGCCTTCTTCACGAAAAGCCTTTCTTGGGTGTAAACGGCAGCGGCAAGCACAACAACTGGTCGATTTCCACGGATACGGGAATAAACTTACTTGAGCCCGGCAAGCTTCCGCAGACTAACCTTAGATTTTTACTTATTTTAAGTGCGGTAATAAAGGCGGTTGATGAATATCAGGATCTGCTTCGTATAACAGTTGCAAGTGCAGGAAATGACCACCGTCTCGGAGCGGCGGAAGCACCGCCTGCCATAGTTTCGATGTTCCTTGGAGACCAGCTCCTCGGAATTCTTGAATCCATCGAAAAGCATGCCGAATACGACGAAGAGGCAAAGATGAATATGGAAGTCGGCGTTCATGTGCTTCCCACCTTCCAGAAGGATACGACAGACAGAAACAGAACCAGTCCCTTTGCTTTTACGGGAAATAAATTTGAATTCAGAATGCCCGGCTCATCCTTCTCCATTGCAGGCCCCAACACTATACTTAACACCATTGTGGCAGAAGAGCTTGAGCAGTTTGCAAATGAGCTTGAAGCAAGCGAGGATGACGATTTCGGACGGGCGGTAAGAAGAATTATCCGCCGTACATACAGAGAACACAGAAGGATTATATTCAACGGTAATAACTATTCCGAGGAGTGGAAGGAGGAGGCAAAGAAAAGAGGCCTCAGCAACTATCCTTCAACGCCCGAAGCAATCCCTCATTTTGCGGACGAAAAAAATGTTGCACTTTTTACAAAGCACAACATTTATACGAAGAGGGAAATTACTTCCCGTTGCGAGATTATTCTTGAAAACTACTGTAAAACCGTAAATATTGAAGCTCTTACCATGATTGATATGGTAAGAAAGGAAGTTCTTCCTGCGGTTACAAAATATACCGCCAAGCTTTCAGAAGGCGCTCTTGAAAAGAAGAGACTCATTGTAGGAATCTCCTGTAAAACAGAAATAGGCCTTGTGAAAAAGCTTTCCCGACTTACGGATGAATTGTACGAAAAGGTTGATTTTCTGGAAAAAGCCCTTGAAAGAGTAACTGCTATGGAGGGTGATATTGCTCAAAAGGCAACGGCATACAGAGAAGAAATTGTTGAGCCTATGGCAAAGCTCAGGACTGTAGCCGATGAAATAGAGTCAAATGTTTCTGAAAATATCTGGCCTTATCCCACATACTGCGATTTGCTTTTCAGAATATAAAGTAAAGGCTTCAGCCGTTGGCTGAAGCCTTTTATCATTTTTCTGAAGATTCTTCGCTGCTGTCTGCGTAGTATGAAGAATACTTGTCTGAGTAGTTGCCGTAATAATGACCGTATCTGTATGAAAACTTATTGTAATCTACCGCATTTAATACATAGCCCAGCAAATTGGCATTGACGCTGTTCAACATATTTATCGTGCGGAGAAGTGCTTCTTTTTCTGTATGATTCTGCCTTATTACAAGAATTGTTCCTGTTACCTTCTGGCTTATTATAACTGAATCCGTTACCGCATCAACAGGAGGCGCGTCTATGAAAATAGTGTCATATTCTGCGGAAAGCTTTGCGAGAAGCTTTGAAAAACAAGGAGTCAGCAAAAGCTCGGACGGATTTTTCGGAACACATCCTGCCGGAAGTATGAAAAGGTTTTCATACTTTGTGGGCATAATTGCGGTGGCATAATCAGAGCCGGTCAGTACATTTGAAAGACCTTGATCTGAAACGACAGAGAAAAGTCTGTGGAGAGAGGGCCTTCTCATATCGGCATCGATCATAAGCACTTTTTTGCCAAGCTGAGCAAATGTTATTGCCAGATTTGCGGTTGTTGTGGTTTTTCCGGCATTTGCATATGGGCTTGTAACCAGTATGGTTTTGCTTTCAGAATCCTTTAAAAGATGCATAATATTGGTTCTGATTGCTTTGTAGGATTCGCTGATTCTTCCTGTGCCGTGGCCTGAAATGAGAACTGAGGTCGGGTCGGGGAGAGGGGTATTTTTACGTAAAATATTTTTCAGCATCTCGGAGCACTTCCTTTTTGGTAATTTTCAATCAGCGGAATTGAACCGAGGGCAGGGAGCCCGGGTAAGAGAGCATCGATGTCTTCTTCGGTAAGTATTTTGTTTGTAAAAGCATCTTTAACTATGAAGAATGCAGCGGAAAGGATAAAGCCCACAATAAAACCGAGAGCGGTATTCTTTTTCGGGCTGGGAGATGACGGGGAAATCGGAACGGATTTTGCACCCGAAATCAGTGTTACGGTTCCCGCTTTAAGAATCTTTTTTATGTAACCGCGGTTAGGATCCTTCTCATCTGCGTTCACTATGTTTCCGTTAATAAAGGAAGAGTCCGAAATAACATCGGCAAAGGCATTTACCAAAAGAAGTGAATGCTCGGGATTGGGGCAGGAAACATTGATGTTGAAGTTTTCGGTGCCCTTTGATGATAAGGAAACCATGCTCTTAAGCTGTGAAAGGCTGTAATAGCGGTCAAGCTGAGAGATTTTACCTACTATGGCAAGACAAGCCTCGTTTTTGATGAGCTCCGATATGGTGGAAACGAGCTCAACCGAAACGGTGTAGTCAGCTGAGGTAACTGATTTATAATCGCCTCTGTTTTCGCTGGCCTGGATTGAAAGCATCGCAGACGATGTATAAAGCGGAGTAACCATAAAGGTCGTGTAGAAAAGAGTTATGAGTGCGAAAATTAATCCGACAGACAATATAACCGGAAGCTTTTTCAACACTATAAGAAAAAGCTGCCTAATGTTTATTTCCAAAAAATCACCTCATAAACGATATAAATATTGTTATTATATTATATAATAAAAAATCTTTTTTGTAAAGAGTTAAAAATAAATTTAAAATCAGGGTTATTGACTAAGAGGATTTAGGATGGTATAATAGAGGAGAATAATTCTCAGGAAAGGATTAA
The DNA here is from genome assembly GCA_017411325.1 of Clostridia bacterium. Lineage (GTDB taxonomy): Bacteria > Bacillota > Clostridia > CAKSNL01 > HGM11501 > HGM11501. The sequence goes on along the minus strand of JAFQQJ010000019.1, from coordinate 102,883 downwards.
TTTTATGAAAAAATGGATGATTGCTTCGCTTGTAACCGTACTTATACTCGGAGCTTTATGTATATGGCAGAGAAACAATATTGAAGCGCTTTATCTTGCCCTGACAAATGACAGGGAAGGCGTGGAAAAGATGATTGAAGACAACAAAAAGGATCTGGAGGAAAAAATCAAAGAATATTCTGACGTGGTTCCCAGAAATCTTACTCCCGAGGAAGAAGAAATGATTGCCAGAGGAGAAATGTCGGTAGAAGAGGCTACGGCATTACTGCTTGCTGAAACAGAAAATACTGATGAAACAACCGCTGAAGAGTCTTCAGCTGCCGAAGAGAAGGCACCTGAAAAAGAAGAAGCTCCGGAGGTTGAAGAGGAGATAACAGAAAAAGAGCCCGTGAAGACGGAAGAGACTCCCTCAAAGACAGAAACATCAACGAAAACAGAGAACCCCGGGACTGCAACAACAGGCAAAACAGACAGCACTAAAAAGAATAAGGCGAAGGAAAGTGAAATAATAAAGAATTATACTGCACAGTTTTACAGTATGAAGGCTTATTATATCGGACAGCTCAATCAGATAGAGGCCAATGCGAGAAGTGAATATTCCTCTATGAGCAAGGAGCAGAAGAAAAATCTTTCAAAGGCGGGCTTCGTAGGTAAGTATGTTGGATATGCCACCGGGCTTCAGAGCGAGTGCGATGCCAAGGTTTCAGGTCTTCTTGAGCAGATGAAAGCGGAACTTAAGGCTGTTGGCGGAGATTTATCCATCATCAACACCGTAAAGCAGGCCTATGAAAATGAAAAGGCTGCAAGAAAGGCCTACTATATGAATATGGTAAAGTAAGGAATTGACTATGAGGAAATTTTTTATATCAGCTCTTGCTGCAGTGCTTTTATGCACAACGGCAGGTGCAAGCAATGTCTTTTACGATGTAAATGAGCAGAGCGAGGGCGGAAGAGCAATTTATGCAATGAGCGAAAAGGGGATAATATCCGGCTACGGAAACGGATTTTTCGGGCCGGATGACACACTTACCCGCGCTCAGGCGGTTAAAATAATAAACCGTGTATTCAATTATGAAAACCTGGGAAAAATCAGCTTTTCCGATGTGGCGAAAGATGCCTGGTATTATAATGATGTGGCTATTGCGGTAAATGCGGGCTATATAAAGGGCTACGGAAACGGACTTTTCGGGCCGGATGACACGCTGACACGGGAGCAGGTCTGCGTTATGCTTGATAATGTTATGCAGTTTACCATGCTTCCTGTAGAAGTGACACTTAACGATGCCGTATCCCCATGGGCGGAGGAAAGCGTTAAGAAAATGCTTTCAAATTTCCTTATTTCCACGGATGAAGCAGGATGCTTCAGGGCAACAGAGGAAATAACAAGGGAAGAGGCCTGCGTGATACTTTCGCAGTTCGTTCTTGATGAGCTTCCGGTAATCCCGCCGTTTGACCTGCAGTCCGTTGCCAGGGAAGAACTGGAAGGAAGACTTACAAGGGTTATTGCCGGCGTAAGAGATGACCTTATGAAAAGAACGGAGGTTCCCGAGATACAGGCGGTATTTGAGACAATTGCGGTGAATATGGAAAAATATCTTGAAGATCCCTCTTTTGACTATAAAACGCAGGCAGAGCTCACCGAAAAGCAATACCGTGCGCTTGTTAAAGAGCACAGGATAGAAGCAAAAAATCTTTTGGTAAACTTCTTCCTTGACGAAAAATATACAGAAGATCTTGATGTACTTTACGAATTCTTTTTCTGAGGTGTAAAGTGAAAATTTTAATTGATGCAGACGGGTGCCCCGTTACCGATATAACGGTAAAGGAAGGCGTTAAAAGAGGAATTGAAGTTATAATTTTTTCTGACACATCCCACGAGTTCAGAAGAAGTGATGCACTTTGCATTACCGTTGATAAGGGCGCTGACAGTGCCGATTTCGTGATTGCAAACAGAGCGGGAGCAGGGGATATAGCGGTGACTCAGGACTATGGACTTGCATCCATGTGCCTTGCAAAAGGGGCATATGCAATCCGTCAGGACGGGCTTTTGTATACGGCGGAAAATATTGATTTTCTCCTGGCTGACCGCTATGAAGCAAAAAAAGCCATAAGAAGCGGCAAAAGAATAAAAGGGCCGAAAAAAAGAACATCGGCGGATGATGAGGCGTATAAAAAGGCACTTGGCGAATTGCTGGATAAATTAAAAGCTTGCGAATAACGGCGGTGCTTCTTAGGGAGAAGTCGGTTTTGACTTGTTATTTTCCGCTTATAGTTCACAAAAAATGCAGACATACGCCAGTATGTCTGCATTTTTTATGTTTCTCTAAGACGAAAAATTCCTAACTCAAAACTGTAAATGCGATAAAAATTTTCACGGCATATTAAGATGCCTAAGAAAATTTCCTTCGCATAGGAAAAAAGTTGAAGGAATCCTTGATGGATATGCGATAAAAAGCCCAAAGGATTTTTGAGTAAAAAAGCAAGGACTCGATGTCCTTGCTTTTTTCTTATTTCAAAACTTTTTGACACAGTTATGTGCCAAAATCGTGGTTTTTGGGCGATTTATCCCTAACAAGCACCGCCGAATCGCAAGCTTTTTTATTATACTATCTGGAAAATGTAAAATTTCAAGTAATCTGTTTCGGGAACATTCCATAAAATGGGATGATCGGCGCTTTGCTGACGGCACTCAATCTGGCGGAGCGAAACAGATGCCTCAGATGCGGCTTCCTTAAGCATCTTTACGAATAATTCGTTTTTCATAAAATGAGAGCAGGAGCAAGTCGCTAAATATCCGCCCCTCGGAAGAAGCTTCATGGCTTTTTTGTTTATTTCCTTATAGCCGTAGTAAGCATTTTTTACCGTTGCACTGCTCTTTGTAAATGCGGGAGGATCTAAGATAATAAAATCATAATCGCATTTTTTGCTTATCTCCATTTCGGTTAAAAGGTCGAATACGTCAGCCTTGGTGAAGTCGAGGTTTAAGCTGTTAAGACGGGCATTTTCTCTTGCTGTATTCAAGGCATCCTCTGAAATATCCACTGCATTGACATAGGAAGCACCTCCTGCTGCTGCGTTTAAGGCAAAGGAGCCTGTGTGAGTGAAGCAGTCAAGCACTCTTCTCCCCTTTGCGATTTTTCTTATGGCAAGGCGGTTATACTTCTGATCTAAAAAGAAGCCGGTTTTCTGCCCGTTTATGTAGTCAACATCGTAAATAATGCCGTTTTCATTTATCTGTACATGACCGTCAAGGTCATCGGAAAGCCCTTCTTTTTTGTAAAAGCCCTTGTATTGAGTAAGTCCTTCTTTTTCGCGGATAGCAACGTCGTTACGCTCGTATATGGCACGGACCGGATAGCCCATTTCGGAAAGTGTTTCGGTTAAAAGCTTAAAAAGCATATCCTTTATTCTTTCGGTTCCGAGAGATAAAACCTGAACGGACAATATGTCGGAAAATTTATCTACCGTGAGACCGGGGAACATATCCGCCTCTCCGAAAATCAACCGGCAGCAGGAAAAATCCTCGCCCATAACTGTTTTTCTGTACTCTAAAGCCCAGCGAATACGGCGGCGGTAAAAATCTTCGTCAAATTTATCGTTGGCGTTGCGGGAAATCAGCCTTATTCTTATTTTGGAATTATCGTTGATAAAACCGGTCCCTAAATATCTTTCCTTTTCCGAGAAAACATCTACTAAATCACCGTTTTCGCAGGAGCCGGATATTTCTTTTACTTCGGCATCGAAAACCCAGGGATGACCGCCCTTTAGCGAAAGCTCGCCCTTTTTTGTTATTTTTGCTTTAGGAAAATTGCGTTCCATATGAAACTTCCTTTCAAAGATGAATAGATATATTATAGTTAAAAAGGTAAGATATGTCAATAATTCTCTTTGATTTGACAAATGTCGAAAAAGGTAGTATAATATAGCGACTATATCTATATGAGATATAAGGAGATGGTAAGATGAGAAAATGGGGAGACAGACGTGATGCCGTGAAAGTGAGAAATCTTGACGGAATGCATCATTATATGGCATATCTTATGCCGAAGAGAACGGATGCTGAAGTTTATATAAATGAAACAATAGATGTAACCGAACTTCTTAACTATATCAAAGAGAAGAATGCGAGTGGGGAACGCAAGGTTACTCTTTTTCATTGTTTTCTTGCAGCGGTTGCAAGAACAGTTAAAATGCGTCCCCTTTTAAACAGGTATATATCGGGGAAAAAATTTTACGACAGAAACGATATAACATTGGGCTTTACGGTTAAAAAGCAGTTTACCGACCATGCCGAGGAAACCCTTATGATTTATAAGGTTAAGGAGGACGAGGTTCTTACCGACATTACCGACGGAATAACAAGCTGGCTTACAAAAACCAGAAGCGGAAAGAAAACAAAAAATCCCGATGATATATTGAATGTGGTAAAGCATTTTCCGAAATTTATGATGCATATTTTTATGGGAATTATGCGCTTTGCGGATTCCCACGGGATTATGCCCCGTATGGTTACGGATGTTGATATAAACTACTGCTCCGTGCTTTTATCAAATCTCGGAAGCATAAAGTGCGATGCTGTATATCATCACTTAAATAACTTCGGTACAAACAGCGTTGTTATAACAATCGGTGTTATCCATAAGGAGTTAGTTGCCGATGATGAAGGAAATTTTGTTCCCCGCGATGTTGTGTCAATAGGGGTTACGCTTGATGAGAGAATTGCGGACGGTTTTTACTTTGCAAGAAGCTTAAAGCTTGTAAAGCATTTATTTAAAAATCCTGAACTGCTTGATAAACCACTTTCGGAGGTGATTGACTTTGAATTCTGAAGCATGGATTAAATTTTACGGCGATACGCCTGCTACACTCACATATCCCGAAAAGTCAATGTATGAGATGGTTCTTTCGTCGGCGGCAAAATATCCCGACAATAAGGCGTATGACTTTATGGGAAATACAAAAACCTATAAGGAATTTATTAATGAAATATCCCTTTGCGCCAATGCACTTCTGGCGGAGGGCGTAAAGAGCGGAGACAGGGTTACAATCTGTCTTCCCAACACACCTCAGGCAATTATTATGCTCTATGCGATAAACAAAATCGGAGCGGTTGCAAATATGGTTCATCCCCTGTCCGCTGAAAACGAGATACTTTTCTACTTAAACGTATCTGAAAGCGTTCTTGCAATAACCCTTACCGATTTTTATACAAAGTTTGAGGCGATAGAAGGGAAGCCGAAGCTTAAAAAGGTTATAGTGACGAAAATCGGGGAAGCACTTCCACCGATAAAGAGCTTTGCATATAAATTTATCGGCCACGAAAGAAAGGTAGAAACCTCTGATAAGGTTATCACCTATAAGGATTTTATGGCAAACGGCAAAAAATATACGGGCGCAATGCCGAATCTTCCCGAAAGCGAAGATACCGCGGCGATTTTATACAGCGGCGGTACAACCGGAACTGCAAAAGGAATTCTTCTTTCCAACCGTAATTTCAACGCTCTTGCCCTTCAGACGATTGCGGCAAGCGGATGCTTCGAAGCAGGGGATGTAATGCTTTCCGCAATGCCTGTATTTCACGGTTTCGGTCTTGGCGTATGTATACATACAATGCTTTTGGGCGGCGGTATGTGTGCACTTATTCCCAAGGTTGATGTTAAGGAATTTGCAGGCCATTTCAAGAAATACAAGCCCAATTATATGGCGGGAGTTCCCACACTTTTTGAAGCGATGATGCGTTCCGAAGGTATGCAGGATATAGACTTATCCAGCCTTAAAGGGGTGTTTTCGGGCGGCGATAGCCTTTCTGTTTCTCTTAAAAAGAAGGTTGATGCCTTCCTGAAGGAACACGGAGCACAGATTCAGGTAAGAGAGGGCTATGGCTTGACGGAATGCGTAACCGCAAGCTGCCTGACACCAAAGGACTATTACAGAGAAGGGTCCATAGGTGTGCCCTTCCCGGATGTATTTTATAAAATCGTCATTCCTGATACCTTTGATGAAGCAGAAGCGGGCGAGCTTGGAGAAATCTGCATTTCAGGCCCCACTCTTATGACGGGATACTTAAATGAGCCCAAGGAAACTGCTAAAACATTGCAGATTCACGAGGACGGAAGAACCTGGCTTCACACAGGAGACCTTGGCTATATGGATGAGGATGGCTTTATCTACTTTAAGCAGAGACTTAAAAGAATGATAGTGACCAGCGGCTACAATGTGTATCCTTCGCAGATTGAAAATGTAATAGACTCCCATGAAGCGGTTATGCTTTCTACAGTAATCGGCGTAAAGGACGATTACCGTATGCAGAGAATAAAAGCATTTATCGTACTTAAGCCCGGATTTGTTGCATCTCCCGAGCTTAAGGCGGAAATCCGTGAGCTTTGCGAAAAGAATATTGCAAAGTACGCTCTTCCAAGAGAATATGAATTCCGTGACAGCCTGCCTAAGACACTGGTTGGCAAGGTAGCCTATACGGTTCTTGAAAAGGAAGAAAACGAAAAAGCGGTAGCTGCAGTAAAATAAATGTTACGAATTTGTTAAAAATCGGTTTCAGGTATTGAAATTCTCATAATTTAGTAGTATTATAAGAGAGAAAGGACGGTGTAACCGATGAATATGGACAACACTACAATGTTTCATCTTCCGCTTGACAGAGGAGACGAGATAAGAGCGGCACTCAGCACTGTGTGCGCAGCACTCAGAGAAAAGGGATATGACCCCATAGGGCAGATTGTGGGTTACATTATGTCGGGGGACCCCAGTTATATCACGAGTCATAACGGCGCAAGAACCATTATGAGCAAAATCGACCGTGATGAGCTTTTAGAGGTTGTGTTCAGCGACTATCTTTCTGATAAATAAGTATAAAAACAGCAGGCAACGCCTGCTGTTTTTTATTTTATCTTTTCTTCCAGATATATGAGGGATTTTTCAATCATTTCTTTACCCAATTCAACGGAGGCGTCCTTTGCACTTTCGGCAAACCAGTGGGTAATGTCTCCGAGGCGTTCTTTTTTTACGGCGTCAGGGTATAATGCCATTAAAATAGAACATTCATATTTTCCGGCATGATCATAGCCGGTTGCTTTCTGAACTTCTGTGCTCATTGTGGGAATTACCTTTATCCAGGAAAACGGGTCATCGCCTCCGCCGAGATTGTCATAGTAGTCTGAAAAGCTTTCGCCGCCCCACCAGCCTTTGCCAAGTGTTTCCTCCAGATAGCGCATTGTGGCACGCTTTGCCGCCTTCATATAGGATAGCGTCATCGGCATAAGGCTTTCGGATTCAAACTGGTGGTGAATTACAACATAAATGTTACGAAGCCCTGCATAAAGCATATTTTTAAATATCCCGAAAAGGTAGGCTTCAAAGACATCCTCTTCAATGTGTACCGTTCCGCTGGTTTCGTCGGCAACGGCATAGCTTGAAGGGCTGTAATAAACCGTGGGATAAATCATAATTTCTTTTTTTTCTGAAAGTTTTTTAATAAGTCCTTCGGCAATTAAAGAGTCGCATCCGAAAGAACAGTGGGTTCCGTGATATTCCACCGTTCCGCCACATAAAACAACAGGAATTTTCTCATCCTTTACCCTTGCGAGTTCTTTTGGAAAACTGAAATTAAGGTCCATAATATCCTCCTTATTCGGCATAGCCCAAAGTGGTATAGTAGGCAAGGTTAACCTGGCGGTTATCAAGTCTTCCGTACTGCACAACTATTGGCGTATTGCTTGAAAATTTCATAGCGTACTGTGTTTCTTTGGGGATGGAATAACCGCACATATCGGAAAGATTGTTCATACGAAAGCATCTTACCCTGTTCTTTTCAACAGCCCAGCAGATGTTCTCGTATGCATCACGGTCAGTGAAGAAAAGCTTAACGGAAATAGTAGCATCAATCTCTGAATCATTTACTATGATTACAGATTCATGCCCTTTTAATTCCCCTTCGCCTTCGGGTGGAAGCTCGCAATCCGGGATTATCCATTCCTTTTTACCGACAGTCATATTATCCCTCCTTAAAAGTCAAGCTCAATTATTCCTCGGTTGAGATAATTGGTCATTGAAGTACAGCCTGCTTTGGTTATTGCAACGCCCTTTTCCCAACGTACGCCAAAGCCGTCACCTGAAATAAAGGTGTCTACCTGGAAGGTCATATTTTCCTCTAAGGGATAGTCTGAAATTGTTTCCATCCAGGGTGCTTCAACTTCAATCATACCTGTGCCGTGGCAAGGACCGTAAACGAAGTTTTCCTTAAAGCCGTTGTCAACATACATCTTATAGAAATCTTTTGCAATGGAGCTTGCCATAACACCTGCTTTAAGGCGGTCAACTGTCCAGTTATGTGCATCTAAACAGAACTTTACAACTCTTTTTCGCTCGCCTTCCAGTTTTCCCATAACCACAGGAAGACCTATAGAGGGAGAATAACCGTCAATTTTTGCAGACAGGTTAAGCTGAACAATATCTCCCTTATTTATTTCTCGGTAGCCGGAACGGCTTATGGCGTGACTTGTGGATTTTTCGCTGAATACATACATGGGCAGACCTTCGTATTCTGCACCTTCTTCGTAAATTACCTTCTGTGCGATGCCCACCATCTGAAGCTCGGTAACGCCCGGACGAAGATTTCTTATTACTTCGCTTGTTGCAAGGTCGATGATTCTGAAGCCTTCCTTTATGCATGAAAGCTCGTTTTCGCTTTTGATTTTACGAAGATTAACCATAATATCGTTGCACTTTAAAATTTCAGCCTTCGGAAAGCTTTCTTTAAGCCCTTCAAAGATGGGAAGAGTGCATTCGACATAGCTTCCTAATCCGATTTTTATGTTTTCGCCCTTTACGCCGATTGCCGAAAAAACGTCACGGAATGTACTTGCCTGAAGCTCGGGATATGATGGATCGGCAGACTCACGGAATTCCCGGAGACAGAAAATTTTGTTCATCTTCGCAACGTCCTTTGCAAAGATAATACACTCCGGGCCCACCATTAATGCTGCATCTCCGTTAGCGGCGATGGCAACGCCTGCTCTTTCGAATAAGGGCCAGAAACCCGAAAAATATCTGGCGTTGGCATAGTCGGACTCAGTTGAGCATACAACCATGACATCCAGCCCTTTGTCAGCCACCATTTTTGCGGCTTTTGCAATTCTCTCCTTGTATTCATAGTCGGGGATACAAATTCTAGACATATAAAAAACCTCCTTTATAACTTTAGTTCATTATACAGAAAGTTTTGCTGTTTGTATTTGGATAATGTTAAAAACATTTTGCACAATATTAAATAAAATTAATATAGAATAAATTTTCTGTTGACAAAACGGGTAAAAATGCTAAAATTTATGTGGGTGATGATATTATGGATTTTAAGCTTAAGGAATTTAAGATGGCAATTACGGTGAGCAGAATTGCCAACATTCATTATTTTGAATTTACAAAAGAATATCATACTACAAAAGACAGTCATGCCTTCAGAGAGCTTGTTTATGTTGATAACGGAGAGATTTCTGTAGAAGCAGAAAACTATAAGGGAATACTTAAAGAAGGTATGATGATAATACATAAAACAGGGGAGATTCATTCGCTCCGGTGCATCAATAACACAGCTCCGAATGTGATTATTATCGGGTTTGAGTGCGAAGATAAAAAGCTTGATGTGTTTTCCGGAAGTGCGCTTAATTTAACCCCTGCTCTGCAGAAAATTTTAACGGAAATCATAAGAGAGGGCAGAACGGTTTTTGAAGGACCTTACGATATCCCGAATCTTCGGGATATGAAAAAAAAGAAGGATTACCCATTCGGCGCAGACCAGATGATAAAATTGAAGCTTGAAACGTTTTTAATTGAGCTTGTACGTTCATCAGAGGCGGAAAAACTATCTCCTGAAAATGAAATGAGTGACCGCAGCCTGTCTGAAATATGCAACTATTTAAAGGAAAACTTCAGGGAAAAAATCACTTTGTCCGAGCTTTGTTTCATCTTCGGGACAAATAAAACTACCCTTTGCAGTATGTTCCGGAAGGCAACGGGTGATACGGTGATAGGATATATCAATGCACTAAAAATAAAGGAAGCGAAAAAACTTATGAGAGAGGGGAACTATAATTTATCCGAAATTGCATCCATACTCCGCTTTTCTTCTCCCCATTATTTCAGCAGACTTTTCAAGAAAACGGAAAATATTTCTCCGTCGGATTATATAAGAACGATAAAATCAAGGCTTGATATATAAAACAGCGTGCAGAACTTCTGCACGCTGTTCTTATAATTCCATATTTCGCAGCAGCACGGCTTTTCCGCGCCAGGAAAAGGCATAATTGCCATATTTTTTCGTAAATTCCTTATTTGACAGGTTTTCGATATCTTCCTTTTTAAGATAAGGGATTCTGTTTTCCGTAAACTCTGCCATAGCATAAAGCGGGGCTCTATTCATTAAGCATACATCCTGACAGGTGTCACAGCCCCAGATGAGGTTTGATTTTTTAAGCAGCTTAATTTCCTTATCCGAAAGCTCTCCCTTTTTCTGGGATATGTGACTTACGCATTTTGTCACGTCAAAGCCGTTTGCCGAAAGCGCACCGCCCGTGCAGGCATTTATGCATTTGTTGCAGGAAAGACAGCTTCCCTCAATTGGCAAGTCGGGCTCAATTTCAAGGTTCGTCAGGGCATAGCCTATGAAAAAGTATGAGCCTAAGTTTTTATTTATTAAAAGGCGGTTTTTCCCTATTACGCCAAGCCCCGCGCGGAAAGCAACATCTATGTTGTCAATGGGGCCAACATCCACGCGGATTTCAAAATCTTCCGTAAAGGGGGAAAGAAGGGCACAGAGCTTTTCTTTTACAAGAATGTGATAGTCAATGCACCTTGCATACATAGAAATGTTCGCCTTTTCGCTGTCCTCGAAATAATAGGGGAACAGACAGCACACGGCACATTTTCCCTCGTGAATGCAAAAGCCGGTTTCTGTTATGCCAAGCTCGTTTGCTCTTTTTATTAACTCTTCTTTTATATTTTTTTCAGACATTCTATTAAAATTCCCTCCCTTACACCTCTGTTGCAAAGGGTAATTTTATCGGCACCGGTCAGCTTAAAGAGAACGGCATAGGGTGTAATGCCTGCATTTATTATGTCATAACGGTCAGAAAAAGAGGGACGCTGCTTTAATATTTCCCTGTCTTCTGTAGTTATTTTACCGTAAACTTCAAAAAATTCATCACGGCTCATGGCTGCACCGTCATAAAGCTTATCTGCATATGAGAAAAGTGAGCGGATTGAACCGCCGAGCCCTATTAATACAGCATCGTCTTTTTTTTCTATAAAGGGCAGGCGGGAAAATTCGCTGGTGAAAAGAGTAATGAGAGAATCAATATCTGTTCCTTTTGCATCCGTTGCGATGACAGCACCCAGCGGAAGGGAAGTGTGTCCGCATACGGCACCGTTTTCTGCACGGATAATTTCAATGCTTCCGCCGCCGACGTCCATTAAAAAGGCAGGCTTTTTTCCTGTTAAATCCTCTGCGGCGAGATAGTCATATCTTGCCTCATCGTCGCCGGAAAGAATTTCAACCTTTATGCCGGTTTTTGCATATATAATCTCTAATATTTCATCGGAATTTTTCGCACGGCGGATGGTTTCGGTTGCAACTGCCTTTACAATTTCGCATTTTTCGTGCTTTATAATGTCGGAAAATTCTAAAAGGGCCGAAAGTGTACGCTTGAAAGGCTCTTCTTTTATTAAATTATCCGCTGAAAGACCTTCGGAAAGTCTTACATATATTCTTTTGTTGACGGTTACTTCGATTTTTCCGCCTGATACCTTCCACACGGTCATTCTGGCGGAGTTTGAGCCTAAATCGATTATTGCGATTTTCATAATTAGCTCCTTTACTTTTCTTTTTATATCTGCTATTATAATTAAAGGTGATTTTATGGTAGATTATTGTCTTTCGTTTTTAAATATGGAAAAGGCGGATTTTTCAGAGAGGATTTCGGAAGAAGAGTTTTTTTCCGAGCCTTGCACAATACTTTCGGAAAACGGAAATTTTTATGTTACTGCAGTTCCCGAGATTCTTCCTGAGCTTAAAAATACAGAGGATTTTTTTTCTGATGAGAGCCTTGGAAAAATTTATAATCTGTCTGAAAAATACTTGAAAGACAGAGGTTTTACTCCCGACAAGCATATAAGCATAATAAGGTGCTTTGATTTGACAGGAGTAACAGGAGAAAAAACAGATGCAGTGCTTCTTGAAGGGAGCGAAGAGGATTCGCTTTTTTCAGACTTACCCTATCTTGTTTCAAAGGGGCCTGTTTTCGGCATACTGAAAGACGGAAAGGTCATATCGCTGGCAGGTGCGGTGTTAAAAGACGGAGTTTATAATATCCACATTGAAACAGCACCTTCCGAGAGGCATAAGGGTTATGCCAAAGCCTGCCTTCTTGCATTATGCAACTATTTATATAAGGGAAATGCAAGGGTATTATATGAATGCCGCAGCGAAAATACGGCATCGGTTAAAACGGTTAAGGGCGTAGGCGGAACGGAAGCGTGCCGCTATGTCCGCTTTATAGGTAGAAAATAGGGCTGTCTCTGACAGCCCCTTTTTTTATTCTTCTCCGCCCAGTCTTTTTGAAATTGCATCAAGCTTGTCCTTGTAGGCAGTCATGGCCTGAAGGGTGGAAAGGCGCAAGTCTTTTAATAACTCAAATTCGCCCTTAAGCTCTTTTTGTGTATTTTTCTTTAATTCTTCTGCCTCGGAAGCGGCATTTGCAAGGATTTTTGCAGCTTCCTTCTCTGCGGAAACTATAGCCTTTGCAACATGCTCCTTATCATTTTCGGAATTGCCCAATGCTTCTTCAAGAGAAGCTACTTTTTTCTCAAGCTCTGTTATCTTGTCGATAAGAGCACCTTTTTCTTCAGCAAGCTCCGAAAGCTTGATGGAGTTTGCCAGGGTAAGCTCCTCGAAAAATTCGTGAACGCTCTTTTTGCTGTAGCCGCCAAAGGCTGTTCCTTTTAATGAAGTTATATCCATAGGGGATCCTCCCGTTTCTTTTGTAATATATACCTATTATAACGCCTGAATCATAAATTGTCAATAACGCCGATTAATAATGTGCCGCCTGAAAGCTTTCTTATTTTAACAGTATGTATCTCTCCGGATAAATCCCTTTCGCTTTTTACGGCAACGCGGACATAGTTTTCCGTGTAGCCTTCATAAACGCCGTCCTTTCCCTCTTCAAAAAGGACGGATACGGTTTTTCCTTTTAAGCTTTCGGAAAAGGCTTTTGATAGGACAGAGCCCTCTTCTATCAGCGCCTTTGCTCTGTCGGAGCGCACAGATACGGGAATTTGCTTCATCTTTGCGGCAGCGGTTCCCCGTCTTTCGGAATAGGGGAAAACGTGAAGCCTTGAAAAGGCTGCCTTTTTTGTGTTTTCACAGGTAATTGCAAATTCTTCTTCGGTTTCGCCGGGAAAGCCCGTTATTATGTCGGTTGTTATGGCAGCATCGGGCATAGCAATTCGGATTTTTTCTAAAATCTCAAGAAAGCCCTCTGCAGTATAATGACGGTTCATTCTTTTTAAGGTTTCCGTACATAATGACTGGGCCGATATGTGGAAGTGATGGCAAACGCCGGGGATAAGGGGTATTCTTTTGATAAAATCATCGGTAAAGGCTCTGGGATCTATGGAGCTCAAGCGGATTCGCCTGAAAGAAACTTCCGCTGAAAGCCTTTCAAGAAGGTCGATAAGGCTTGTATCGCCTAAGTCCTTTCCGTAGCTTGCAACTTCAATCCCCGTTAAGACGATTTCAAGAAAGCCTGCTTCCTTAAGGGCTTTGGCTTCGGCTATTACAGAATCGGGGTTCTTGCTTCTCACCCTTCCTCTTGTGTAGGGGATAATGCAGTAGGAGCAGAAATTGTTGCAGCCGTCCTGAATTTTTATGTAGGCACGGGTACGTTCGGAAGTGTCGGGTTCGGGAAGATACTCAAAATCCGACACCTTTGAAATGTCCCTTACAAGAGAGCCTGAGGTGCTTTCAAGAATCATTTTGACAAAATGCTCACGGTCGGATGTTCCGGCAACCAGATCTACGCCGAGTGCCTTTACATCTTCCGGATCGCTTTGGGCATAGCAGCCTAAAACGGCAATGAAAGCATCGGGATTCTGCCTTTTTGCCCGTCTTATCACCTGGCGGGATTTTTTATCTCCCGTATTGGTGACGGAGCAGGTGTTTATTATGTAAATGTCGGCAGTTTCCTCGAAATTCACCGGTTTTAATCCGTTTTTCTCCAAAATGGCGGATATGGCGTTGGATTCGTATGAATTTACTTTACAGCCGAGTGTGTGAACGGCAAAGGTTTTTCTCTCCATAAATTTCTTCCTTTATATATGGTCATAAAAGCTCAGAAAAGCTTTCTATAAAATATTCTGCTTCTTCCTTCATTGCGGATAAGGGGCGGCTTGTTGCTTTATCATAAACCGTGCAAAAGTCCATCCCTGCCTTGTGGGCGCTTTTAAGCGCATCGTAAATATCGTCAAAAACAAGGCAGTTTTCGCATTTTTCTCCCGCAACTTCAGCACATCTTAAATAAATGTCGGGATATGCCTTGCCCCGTCCCACATCATCGGTAAACACGATTGTGTCAAAATACTCTTCGATGCCGAGGTTTTTAAGGGCTGCGAGGCAACATTCTTTTTTGCATGAGGTGGCAAGAAGGATTTTCTTTCCTTCTTTTTTGTATTTCTCTAAAATTTCCCCGGCAAAGGGCTTTAGGGGAATGAGTTTTGAATATGCTTCAAAAACAAGGGTTGTCCACTCAGAAAAAAGAACTTCGGCGCTTTCTTTTACGCCAAGCTCCTTTTGGGCATAAATTGCCGCATCTGAAAACTCCATGGTCTTGAATTTATCAAGTATTTCGCCTGTCGGTGTTATGCCGTGCATAATAAGCCACTTTGTATCAACATCCTCCCAGGCGGACATGGAGTCAATCAGCGTTCCGTCAAGGTCAAATATTACGGTGCTATAGTCTTTTTTCATAAAAAATCACTCACTTTATTATATAATATAACAAAAAAAGGCGTTTGGCAAGTGAAAATTGAAAATGAGAAAAAGGGAGAAAACAAGAGAAAACGAGAGAAAAAACGAGGTAGGAAAATGCAAATTAAAAAAATAGAAAAAAGTTGTTGACAAATTGGAAATAATATATTACAATAGCAAATGTTGAAAAAATGAACGGAGGTATTATTATGAGCACATATCTTGAAAACAGCTCTGCCGTTGAGAGAAAATGGTACATCATTGATGCTGCAGGAAAGCCCCTTGGCCGTACAGCTGCACTTGCTGCCAGCATTCTCAGAGGCAAAATTAAGCCCACATTCACTCCTAATGTAGATTGTGGCGATCACGTTATCATCATCAACTGTAAGGACGCTGTTCTTACCGGTAAGAAGATGGAGCAGAAGTATTACAGAAGACACTCAGGTTGGGTAGGCGGTCTTAAGGAGACACAGGCTAAGATTATGATGGCAACCAAGCCCGAGCATGCAATGTACCTTGCAGTAAAGGGCATGCTTCCTCACAACACTCTTGGCGCACAGGAGCTCACAAGACTCAGAGTTTACAAAGATGCTGACCATGCACACGCAGCTCAGAAGCCCGAAGCATGGACAGGCGATATTAAATAAGAAGGAGGTAAACGATAATGGCAGATAAGACAATGTTCTACGGAACAGGAAGAAGAAAAGAATCTGTTGCCAGAGTAAGACTTGTACCCGGCACAGGTAAAGTTGTAATCAACGGTAGAGATATCGACGATTATTTCGGACTTGAAACATTAAAGGTTATCGTTCGCCAGCCTTTAAATGCTACAAGCACAATTGGCAAGTTTGACGTTCTTTGCACAGTAACAGGCGGTGGCGTTTCCGGTCAGGCAGGCGCAATCCGTCACGGTGTAGCAAGAGCATTACTTAAGGTTGAAGATTCTTACAGAGCAATCCTCAAGGCTGCAGGTTTCTTAACAAGAGACCCCAGAATGAAGGAAAGAAAGAAGTACGGCTTAAAGGCAGCTCGTCGCGCACCCCAGTTCTCAAAGAGATAATTATTGCCCTATTGGGCACAGGAAAAATCCACGACCATTGGTCGTGGATTTTTTTTAGTTATTCGTCTTAAAAATATTTATAACGAATAACTTTTGGTTTAAGACGAATAAGTCTAAGGCTTTTTAATAGTTTTTTATGATTTAGTGGACTTTTTTTAATTTTTGTGGTAGAATTAGAAAAATGGATTATATGGAGGCGTATTATGGAGCTTATAAAGGCGGGAGAAAAGACCTATTATATAAAAAACGCAGTTAACATCGGTGTTTACAAGGTGACGGAGGACAGCGTTTACTTAATCGATACGGGAAACGACAAGGATGCGGGAAAGAAGATATTAAAGATACTTGATGCCGAGGGGCTTAAGGTTGCGGGAATAATCTCAACCCACTCCAATGCCGATCATATCGGAGGAAACCATCTTATCCAGGAAAGAACTGCCTGCCCCGTTTTTGCATCGGGCATTGAAAAGGACTTTACGGAGCATCCGGTTTTGGAACCCTCATTCTTATACGGTGGCTATCCTTTTTCCGACCTTCGCACAAAGTTTCTGCTGGCGCAGGAGTCGGTGGTTACGCCAATTGAAGGAAATCTTCCCGAGGGGATAAGTGTGATTCCCTTAAAGGGGCACTTTTTTGATATGATAGGGATAAAAACCGACGATGATGTATATTTTTTGGCAGATTCCCTTTTCGGTGCGGAAACTGTAACGAAATACCACATTTCCTTTATGTATGACATAAAGGCGTTTTTAGAAACTCTCAGCTATCTTGAAACCCTTGAAGGAAAGCTTTTCATACCCTCCCACGCCGAGGCAACGGAGGATATAAAGGACTTGATTAAAATAAACCGTGACAAGGTGCTGGAAATTGCCGAAAAGATATACGATATATGCAAGGACGCAAAAACCTTTGAAGAAATACTTAAGGAGCTTTTTGATTCCTACAGCCTGAAGCTTAACGCAAGTCAGTATGTGCTTTCGGGAAGCACCGTAAAATCCTATTTATCCTATCTTTATGACGACGGAAAAATCGGATTTGAATTTTCGGAAAATAAAATGCTGTGGAAAAAAATAGACTAAAGGAGAAACACTATGAGCGAGCTTAAAAACAAAAAACTTTTCCTTCTTGATATGGACGGAACGATTTATCTTGATAACGACCTTTTTGACGGAACGCTGGATTTTCTTTCATATGTAAAGAAAATCGGCGGAAGATATATTTTTCTTACTAATAATTCTTCAAAAAGTGTGGATAAATATATAGAGAAGCTGGCATCCTTGGGAATAACTGCAACGGCTGATGACTTTTTAACCTCCACCGATGCCACAATTTTATATCTTAAAAAGAAGACTTATAAAAAGATTTACGCCTTCGGAACAACTTCGTTCAAGGAGCAGCTCCGTGCGGCAGGACTTCCCATAACAGACAAGCTTGAAGACGACATCGATTGCCTTTGCATGGGCTTTGATACAGAGCTTGCCTTTCAGAAACTGGAGGACGCCTGCATATTGTTAAATAGAGGCGTTGACTATATCGCCACCAATCCCGACTGGGTTTGCCCCACCTGGTACGGCTATGTGCCCGACTGCGGCTCGGTTAGCTGGATGCTTAATAAGGCGACGGGAAGAAGCCCCATCTTTATCGGTAAGCCCGAGCCTACAATGGCACTTTTGGCTATGGAAAAGACAGGCTACGGCAAGGAAGAAACAGCCCTTTTCGGCGACAGACTTTATACGGACATTGCCTGCGGCGTTGCGGCGGGAATTTCCACCGTATTTGTTTTAAGCGGAGAAGGCACGATGAAGGATGTTGAGGAAAGCGAAACCAAGCCTGAATTTATCTATGAAAATATAAGAGTTATAACGGATGAACTTACGAGGTGAATGAATATGGAAATGAATGTTAATATGATAGAACCCATTGATAACACGGCCCTTTTTAAAATAGGCTATGGCTTATATGTCATAACCACAAATGACGGGAAAAAGGACAACGGACTTATCGTAAATACCGTGACTCAGGTTGCGGAAAAGCCCTTGAAAATTGCTGTGTCGATAAACAAGGCAAACTACTCTTTTGCTACAATAAAGGAAACGGGTAAAATGAATGTCTGCTGCCTTACAGAAAGCGCACCGTTTTCTCTTTTCAAAAATTTCGGATTTCAGAGCGGCAAGGATGCGGATAAATTTTCCGGCGTTGACGCCTGGAGAACGAAAAACGGACTTATGTGCTTAAGGGATAACATTAATTCCGTTATTTCCCTTTCTGTGGACGATTTTTCCGATATGGGCTCCCACGGCCTTTTCATCTGTTCGGTGACGGAAGCTCACGTTATTTCCAATGAGCCTTCCATGACCTATGCATACTACCACGCCAATGTCAAGCCGAAGCCCGAGGCTAAGAAAAAAGGGTTTGTCTGCAAAATCTGCGGTTATGTCTACGAGGGAGAAACCCTTCCCGAAGATTTTGTCTGCCCCTTATGCAAGCACGGCGCATCGGATTTTGAACCAGTTAAATAAAAAAGTTCTCTGCGGCTTTCTCTGCCGATTTGCGGCATAATGGGAAGAGTGATGAAAATGTGTAACAAAAAAGAATTGCCTGAAAGGAAGCATCCGCGACTTGATCATTATGATTATAGCTCTCCCGGTGCATATTTTGTAACGATATGCACTAAAAAAAGACGGTGTGTATTATCTCGCATTGTAGGGCGGGGGCTTGCTCCCGCCGAAACAGACGGAATCGAGTATACTGCGTTTGGAAAGATTGCGGAGGAACAATTATTATTACTTAAAGATCGCTATCCCTGCCTTTCGATTGACAGATATGTAATTATGCCAAATCACATTCACATTATTTTGGTTTTAGATGGAGATGCGGCGGGAGCAAGCCCCCGCCCTACGATTATGGATGCGATTTGTGCGTATAAATCGCTGACAACGAGAGAATGCAAAAAGGTTGGAATGGCAGAAAAATTATTCCAGACATCTTTTTATGAGCATGTAATTCGTAGCCGCGAAGATTATGATGAAATCGTAAAATATATTCACGAAAACCCTATGCGTTGGGACTGCGATGAATTGTACACCGAAGAATAGGGCGATAAATCAAAATTTGCAGAGGTGTTGAAATGCAAAAGCCTGAAATGATTATTTTTGATTATGGACATACATTATTATATCAGCCTGATTTTGATACATCAAATGGAAACAAGGCAATATGGCCATATATAAGCAGAAATCCACGCAATATTACATTTGAGGAGTATGATAAAATCGTCATAGAGTTATTTGCAAAAATCAAAGCAGAACTAGGAGATATAATCGAAATTCACGAACAGAATTTTTTGAAATTAGCAATGGAATATATGGATATTTCGTTGTCTGTATCAATAGAAGAAGCAGAAGAGATAATTATGAACGGTATATCGCAAGGTGCCATAATGCCTTACGCCGATAAGCTACTTGATTATCTTAATTCAAAAGGAATAAGGTCAGGCGTAATAAGCAATAATTGTTTTTCCGGTAATGCCTTGAAAAGACTGTTTGATAGACTTCTTCCCGGAAACAAGTTTGAATTTGTTTTAGCGTCAAGTGATTACATTTTTAGAAAGCCACAAAGCATTATGTTTGATATTGCGTTACAAAAATCAGGATTGTCAGCTGATAAAGTGTGGTATTGTGGTGATAGTGTAGTTGCTGATGTGCAAGGGTGTAAAAATGTTGGAATGTTTCCTGTTTTATATGAAGGAATAACAGAGGGGGATACAAAGTCTTTTGCACATAAGAATAACAAATTAAAAATTGATTTTGAATATTTACATATTACAGATTGGAATGAATTGATTAATATACTGGAGCAAACGATTTGATATTTGCAAAAGATGATTTATCGAATAGAATAAAACGAACCCCGACAAATTTTTGGAAATCTGTCGGGGTAACTTTTTATATGTTTTCTTTTTCGCCGACGCAGTTACGCAAAAAGTCCATTCTTGCATCAAGCTCGGCGCTCATCTGGGCGCAAAGGAGAAGGTTTTGCGACATTTCCTCGGTGAATTCCACATCTTTTTTATACTTAAGCTGATGCTCCAAGGAAGCCCAGGAATCCATTGCTATGGTGCGAAGCTGAATTTCCACCTTCATAAATCTTTTTTCATGAAGCAGGAATATCGGGACTGATATAATTAAATGAAGGCTTCTGTAGCCGTTGGGCTTGGGATTTTTGATATAATCCTTTTCTTCTAAAAGGGTTATATCGTCCTGAGCCAGGAGTGCATTTTTAATGGTGTAAACATCCTGAGGGAAGGTACATACAACCCTTACACCTGCCACGTCGTGAAGGTTTTCCTCGATGGAGGCAAGAGTGACAGGGAGATTTCTTCCGGTTAATTTATTTTTGATACTGTCGGGGCTTTTAAGCCTTGTTTTTATGCTGTTAATGGGATTTCTGTCATACTGAAGGGAAAACTGTTCGTTTAATACATTTAATTTTGTTTCAATTTCCATCATTGCGCATTTGTAATATGCCATCAGCTTGTTGTAGCCTGACACATATTCTCTCAGCTTTTCAGCCGGGGGCGTTTTCTGGAAAAAGGAAAGTATTACCTCCTGCAAATGAGTGAAATCTTTTGAATTCTGCAATTAAATCACCTCTATACTTTTATGATAATATATTAGCGGGATAAAGTCAAGCAAGTTATTGTGAAATATCTGTAAATAAAAAATGACCGCAACGCGGTCATTTTTGTTGTTTTAACATTTCTTCTGAGGAAATAGGAAAAATGCTTCAGAACGGACAAACTGAACCCGCAGGGCAATTGCCCGAAGGCGTATGAGATACGCCGAGTGGTGAAGTTTGTTCGTAGCAAAAAGGCTTAAAATAAAGAAAAATCGCATTTCTGCGATTTTTCAACATTATAAACAGGGGTTACAGAAGCCTGGAATTCAGAGAAACGATAATATCTTGCCTTTTTGCGGTGTGAAGTATTTTAACATTCTCTCACAATGTGGCTGCCATTACTGCCTTTATGGTATGCATTCTGTTTTCAGCTTCGTCAAACACAATGGAAGCTTCGCTTTCAAATACTTCATCTGTAACTTCCATTGAAGTAAGGCCGAACTTTTCGTAAATTTCCTTGCCGATTACAGTATTTAAATCGTGGAAGGCGGGGAGGCAGTGCATAAAACGGCATCCGGGGCCTGCGTTATCCATAATTTCCTTTGTAACGCTGTAGGGGGAAAGGTCTTCGATTCTTTCCTTCCATACTTCGGCAGGCTCGCCCATAGAAACCCATACATCGGTGTAAATTACATCGGTGTTTTTGGTTGCCACAACGGGATCTTCGATAAATTCAAGGATTGCACCGGATTCTTCCGCAATTTTTTTGCAGGTGTCAACCAGGGCTGCATCGGGGAAATACTTTTTATTGGTGCAGGCAACAAAGTGCATTCCCATTTTCGCACAGCCAACCATTAAGGAATTACCCATATTGTATCTTGCATCACCCATATAAACCAGCTTTTTTCCTGAAAGAGTGCCGAAATGCTCCTTTATGGTTAAAAAGTCAGCTAAAATCTGAGTGGGGTGAAATTCGTTGGTAAGTCCGTTCCAAACGGGAACGCCTGCATAATCGGAAAGGGACTGAACAGTTTCCTGACCAAAGCCGCGGTATTCGATGCCGTCATACATTCTGCCAAGTACCCTTGCGGTGTCGGGAAGACTTTCCTTTTTGCCTATCTGTGAGCCTGTGGGATCTAAGTAGGTTGCGCTCATACCAAGGTCGCTTGCCGCAACCTCAAAGGCACAGCGTGTTCTTGTGCTGGTCTTTTCAAAAATGAGGGCAATGTTTTTCCCTTCACACATTCTGTGGGGGATGCCTGCTTTTTTCTTTGCCTTAAGGTCAGCCGCCAAATCTATAAGATAAGAAATTTCCTCTGCCGAAAAATCAAGAAGCTTTAAAAAGCTTTTTCCCTTTAAGTTTATTTCACTCATTTTTATTCTCCTTTTCTGCATAAATATGCAAAAGATTTCGTATATTTGTATATTATAGCTGTGTATTGTGGATATGTCAAGGGGGATTAAAGAGAAATTATGCATTTAATCACATAGGTATTGAAAAAAAGCAAGATAAATGCTAATATATAATAATGAAGGGAAAATATTTTTTATTTTTTTGCAACCTTTTTGTATCTTAAACTGTATTATACACAGAAAGGGCTCTTAAGCCTGGCGGGTCCGGACTCCCCAAGGCTTAAAACAAAAATTGAAAACCAATATAAAGGAGAATTAAACATGAAGAAATTTTTAAGTGCCATATTGGCAATGCTTATGGTAATCGGAGTATTTTCCGTAAGCGCAAGCACAGAAGCGACAGAAGAGGTCGGAGCAAATTATGACACTATGCTGATAGAGGATGTTGAAGATCCCTATGCTCAGATGCCAAAAGAAAGTGATGAAGAAGTGATAGCGGAAATGCCCGAAAAGGAAATGCACCACGGCGTGGTATCAGAAATTACAGAAGAATACATACTCTTGAATGACGGAAAGTTAAGAGTAAATCTTGCTCCCGAAACATACATTTCAGACTACAGCTTAAATCCCGCAGAAATCAAAAAGGGAGATGCTGTAAGCGTCCTTGCATCAACTATGATGACAAGAAGCTTGCCTCCCCAGGTTGCGGCATACAACATTTTCGTGAATACCGAAAATTCACAGGCTGCTCCCATCTATGCCGTTGTCGGAACTAATACAGACGGTAAAATCGAGTCTGAGGACTGCTCGAAAATTATTGCTTATACAGAGGAAACTCCCGTAACAGCTCACAGAATGAAAATTATATTAAAGGGTATGGACATCACACCCGGTTCCGAAATTATAGCATTTGCATCTGTTATGACAATGAGTGAGCCTGCATTGATCAATGCAGAAAGCCTTGCTGTTTTAACTCTTGCAAAGGCAGAAGAGCCTGCGACAATTATCGAAGCAATGCCCGAAAAAGTTTCCGTAAGCGGAATAGTTTCCGAAATCGGAGAAGGCTATGTGCAGATTAACGACGGAAACGAGCAGTTTAATCTTGCGGAAGAAACCTATATCTGCGACTACAACTTAAATCCTGCAGAATTAAAGGTTGGCGATATGATTACCGTTGTTGCGGGAAGCGCAATGACAATGAGCCTTCCGCCCCAGATGGCAGCGCATTATATTTTCGTAAACACAGAGGATTCTGTTTCCGCTCCCATCTATGCAGTGGTTGGTTCAAATGAAAACGGCGTTATGATGTCTCTTGACGGTGCAAACCGCATCGTATATGAGGAAGCAACTCCCGTTATTGCCCACAGAATCAGAATGATGATAAAAGCAAACGATATTACAGAAGGTTCTGAAATCGTGGTATTTGCATCCGTTGTAGGAATGAGTCTTCCCGCTCATGTAGCGGCTGAAAAGATTGCGGTGCTTTCTCTTGCACCCGTGAAGACTGATGTTTCAGCTGTAGTTGTTGACGGAGAAGAATTCAATGTTGAGTTCAACTTCGGAAGCACAGAGGCAAAGTATCCCTTGAGAGCTTTAGCAGAAGGTCTGGGCTTTGAAGTAATCTGGAATAATGAGGAAAGAAGCATTAATCTTAAGAAGGGTGAAGCTGTTCACTCCGTAAAAATCGGCGAAGCTTTGACCATGGCAAGAGTAGCAGGCGTTCTTCCCGTAATCGTAAACGATTTAACATATGTGGGTGATGACATCTTTAATCTCCTTTTCGGAAACGGCGCAAAAGTGGCAGCCGATAACGGAATTATCGAAGTTACAACAAAATAAAAAATAACACCGCACACTGTGCGGTGTTATTTTTTCGGCGGATAGGGCTTGATTTCGTCGGTGCGACCTGCGATATAGTCGATGCTGGTTTTATAGAAATCTGCCAGAGTACAAAGTACGGATAAAGGAATATTAAGTTTTCCGAGCTCATAATCGGAATACGTTGTCTGGTGTATATGAAGCATATCTGCTAAAGCTCTTTGACTTAAATCGTGGTCTTCACGAAGGTCTTTTATTCTGAGTTTCATAAACATCACCTCTTGACAAAATCTTAAAAATTTTCTATTATAATAAAGCAGATTATACTGATATAATACAGGAGAAATGAAGCTATGTCAACACCGGGTGAAAAGATATTTTATATGATGATAGAACGTGGAATGACCAAGGCTGAGCTTTGTGAAAAAGCGAATGTCGGGAAAATGTCTTTGGAGCGATATATCACTGATTACAGCCTGCCGGACTCTGAAAGTCTTAAAAGAATTGCCGATGCACTTTCTGTTTCGGTGGATTACATTGCGGGGAAAAGCGATGTAAAGGAAATGTCTGAGCCTATAACGAAAATTCCGATATTTTCAGAATTTCCGGACAAAGTGACAAGCAAGGAAGATATACGGGAAATAGAGGCTGTCGGACATATTACGGGCAACTATTCAAGAAGCGATATGGAGCTTTGCTATTTCGTAATTGCAAAGGACGATTCCATGCTGTATGCGAAAATCGGTGTGGGGGATAAGGTGCTTATAAATCCTTCACTGCCCCTTGAGTCAGGATGTCTTGCTGCGGTGAAGGTCGAAGGTGAAGAAGCAAAAATCCGCCGTGTTTTCATAAATGGTGACAAGGTTATAATAAGAGAAGAATCCACATTTCCGAAAAGTGAAGAATTTATTCTCTCCGAAGGGAAGGTTACTTTCCTCGGTACGGTTGTTTTTATAATAAGCTATCCCGTATAAAATTCGTTTATTGCAAAGGCAAGGGCGCGGGCACTGACCAGGGCTTCGTCCAAGGTGTTTCCTGTTGTGCCCACCTCAATTATAAGCTCTTTGCCGGATATATGCCCGTTGAAGCGCTCGTTGCGCACATTTAACGGGCGGGTGAGATGAGGAAAGTTTTCATTGATAATATTCTGGAGTTCTACGGCGAAAGAAAAGTTATCCCTCCAGTCAGGGTGATTAAGTCCGCTGCGGTCGGTGCCTACAACGAGCATGACCTGAGCGGCTTTTTCGTTTTCTGCTGTGCAGACCGTGCTGATTTTTGTCCCGTCGGTGCGCTCCATGGCATCTCTGTGAAGATCTATTATTATATCAATGGAAGGATTTTTCTTAAGATGAGCTTCTATAAGCTCCAGCGTCTTTTTGTAGGAGCCGTTGTATGAGGGATAATCGTTAACGGTTGAGTCATGTATTACATTTATTCCGTAGGCCGAAAGGGAAGAGCGCAGCTCTTCCCCGACTCTTGCCACATTGAAACAGGTATCCTCTGTTCTTGAATTGTCCTTTGGGATATAGGGGAATTTGTCGGATGGGCGATAGGACTCCGAAGTGTGGGTGTGAACTATAAGTACGGTGGGAGACGATGGCCTTTGCACTTCCTTGAGAGCAGAAGAAAGGTCATAATCTGTTTCGTTGTTTATCTCAATGCCGAAAAGGCTGGAGCTTCCTTTTTGGATGGTTGTTTCAATTATGTCAGAGGGAGGAGGCAAAGGTTCGGTTTCCGGAGTATAGGATTCTTCGGCGGGGACGGGAGAGGAATCATCTTCCGAATCCGATATGGACGCGGAGGCAATACTGTGCCTTAAGATAAACTCCTCAGAAGAGGGGAGCTTAGGAAGCTTAAGCGGTGCTCCGGGAGCTGATATACACAAAGCATCTCCGTAAAAGGAGTCTGAAGTGAGCGGGACTGACATAAGGATGACGGTTGCTGCGAAAAGTATGAAGGAGGAAAGTATCAGAAGAATTTTTTTCACCTGCAAAGCTCCTTTCCGGAATATAATTTATTACCTTTTATATATAATATTGTAATAATTGTAAAATATAACCTTTCGGAAAATTAATAAATAATCTAAAAAATACACAAATAAATTAGATTGTATAAAGAGGGGATGAAATAAGCGAAAAATGGGATTTTTCGGACAATAAACCACAGAGAAAAAGCGGGGGAAAACCCCTAAAAAATAAATGAAAACTATTAAAAATTAAATGAAAATATTAAGAAAATGTAATTATTTTTCGACATAAAAACACTAAATATAGTGGTAAATGGCGGTTAAATAGCTTTGTGGATACTAAAATGAAATAAAAAAGCTTGACTTTTTGTAACAATTTAGTTATAATTTACGAGGAACAAAAATAAATATGTTCTCGGAAGGCTTATTTGCCCGGTATGAAACGGGCAAAAATAAAAAGAATTTGAATTGGTTTGGCCTTCGGAAAGGATAGCTTTTTATGCTTAATGTAATTAAAGCGGTTTTTAATACGCGGACTTTGGTTTTGGTGTTAGCTGTGATGATTGCCTTAGCTACGGTAAACAGTTACGTTTATGACGGTGAGATTCAGGTTAATATTGAAATTGAAGGTATTCCCGCAAAAACCATCAGTACAGAAGCAGGAACTGTAGAAAATATTCTTGCAGACGGAAATTATGCCGTAAAGAGCGGAGATGTTACATTCCCTGCGGCAAATGCCAAAATCATGAAAAACTCCACTATCAACTTAAAGCGCATGAAAAATGTTGTTATTCATGACGGAGAAGAAGTTTACAATCTCAGCACCACAGCAAGCACCACAAGAGAGCTTGCGGAAGAGGCCCGTGTGTTTATCGGTGAGCATGACAGCCTGGTTCTTATGGAAACAGGAAATTCGGGAACGGTTGTTGACGGCGGTGCTTATGCCGTAAAGGAAGCTTTTCCCGTAAATATATATGCTGATTGCGCAACCTATCCCGTTATGATTGCGGAAGGAACAGTTGCGGAAGCAATAAGACTTTCCGGTGTAAGCGTTGACGAGGATGATTTGGTTACACCTCAGATGACAAGCTTTGTCTATCCCGGAGTTGAGATCGAAATAACACGAGTGGCTGTTGTTCACGATACACAGACCATCGCGGTTCCTGCCAGCATAGAATACAGAATCAACAAGCAGCTTGCTCCCGGAGAGGAAGTTGTTGTTCAGGAAGGCTATGACGGAGAAATGATAATTGATAACGTGATAACCTATCATGACGGTGTGGCAGTTGGCTATGAATCCAACGAAACCGTTGTTAAGCCCTGGGCCAACAAGATTGTTGAATGCGGTGTATGGAACGTAAGAAGAAATGATCAGAATGCGGGTGCTGCGGTAGGAACAGTAAACGGATATTCCTACAGCAAAGTGATTCAGGCAAAAGCTACCGCATACTGCGATAAGGGTAAAACTGCCAGCGGCATACAGTCAAAGGAGGGCGTTGTTGCGGTTGACCCCAGAGTTATCCCCCTGGGAACAAGACTTTATATTGAATCAACAGACGGATCCTGGAGCTATGGCGTATGTCTTGCCGGTGATACGGGCGGACTTATAAAGGGCAACCGTGTGGATCTTTTCTATGACGAATATGACGAATGTATACAGTTCGGAAGAAGAAGCTGTAACATCTACATTCTCAGCGACTGAGATTAAAGCGGTGTATGATACACCGCTTTAATTTTTTATAAAAAGATGTTGAAGTCGGAATGTATTTGTGATATTATATAGCTATATAAGCATAATTGGAAAGGGAATGAATTTTTGATGAAAATACTTATTGTAGACGACGAAAAGCTCCTTGTAAAAGGTATGAAATTCAATTTTGAGCAGGACGGCTATGATGTTGAAACCGCATATGACGGGGAAGAGGCTGTAAAGCTTGCAAAGGATAAGTCGATTGACCTTATCATTCTTGACCTTATGCTGCCTAAAATCGACGGTCTGGAGGTTTGCAGAATAATAAGGGATTTTTCCAATGTGCCGATAATTATGCTTACTGCAAAAACTGACGATATGGACAGGATTATGGGCCTTGAATACGGCGCCGACGACTACCTTACAAAGCCCTTTAACATACTTGAACTTAAGCTCCGCGTTAAGGCGATAATAAGGAGAAGCGGGCAGAATCAGGTTAAAAAGAGCAGTACAAGTGTTGTGAGGGGCGGACTTAAGGTTGACTATAATCTGAGACGTGCAACGGTTAACGGAAAAACCGTTGAGCTTACGTCAAAGGAATTTGAAATAATAGACCTTTTCATAACAAATCCGGGAAAGGTTTATACGAGAGAGGCTCTTCTTGATATCATCTGGGGCTATGATTATCCTGCAGATATCAGAACTCTTGACGTGCATATCCGCCGCTTGAGAGAAAAAATCGAGCCTGATCCGGCAAATCCTGTATATATTATAACTAAGTGGGGAGTAGGTTACTATTTTAAGGAAGACTAAGGAAGAAAACGGCGGAGCGCGCTTCTCCTTCAAGGATTTTTTAAAAAAGTGCGTAAAGACTGCCCAAAGAATGAAATACCGTCTGATACTTACTTATATCGTTATAATACTGCTTGCTGTTACCGTGGTAAGAATGTATATGATTACGGCAATGTCGTCGGCTCTTTATAACGACAACAAAGTAAATATGATGACGAAAATCAATATTATTGCAACGGATATAGCCGATGTTCCTCCGTCGGCAATTGAGAAAACCATGGACGAGGATATTATAATGCTTTCCATAGGAAATAACAGCCGCATCATAGTAACGAATACGGATGCGGTTGTTATCTACGATAATGCGGAAAATATTTATGTTGATTCGAGCGGAAAGGTACGCCTGAGTCCCATGATTATGTCAGGTCTCTGTGGCGAAAGCACTTATAATAAGGTTGAATCGGAGGATGTTATTACAACCGCCGCATCCGTTCCTATTATGAAAAACGGGGAAGTCAGCGGCGTTGTTTATATTGAATCCTCGGCAAATGAAATCGGAGCGATTCTTTCTGCAACGGAAAGAAGAATTAACTATCTTACGGTGCTTCTTTGCGCCATAGCGATTCTTTTAAGCTTTATTTTTGCGGGGCTCTTTACGGCGCCCATTGAGAAGCTTATAAAAAAGATAAAGGGACAGAAGGATTCCCGGAAGATGAAAATTGAGGCTAAGGGATCCGGAGAAATAGGAGAGCTGATTGAAAGCTTCAACGAACTTATAGAAGAGCTTGAATCCCAGGAAGAAAAAAGAACCGCCTTTGTATCCAATGCCTCTCACGAACTTAAAACTCCGTTAAGCTCCATAAAGCTTATATGCGATTCCGTAATTGCTGCAGGTGATTCGGCACCGCCTGAGATGGTGGCAGAATTTCTGCAGGATATGAATGAAGAGGTGGACAGACTTACAAATATAGTAAATGACCTTCTTGATTTAACCAGAATGGACGCGGCGAAATACAACGAAAATAAAAAGTTTGTTACAGGTAACTTGAAGGATATTGTTCGCGGAGTAGCAGGTTCTCTTACTAAAATTGCAATGCAGAAGGGTGTCCGCCTGAGCCTTAATTGCAACAGCGACATCTTTATGATAATGGAAAAAAATAAAATCTGGGAAGCTTTTTACAATATAACCGACAACGCCATAAAGTATACCCCTTACGGCGGAAAGGTTGAAATGTTTCTGGAAAAGGATTTATACAATGCGATTTTTACGGTTTCTGATACCGGAATCGGAATCTCCAAGGATGAAATAAGCAAAATTTTTGACCGTTTTTACCGTGTGGACAAGGCACGCTCCAGAGAGACCGGCGGAACAGGACTCGGACTTTCCATTGCTCTTTCGGCTGTTGAAATGCACGGCGGTCATATTGATGTTGAAAGTGAGGAGGGCACGGGAAGCGTATTTCGTATATACCTTCCCCTGGCGTAATATTATGAAAAAGATAATGATTTTAGTGCTTGCTCTTGCTCTTGCTTTGGCATCAGCGGGCTGCAGTATGCAATACGAGAAATATACTCTTTTCTTTGCATCAGCTGACGGAAAAAGTATGGCGGAAGAATCCTTCAGCATTGAGGATACATCTTCTGCTGAAAAAATTGCTTATGCCGTAATGGAAAAGCTTCTGGAAGGCCCTAAAAGAGCAGAACACAAGCGGGCGATTCCTGAAAACACGGCTCTTTTAGGCATCAGACTGGAGGAGAAAACCATTACGGTAAATCTCTCTCAGGATTTCGAGAAAACTGTCGGCCCTGCATCAAGACTTATGGCAATATATTCTGTGGTAAATACACTTTGCGGCATTGACGGAATCAATAAAGTGCAGATTCTTGTTAACGGAAGAAAACTCAGCTACACGGCAAGTGAAGGGGAAATCGGTGCACTTTCCATGAATAATGTAATAGTGGCAGACGAAATCGGCAGAAATCAGACCGTGGTTTTAGAGCTGTACTTTGCCGACGAGGACAAAACAGCGCTGATAAGCGAGAAGCGTATGCTTGATATCAAGGACAATGAAACAGCAGAAAAGACGGCTATTGAAGAGCTTATGAAGGGCCCCGCTGCAAAGGGCGTAAAGCTTCTTAACGAGGATATAAAGGTTTTATCCGTAGAAACCAAGGATCAGTATTGCTATGTAAATTTTTCAAAAGAATTTTTGTCGCTTTCGGAAGGAATTTCAGATCTTTGTGTATACTCTATAGTAAATACACTTGCAAGGCTTCCTGAGGTAAGCTATGTTCTGTTCCTTATTGAGGGCGAAAAAGCGGAAAAAGTCGGAAACACAGTGTTGTCAGAGCCGTTTTCGTATAATTCTGATATAGTAAACTAGAGGAGGAATTATGAAATATTCGCCTTTTGAAGTGATTGATTCACACCTTACTGTCATAACTGCACATTCGGGCTGCGAAAATACATTGCCCAACAGCAGAGCGCATATTGCTGAGGCCATAAAAAGCGATGCCGAAATGATAGAAATCGACGTAAGAAGAAGCGGAAGCCTTTTGTATCTTTCGCACGATGTTCCGGAAAACCCTGAAGAATGTGTAAGCCTTGACGAATTTCTTGATATGGTTTTGCCTTATGAAAAAATAAGAATTAATTTCGATGTAAAAACCGAAGAGCTTGTGCCTTACGTAATGGAAAAGGTTAATTTGCGTGATATGGCATCAAGGACAGTGTTTACGGGAATGTGCAACGATAAAAAGGAAGAAATTGAAGCTCTTGGAGGAGAACTGTGGATGAGTCTGTGGCCCTCTTCAGACAATGAAGGCGACATAATGAAGATGGAAGAGCGGTGCATTTCAGAGGACTTAACGGTGATAAATCTTCACTATTCCATGATTACGGATGAAAACTTTAAAAGACTTAAAGGAAAAGGACTTGCCTTTTCGGCCTGGACAGTTGACACGGAAGAGGAAATAAGAAGGCTGCTTGAAATGGGCGTGTTTAATATAACCACGAGATGTCCGCGTCTCGCACTTAAACTCAGAAATGAAATTCAGGGCAGAATTTAGAATGTAATAAGGTACAACCCCTCATACATATTATGTGATAAGAATATGTATGAGGGGTTTTTATGTTAAATTTGATTATTTCGTTGCTTCAGAAAATTTTCCTTTTGGGACACCTTCAGAGCGGAAGTTTTCCTAAACCGCTTTCTGAAAAAGAGGAGCTTATTCTTCTTGAACGCTATGAAAAATATGGCGATGTCGAAGCGAAAAACAAGCTTATAGAGCATAACTTGAGACTGGTTGCTCATATAGTGAAAAAATATGCAGGCAATCAGGATGAAGCGGATGATTTTCTGTCCATTGGTACAATAGGACTGATTAAGGGAATCAACACCTTCACAACCGATAAAAAAACCAGACTTTCCACCTATGTCGCAAAATGCATACATAATGAAATATTAATGGTTTTAAGGGCTAAAAAGCACCTTCCGTCAGAGGTTTCCCTCTCCGAAAGTATAGGCAGCGATAAGGAGGGCAACGAAGTTACTCTTATGGATATAATTCCCTCTGAGGACGAGGAAATTGAAGTGAGCTACGAAAAAAAGCTTAAAATAAAAAAGCTTTATGAAAGTATAAAGGACTGCCTTGATGACAGAGAAAAAAAGATTGTGGAGCTCAGATATGGGCTTATTGACGGGAAAGCGATGCCTCAGAGAAAAATAGCAAAGCGGCTTAATATTTCGAGAAGCTATGTTTCGAGAATTGAGAAGAAAGCGGTTGAAAAACTTAAGGATGCACTGATAAATCTGGGGTAAAAAATGAATTTTTGGGAGAAAAAGCATTTTTGTTGAAAAAACCTATTGATTTTTTCTGTATTATAGCATATACTATCTACAAAAACGAAAGGAAGAAGATTATGGAATTTGAAAAGATGAAAGACATTATTGCGGAGCAGTTCGGTGTTGATGCAGACTCTATCACAGAGGATACTGCATTCAAGGAGCTTGGCGACTCTATGGATCTTATTGAGCTTATTATGGCCATGGAAGAAGAGTTTGATATGGAAATTGAAGACGAAGATGCAGAAACAATGAAAACAGTTGGCGATGCTCTTGAATATATCAGACAAAACTCCTGAAGTGAGGGATAAAATATGAACGGTTTTTATAAAGCCGTAGGATATACTTTCAAAAATGAGCTTCTTGCAAAAGAAGCTCTTACTCATAGTTCTTACGCCAATGAGTTTGGCGTAAGAAGCTATGAAAGACTTGAATTTCTGGGCGACAGTATTTTATCTGTTGTCGTAAGTGAATATCTTTACGAGAATTTTCCCGATATGCCCGAGGGCGAGCTTACCAAGGTGAGAGCGGCTGCTGTTTGTGAGCGCTCACTTTATGAAGTTGCGTCCGGTCTTTCTCTGGGGAAATTTTTGTTTCTCAATAAGGGAGAAGAGGCAACGGGCGGAAGAGAACGCATTTCCATTCTTGCCGATATAGTTGAGGCGACCATTGCTGCCATTTTTCTTGACTCCGGCATGGAGGAAGCGAAAAAATGGATAATGACAAATGTGAAATTTGTAATTGACAAGGCAGTATCGGGAAAAGCCTTTAAGGATTATAAAACCCAGCTTCAGGAAATTGCGCAAAGCGGTGCACTTGAGGCTATAAGTTACCGGCTTGTGGAGGAAAGCGGCCCGGCGCATATGAAAAAGTTTTCCTATGAGGTTTTAAGCGGCGATAAGGTAATAGGAAAAGGAAGCGCAGGAAGCAAGAAAGAGGCTGAACAGCGGGCGGCAAAAGCGGCTCTGGAGGATATTTTATGAGTAAGGCAAATATTCCTGTTTTCGTTTCCCATAAGGGTTGCCCCAATGACTGCATATTCTGCAATCAGAAGCGAATAACCGGTAAAAGCGGAGATGTTTCTGAAAAGGATGTGGAATCCACCGTTAAGGAGTGGCTTTCATATATTAAGGGTGAAGCAGAAATTGCCTTTTTCGGAGGAAGCTTTACCGGAATTGATATGTCGCTCCAGAATGAACTTTTGGGAGCAGCGAAAAAGTTTGTGGACGGCGAAAAAATAACGGGAATCCGACTTTCCACAAGGCCCGATTATATCAATGAGGAAATAATAGAAAATCTTCTGTCTTACGGCGTAACCACCGTGGAGCTTGGGGCTCAGTCAACGGACGAATCGGTGCTTAAGGCTGCAAGACGAGGACATACAGCAGAGGATATAAAAAATGCATCCCGCCTTATAAAGGAAAGCGGAATGAATTTAGGACTTCAGATGATGACACATCTTCCGCTCTCGGATGAAGAAAAGGATATAAAAACCTGCGGGGATTTTATTGCACTTAAGCCCTCTGAAGTAAGGATTTATCCTACACTAGTTCTTAAGGATACTTATCTTTGTGATATGTATGAGCGGGGAGAGTATACCCCTGCTTCGGTAGAAGAGGCGGTTTGCCTTGCATCTAAGCTGACGGACAGGTTTGAAAAGGCGGGAATCCGCGTTATAAGGACGGGGCTTCAGCCGTCGGACAGCCTTACGGAGGGATTTGTTGCAGGCCCGTTTCATCCGGCGTTCGGAGAGATGGTACAGAGCAGAGTGATTTTTGACAGAGTAATAAAATACATTGATGATGAAAAGCCCGATCAGCTTTCCATAAAGTGCGAGGAAAAATATATATCCCGTCTTTACGGAAACAGGAGAAGCAATATCCGTAAGATTGAGAAATATTTAAATGGTCTTGTTACGGTGTTTACACTTCCGGAAGGTCAGGGAATATGGCTCTGGGATACAAAAATATACGACTGACTTGACTAAGACGGAATTATTGTGCTATACTTGAAAGGTAAGACCAAAAGGTTTTACCTTTCGTTTGTTTGAGGAGGAATTTTTACGGATAGCTTTGTTTTAGCATTTAATCTTGTTTTTCCCATATTTGTGCTTCTGGCATTGGGCTTTTTCTTAAGAAAAATAAATATGATGGATGCACCTTTAGCTAAAAAACTCAATAAAATTATTTTTGATATATTCCTCCCTGTAAGCATTTTTAAAAGTGTTTATGAGTCGGAGTTTTCGGAGGTTTTTGATAAAAAACTGATAACTTACGGAATATTAAGCGTTCTTTGCTGCTTTTTGCTGCTTCTTCTTTTTGTCAATCTGTTTTGCAAAAAGAGAGAAAGTGTGGGAGTTTTAATTCAGGGAATATTCCGAAGTAACTTCCTTATTTTCGGTGTGCCCGTTGCGGAAAGCTTATTTACCGACGGCTCACTTTCGGGCAAGGCGGCGGTCATGGTTGCCATAATCGTGCCGGTATATAATGTCCTTGCGGTAATATGCCTTGAAACCTTAGGCGGTAAGAAGTCCGATGCAAAAAAGATAGTGTTGAATATTGTGAAAAATCCGCTTATAATAGGCTCTGTCTGTGGCTTTCTGGGGCTTTTCTTAAAGCAGGCGGGACTGATCATTCCCGGTGCGGCATATTCCGCCGTAAAGTCGGTTGCTTCCATTGCAACACCTCTTGCGCTCATTGCGCTTGGGGCATCTCTTGATTTTTCATCGGTTAAAGGGAATGTTTCGTACATAGTATGGGGAATTGCGGGAAAGCTGGTGCTTTCGCCCCTTTTATTCATTACGGCAGGAATTCTCATTGGATTCCGCGACCGTGAGCTTGCCATACTTCTTGCGATGTATGCATCGCCTTCGGCGGTGTCGAGCTATACCATGGCACAGCAGATGGGAGCAGATGAGCATCTGGCAGGGCACCTGGTTGTGTTCGGTACGGCGATTTCGGTGCTGACGGTATTTTTATGGGTTACGGTGCTTACTCATTTCGGATTTATAGCACCGGCTGTATGAGGGGGATAATATGAAAAAAAGAATACTTGCAATAATCGGGCTTATTGCCTATCTGGCTTTTATAACCTGGTTTACAATAAAGGACTTACCGCCTCTTCACGAGATATGGGAAAATGTGACAGAAAAAAATTCGGTTACAGCGGCAGAAAATGCGGAACCGGAAGAAAAATAACAGTAAAAAGCCCTTGGAAAGCTAAAAAACACTTAAATTTTTTAAGCTATTGAAGAAGTTTTTACAAAATGCTATAATAAACGGCGTTGACATACGCCGTTTATTTTTTTGGGGAAAGAGGGTTTTTATGAAAAAGATGGTAAGAGAGCTTTTGCTCATTATAACAGGTCTGATTTTAACTTCGGCGGGAATATCACTTTGTTATGTCCCGAATAAGATTGTATCGGGGGGAGTGTCGGGCCTTTCCACAATTTTGTACCACGTTTTTAATATTCCTGCAGGTATTTCATTTGCTGTGATAAACGGAATTTTAATTATTCTCGGTATAAAAATTCTCGGAAAAAGCTTTATTATAAAAACTGTAATATGTGCAGGCATTCTTTCGGGCCTTGTGGAAGTTTTTGCACTTTTTCCGCCTCTTACCGATGATATATTCCTTGCATCCGTGGCAGGTGCGGTGCTCTACGGCTTTGGTATTGCCTTAACCTTTGTAGGCGGTGCATCAACCGGGGGAACGGATATCCTTGGCAGAATACTTCAGCATTTTATTCCCCATATGCCCATAGGAAAGCTTCTTTTGGTGGTGGATGCCTTTGTGATAGGTCTTTCGCTTGTTGTATTCAAGGAAATGAAT
Organism: Clostridia bacterium; assembly: GCA_017411325.1. Lineage (GTDB taxonomy): Bacteria > Bacillota > Clostridia > CAKSNL01 > HGM11501 > HGM11501. Next base: position 66,877 of record JAFQQJ010000019.1, on the reverse strand, counting down.
CTTACACTTTACGGCATAATTGCTCTTTTTATATCTACCTTTGCAATTGACTGGCTTATGAGAAAGCTCAATGTATCAAAAATGGCTTTTGTGGTTACGGAAAAAGGGGAAGAGATGGCAAGATATTTGACAAGCCACTCGCCGAGAGGTGTTACTATCATTTCTGTAAGAGGCGGCTATACCTTTGAAAACAAATATATGCTTCTTTGCGCCCTTAAGGAAAAGGAAGTGCCTGCCTTTGAGGAAAGAGTAAAGAAGCTTGACAGCAAGGCCTTTACAATATTTTCCGAGAGCAGCGAAATTATCGGAAACGGCTTTTATTTATACAGGTAAACAGCAGAGATTCTTCCGTAGGCGTTTTCGTCAAAACGCCTGAGTCAGAATGACATGTTTTTTGTCATCCTGAACGAAGTGAAGGATCTCTTTTTTTATAAAAGTCAATATTGTACAAAAAAAGGTCAATATCGGTCTTGTTTTTTTTAATATGCTCTGTTATAATGAATTTAACAAGGCCCGCTATGGGCAAAAAAGTGTAAAGGAGAATGGATATGGCAGATAACATTTTGGATGCTTTCAAAAACAAAGCAGAAGACACTGCGGTTACAGACGGCCGCAAGCTTAAGGTAGGTATTATCGGTACAGGTTGGATTGCAGACGCTCACATTGTTGAGTACAAGAAAATGCCCGATGTTGAAATTGTTGCAGGTGCTGACCTTGTTCCCGGAAAGGCAGAGGCTTTCTTTAAGAAGCACGGCGTAGAAAACGTTCGTTGCTATCTTTCTCACAAGGAAATGCTTGATGCAGAGCCTGATCTTGATGCAGTTTCCATTTGTACATACAACAGAACACACGCAGAGTGCGCTATTTATTCACTCAAGAAAGGCGTAAACGTACTTCTTGAAAAGCCCTTCACAGTTACACTTGATGAAGCTGTTGAAGTTTGCAGGGCTGAAAAGGAAAGCGGAAAGATTATTTCCATCGGCTTCCAGCCCAGACTTGATCCCAATATGCAGATGATCAAGAAGATTGTTGAATCCGGCGAGCTCGGACAGATTTACTACATCCAGACAGGCGGAGGACGCCGTCACGGTATTCCCACACCCTTCGGCACATCCTTCATTGAGGATGAAACTGCAGGTGTAGGTGCTCTCGGTGATATCGGATGCTACAGCCTTGATATGGTATTAAATGCAATCGGTTATCCCAAGCCCTTAACCGTTTCCGGTTTCAAGAGCGATTTCTTCGGTAAGCAGGAAATCACCTATACAAGAAGCGGACGTCCCGCAGAATATGCTAAAAAGTTCTCTGTTGATGACTTCGGCGCAGGCTTTATAAGACTTGAAGGCGGAATAGTTCTTGACTTCAGAATTGCATGGGATATGCACCTTGACACCCCCGGTGACACAATCATTATGGGTACAAAGGGATCACTCCGTATTCCTTCAACCGAATGCTGGAACGGCTCTGTTGGCGGACCTATGAAAATTTATCACGACGTTGCAGGCGAACCCACATTCACAGAAATTCCGATTCTTAAGGACAGCGTTGGATGCTTCTATAAGAAGATCCGTTCTTTCCTGGATGCTGTTAAGACAAACGGCACTGCTCCCGTTCCCACAAGCCAGATTCTCTACAACCAGGCTATTATCGACGGTATCGTAAAGTCTGCTGAAATCGGTCACGAAATCGAAGTTGTAATTCCCGAAATATAAGGCTGGTGCAATATGAAAAAGTTTAATGTTGGTCTTCAGCTCTACTCCGTAAGAGATGATATGGCAGCCGATTTTGAAGGCACACTTAAAAAGGTTGCCGAAATGGGCTATGAATATGTTGAATTTGCAGGCTTCTTCGGAAAGAGTGCAAAGGAAATTAAAGAAATACTTGCTAAATACGGCTTAAAGTGCATATCCGTACATCAGGGACCTCAGCCCTTCGTTGCAGAAGGTGAAGCAATCGTTGACTTTATGGCAGAGCTTGGCATAAAGTACTGCGTAATCCCCTGGTATGAAAGAGCAAAGCTCGAATATGGCACTCCCGTTTGGGACGAAACTATCGCACTTTTCAAAAAGTACAGCGAAGCTCTTTCAAAGCGCGGTATCGAAATGCTTTATCACAACCACGACTTTGAATTTGATACAATCGACGGAGAGACAATTTTCGACAGACTTTATGCTACACTTGGTGAGGATATCTTAAATCCCCAGATTGATACCTGCTGGGTACACTATGGCGGATATAATCCTTCCGAATACATTAAAAAGTATGCAAGCCGTCTTGGTGTGCTTCACTTAAAAGACTTCTCCTGCAAGGCATTAGGCGGCGGTCCTGCATATGCATTGATTGACGGCGACGGAAAAGAAACAGCTAAGCCCACAAAAGAGGATAACGAATTTAAGTTCCAGCCTCTCGGAATGGGAAGACAGGACTTTAAGGCAATCCTTGAAGCTGCCGATGCATCGTGCGTTCATACATTAATTGTTGAACAGGACGCATCGGTCGACAGACCTCCCATGGAAGCTGCAGCAATCAGCAGAAAGTATCTTAAGGATACATTCGGTATATAAGATATTAAAACCGCAGGCTTTGCCTGCGGTTTTTTCTTCTTAAAAACTATTGAAAAAAAGTATCTCTTATGGTATTATGTAACTTGTAATATTAAGGGGTGATTTAATGAAGCTTTCAGAATATATCAAAAGTCATTGGGACGATACAGTAAGACTTGAAAGAGAGGGAAATGAGCGCCTTGTGGGGCTTCCTTATCCTTATTTCGTGCCTTCTATCAAAGGGGCATTCCAGGAGATGTATTACTGGGATACGTTCTTTGCGGCGAAAGGAATTTATCTTTGCGGTAAAGAGGCAATGGTAAAAAACAACGCCGACAATATGCTTTATATGATTGAAAAGTTCGGCTATATGCCAAACGGAAGCCACAGAGGGCTGTTTGGCAGAAGTCAGCCGCCGCTTTTAAGTGAAACGGTAAAGGATTTATACGGTATATATAAGGATCCGGTGTGGCTCTCTGCTGCCTACAATGTGCTTAAGAAGGAATATAAATTCTGGACATCGGGCCGAAATACCGAAACGGGGCTTAACCGCTACGGCTTTGATGCGACAGAGGAGAATATTCCCTCCTTTGCCAATATGATAAAGGGAAGGCTTAAAGGACTTGACTTTTCGGGAATGAGCGACCGCGAAATTGTTGAAAACGAAATGAGCGATGCTGAAAGCGGATGGGACTTCAATCCGAGATGTGAGCTTTGCCAGACGGAGTTTAATCACGTGGACTTAAACGGCATACTTTACGGTTTCGAGTGCAATATGGCGTACTTCTCCATAGAGCTTGCAAACGGCGAGGAAAATCTCTGGAAGGAAAGGGCAGACAGGAGAAAGGCACTTATTCACGAGCTTTTGTTTGACGGAGAGACCTTCCGCGACTATAATTTCAAAAAGAAGGAGCATTCTCCCATCTTTTCTGCGGCAAGCTTTTATATTTTATGGGCAGGTGCGGCAACGGATGAAGAAGCGGCATCGACCGTAAAAAAGCTTCCCTTGCTTGAGCGCGAGCACGGCGTTGCAGTGTGCGAAGAAGGGGAGCGCAACACCGTTTATCAGTGGGATTTCCCCAACGGCTGGGCACCTATGCATTATATCGTGGTATACGGACTTTTGCGCTATGGCTACAGGGAAGATGCGCTTCGCATAGCGAAAAAATATGTTACGGCAATCGAAGGCATATTCGAAAAAACAGGCACGCTCTGGGAAAAGTACAACGTGGTTGAGGGCTCAACCAACGTAAAGGACGAGTATGAAATGCCGGAGATGCTTGGCTGGACAGCGGGAATATATCTTGATTTCAAGAATTTACTTGGAGAATAAGGGAATATTTTTCTGAAAAAAGGAAAAATAGGACTTGTATTTTTCCCTAAAAATGCTACAATGTAGGTAAATAAATAAAACGGAGGGATATTTATGAACATCATACCTAAGGCTAAAAATTTCAAAGAATCCGGCACAATTAATATAGCATCAACATTTCAGGCTGACGAAAAGCTTCTTTGCTGTAAAAAAGCTTTCTTCCGTATAGTTTTTAAGATTTACGGCGTACATCTTAAGGAAGGCGAAGGCGGCATAAACCTTTGCTATGACGAAACATTGGCAAAGGATGAATATGTAATCGAAGGAGCAACCGTCAAAGCTTCCGATAAGGAAGGTGCATCAAGCGGTCTTGCCACAATGCTTCAGCTTATGGAAAAGGCAGAAGAGGGCTTTACTCTTCGCAATACCTGTATCCGTCAGAAGCCCGATAAGGACTTCCGTGCATTTATGACAGACCTTGGCCGTCAGTGGCACGAATTTGAAGCATTAATAGGCTATGTAGACCTCTGCTATCTCAATAAGATAAAGTATCTTCAGCTTCATTTTACGGACGATCCCATCTGGACCTATCCTATGGATGAATTTCCCCGTCTCGGAAATGATGCTACACGCTATACCAAGGAAGAAATCAAGTATCTCGTTGAGTACGCCGAGGAGGCAGGTGTTCAGCTTATTCCTGAGTTTGAGGGAATCGGCCATTCCAAGCAGCTTATAGCTGCATATCCCGAGCTTTTCGGAAACACCTATGAGGAAGAAACCGAAGAGGTTCAGGCAGTAACCGGCCCCAATATGGGTAAGGTTGACAATATTATGTGCGTAGGTAAGCCCGGAATTTTTGAAAACATTCAGAAGATGCTTTCAGATATTGCAAAAACCTTCAAGTATTCAAAGTATATCCACATCGGATGCGACGAGGCAAAGCACGAAAACTGGGCACACTGCAGCGATTGTAAGGCTTATATGGAGCGCCAGAGAATGGATTCCACCAAAAAGCTTTATTCTCACTTTGTTGAAAAAATCGTTGATATGTGTATCTCTCTCGGCAAAACTCCCATCGTATGGGAAGGCTTCCCCTATGAAGGAACGGAAAATATTTCAAGGGACTGTGTGGTTGTTGCCTGGGAAAGCCACTATCAGCTTGCACCCGAATTGCTTGAGTCAGGCTTCAAAATCATAAATGCAGCATGGAAGCCTATGTATATTGTTCCTCCTCATCATAAGAGTCTTCAGTGGTCTGTAACCGATGGCGACTGGAACGTATATAAGTGGCAGCACTTCTTGGCAATGTCCGCCGCATACCCGGATCCCATTATTGTTGAGCCTACGGACAGAGTTCTCGGCGGTATGCTTTGTCAGTGGGAATGCAGCCTTGAGGAAGAGCGTCCCAGAGTGCTTCTTAACCTTCCCATGACTGCGGACAGAACCTGGAACGTGGAAGGCTTCTATACTGATGAAGAGTTCCATGCAGCCAAGGCTAAAATTATGGAAATGTCAGAAAAACTTATATAATTGTGGATGTTGCACAAAAATAAGCTGAAATATTCGTGCATTTCTACTAAATGGGGTATTGCTAAAAATTATTGACAGTGCTATAATAAGACCATAGCAAGTTAATACATATTTTTATTTCCCTCCTTTAAGCACCACGTTTGCCAGAACGCGGTGTTTAATTTTTTAAACGAGTAGAGCTAGAGAGAGTGCTTTGGAGGGAAAAATAAATGTACCCGTCGAGGGTACATTTATTCCTCATAAAATTTCCTCACGGAATATTTTATTTCGGATATTTCCCTCCTTTAAGCGTTACATTTGCCAGACAAGCGTAGCAAAAGCAACAAAGCTTTTGCGAAGCGAGGTTTTGCGAGCGTAAAAATGCGAAAAGCCGGAGTGAGCGAGGAGCGAATGCTAAGGAGCGACGAGAACAGCGGGGGCGAAGCATTTTAGCGAGTGAAACACGATATTATCAAAATGCGAATAGCATTTTGTGCAAATTCATTGAAAAGTTTTTGCGTAGTCAGGTTGTAAAAACGAGAAGCTCGGCGGACAGCCGAGCCGTTTTTATAACTAAACAATCAAAACCCGAACGGGGTTTTGTGCACGAGTAAAGCCGAAGTGGGAGCTTTGGAGGGAAAAATAAATTGTCGCATCGAGCAACAATTTATTGCTCGTAAATTTTCCTTTGGCATAAGCTCTTTTCTGTTGACTTTTTAATTTATGTGTTATAAAATTAAAAAGAAGTTTATACGGAAAGGGGCGATTGTATGGAAAAAGAACCGGTAACTCATATAGACGGAACACTTCGGATTATATCTCCGAAAACTGAAAAGAGCTGTTTTTTCGGTTATTATGACTTAAAGGCCTATGACGACACCGACAGCTTCCATCTTTGCAATATGGCGGAATTTGAAGACAGAGTTCCGACATCCGCAGATATACTCACATTGGGTGTTGTTGACCTTGCAAACGGTAATTTTGAGAAGATTGACGAAACCTGCGCCTGGAATTTTCAGCAGGGTGCAATGCTTCAATGGCACAGAAGTAAAAAAGATACGGTCTTTTATAACGTATATGAAAATGGAGAATATATGACCGTAGAAAAAAACATAAAAACGGGGCACAGGCATTATACACCTGTTTGCGCTAATATTTCCCGTGACGGTAAATGGGGGCTCTCCGTAAACTTTTTAAGAATTTACGATTTTCGGAAAGGCTATGGCTACTGCAACGAAAAGGATCCTTATTTTGATATCGCACAACCTGAAAACGACGGGGTTTTCCTTGTTGATATGGAAACGGGGGATAAAAAGCTTATCTGCACATATCCTGAAATGGCACACCTTATCGGACTTACCTCTGACAGAAAGCTTGTTGTAAATCATATAACCTTTAATCCGTCGGCAACGAAATTTATGATGCTGGTAAGAACTTTTCCATCTGAAAATGATAAAACGTGGGCGACAAATCTCATAATATCAGACCTTTCCGGGAATATGAAGCTGATGAGCAGAATGACTATGTATTCACACTATGATTGGCAGGATGACGATACGCTTTTCGGCTACTGTACTTATAACGGTGTGGATGACTGCTATTGGCTTAATACAGAGAAGGGCATATGGAAAGAAATTCCCGATGATATGACAAAGGGGTTTGATATCCATTGCCTTTATTCGCCGGATAAAAACTATATTTTAGGCGACGGTTGTCCAAACGGGCAGGGCTATCGCAATGTGTATCTTTATGATTGCCGAAAGGAAAAATATCGCATAGTTCTTACGGCGCATTGCCCCCACAGCCTTGCTACAGTGGAGTTCCGCTCGGATTTTCATAATCGCTGGAATACAAAAGGAACACGTTTTTCCTATGATACAATTCAAAACGGCAGAAGACAAATTTTAGAAGTTGATTTAAGTGAAACAGGACTTATTTATTAATTAGAGAGGGGCTTTTTAATGAACATTATTCCGAAAGCAAAAAACTTTAAGGAAAATGGAAATATCGAAATATCGGCGGAGTTTTCCGCTGACGAAAGACTTATTTTCTGTAAAAAAGCGTTTCTCCGTATGGTGTCAAAGCTCTACGGCGTAAGGTTGACAGACGGCGATGACGGCATAAAGTTAGTGTATGACGAAGCTTTGGATAAAGACGAATACGCCATAAAGGGCGCAAGCGTTTACGCATCCGACTATGAAGGTGCACGTTATGGTCTTGCCACAATGCTTCAGCTTATGGAAAAGACAGAAGATGGATTTACGGTCTGCGATACCGAAATAAAGGACTCTCCCGACAAGGATTTCAGAGCTTTTATGACAGACCTTGCAAGAGAGTGGCACGACTTTGATAATTTAATTTCCTATGTGGATTTGTGCTATCTCAACAAAATGAAATATCTGCAGCTTCATTTTACGGACGATCAGTCCTGGACGCTTCCTTTGGCGTGCTTTCCAAAAGCGGCAACAAGGGGAAGATGCTATAAAAGAAGCGAAATTGACTACCTTGTTGAATATGCCTATGAATCCGGCATAGAGCTTGTTCCCGAATTTGAGGGAATCGGCCATTCAAAGGAGCTTATAAAAAACTGTCCCGATGAGTTCGGCAACGTATACGATGAAGAAATTGAAGATTCCTCCGTGGAAAATTCCGTTGAAGCAGGAAAAGTGGGCAGAGTTGATAACATTATGTGCATCGGAAAGCCTGATATTTTTGAAAACATCCGTAGGATGCTTTCTGAGATTGCGGAAATTTTTAAGTATTCAAAATATATTCACGTAGGATGTGACGAAGCCAAGCACGAAAACTGGAACCATTGTGCCCTTTGCCGTGACTATATGGCAAGGCAGAACCTTGAAAGTACAAAGGCAACCTACTCCCATTTCGTAAAGAAGATTATTGATATCTGCCTTTCTCTGGGCAAAACGCCCATCGTGTGGGAAGGATTTCCCTATGAGGGAACGGAAAACATTTCCCGTGATGCGGTTGTAATCTCATGGGAGAATATTTATCAGTCGGGCCCCGAACTCATTGAATCGGGCTTTAACGTTATAAATGCATCCTGGTCTCCCATGTATATCGTGCCGCTTCGCAAAGAACCAATAAAAACCATCTGTAAGTGGTCTGTAATCAGCAAAAACTGGAGGGTTCATCAGGTTCAGCATCACTGGAATGCTTCAAAGGCATACGGCGGTCTTGAGCTTACGCCAAGAGAAAAGGTGCTTGGCGGAATGCTTTGCCAGTGGGAATGTAAAATGGAAGAAGAGCGAGATCGTGTTATATTAAATCTTCCCCAGGTGTCCGACAGAACCTGGAATGCAGAGGATTTTTATTCAGGCGAAGAATTTGAATCCGCAAAGGAAAAAATCATTGCATTGTCCGAAAAACTTATATAATTGTGAATATTGCACAAAAATAAATTGAAATCTTCGTGCATTTCTACTAAATGGGGTATTGCGAAAATTTATTGACAGTGCTATAATAAGACCATAGCAAGTTAATACATATTTTTATTTCCCTCCTTTAAGCGTTACATTTGCCAGAATGTAGCGCTTAATTTTTCGCGCGTATTGCTAAAGTGAACGGTCTATCCGGAGGGAAAAATAAATGTACCCGTCGAGGGTACATTTATTCCTCATAAAATTTCCTTATGGAACATTTTATTTCGGATATTTCCCTCCTTTAAGCGTTACATTTGCCAGACGAGCGGAGTAAAAGCAACAAGGCTTTTACGAAGCAAGGTTTTGCGAGCGTAAAAATGCGAAAAGCCGGAGTGAGCGAGGAGCGAATGCTAAGGAGCGACGAGAACAGCGGGGGCGAAGCATTTTAGCGAGTGAAACACGATGTTATCAAAATGCAAATAGCATTTTGTGCAAATTCATTGAAAAGTTTTTGCGTAGTCAGGTTGTAAAAACGAAGAGCTCGGCGGACAGCCGAGCCGTTTTTATAACTAAACAATCAAAACCCGAACAGGGTTTTGTGCACGAGTAGAGCTAAAGTAGGGCACTTTGGAGGGAAAAATAAATTGTCGAATAAGGAGATTTTTCGTTTCACTCAGAAAGACAGGCACCGTAAGTGTCATTCTGACGACGGCGTTTTTATAAAACGCCTACGGAAGAATCTCTTTTCTTGACCGTAGCCCTTTTTCGTGCTACAATACTAAAAGGTGATAATATGTCCATCGAGAAAATTTACTTAAACGGCGTTGAAACGGAATATGAGCTTGTGCGTAAAAATGTTAAAAACGTAAATCTTCGTGTAAAAGGTAACGGCATGATTTATGTTTCTGCAAACCGTTTTACAGGCAAAAAATTCATCGAGGATTTTATCCGTAAAAATTCTGATTTCATACTAAAGGCAAGAGAACGACAGAAGGAAAGAGCAAACAAGGTAAACACGGAGCATTTTTCGGAGGACGGACTTAAAAGCTTTATCTTGAGCTTTTGCAAAGAGGTTTATCCTTATTACGAAAAAAGAGGCGTTGCTTTTCCGGTAATTAAATTCCGAAGAATGAAAACAATGTGGGGAAACTGCCGCAAAGAGAGGCGAATATTGACATTTAACTTAAACCTTAAATATGCACCTGAAAGATGCGTGGAATATGTCGTATATCACGAATTTACGCATTTTTTCATCCCCGGTCACGGCAAGGATTTTTACGATGAGCTTTCAAAGGTCTGCCCCGACTGGAAGGAGCAAAGAAAAAAGCTGAAAGAAATAACCTTAGGGTGATTAGTATGTTTATAACAGAAGCTGAACGTAAAGGAACTTATTATTTTGAATTTCACTATTGTAAATACGAAAATCCGGTGTGTGACGGTAAAACAGATTGGATAATCGTCGAACATTGGGCAGAAGATTCGCTTTTGATGAAAGCTGATGATTTTGATGACTTTCTCGAAAAATATTATAAAAGCATATTGAACGGAGCATTGCTCCCGAACGGAGATACGGGATTTGATTATTGCGGAGTAAATTATTATGATGCCGATAAAACCGTTGAATTTTTGAAAAAGGCTGAACCTTTGCTTGAAGAGAAATATAGTCAACTCATCCCTTGGCTCGGTGAAGCCGTAAAAAGAAAGATAGGGTTTTACATATTGGGTTTATAGTATTAAAATAAAAATGAGTTGCAGCGCAACTCATTTTTTGTATTCCGAGGGGCATTTTCCCGTGAATTTTTTAAAAGCGGTGGAAAAGTTTTTCTCATTTTCATAGCCCGACATCTCGGAAACCGTTCTGACCGAATAATACCCCGTTTCAAGAAGCTTTTTTGCCCGCTCAAAGCGAAGGTTTTTAAGATAAACGGAAGGAGAGGTTTTAAGATGCTTTGAAAAAAGCATACGAAGATACGCCTGACTTACGGAAAGGCTTTCGGAAAGTGCTTCTATAGAAAAAGAGGAATCAAAGCTTTTGACATCCATAATATCTATGGCTTTGGATAAAAGGGGCGGAAGGCTCTCCGTATTTTTACTTAAGAATAAATTAAGTATTTCATAAATTACGGAAAGGCACAGAAAGTGAGCATTTTCACCTCCCGAGGTGTAAAGGCTGTATGCCTTTTTGAAAAGCTCCCCGGCTATTTTGGAATCCTTTGGAGTAAGCGAGGTAAGGTCGGGAAAAAGATCGGCGTTTACCTTGAAGTGAATGGCGATAATTTCGTCCTCCGTTTCGCTTTCCTGGCTGTAGAAAATGTTTTTCGGCACATACAAAATGTCGTTTTCGGAAACGTGTACGGTTTTTCCGTTGCGGTAAAAAACGGCATTGCCTTTTGTTCTGAAGCTTAAAACCGAAAAGTCTCTGGGAGATGTGAAAAAAGCTTCTTTCTTGCGTTTGTTTATAAAAACGCCTAAAAAAGATTTTATATAAATATCCATAAGCTTCACCTTTCGTAAAATGAAATATATATACATAATATCACGGTAAAACCGATTCGTCAAGTTGCGAAATTCAAACCTTTATAGCGATATGAGGGATTGAAAAGAGCACTTTTATATTATATAATCAAGTTATAACTATGAAAGGGTGATTTTTATGAACAGTATGATTATTTATCAGCTTTCCTTCAGAGCCATGACGCCGGAAGGAACAATAAATGCGGCGGCAAAAATGCTTCCCTACATAAAAAGCCTCGGCATAACATGGGTTTACATCGCTCCCGTCTGGAAAGCAGACGATTCCATGGATGAAACAACCTGGAGCCCGAGACAGAGAAAATCCGGCTGCGGCAACCCCAAAAACCCCTATAAAATGGTGGACTATTTCAATGTGGACGAAGAATACGGCACAAACGAAGAGCTTATGGCTTTCGTGGCTGAAGCACACAGGATAGGTCTTAAGGTTATGTTTGACCTTGTATATCTCCACTGCGGAGCAAATGCGGTATTTATCAAGGACCATCCCGACTGGGTGCTTCAGAATGAGGACGGAACGCCCCTGGTTGGCGAAACCTGGCCCTTTGCAAGAATAAACTATGACAATTACGATGTAAGGGAGTATCTCTACACCAATATGGAAAGCTTCGTGCGAGACTACGGTGCCGACGGATTCCGCTGTGACGTGGGCGATTGCATATGTATGGACTTCTGGGCAGAGGGAAGAAAGAGGGTTCACGCCATAAACAAAAACGTCATTTTCCTTGACGAGGGAATGAAGCCTGACTATGTAAATAGCGGAGTCTTTGACCTTCAGTACAGATGCCTTGCCTTCGGCGGCAGAGGCTGGAGAAGGCTTATGGAAGCGGAAAACAAAACGGAGGAATTCAAGATAAACGAGGCATATTCCGCAAAGGCGGGCTATAAGCACGTAAATCTTTTTGAAAATCACGACCACGCATCGGACAATGAGCGTCTTGACAGTGTCTTTACGCCGGAGCAGACAGAGTGCTGTTATTTCCTTATGTACACAGTTCCGGGCGTTCCCTTTATATGGAACGGCAACGAAATTGCGGACAGAGCGGAGCAATGTATGTTCTCAAACCGCTTTTACGGAAAGCGAATCGGCATCAACTGGTCAAATGCTCTCCGTGAAGAGGGAATGGACAGAATGGAGTTTATCGAAGAGATTAACGCCATGAGAAAAGACTATCCCATGCTTTTCGATGCTGATATGAAAATTACAAGCAGGAATAAGAGCAGCTTAATTACATTTGAAAGAACAAAGGGGGATAAGAAAATCCTTGTGCTTGTAAATCTTTCGGATAAAAAAGCAAGGTATGAAAAGGACTTTTTAAGCTTTGCAACAGAAATTTCCGGAAGAAGATATGATTTTGAAGGAACAAAGGTAACCCTTGACGGCTACGGCTTCTGCGCCCTTGAATTGAAAAGATAAAATAAAAGCAGGCATTGCCTGCTTTTATTTTTATGCTTCCGACGGTTTTTGCTTTATTGATTTATATACATTGTTAAAGGTTCTTACTGACTGAAAGCCCGAATCCAATGCGGCGCGGGAAATGCTCATTCCTTCTTTTATAAGGGAAAGAGCCATTGCCATACGAAGGTCGTTTATATAGGCGTTAAGCTTCATTCCGGAATATTTATAAAATATTTTGGAAAGCCTGCCTCTGTCCATAAAGAGGGCTGCTGCCATGGAGCTGATGGTTAAATCGCCGGTAAAATTATCGTTTGCATATTTTAATATTTTGTAAAAGTCAGCCTTTTCACATCCCGGAACGAAGGATGTTTCCTCCTCCTCGAAATGCTTCATAAGAAGAAAATAAAGGGCGCTGTAAAGGTTTTCTGCCAGGGGACTTTTGCTTCCTGTGGCTACATTTCCGTAAACTGAAAGAACAGATATGATGCTTTCAATATGGGATGAAAGATTTAGAATAGAGGAAAGGGCATCTTTTGTTATTACGGGCTTAATAGGCTTTGGAATAATGCCGTTATTTAAAAGTATGCTTAAAGGAAACTGGCATAAAAGATAGGGCGTATCGTCCTCATATATGTAGAAGTTATGGATTTTCTGCTCGCCGATTACTACGATGTCTCCCTTTTTCACCTCGTATCTTACACCGTCGATAAGCGCACCGAAGGGGGCACCTTTGCAAAAGATTATCTCTATTTTATCGTGATGGTGAAAATAGCTTAAATCCTTTTGCCATTTGCCTTGACGTATCATCATATCAAGGGGATTTTCTTCGTATTTTATAATCATAAAGTTCTCCTTTTGATATCAGAAAAGCTCATCTGTAAAATATGCATTGGTGTTGGCGTGCTTTCCTTCCTTGTCGGTAACGGTGATTCTTACATAAATATCCTCGGGGCAAACCTCGAACTTTGCTTCTTCGGTGTTAACGGCTCTTCCGACACGCCTTATTCCGCTTGTACTTACGATAGTTGCCGCAGGAGAAGTTTTTATATGGATAAAGCCGTCCTCAAACCAAAGGGAATGGATTTCAGGCCCCATTGAAGCATAAAAGTTCCCTTCAACCAGGGCACCTGTTATTTCTTCGTATGTAAGGCTTTTTGCCTTTATCATTGTGAAACCGCCGAAAGAGTCGGGAAGTCCGTTGTGATTGTCATCTCCGGCAACGCAGTAAATCCGCCTTCCCATACGAAGAAGGTCATCGTATTCCTTTTCGTTGTAGTCGTTGTAGCCATAGACAAGGCAACCGTAATTGATAATTTCCATGGCGTGCATATTGTGATAAGCAGAATATTCCGGGTAGCTTTCAAGGGACCAGGCAGGATGGTTATAAGTTACGAAGAAGCCTTCGTCCCGTGCTTCTTTCATCATACGGCTTATGCATTCGCCGGTATATTCCCGTTCAAAGTCGCTTTTGGATTCATCGAATTTTACCATAGGTCTGTATTTTTCCGACCAGGGCGGAATAAACTTTGTTCTGTGATAGCAGGGCTGTATCAGGTTATCCTCTGAAAGGGCAATCATACAGATATGACAGCTCTTTTTGGTTCGCAAGATAGAGTCATCTTCATTTATTTCGACCTCAAGGCCGTTTAAGGGAAGAAAGTTTTCATCCTTAAGATAAGTGTGAGGGATTAAAACGTCGTGGTCGGTATATGCCACAACAGAGTAGCCTTCCGCCATATAGCGCTCCTTTATTTCTTCGGGAGTCCATTGACCATCGGAAACAGTTGAGTGGCAATGAAGATTTGCTTTATAAAATTTTCCCTCCTCGGGAAGTAAAAACTTTTTCATCAAGAAGAACTCCTTAAACTCTGTATTTTCTCTCTTAAAAGCTCTATGGCAATTTTTTCATCGGATATATCTGAAACTGTTTCTTCCATCGGGCACATTCCTGTGCACTTACGGTTTCTGATTATTTTTGTGGTTTCACCGTATGTTATATTTATCCCTTTTTCCTGAAGAAAGTCAAGGGCGCTTTCGCTTACTGTTTTTCCGTAGCAGGAGCTTATACCGCCTGCATAAAAAATCATAGCGGCGGCCTTGCCGATTATTATGTCGCATACAAAGGCGTCTTTCATAAGTCCTTTATCGTAAAGCTCCAAAAGGTGAGAAATCCCTTTTGATTTTGAAACGTCAATGATTTTTCGGCCCTTCAGTAAAACGAGTGAAGCCTTGCCTGAATTTATTTTTTTAACGGCATATTCTATCCGGGCAGGAGTTTTTAAGGCTTTTCCGGTAATAAGTAAAATGGCAGGAATCAATGAAAGCTGTAAAATTATTCCCGGAATCCCCGATATTATCATAGCAATAACGGAAAGCTTCCTGGGGTATATGAAAAGCAGAAGTGAGCCTGCAAGAACGTATGCCAATTTGCCGAGAACAATCCCGGGTATGAGGGACAAATAAATATGCTTAAGGGATAAAGAATGGTTAAACCGACGGTGAAGTGTTGCGGATACAAGGACTAAAACCGATAAATCCGCCGCTATTATAATTGAATTTGGATAAATCGGGGGCATTGCCGTTAAAAGTGAGCTCAAAAAAGGCGTAAGTACGGCGCAGATAACTCCGTAATAGGGTCCTGCGAAAAAGCCTCCGATAATTACCGGTATATACATCGGAAGAAAGATATTTCCTTTTACAAGCATAAGAGAGTGTGAAATGAAAAACGGCAGATATATGCCTGCGGCAAGCATCAGCGATGCGAAAACAATTTTCTTTGAGTTTGTGTTAAGCATAGCCTTATTTTCTGCCCTCAGCCCATTTGTTGAACACGGAAACATCTTCTCCTAACTGGTCGTGATATTTCTGGAATATGCCTATTGCACCGAAGTCGTCCTTCTTAAGGGAAGAAAATACGGTGTCGTAGGCATCGTATATAACGCTATGTCTTTCTTCTTCTGTTTTGTTTACGAGGGACTGACCGCCTGCAAAAAACTTAAAGGCAATTACGGGCTTTTTGATTTCTTTTAAGGCATCAAGCATAATGGCTCTGTCGCGGGGGAGAGCGATTACACCTGATTTGCTCTTGCCCGTGATGAAGCCGCTTTCCTGCCCTTCGCGGTTACGTCTGAAATTATACATACAGGCAAGATAAAAGTCGGGATTCCAGTTTTCCCTTTCGCTTAAGGCAATTACTTCGGGATGATGAGTGCCGAGCCCCACCTTTATTCCCAGGGTTTTAAGGGCGGCAAGGCGCTCCAAGGTTTCCTCGTTTTTGTCGGTTTCATATCTTGAGTCGGTAAGTGAACCTGAAATATAAACGCCTATGGGATTAACCGTCATAATCTGGCGCATTGTAACATCAAGCCTCATAGGAGCATAAAGCTGGAAAATGAAATTCATTTTTCCGCCGTTATTGCGATAGTGCTGCAGCACCCTTATAATATAGGGGTCTGCCAGGGGAAGCATAGTGTTTATGCCGAGAGATTCGGCATAGTCTAAAATTTCAAAGATTTTAGCTTCGGTGTGAAAGTCTGACATTTCATCGCCCGAAATATAATCCGTTATATAGGAGTGACCGTTAAAAGGATTGTCGCCTAAAATGAGCTTTGATACGTTGTAGCCGAAAAAATTTACATACTGCATAATGCTGCCTCCTTTTTTTATGATGTAATTATATCATCGTTTTTTACCTCATTCAAGCAAAGAAGGGGAGATAGTAGGAAAAATTGTGGATGGGAGTACGACGAATTTTCGTATATGAGAAAAAAATAAACCCGCGGAAACCGCGGGCTAGTATCATTTTAAGAATCCGTTTATAATCTGCTCTTCGGCTTCGGCTTCGGAAAGACCTAAGGTCATAAGCTTTGTAAGCTGTTCGCCTGCGATTTTTCCGATTGCCGCCTCGTGAATAAGAGAAGCATCAATGTTGTTTGCGGTTAAAGAAGGAACTGCAACAACCTTTGCATTGTCCATAATAATGGCGTCACACTCGGTGTGGCCGGTGCAGGGGCCGTTTCCGATGATTTCGGAATCAAACTTCTGATAGGAATTATCCTTTGCAACGGAACGGGAAACAACATCGGCAGATGCGCCTTCGCCGTTAAGCTCAACAACATAGTCGCTTATGGCTGTCTGCTCACCGTGAGTCATAAGTCTCTCTCTTACAAGAAGGCGGGAGTTTGATGCCATCTTAACCGTGGACTTACGAACCGTTGAGTCAACACCCTTAATCTGAACCATTTCCATTTCAAGGCTTGAGCCCTCTGCCATAGTAACCTCGGTTACGGGATTGAAAACTCTTTTGCCGTTTCCGTCACCGTCACCGTAGTGCTTTTCTACATATTTGACATGGGCACCCTCTTCTAAAAAGAAGCGGTGTATACCGTCATGGGTGGAATCCTGATCGCCGCAGTTGTGAATTCCGCATCCTGCAATGATTACAACATCGGCATCCCTGCCAACGTGAAAGTCGTTGTAAACCGTTTCCTTTATGCCGCTTTCGCTGATGATAACGGGAATATGAACACTTTCCTTTTTGGTGCCTTCCTTTATATAAATGTCAATGCCGCTGACATCGGTTTTATTAACGATGTCAATGTTAGCGGTGGTGTTTCTTGCCTCCATCTCGCCGTTGGCACGGATATTATATGCACCCTCGGGGATTTCGTGAAGGTCAGCAACCTCAAGAAGTATGTTTTTCTTTATAGCGTCAAGCATTAGCAGCGCCCCCTTCCTCTAAGCGCTCACAGAAGGAGCGGTCGGCAACCTTTAATATTTCGGAGAGTACCTCGCCGGAGTTACCGCGCTTTTCAACCTTGCCGTCAGCAACAACGATTATTTCGTCCGCAATATTAAGTATTCTTTCCTGATGGGAAATGATTAAAATTGTGCCGTCTTTTATGTTCTTTCTCATTCTTTCGAAAACACCGATTAAGCTCTTGAAGCTCCAGAGGTCAATTCCTGCTTCGGGCTCATCGAAAATGGAAAGCTTTGTGCCGCGGGCAAGTACGGATGCAATTTCAATTCGTTTAAGCTCACCGCCCGAAAGACTTGCATTTATCTCGCGCTTTATATAGTCTTTTGCGCAAAGCCCGACAGCGGAAAGATATTCGCAGGCATCGGACACGGAAAGATTGCGCTTTGCGGAAAGACGCATAAGGTCAAGCACGTCAATTCCCTTAAAGCGGACGGGCTGCTGAAAAGCAAAGCTTATGCCCATATTGGCACGCTCGGATATGCTTTTTTCCGTAACATCCGCACCGTCAAAGAAAATTTTTCCGCCTGTAGGTTTTTCGATGCCCATAATGAGTTTTGCAAGGGTGGATTTACCGCCGCCGTTGGGGCCTGTTATAACGGCAAACTTTCCGTCATCTATTGTTAAATTTATATTGTCTATTATTTTTTTTGTTGCACTGCCGTCATTTACTTCAAAGGACAGATTTTTAAGTTCAAGCATAGACATTTCCTTTCTCTGGGGTATTACCAAAGGGTATTTTAATATAATTCCCTTTAAGAAAATAAGTATACCATATTATGTAGAATTTTGCAAGTGTTAATCGGTATACCTATAACTTTATTTTCTGTGGAATGATTTTTTGTTGAGATTTCGCACAGAACTTGATTTTTACATAAAGAAAATGGGCAAAGTTTATAACTTTGTCCATTACCTAAACACATATTCCTTTTAATTAATAAAAAAACTACCTATTCTTTATAAATTGATAATCCCCATTTTTTCTAATGCTACAAGTATTAATCCAAAAATTAAACCTAAAACAACTATCAACAATCTTTGCTTTAATATCCCTTTACTGTCATTTGCTCTATTCTCGTCTAACCAATATCTATTAAAACCTACTCTTTTAACAATTCCCGCACTAAGCATTTTATGCATTCTATCAGGGTCAAGCAAGTTTTGTCCATCAGGAAACAACTCTGCTTTAGTTACAGCATTTTCCTTTGAGAGTGCGTTCAACTCCCTAAATCTTTCATAATATTTAGTAAAAGTATCATCCAGCATTTTTTTATATAAATCTGCCATTATATATCTCTCCAATCTTTTGTTTTTTACATAAATTATAGCAAAAACACACCCTAAAGTCAACAATTTTGGCAATTTTCGGCATAGTGCCCTGTTCGGGTTATTTCCTTCTGGTGGATATCCCCGAAGAAGAAAAAACCGACGCTTTTATATACTTGCCCATTAATTTTCCCCAAAAACTATGCTTTTAGGGGCTAAAATCAATAAAAAATTGTGGTCGGAAAATCTTCTGCAATTTTCCGACACTTATAAATGACACTTTTGAGATAGATTACCCAAAGCCTTCCCCTTGAGGGGAAGGTGGGTTGCGTAGCAACTCGGATGAGGTGGAAAAACAAACGCCACAAGTGGCTACACCTCACCACCGCCTACGGCGGAGCCTCTCCTCAAGGAGAAGCCTTTTGACAATAAAGTAAACTTTTCTGCCTTTTTTATAAATTATCTTCATCTTTTTATAAAAAACAAAAGAGATTTTATAAAATTTTAACAGTTTTTATAAAACCTCTAATATTGTTTATAATGTGTGGAACATTGCAACACAACCTATTATGCATATAAAATTGCCTTTACAATTCAAATTCTCTTTGAGATTAGGGCGAAAAGTCCGTTCCACAGAAAATCGAGTTATAGGTCGGTATAAATTCCCGTTTCGATGAAGCAATAGCCTTTGTTGCGCTCGGTTTTTCCTATCTTAAAGGGGTGATAGTCCTCGTAAAAGCTCTGAGGCTCGATTAAATCGGGCTCGCCCGCTGTCAGATGATGAGGACCTAAAAGATTACGAAGGGAATTTGAAAGGGTTATTTCGATTTCGTTTTCGCCTTTCTTTATAAAGGGTGAAAGGTCGGCTTTATCGTAGCTGAAAAGGAAATCTCCCGCATTTTTGCCGTTTATTTTTACCTCGGCGGTGCTTATGCCCTTCTTTGAAAGGGAAAGCGAGAGGGCTTTATCTTCTGCATCAAAGGTATTTTTAACTGTCATCTTGCCTATGAAGAAGGGGAAGCCCTGTTGCTCCATAGCCGAAAGGCTTATCTTTTCGGGGAAGCGGGTGAGAACAAACGGCCCCTTTGTCCTTACGGCGTTATTGGGGAGAGGCTCATAATCAGATTCGCTCATTACCGCAAAGTCACCGACAATGTAAATTGCTTCCGTTTCCGTGTCAAATTTGATTTTGTTTTTTTCCGCTTCAAATTCCTTTGAACGCTCAATCTGAAGGTATACCTCCTCCGACTGGGAAAGGCGGTATTTAACGGAAATTATGTTTTCGCCCTTTACGATGAAGGGCGAAATGTCAATTAAAGATACTGAGCGGTCAAAAAATGTGCCCTCCGCCTTTTTCGGAATAATTTTTCCGTTTATCCTGATTTCATCCATTTTATCCGGATCTTCAATTCCCGCAAAAATGCTTTCGGGAAGGAAATCTGTCTTAAAGCGGAAAATAAGCTCTGTAAGGGGCTCTTTTTTCAGGTTAAGTGCCTTGCCCAAAATGTTTAATACATATTCGTTTTCCGCTATCAATTCCCCGTCGAAATAACAATCGCAATAATCTAAGGTTATTGCATTGGGAGAATGGGCGACTATATCCCAGTTTTTGTCTGTCAGGTTAAGCTTTTTTGACGGGATATGGAGCGCGGGATATGATATATCCTCTTTTTCGATTAAAATTATGCTTTCAAAGGGAGCAAAACGGTAAGTGCCGTCAAAAGCCGACAGAGTTCCGTCATAAAGGGATAACATAAGATTTCCTTTTTTGAAGGTATGGCTTACGGCATCGGGGGTGGAGTTTACGAAGTAGTGTGCCGTAAAGTCTGAAAAGCGGCGGTAAGTGTATGAAAGCGCACCCTCTTCTGTTATGTCATTTGCGGGAAGGTCGTTTGCAAAAACGATTTTTCCGCCCTGATTTTTAAATTCCTCAATTAAAGCTTTTACTCTTGGAAGGTGGAAATCACCCTTTGGCAATATGAGAGTGTGATAGCTTTGCTTTCCGATATGTATAAGACCGCCTTCTACCCTTGCTTCGTTTTCCATAATAAGCTCGTCACCCATATCAAAGGGGATGTGCTTATCCTCCAGGGTTTTTATGTCTTTAAGGAAAGAGCCCTGAATTTCGTAAACCTTTTCGTTTCTGCCGTTGTCAAATTCTGCCCAGCAGGAAACGATGGGGTGAATGAGTAAAACGCCGAAGTCGGTTTCGCCCTCGGATAGGATTTTTCCTATTCTTCCCACGGTTTCGGTGAAAATGTGATACTTATCCCACCAGGGCTGATTGAAATATATCTGCGGGGGATAGTCGCGCTTGCGAAGTCCTCTCATTGAATAGTGCTGGGTGTGGGGACATAAAAGTGTTACACCGCGGACAGCCTGCCACTCATAAAGTGCCTTGTAGGAGTCAAAATCCATTCCCTGTCCGGATGCGGCATAGGTTTCTGAAATTACCTGCCTGCATCCTGTCTGATGGGCAACCGAGGAAACCTGAAGTGCGGAAAGCACGTGTCCTCCCGGTACCTTTTTTTTAGTTAAAAGGTCGCTTCCCGGGATATGCATATAGCGGTACTGCGCCATTATGGAGCCGGAGGCTTTTATCTGGCTTGGAAAATCCTCCTCCAAAAGGTAGTGGCCGGTAAAAATATATCCGTATTTTTCGCACCAGTCATAAATTCTTTTGGCGTAGTTTTGTGAAAAAAGCTTTGCGATAAGGCGCCAGTATTGTATTTTTATCTCTTTTGAGTTTTCTCTTTCAAAAAACAGCGAGGGAAGATGGGGGATGAGTGAAAAACCGTATTCTTTTTCAAATTCGGATAAAAGAATAAGGCTATAGGGAAGACCGCCCTCACGCATAAGCTGAGGCTCATCTGTGAAAAAACCGAGTATTTTATTCCCGAAACGCTTTCTGTAAGGCTCGTAGGCAAATTCGATAAACTTGTCCGTAACTTCGGGATCTAATAGATCGGAATAGTGAGTGTTTTCCTTATAATAAAAGTGTAAACCGTCAACATTTGCAACGGTGGTATCCGTTTCTTTTTCTCCCTCTTCACATAAAAGCTGTTTCTGGGTGTATTTTCTGCCGAGGGAGGGCACTTTGCCGTCAGCAAAGCCCGAGGGCCAGCCGTTTTCGTCATAGGCAAAGGGTAAAAGACTGCATTTATCGGCTTCTGATGCGGCATGGCCGATGTTAGAAAGCCATTCTTCGCCCATATATTCGGGCTCCAAGCCGCCTCTGGCGTGAAGGAAAAAACCTCCGAGCCCTTCCGCTTTCATGATTCTTACCTGACGGCGTGTTTCCTCTTCTGACAGAAAATCGTTAAGAGTCCAGAAGGGGCGGGGACGGTAGGTGTTTTCAACTGTCTTAAAGTCAAATTCCGAAAAGGTCATAAAAACACATCCTTTCAATCAATACGATTATAAAGGATAAAAAATCTGCTGTCAAGTTGACAATTTTATAAATTTGTATATAATAATAGGGAAGAAATCAAGGGAGGAATTACCATTATTGACTTAATTTTACGCGTATTTGTGGGGGAGAATGCCCATAAGGGAGAAGGCAGCCGTAAACGCTACGGAAATGTGGCATCCGTCCTCGGCATTTTGTGCAATATATTTTTATGTATAATAAAGGGACTTGCAGGTATTTTATCGGGCTCTGTTGCAATTATTGCCGATGCGGCAAACAATTTGTCCGATGCGGGAAGCTCTGTTATTTCCTTAATCGGCTTTGCGGTGTCGGATAAGCCTGCGGATGAAGAGCACCCTTACGGTCACGCAAGATTTGAATATTTATCCTGCCTTGCCGTTGCCTTTGTTATTTTCGGAATCGGAATTGCACTGCTTAAATCCTCGGTGGAAAAAATCATTGCTCCCGAGGCGGTGGAAAAAAGCTTTGTGGTTTTCCTCATTTTAATAATTTCAATTATTGTAAAGCTGTGGATGAGCCTCTTTTACAGAAAAGTGGGAAAGATGATATCCTCCTCCGTTTTAATGGCAAACTCCAAGGACTCCTTTAACGATGTAATATCAACGGGTGCGGTTTTTCTTACAACCCTTCTTTATGCCGTAACCGACATCAATCTTGACGGCTATGTGGGGCTGGTTGTTGCACTTTTCATTATGTATGCAGGCTTCGGCGTGCTTAAGGAAACCTTTGACAATATATTGGGAACGGTTCCCGATGCAGCATTGGTACGCTCCATAACGGAAAAGCTTAACTCATACGAAGGAGTGCTTGGTATTCACGACCTTGTGGTGCACAGCTACGGCCCTGAAAAATATTTTGCTTCGGTACACGTTGAAGTTCCCTACGATGTGGATATACTCTTAAGCCATGATATGATAGACAATATCGAGCGGGAATTCAGGGAGATTGAAAATATTAATCTTGTCATTCACTTGGATCCCATTGTTACGGATGATGAAGAGGTTAACGAGCTTAAGGCAAAAACCGTTGAAATAGTAAAGGAAATAAATTCGCTTTACGGGGTACACGATTTTCGTATGGTAAGGGGAGAAACTCATTCCAATCTGATTTTTGATGTGGGAATCCCCGTGGGGGATAAAATCACGGAGGGCGAATTAAAAGAAAAAATTTCCTCCGAAGTAGGTAAAATTGATGAAAAACTTTTCTGTGTGATAACAGTTGACAGAAATCTTGTGTGAAAAAAGGCAGGTGAATTTAATTTTGCCTGCCTTTTTTATTGCCGGAAGCATAACAGAAAATTCACAATATATACACAAAAATTTCCATATAATGTAAAGAGATTTATATTGACCGTAACTTATTTTTTTGATAAAATAAAGTCAGAATAAATGCATTCAAGAAAGGCGTGATTTGATGAAAATGACAAAGAAATTGACAGCGGTGCTTATGAGCGTTTTTATGCTTATATCGCTTATAAGCGGAAATGTGCTTACAGCATTTGCGGAAGAGCCTCCTGTTTCGGTTACCAAAATAGATGTGCCCTCCGACGGATTTGATATTGTAAGAGAAAGAACTGTTCCCGTAAGGGCGACGATAAAACCCGAGAATGCCACAAATCCCGCTCTTAAATGGGTTATTGCAGACCCGACTGTTGCAGCATTTATGTTGGACGGAAACGAAGTGTCAACTTTCGAGACGGACGTCATCGGTCCCGTTGTTCCGATAAAGGGGATTAAGAAGGGAAAAACCACCGTAACAGTAACGGCACTGGACGGAAGCGGAACAGAGGCTACCTTTGATGTGGATGTTCTGCCCAAAGAGTGTGCGGTTATTTTTAGAGCGACTCCCGTAGGAGGCGGAACAGCAGGCCCCGAAGGTGCGCATAAAGAAGGAGACATTGTTACCGTTAGGGCAGCGGCGAACGATGGCTATAGCTTTGTGAAGTGGACAGAGGACGGAATTGATGTATCAACTGATGCAATCTATACCTTCACGGTGGAAAAAGACCGAGTGCTTACTGCGGTGTTTGAAGCAAACAGCTATAAGGTTACGTGGGATAACGGCGACGGCAGAAGCTATGAGCAGTCCGTAAAATACGGCGATACTATAACAATTCCCACAAGTGAGATTTTTAATGAAACGGTAAGAAAAACAGGTCATACATTAGCTTCCTGGCAGGGCTATACCGAGGGCATGACAATGCCCGCAGAGGATGTAACTTTTACCGCTTCATACGAAGTAAACAGCTATAAGGTTACGTGGGATAACGGCGACGGCAGAAGCTATGAGCAGTCCGTAAAATACGGCGAAGTTATAACAATTCCCACAAGTGAGATTTTTAATGAAACGGTAAGAAAAACAGGTCATACATTAGCTTCCTGGCAGGGCTATACCGAGGGTATGACAATGCCCGCAGAGGATGTGACTTTTACCGCCTCATACGAAGCAAACGAATACACCGTAAGCTTTAATGCAGGCGGAGGAGAAGCGATTGAAGCAATTACCGTAACCTATGATGAGGCCTATGGCCCCCTTCCCGAGGTATCGGACGTTACGGGCCTTACGTGCGACGGAAAATGGTATCTTACCGATGCTGACGGTAATGTTACGGATGAAATAATCACGGCAGAAACAATAGTTAAAACCGCACGTAACCATACACTTTCCGTAAAGAGAGATGTTGCCGAACCGATTCTTTCAATCAATCTTACGGCACCGGGATGCATTTCGGATAATTACGGCTATTACAATCCCGAAAACTCCACAAGAATAATTACTGTAACAGTCGGCAATAAAAATGATGATGTACTTACCTACAGTTATGAGTGGTATAAGGAAGGAGAATTGGTTTCAGACAGCGACACATATGATGATGTATTAACCCTTGCCGGAAACGTATCTGACAGCGGAACTTATAAAGTTGTTGTAAAGGCTGAACTTGATGGAGGAGCCGGGATAGCATCGGAAGAAGCGGCAGCATCAGCCGAGGCGGAAAAGGTAGTAACAATACGCCGTATTTCAAATACACTTTCCTATGATGCGGTAGGTGGAGAAAACGCACCGGGCAGCCACTATACGAACGGCGAAAGAATCACAGTTGCTTCAGGTATTCCCGTAAAGGAAGGCTATCGCTTTGAAGGCTGGAACACAAAAGCGGACGGAAGCGGTATATCTTATCCGGGTGAAAGCGAATATATATTTGAAGGGGATAACGGAAACGGCGGTTTGAAAGTTACTCTTTATGCCATCTGGGTTGAAAAGGAAGTAATTACTGTTGATGAAGCTCTTCAGGAATTTACCTATGACGGAGAGGCGAAAGCATTTGAGATAAAAGGCGATGTCACGGAAGGCTTTACAGTTAGGTATAAAAAGGGCGAGGATGAAGTAACACCCATTGATGCCGGTACATATGACGTTGTAATTACACGTGAGGAGGACGACTCTTATAAGAAGTTTGAAAAGACAGTTACCGGCGGACTTGTGATAAACAAGGCGACTCATGCCATTACAGAAGCAGACCTTCCCGAGGCAGGACGTATAACAAAGGGAAAAACTCTTTCTGAAGTAAAGCTTACTCCTTATGAGCTTAAGGACGAAGAAGAAAATGTGATAGGAACCTTTGAATGGGCAGAGCCCGATGAGGTTTTAAGTGAAAGCGGCACATTTACAAAGGAAATAAAGTTTACTCCCGCTGACAGTAACAACTATAACGGGCAGACCTTTGAAATTACTTTTAGAGTTTTTGTAAATCTCGGAAGCGTGGGCGGAGACGATACAAGATACTTTAACATTCAGTTTGAATCCAACGGCGGAAGCTATGTTTCCATTCAGAATGTAGAAGAGGGAATGAAGGTTAAGGAGCCCAAAGCACCCACGAAGGAAGGCTATGAATTTGCCGGCTGGTTTGCCGATAAGAAGCTTACCAAGGAATATAACTTCAGCAAAAAGGTAACTGAGGGCTTCACTCTTTATGCGGCATGGGAAGAGGAAGGAAATGAGGATAATCAGATAATTCTTACCATTGATAAGAAAAAGGCAATCGTTTTCGGTGAAACCGTAACAAACGACGTTGCACCGATAATCGTAAGCGACAGAACAATGCTTCCTATAAGATTCATTGCAGAAGCCCTTGGCGCAGAGGTGACCTGGGACGAAGATAAAAGAGAAGTTACAATTTCCCGTGACGATACAGAAATTGTTATCACCATCGATTCTGATGAGGCAAAGGTTGGCTGGGAAAAGGTTAAGCTTGACAGCCCTGCCTTCATAGAAAACGACAGAACATATCTTCCTTTAAGATTCGTAGCCGAAAACTTAGGCGCGAAGGTAGAGTGGATAGAGGATGAGAGACAGGTTATTATAACTAAATAAAAGCTGCAGGGGCTGATAGCATCAGCCCCTTTTTGCTGTCTTGACGGAAGTGTGCTTTTGTGTTAAAATACCATTTGTGTTTTTAATGAGAGGCGGTTTATTATGGATAAGCGGACAGAAACAAAAATTGAAGAAATAATAAAAGAAGCGGGGAAAATTATGCTTTCGGCCCGCTACAAAAATATGAATGTGGACGAAAAGACAGGATGTGCAAATTTCGTAACCGAATATGATGTATTGGTGCAGAAGTTCCTTGAGGAAAAATTCCTTGAATTAATCCCCGAAGCAAAATTCCTCGCGGAGGAAGAGGGGGAAGACGAAAACAAGGTTGGCGACGGCTTAACCTTTATAATAGATCCGATAGACGGAACAAGCAACTTTATGTATAATATGAATCAGAGTGCAATTTCCGTTGCCATCGCAAAGGATAAAAAGACCGTATTCGCTGCCATATATAATCCCTATGCCGATGAATATTTTACGGCTGAAAGAGGAAAAGGCGCTTATCTTAACGGAGATAAAATAAGCGTTTCTTCCGTTAAGGCATCAAGTTCTCTGGCACTTATCGGAACGGCGGCGTATTATAAGGACTCCATTGGAGATAAAACGGTAAAAATGTTTGAAAAGGTTTTTTATTCCTTCGGGGACATAAGACGATGCGGCTCTGCAGCCATTGATTTATGCGATATTGCAAAGGGAAGCGCCTCGGCGTTTTTTGAATATGTTCTGTCTCCCTGGGACTATGCGGCAGGAGCTTTGATTGTTACAGAGGCAGGAGGATATATCACCGACTTTAAGGGAGAAAGTCTTCTTGACAGATACGAAAAAAGCACCGTTCTTGCAGCAAATGCCGTTGTTTTTGACGAAGCAAAAGAAATTGTAGAAAAAATTTACTGATTATTCATTTTTCGCTATTGCTTTTTTGGAGATTGAATTATATAATAATAGAAGTTACTTAAGTAAAGGAGAAGTATTATGGAAGAAAATAAGGATTTGAATATTGAAGAAAAAGAAGCCGTTGATAAAGAAGGCTTTGCCGATGTGAATTACGGCGAAGATAAGAAGGAAGAACCTGAAAAGGAAATGTCCGTAAAAGAAAAGAAGTCCGGAAAAGCAGGCATCATTGCCCTTGCGGCGGCAGGGCTGGCTGTAATCATTCTGCTTGCGGTGCTTATATTTAATTTTGCGGCAGGACACAGTGAGGGACTTTCCAACAGATTCAGTGTTGTAATAGGTATTCCCGAGGGCGATTATCTCTATCATACAGACTATTACGGAGATAAGCTTTATAAAACAGGTATTGCAAAGGACAATACAACAGACAGCACATTGCTTGCAGAGGGTGTTGCACCCTGGGGCTTTACAAAGCATGAAGGTAAGCTTTATTTCTTTGACAGAATGAAAAACGGAATATATGAAATGGATAAAAACGGAAATACCGGGCTTATTTACGAAGGCATTTCATACTATCATCAGTATGTGGGCAAATATGTTTACTTTCTTGATCCCGTTGCAAGCTACGGCGGCTTTGTAAAGAGAGTTCCCCTTGCAGGCGGAGAGGCTGAAACAGTTCTTAATGTATATGCCACAAGCTTCGCGGTTTCCGGAAAGAATATCGTTTATTATGATTCTTCCATCAATGATGTGCTTATAACTTCGATTGACAACGCCATTGAAAACAGCGAAGCCTTAAACGGCGAAGCAACTACTTCAGCCGATATAAAGGCAATTGTTGTTGCGGAAGAGAGATTTGCACAGAACTTAAACGTGGTCGGAGACAGCGTTTTCTTCACTGACGGCTCAAAGGAAAATGTAATCTGCCGTGCAAGCATAAAGACCGGTGAGGTTGAAGAAATAAACTTCGGAACAACCGGCACATTCCTTAATGTTTGTAAAGACTATATGTTCTATGTTGGTGCTGATAACTGCCTGTACCGTATGAATCTTGACGGTAAGGACATAAGAAATCTTACAGGTAATGCCTTCAAGACCTTTGCGGGCTTCGGATTATTCGAAGATACCGTGGTTGCATATGCCCTTATGCCTCAGCTTAATGCCGAGACAATGCAGACAGAACAGCTTCCCGTTATTGTTGTTATGGACTTTGAAGGAAATCCCAAAAACGTAATTCCCGCAATAGATCAGAGCATCGAAAGTATGTATTCTGCTGAGATGCCTGAAGCAACTGAAGAAGCGGAAATTACAGAAGAAGTTCCCGCTGAATCTTCTGAGATTGCAGGTTAAAAGTAAAAAGGTTCAGAGCCTTGGCTCTGAACCTTTTTTATTATTCTGTTATGTATTTTCCGACGTACTCTGTTACGTTTTCCGTGTTCGAGCAGTTTTCGAATCTGTTTCCTTTGTATATAAATTCTTCGGTGTTGTTGATTATGGCAACCGGACAGTGACAGTCGATAAATGTGTTATCAGACACTTCGATTTTTCCGTGATAGTATTTTCCTTCCTCAAATTTCGGGCGCTTCATAACTTCGATAAGTCCCTTGCTTCCCCAGCTGTTTTTTACATATTTACAACGGGTA
This sequence comes from Clostridia bacterium, assembly GCA_017411325.1. Classification (GTDB taxonomy): domain Bacteria; phylum Bacillota; class Clostridia; order CAKSNL01; family HGM11501; genus HGM11501. Next base: position 37,842 of record JAFQQJ010000019.1, on the reverse strand, counting down.
AAGGTGTTACCGGTGATTAGTACGTCCTTAACGCCGCCTGCTTCAAACCAGTACTGTCCGTCGGACTCAAACTTTATGGGAGTTCCGGGGTTGTCGAAAAGGTTGTTTCTGATAACGGTTTTTCCCGCGCTTGCAAGAAGCATTCCTCTTGCACGGTTGTTTTTTAGTGTGCAGTTTTCGAAAATTACTTCGGGAACTCTTGAAACCTCTGTAACATCGTCGCCCACCGGAATATCTTCGGTGCCGCCTTCGATTTCAATGCTGATATATTCGTAATTGATTTTTTTCACAGATGAAACTTTATAACGCTTTTTGGGAATCAAGGATTCGGGATCGCAGGTTTCTATTGTATCTCCTGCCTTGATAAATTCAATTCCCTGTGCCTGATTATGCATATATTTAAGAAGGATGGATTTTTCTGTTTTATCAATAATGCGAAGGTAAATTCCGTGTACGTTAAGAGCATCGTCAAGCTGCGCTTCAAAATGAGAATCGTGAATGTGGATGAGCCCGTAGCAATGAACAAAGTGAGTGGCGTCGGCACCTAAGGTGATTACACCGTTACCGTATGGCACTAATTTCATTCCCGATATTTCGATGTTTTCCGAAACCTGGGCGATAACTCCCATTCCGGGGCCGTTGTGGCGGGTAAAGTTTTCGATTTTTATGTTTTTGGAATGGTCGATAAATATTCCGCAGGATTCTCTGCTTCCGGGGTCCAGGGATATTTTGTCGCCGGTTTTAAGTCCGTTATTATAATAGTAAGGGGAAACCGTGTTAAAGAAAACATTTCCTTCTTCATCTGTTATTTTCCCGAAGGGAACGCCCGCAAGACCAAGGTCCGGAAATTCGGGAGTCATATAGCCGGTTTCCTTATCCCAGGCATTAAGACGGTTTAAGTAAACGAACTTTGAGTTTCGGGTTGCTGTTTTAAGGCAGGTGCCGTGAAGGATAATCGGAGAGCCGCCCGTCTGACGGAAGGTAAAGCCTTTTTCGGAGCATTCCGTAACAACACCCTCTGCGGTTAAAGGGTTTAATGTTCTTACGGATACATTTTTTATTGTGATGTTTTCAGAGTCAATCACGGCAAAGGGAAAGGCGGTGTCGTCAATTATAAGTTCGCTTCCCGAAAAATCCAAGGTAAAGTCCTTGAAGCCTTCCAAAAGGAATATGATTCCGCGAAGCCCGTTGTCGTGGTTTGAAATTGTTACATAACGCTGTTCGGAAAGTGCGGAAGAAATATTATATGTATCTTTCGGAAAAACGAGAGTATCCTCGCCCTTAGCCTTGCAACAAGCGAGGGCATCTTTTATATTTAATGTAATATTATCCGTATTTTTGAAATTTTCGTAGTTTGCCATATAAGTCATCCTTTCTGCAACTTTTTTCTAATTTTACCATACTTGCATATAAAAAGCAAGTAAGGAAAAAATATGAACAAAAAGTAAAATATAACAAAATTGTTAAAAAAGTTTGACAAAATTAAAATCTTGTGTTATAATACAGAAAAAGCAACCGTAAACATATAATGGTTGCTTTGTTTTACGAAGAGGATTTTTGGTATCTGTACTATGGAGGATATATGTTTTTTAATATAAAAAGAGTCAGCGCTATTATGGTTACTGCCGTGTTGCTTGTGCTTGGTACAATCCGCACAGACGCTGAAGTGGGAATAGTCATTGCATCCAGCTTAAATGTAAGAGAGCAGGCAAGCTCCAGCTCAGCAATTGTGGCAGAGGTTGAGGCGGGAAGCGAAATTCTTCTTCTTGAGCGTACGGGAGACTGGTACAAGGTAAACGTAGGTGATATCGGCTATGTCAATGCGAACTATATAAGAACCGAAAGTGAATTTGCATCCGGAACTGTGAATGAGGCTCCCACAACTGATGCGACAATAACCAAGGGACAGCAGGTGGTTGACCTTGCAAAGCAGTATATCGGTGTCCGCTATGTTTACGGCGGTACAACACCCAACGGCTTTGACTGCAGCGGTCTTGTGCAGTATGTATACCGTCATATGGGAGTGACATTGAACCGTGTGGCATCGGATCAGGCGAAGAACGGTATATATGTGGCAAAGGAAAATCTTCAGCCGGGAGACCTTGTGTTCTTCAAAAAGCCGGGAAGAGCGATTCATCATGTGGGTATTTATGTCGGAAACGGAAATTACATACACGCACCCTATACGGGAAGAACGGTGTGTATCGAGCCTATGACACGTTCGGACTATTACACGGCAAGAAGAATATTCTACTGATGAAAAAAACACTTGCATTTGTGAAAAAAGTGTGCTATAATATATTCGGCGCAAAAGAGTGGGAATTCTCCCACTCTTTCGTGTTGTATTAAGGAAATTTTTATTTTCTTTGTAAAAGCGAGGTGTAAAAATGTCAAAAATAGAAGAAATTGCAGAGAAGGAAGCTTCGGCGATATGCGAAAAAGAAGGGCTTTATGTCTACGAGGTGGAGTATAAAAAAGAAGGAAGCGATATGGTTCTCCGTATTTTTATTGATTCCGACACCGGTGTTACTCTTGATGACTGCGAAAAGGTCAGCCGTGCTTTATCTGACAGATTTGATGAGATTGATCCGATTAAAACACCTTACGAGCTTGAGCTTTCGTCTCCCGGAATAGAAAGGCTTCTTACAAGACCGTGGCATTTTGATAAGGTTATAGGCGATAAGATAAGCGTTAAGCTTTTCAAGCCCATTGACGGAATGAAAAACTTAACGGGAATCCTGAAAGAGGCGGACGACGAAACCTTTACGGTTGAGCTTGGCGAAAAAACAATGAAAATTGAGAAAAATAAAGCATCGCAAATAAAAACAGTATTTGAATTTTAGGGGGTATTTAGAAAAATGAACCAGGAACTTATGCAGGCTTTGGAAGAACTTGAACTTACCAAAGATATTAAAAAGGAGTACATGATAGAGGCTATAAAGGCGGCACTTGTTGCGGCTTGCAAGAAGAACTACCTTGAAAATCTTTATGTACGCGTTGAAATGAATGAGGAAACAGGTGCGATTCAGGCTTACACACAGAAGATGGTAGCAGAAGAAGTGGAAGATCCCGTAAATGAAATTTCCTTGGAGGAAGCCCGTGCAATAAAGCCTTCCTACGAGGTTGGAGATTTTGTTGACTATGCGGTTGATCCTATGCGCTTCGGAAGAATTGCGGCACAGACAGCGAAGCAGGTTGTTATTCAGAAAATCAGAGAGGCTGAAAGAGGACATCTCTTTGATGCCTTCAGCGAAAAAGAAGGCAAAATCCTTACAGGTGTTATTCAGAAGGAAGACAGAAAGGGAATTATCGTTTCACTTGAGGACAATGCAGAAGGTCTTTTAGTCCAGAAAGAGCAGATTCCTGGAGAAGAATATCCCTTCAATAAGAGAATGAAATTCTTCGTTATGGAAATCAAGAAGGCTTATGCAGGGCCTCAGATACTTCTTTCCAGAACCCATCCCGGGCTTATCAGAAAGCTTTTTGAGCAGGAGGTTCCCGAAATTGCCGAAGGAACTGTTGAAATCAAGAGCGTTATAAGAGAAGCCGGCTCCAGAACAAAGATGGCTGTATGGTCAAAAGACGAGAAAATCGATCCCATCGGCTCCTGCGTAGGTCAGAAGGGTATGAGAGTAAATGCCGTTATGGACGGTATGGGCGATGAAAAAATTGATATTATAAAGTATTCGGAAGATCCCGCTGAATTCATTAAGGCGGCATTAAGCCCCGCCAAGGTAACAAGCGTTACCATTAATGAAGAGGAAAAGAGTGCTATGGTTTTAGTGCCCGAATATCAGCTTTCCCTTGCAATTGGTAAGGAAGGTCAGAACGTTCGTATTGCTGCAAGACTTACCGGATGGAAAATCGATATCAAGAGCGACAGCGCCGAATAACAGAGGTGAATTACTGTGGCGAAAAGCATTCCCTTGCGTATGTGCTGCGTATGCAGAGAAAGCAAGGATAAGAAAGAACTTATAAGAATTGTCAAAAATAAGGATGGCGAGATTTTTATAGATCCTACGGGAAAAGCTAACGGCAGAGGTGCATATATCTGCAGAGACGGAAAATGCGCTTCGGAAGCCGAAAAGAAAAAAGCACTCGAAAGGTCTTTTAAGACAGCTGTCGGCAAAGAACTGTTTTCTGCCCTTATGGAAATGAAGACAGAAGACTAATCATGGAGGTGTTTCTATGGCTAAAATTAAAGTAAACGAACTTTCTAAAGAACTTGGTGTAAAGAGCGCCGATCTTGTTGAATTGCTTAAAAATACAGGCTCTCAGGTTAAGGGCTATTCAAGCGTTTTGTCCGATATGGATATGAATATAATTCTTGAGCACTTCACAAAGCTTTACGATGACGGAACGGATGTTTATGAATTTATGAAATCCTTATGCCCCGTTAAGGTTGAAGAGCCGAAGGAAGAAGTAAAAGAAGAAGTTAAGGCTTATGCGGAGAAAAAGGCGGGTGCTCCCGTAAAGGAAGCAGGCGAAAAGCCCAACCGCAACACGGAAAAAAGGTATGTTGATACCCGTGCCAATGTTGTTGACCTTTCCAAGTACAACGACAGCGAAAAGATTGAGGAGCTTGCTCCCGAGCTTAAGGATACTGTTACAAACAAGCAGAAAATCAAAAAGGGACAGAAGAATAAAATGCAGCAGCAGAAAAATACTTTTGTGCCCAAAAAGGAAGAACCCAAGAAGAAGGAAAAGCTTGAAATCGAGATTCCCGATGAAATCATCGTATCCGATCTTGCGGAAAGACTCAAGACATCGGTTAATGATGTTATCAAGCGCCTTATGCTGATCGGTGTTATGGCAAATGTTAACCAGGCGGTTGACTTTGATACTGCAAGTTTGATTGCAGAAGATATGGGCGCGATTGTAACAAAGGAAATCATTGTTACAAAAGAAGATGTTTTATTCAACGATACAGAGGATGCTCCCGAAGATTTACTTCCCAGAGATCCCGTCGTTGTTGTAATGGGACACGTTGACCACGGTAAGACATCGCTTCTTGATGCTATAAGAGAAACCAATGTTGCATCGGGAGAAGCCGGCGGTATTACACAGCACATCGGTGCATACCGTGTTAAGATAAACGACCGTCAGATCACATTCCTCGATACCCCCGGACACGAAGCATTTACCGCAATGCGTGCCCGCGGTGCTCAGGTAACAGATATCGCAATCCTTGTTGTTGCGGCAGACGACGGTATTATGCCTCAGACGGTTGAAGCAATAAACCACGCCAAGGCGGCAGGGCTTACAACAATCGTTGCAATCAATAAAATAGACAGAGAAAATGCAGATGTTGCCAGAGTAAAGAGAGAGCTTTCCGAAAATGATATACTTATAGAAGAGTGGGGCGGAGATACTGTTTGTGTTGAGGTTTCCGCAAAGCAGAGAATCAACATCGAAGGGCTGCTTGAAATGGTAATCTTAAGCGCAGATATTCTTGAGCTTAAGGCAAATCCCAACCGTAAGGCGAAGGGTACCGTAATTGAGTCCCGTCTTGATAAGGGTAGAGGCCCTGTTGCGACAGTTTTAGTTCAGCGCGGCACACTTAAGCAGGGAGATATTGTTGTTGCGGGAACAAGTGTTGGTAAGGTTCGTGTGATGACAGACGATAAGGGTAACAAGATTAAGGAAGCAGGTCCTTCCGTGCCCGTTGAAATAGTAGGTCTTTCCGAAACTCCCGACGGTGGTGAAATCTTCTTCGCGGTTGACGATGAAAGAGCTGCCCGCGAAGTTGTTGAGGCAAGAAAGCAGAAGATTAAGGATGAGGCTATCCAGGCTCAGTCTGCTGTGAATCTTGATGACCTCTTTGCACAGATTTCCCAGGGTGATGTGAAGACTCTTAACTTAATCGTTAAGGCTGACGTTCAGGGTAGCGTTGAAGCGGTTCGTCAGAGTCTTGAAAAGCTTTCCAACGAGGAAGTTAAGGTTAAGGTAATCCACGGTGCAGTCGGCGGTGTAAATGAGTCAGACGTTATGCTTGCATCTGCATCTAACGCCATCATAGTAGGCTTTAACGTACGTCCCGACGGCGGTGCGAGAGTTGCGGCTGAAGCAAAGGGCATCGAAATGAGAATGTACCGCATAATCTACGATGCAATAGACGAAATTGAAGCTGCCATGAAGGGTATGCTTGCGCCCAAGTTCCGTGAAAAGGTAACAGGTCACGCAGAGGTTCGTCAGACATTCAAGGTTTCAAGCGTTGGTACAATCGCAGGCTGCTATGTTACTGACGGCGTAATCCAGAGAAACAATCAGGTTCGTGTTGTACGTAACGGCATCGTTATCTACGAAGGTGCAATTGATTCTCTCAAGAGATTCAAAGATGATGCCAAGGAAGTTGCATCCGGCTTTGAATGTGGTATGAGCATTGAAAAGTTTAATGACATCAAGGAAGGCGACGTATTTGAAAGCTTTACTATGGAAGAGGTTGAAAGATAAATGAGCTTCGACAGAATAGAGCGTATTTCCGGCGAAGTAATGCGGGAACTTTCGGGCATTTTAAGAGAAATAAAGGATCCCAGAATGAAGGGTATGGTGAGTATTCTTGCCGTTAAGGTGGCAAAGGATTTATCCCACGCCAAGGTTATTTTAAGTGTGATGGGTACGGAGGAGGACAAAAAGTCCACTCTCTCTGCATTGAAGTCGGCAAGCGGATTTATAAGACGTGAGCTTTCCGGGAGAGTTGACCTTAGAATTACTCCCCAGTTAAGCTTTGAAATAAGCGATTCAATCGAGCACGAAATACACATCAGTAAGATTATTGAGAATGCGCTTAAGGGGTCTGAGGGAAAAAATGAGTAAATTTTCTGATATTATAAAAGAAATTGAAAAAGCGGAGAGCATCGCTGTTTTCGTCCATGTAAATATGGACGGAGATGCGGTAGGCTCCGCATTTTCCTTTGCCAAAGCCTTAAAGGATTACGGCAAGGAGGCAAGGGTGGTATTGAACGACAACCCTCCGCCGTATTTAAGATATTTTGCAGATGAGTATGTGACCGGCACAGATGAGGTTTTCGACCTTGCTGTTGCCCTTGACTGCGGCGATATGGCAAGACTCGGATGCTGCAGAGCGATTTTCGAAAGAGCGCACCGCCACATATGCATCGACCATCACGTATCAAATGAAGGCTATGGAGATGTTAATTATATAAAAGCCAAAGCATCAAGCACCAGCGAAATTGTGTATGAGCTTATTATGGATCTGACGGGAAAGATTTCTTCCCGCCAGGCAGAGCAGCTTTATGCGGGAATCATCACCGATACGGGCGGATTTAAGTTTTCAAACACCACTCCCGAAAGCTTTTTGTACAGTGCGGAGCTCCTGAAGTGCGGTGCAGACATAGGCAGAGTCTGCATAGAAATTTACGAATGTGAATCATTAGGCAAGCTTAAGCTTAAGTCAAGAGCGCTTGATTCCCTTAAGCTTTACTCCGGCGGAAAAATTTCTTCGGTTATTCTCACTGAAAAGGATTTCGAGGAAACAGGCACGGAATTTTCCGATTGCGAAGGCTTTTCTGAAATAGGAAGAAGTGTTGACGGAGTTGAGGCGGCATTTTCCGTAACCGTGAAAAATCAGGTTAAGGTAAGCCTCAGAAGCAAATCCTATGTGGATGTATCGCGTGTTGCAGCTCATTTTGGCGGTGGCGGACACGTCCGTGCCAGCGGATTTACTTTGCCTGCAGATACAGATGTTGACAAGCTTACGGAAGAAATCGTTAAAATGTTTGAAAAGGAAATATTGGAGCACGAAAATGAACGGAGTAATAGTAATTGACAAGGAAGCGGGCTTTACCAGCTTTGACGTTGTTGCAAAGGTAAGAAGGCTCTGCCGTCCTTTCAAGGTGGGACATACAGGAACTCTTGATCCCGATGCGACGGGAGTTCTTCCCGTATGCATAGGAAATGCCACAAGAGCTGCCGATATAATGAGCGGAAACGATAAAAAAAGCTACCGTGCCGTAATGAGACTGGGAGCTTCGACGGAAACCTATGATGCATCAGGTGCCGTAAATAAAACAGGAGACGCAGAGGGTATTACGGATGAAATGATTGAAAACGCTTTATTCTCCTTCCGCGGAGAAATTATGCAGATTCCGCCTATGTACTCGGCAATAAAAATAGGCGGAAAAAAGCTTTATGAGCTTGCCCGTGAGGGAAAGGAAATTGAAAGGGAAGCAAGAAAAATTACGATTCATTCTCTTTCGGTTGTAGAGCGTGACGGAAATGACATAACACTTGATATCGACTGCTCAAAGGGTACATATATAAGAAGTCTGTGTCACGACATAGGCTTAAAGCTTGGCTGCTTTGCCCATATGGCCTCTTTACGAAGGACGAAAAGCGGTAATTTTACTCTGGAGGATGCGGTTGATCTTTCATCGCTTTCTGATATTTCCGATATTGAAAAGCACCTTATTCCTACGGAAAGACTTTTTGACTATCCGGATTTTACGGTAAGCGAAAAGCAGGAGTATCTTGTGAAAAACGGCGTAAGTGCTTACTGCGAAGGGGAAGAGGGCAAATACAGAGTGTTTAACAAAAACGGCGAATTTCTTTCCGTTTCCGAAATTGTAACGGTGGACGGAAGAAAGTGCCTTAAGCTTATAAAAAGCTTTTACGGAGCAACAAAGGGTTGATTTTGTGATAAAATTAGGCGAATGCGAAAAACTTAATAATACATCCGTCTGCATCGGAAATTTTGACGGTGTACATATGGCGCACAGAGCTCTTATAAAAATGGCAGACGATGAAAAAGAAAACCTTAAAAGTGTCATATATACATTTTCTCCGCACCCTAAAAAGGTTTTCGGAATGAATATAGGCTTTATCCAGAGCGAAGATGAGAAAAAAGAAACGCTTATGGAAACGGAGTGCGACTACCTTTTCTTAAAGGAAGCAACTAGGGAGTTTCTCGGAAAAAGTCCTATGGAGTTCGTCCGTGAAGAGCTGGTCGGAAGACTTGGAGCGAAAAAGGTTTTCGTGGGATATGATTTTAAGTTCGGGAAGAATTCCGGCGGAGATGCTGCTTTGCTTTCCGAGCTTGGAAAAGAATACGGATTTTCGGTTCATATTCTTCCGGAAATGAAAATTTCGGACATACCGGTTAAAAGCAGCAGCATAAGACACTTTATCGAAGACGGAGATTTTTATGCGGCCAACCTTCTTTTAGGCAGACTTCATTCCTATGAGGGAGAAATTGTCCACGGAAAAAGGCTTGGAAGAAATCTTGGCTTTCCTACGGCAAATATTTTTCCGGGAAAGGAAAAGGTGCTTCCGCCTTTTGGTGTTTATGCCGCAAAGGCAGAAGTGGAGGGGGAAACCTACAATGCAGTTGTGAATGTGGGGATTAATCCTACAGTTGAGGACGGTAAGAACCCGAAAATGGAAATAAATATTATGGATTTTGATAAAGATATTTACGGAAAACGGATAAAAATTTCGTTTTTCAGGATAATAAGAAGAGAGAAAAAGTTCGGAAATATAGATGAACTTAAATATCAGATTGAAAAAGATGTAAAAAATGCAAAAAAATGTTTGACAAACTGTTAAATATGTGTTACAATAAATGATGGCTTATGAATGGCCGAACCTTATGCGAGGTTTCGGGGTTCACCGCCCTTTGCTTCGTGTAAAGGAGATATTAATTTAGGAGGTGTAGTAATGTTAAAGGACAGAAAGCAGGAAATTATCGCTACTTATCGCACAAGCGAGAACGATACAGGTTCTCCTGAAGTTCAGATTGCTCTTTTGACCGAGAGAATCAATCATCTTAATGAACATCTCAAGGTGAATAAGAAGGACCATCACTCAAGAAGAGGTCTTCTTAAGATGGTAGGTAAGAGAAGAAGCTTACTTAACTATCTTGAAAGAATCGACATCGAAAGATATCGTGCAATCCTTGAAAAGCTTGGCTTAAGAAAGTAATTATATGCAGGCGGTCGTTACTTTAATGACCGCCGCTTTCTTCTATTTGAGAAAGTTAACAAAGTGTATAATTAAACTCCCCCAAAAACAAAAAACGGCCGGAAGCGATTAGCAGTTAGATGTGCTTTTTCGCATAGAGAAGGCAGATTTAAGTGCTAAATGCTCGAGGCCTGGAAAATATTTATAAACCGAAAGGAATGTATTTTATGAAGAAAATATTCACTACAGAAGTAGCAGGCCGTCCCTTCAGTGTTGAAGTTGGAGAACTTGCACAGCTTGCAAACGGAAGTGCCTTCGTTAAATACGGAGAAACCGCAGTACTTTGTACAGCAACAGCTTCCGCAAAGCCCAGAGAAGGCGTTGACTTTTTCCCTTTAAGCGTTGACTATGAAGAGAAGCTTTACAGCGTAGGTAAGATTCCCGGAAGCTATACACGCCGTGAATCCCGTCCTTCCGAGCATGCAATTTTAAGCTCCAGATGTATCGACAGACCTATCCGTCCCTTATTCCCCTCTGACCTTCGTAACGACGTAACAGTTATCACAACAGTTATGTCCGTTGATCAGGATTTTCAGCCTGAGGTTACCGCATTAATCGGTGCTTCACTTGCAATCTCTATTTCAGACATCCCCTTCAACGGCCCCATCGCAGGCGTAAATGTTGGTCTTGTTGACGGAAAGCTTATCTTAAACCCCACAGAAGAAGAAAGAGCAAATAGCTCCCTTAACTTAACCGTTGCAGGTACAAAGGAAAAGGTTAACATGATTGAGTGCGGCGCTGACAGCGTTCCCGAAGATACAATGTTAGAGGCAATTTTACTTGCACACGAAGAAATCAAGAAGGTTTGCGCTTGGATTGAAAGCGTTGCAGCTGAAATCGGTAAAGCAAAGTTTGATTATGAACACGTAACAGTTGATGAAGAGCTTTTTGAAGAAGTAAAGGCTTTTGCTATCGACAGGGTTAAGTGGGCTCTTGATACAGACGATAAGAGAATAAGAGATGAGCATATGGCGGTTGTTTCTTCCGAGGTATACGAGCATTTCGCTGACCGTTATCCCGAAGCAGAAGGACAGGCTGTACTTGACGAAGTATTATACAAGCTTCAGAAGTTTGTTGTAAGAAGATGGCTCCTTGACGAAGGTAAGAGAGTTGACGGTAGAGGAATGGACGAAATCCGTCCCCTTTCCTGCGATATCGACCTTCTTCCCAGAGTTCATGGCTCTGCACTCTTCACAAGAGGTCAGACTCAGGTATTGACAGCAACAACTCTTGCTACATTATCCGAAGCCCAGATGCTTGACGGTATCGATAATGAAGAGTCCAAGAGATATATCCACCATTACAATTTCCCCTCTTACTCTGTAGGTGAAACCCGTCCTTCAAGAGGACCCGGAAGAAGAGAAATCGGCCACGGTGCTCTTGCTGAAAAGGCACTTGTTCCCGTAATTCCCTCAGAGCAGGAGTTCCCCTATGCTATAAGACTTGTATCCGAAGTTTTATCTTCCAACGGTTCCACGAGCCAGGGAAGTATCTGTGCAAGCACACTTTCCCTTATGGCAGCAGGTGTTCCGATTAAGGCTCCCGTAGCAGGTATTTCCTGCGGTCTTATCACAGAAGGCGACAGATTTATCACTATGACAGACATCCAGGGCTTGGAAGACTTCTTCGGCGATATGGACTTTAAGGTAGCAGGTACAAAAGACGGTATCACAGCTATTCAGGTTGATATAAAGATTGACGGTCTTACACCCGAAATTATAAAGACAGCATTCGAGAAAACCAGAGTTGCAAGACTCCATATCCTGGACGATGTAATGCTGAAAAGAATTGCAGAGCCCAGAGAGCAGCTTTCTGCTTATGCTCCCAAGATTATCTCCACAAAGATTGATCCTGAAAAGATCCGTGAAGTTATTGGTTCCGGCGGTAAGACAATTCAGAGAATTACTGCAGAAACCGGTGTTAAGATTGATATTGAGGACGACGGAAGCGTATTTATCGCCTGCGTAGATTACGAAGCAGGTATGAAGGCGTTGAAGATCGTTGAAGGTATCGCATCCGAGCCCAAGGTTGGTGAAACCTACACAGGTAAGGTTATGAGAATTATGGACTTTGGCGCATTCGTTGAATATCTTCCCGGTAAGGAAGGCTTGGTTCACATCTCCAAGCTTGACACAAAGAGAGTTGACAAGGTAACAGATATCGTTTCCGTTGGCGATGAAATCCAGGTTAAGTTAATCGAGGTTGACCGTCAGGGAAGAATTAATCTCTCCAGAAAGGACGCTCTTTTAGACCTTGAAAAAAAGGCTGAAGACGCAGAATAATGATAGAAATAAAAACTCTTTCAAACAAATTAAAAATTGCATATGAAAGATTACCTCACGCCCGCTCGGTTTCAGCGGGCGTTTGGGTTTTATCCGGGTCAAGATATGAAAAGATAAGCGGAATCTCACATTTTATCGAGCATATGCTTTTTAAAGGAACAAAAACAAAGACAGCCCGCGAAATAGCGGAAAAGATGGATATGACGGGCGGACAGTTAAATGCCTATACCACAAGGGAATATACCTCCTATTATGCACTTACGGTGGATAAAAGTCTGGATGAAGCCCTTGAGGTTTTAAGCGATATGGTTATTAATTCACGTTTCTCGGAAAGCGATATTGAGCTTGAAAAGGGCGTGGTTTTAGAAGAAATCGCCATGTATGAGGATTCTCCCGAGGATCTTGTCTATGATTTACTTGAGGAGCATGCTTTTTCCGGAAATACTCTGGGGAGAAGCATAACGGGAAGTCGTGAGAGCGTTATGAGAATAACGCGGAATGACATTCTTTCACATATGGAAGCCTTTTATGCCCCGTCCAATATGGTGCTTTCGGTGGCGGGAAACTTTAATGAAGATGAACTTTTATATTTTGCCGAAAAGTATTTCGGCGATATGAAGGATTCATCGGCAGTAAAGCCGGAGTATACAAAGCCCTTATTTACGGGCGGTGAAAACACCACGGTAAAGGAAATTGAGCAGGCAAACCTTGCCATAGGCTATGAAAGCTTCGGGTACGATAACGATCTTCGTTATCCTCTTATAATACTGAATAATGCTTTCGGCTCATCAATGAGTTCAAGACTTTTTCAGAGAATAAGAGAGGAAGAGGGACTGGCGTATTCGGTATATTCCTCCGTTGCAAGCTACCGCGATATCGGCCTTTTCAGTATATATGCGGGACTGAAAGCAGAAAATCTTGAAAAGACGGAAAAGATAATCAGGGAAGAAACCGAAAAGCTTGTAAAAAGCGGACTTACCGAGGAAGAAATATTGCGCGCCAAAAAGCAGATTGCGGGAAGTCTTATTTTAAGCGGAGAATCTGTAAGCAGCCATATGAGCACTATGGGTAAGGGAATCCTCTTAAATGGTAAAGCCAGAAGCGAGGATGAACTGATAGAGAAGGTGGAAGCCGTAACAGATAAAGATATCATCTTTGTGGCGGAAAAGGTTTTCGGAGACGGAAACTGCTTCAGGGAAATTGTACGCGGGAAATAGCAGAAAATGAAAAAGAGTATCTCAGAAAGAGAGATACTCTTTTTTTATATGGGATTTTGTCATACTGTTTTTGGATAGCCCTACGCAAAGTGACATTTTTTTCATTAAAGTTTTGATATAATCATTAAAAAGCTTGTCCGGGAGTGTTTTCTTTGCGTTTTATTAAAAGTCTTAAAAAGGAAATGAAAAAAGGGTTTGCCAAAACGGCACTGTTGTTTCTTTTTTCTGTCACAAAGGTATATGCCGGTGTTTACCCCTTTGGTCTTTCTGCCCTTTGTGTATGGGGGAAATCACCCGTTGATATTCTTATATACATTGTGTCTGTTAGCCTTGCCGATATGGGTTTTTCTGCATATTTAAGGCATATTTTTGCGTTGGTTATTTTAAAAATTTCAGAAAAATTCCTCAAGAACAGAGTTCCTGATTTTATAATTTTGGGAAGTTCGGTTATGCTGGGAGGAGCATTGTCGCTATTGGTATTAAAGGAAAAAAATGCACTCCTTTATCTCTTTGCGGCATCAGAGGCTGTATTTTCCTCTGTGTTCATTGTTGTATTCGATAAAACACGCAAAGCTATTTTGTCGAAAAACAGGGGAGAAGTCTTAAAGGAAGGGGAATTGATGTTTCCGCTTCTCTCCATGATGACTCTATGCCTTGCATTTTCGGACATCGATATAGGAAAAATATCGGTATGCTCAGTGCTCTTGCTTCTTTTCGGTATGGCAGCATCATATAAATGCAAGGCCGCCGTGAGTGCTGTTATAAATATGGCGACGGGATTTTTCTTTATGTCGTTCACTCCGGCAAATGCGGCAGCATCGCTCTATCTTATTCTTTCCGGCTTTATTGCCTCAACAGTAAAAAAATACGGTAAATTTTTGATTCCTGTCACATATGTGGCATTTTTACCGTTTTTCGCTCCGCTCAAGGTGGATATAACAAGTATTTATATTGAAGATACGGTAATCGCTTCGCTGCTGTTTATGCTGCTGCCGGGACGGATTTATTCTTTTTTTGATGCGGCGGATGTTAATACGGATGATTTTGCGGTAAGGGTTTCGGAAAAAATAAATATGGCGGCAGAGACATTCCGGTCAATTTCTGAAATATTCTCGGGACTTGAACTGAGGGTATCGGATTGCGAGGAAAAGGATGCGCCGAGGCTGACCGTTGAAAGCGTATGCAGTGACTGCGCCCGCAAGGGGCGGTGCAGCGAAGAGGCAGAGAGGGTATTGCGGGAATTTGTTTCGGAGAAGGGAGCATTCCGCGACAGAGAGCTTTCCTGCGTACGAAAAAGAGAGCTTTTGTCTGTCTTTTCGGGAAATTACAGAGTTATCAGAATGGAGAATGTGCTAAGCAGCCATATCAGGGAAGAAAACGAGGCTTTTGCAGAGGAGATGGCCTGTGTTGCAGAGCTGCTTAAAGGTGTTGCATCAAAGGAGGATGTGGTTATTAAAAGGGACAGTGTGGCGGAAGGTGAGCTTTATCCGGCCCTCAGAAGGAAAGGGATAGGTGTAAAGGAGGTTATTGCAGGGAAAAACAGCGAAGGACTTATGCAGATAATTATAGCTATGTCTCCCTGCAAGGGAGCTGAATTCTGTGACAACTACTGTGAATCGGTGATAAAGGAAACACTTGGGATTGATGTTATACGTTACGGAATCAGGAGGTGCAAAGGATGCAGAGTTACATATTCTGAAGCACCGCCGCTTAAGATAGAAAAGGCGGTTGCAACGCACCCTGCGGGAGAAATATCCGGTGACAGTGTGGCATTTTCCTATATTGACGGTGAACATTTTGCAGTGGCGCTTTCTGACGGTATGGGAACGGGCGCCAAGGCAGGATATAAAAGCAAAGCGGCATCTTTTCTGGCTACGGAACTTCTTTCTGTCGGGATGAAGGTAAATTCGGCTCCTGCCATGGTAAATACTTTGCTTTTAAGGCAGGGGGGCAGGGATTTTGTTACACTTGACATAGCACTTATAGATCTTGAAACAGGAGAGGTGGAGATTTCGAAAAATGCCTCGGCATCAGGATATATATTAAAGTGCGGAGGGAAAGTGGTATCTTTGAGTATGCCGGGAACTCCTTTGGGAATTGTAGGAAAGGTGGATTGCCGGACAAAAAAATACCGTATGGGTGAAGGTGATTTTCTTATTATGGTTTCAGATGGCGTGGCGGATTGTTTTACCGGTAAGGAATCTCTTGAAGAAAAAATAGGAATGTTTATATCGGGTTCTGCAGACAATCTGGCAGACTATATAATGAGTGAAGCCGTGCGTATTGGCGGTAAAAATATAAAGGATGATATGACGGTAGTTGCGGTCGGATGTATAAGAAGGCAAAAAAGTGGTAAAACTAAGGAAAAAGGAGGTTCGATATATGAGAAGCGACAAAAAAGTTATTATTCTGGATAATATTAAATCCGACTGCATAGAGCAGGCTATGTTTATATTAAAGGATTCCCGCCCTGAAAATATTGATGCTGTAAGAGAGGCTGAAAAAATAGTAGAAAATTATACGAAAAGATATCATTATACTTTGTATTCTAAAATGCTGAAAAAAAGGAGACTTTCGGGAGCTATTCTTACGGGGATAGTCCTTGGATGTGCTGTTTTTCTGGGTGTAGCCTGTGCACTGTATGTTATATAAAAAATAAGCACTTACCATTAAGGTAAGTGCCTGTTTTTATATTTCTGCAGCTATTGCCATACCTGTTTTTGCTGATTCAAAGCATGCCTCCATAACTTTCACAACACGGAGAGCCTGTTCGGGCTTTATGGTAAGCTCTGCCTTTCCTTCAATGGCATCAATCATCTGACGGTAGGTGGGGTTTAAGTTATCCTCGACGTCGGTGGGAGCCGAAATGTGGATTGTATCCACTGTATCGGGGTCACGGGGTGCCATGGTCTTCGAGGGGCCAACCTTGTTTTTGGCAATTTCAGCGCCCCAAGTGGACTGACGGTCCTTACATCTTACGATGGTTCCTTCGCAGTCCCAGTCACCGATTTCAAGGGAGCCTTCCTTACCTAAAACATACCATCTGGGATGTTTTAGGAAGTTGTTTGTGGAAACCTCAATATAAGCTGTAACGCCGTTTGAAAGGGTTAATACCAAATGGAAGTTGTCGTCAACCTCGGCATAGTTTACGTTGTACATCTTGCAGAAAATATTTGTTACCCTGGCATTGGGGTACATATACATAATCTGGTCGATTAAATGAACACCCCAGTCAAGCATCATTCCGCCGCCCTGTGCCTTGTCTGTTCTCCAGCCCTTGGGAAGACCGCGGGATCCTTCAACACGGGATTCAATCAGATAAACATCGCCAAGGAGACCTGCTTCAACATTGCGCTTCATAAGTATGAAGTCCTTGTTTACACGGCGGTTCTGGTCGATGGTAAAGATTTTACCCTCTTCTTTGGCAACAGCCATAATTTCAAGTAAATCGCCTGAGGTTATGGTAACGGGCTTTTCGCAAAGCACGTGTTTGCCTGCACGGAGTGCATTTATGCAAAAGTCCTTATGAAGGTGATTGGGAACTGCAACTAAAACTATGTCAATTTCGGAATCGGAATAAATTTCCTCTGCCGAGTTATATACATAAAGGCCCTTTTCTGCTGCAACCGCCTGTCTTTCGGGATTGATGTCGTAAATTCCTTTTACTCTGATG
This sequence comes from Clostridia bacterium, assembly GCA_017411325.1. Lineage (GTDB taxonomy): Bacteria > Bacillota > Clostridia > CAKSNL01 > HGM11501 > HGM11501. Next base: position 20,692 of record JAFQQJ010000019.1, on the reverse strand, counting down.
ATGTCTGTAAGCTCTTTAGACTGTGTAAGGTGATGGCCCGCCATTCCGCCAAAGCCTATAAATGCAACATTATGTACCATAGTAATTACCTCGCTGATTCTTTGGTTTTTTGTTTGTGGGATAAAGGCTAAACCTTAAATTGTAGTTGTTTTTTGGATTTAATCAGAAATTTCATTTCTGATTAAATCCACCACATATCGCCTGAAGACTGGTAGATTAAAACTTCCTTAAGGAAGGAAACTGCCTTTTCAAGACCTTCTGTGGGGCTCATCAGAGCATCTTCGTGTTCGATGGAGATTGCTCCGTCATAACCTGTTAACTTAAGTGCGCTGATGATGTTGTTCCATACTTCCTTGCCGTGACCGTATCCGACGGTTCTGAACTGCCAGGAACGGCCGGCCAGATCGCCATAGCTCTTTGTGTCAAGAACACCGTTGATTTCAGTGTTTCTGCGGTCGATTATAGTATCCTTCGCATGGAAGTGATAAATTGCACCTTTAAGTGCTACGATTGCCGCTGCGGGATCAATTCCCTGCCAGAAAAGATGGCTGGGATCAAAGTTTGCGCCGATGATGTCGCCGACTGCAGCCCTTAATTTAAGCAATGTTTCGGGATTATAAACCGCAAAGCCGGGATGCATTTCGAAAGCAATTTTCTTAATGCCGTGAGCTTTTGCAAATTCTGCCATGTCCTTCCAGTAGGGGATGATTTTTTCTTCCCACTGCCACTTCAAGATATCGCCGTATTCGTTGGGCCATGCACAGGTTACCCAGTTGGGGTTTTTGGATTCTTCGCAGTCACCGGGGCAACCGGAAAAACCGATTACGGTGTCAACGCCGAGAGCTTCTGCCGCAAGGATTGCATTTTTAAATTCATTGTGGAACTTTTCAGCAATTTCCTTTGTGGGGTGAAGAGGGTTGCCGTGACAGCTTATTGCTGATATTGTAATTTCGTATTTTTCGAGTAAAGCCTTGTATTCCTTTATTTTTTCGGGATTGCCGATAAGCTCCTCGGGCTTTAAGTGAGCATTTCCGGGATAACCGCCTGCACCGATTTCGATGCAGTCAACACCGAGTGAGTGAAGATAGGAAAGCGCATCCTCAAATTTGTAAGAGTTTAAAACAGGATTCATAACACCGAGTTTCATAAAAATTCCTCCTTAATATGGGTTTGATATAATTATACTACGAAGGATTACTTTTTTCAATAACAATATTGACTTGTTTTTGTACTATATTGCTCTTTAGCATAAAAATTTCAATAAAGAAATTTTTATGCTAGGGTTGTGCGAAACGGTTGCCACACGAAGAGTGGGGCAGTTTCGTGCAACAAAAACGTCAAAATGCAAAACGCATTTTGTACACTTGCTTTGGGAATTTTCAAAAGAGAAAATTATTTGCGAGAGTTGTGCAAAACGACAGTGAGGCGAATAGCCGAACAGTTTTGTGCAACAAAAACGGCAAAATGCGAAAAGCATTTTGTGCACTTGCAAATAAATTTGCAAAATGGTACGGTGCACATTCTTAAAGAAGAACCTCTTTTCCTGTTTTTGCGGATTCGTAAATTGCGCAGAGAATTTTTATCATATTAAGTCCCTGCTCGGGAACGAAATTGGGCTCGGCATTACCGTTTATTACTTCCGCAAAATTATGAAGCATTCCTGCGTGACGTTCGTACCTGAGGGGATTGATATTGGGGAATACGTCCATAATTGTACCGTTTTCCTCGGTGAAAAGCTTTAACTTGTGGTCAAGATTTGTCCACTTTGCACCTGCCTTTGAACCACGAAGTTCAACAAAACCGTATTCTGTTTCAATGTTACTTGCCCAGGAAAATTCAATCTGCATACAAGCACCGTTGTCAAATTTTATAAAGCCCATAGCAAGGTCTTCAACGTCAAAGGTTCCGCCCTCTTTTGCATCGCCGTAGCGTGATGCTGTGGATTCTTTCGTGTCTTCTCCCGCAAACTTATTGTAGGTACAGCCTGTAACTGCTACAGGTTTGGGATTACCCATAAGCCACATTGTAAGATCTATCATATGTACTCCGAGGTCGATTAACGGGCCTCCGCCTGACATTGCCTTGGTGGTAAACCAACCGCCCTTGCCGGGGATTCCGCGGCGTCTTATCCAGCCGCAGCGTGTGGCGTAAATATCGCCCATTTTTCCGTCCTCAATATATTTTTTAAGGAAGGGGGACATGGGGAGATAGCGGTTGTTTCTCATTACCATAAGGGTTTTGCCTGATTCTTCTGCCGCCTTATTCATTTTAAGGCATTCCTCAACGCTTACGGCATCGGGCTTTTCACATATTACGTGAAGGCCTTTATTTAACGCCTTTACAGCGATGATTGAATGAAGATAGTTGGGGGTTGCTATATCAACCGCATCAAGATTTTCCTTTTCAAGGAGTTCCTCGTAGTCTGTGTATGCCTTTGCACCGAAAACCTCAGCGAAATGCTCTGCTCTTTCTTTGATTATGTCGCAGGTTGCCACAACCTCGAAGTAGTCTGAAAGCTGCTGGAGGGCAGGAGTGTGGGCATAGCGGCAGATACCGCCGCAGCCGATTATTGCAAGTTTAATTTTACTCATAAAAATCACCTTTCTTACCAAATTGGATATTAAATGCGAAAATTTGTGTTTTTAGATACTACAAGGCCATTATAAAGTATCTGATTTCCTTTTTCAAGCCGAAATTGGATACTTTTCGTATAAAATCAGATACTTTCAAATGGAGCAAAGGGAAAAAATACTTGTCAAATGAAAGATTTTATAGTATAATATATACTTGGTAAGAAATGCGAAAGGAGACCGCTTTATGTACATACCGCAAAAACAGTATGAGCCGAACGCGTCGGAGATAAATGATTTGCTTGAACGGAAAAAACATGAAGAGGAAATGGAAAAAGCATTGGAGCGGCTGGAGACGGCAAAAAGAAGGAAAAAGAAAACTTTTTTATGCAGCCTGACGGGAGCCGTTGTCGGTATATTATATATAATATATATAGCTTTGGGAATCGAATGGATTGACAGGTTGCTTGCTTCGCTTTCCGGCGGAAATGCAATTGTAAGATTTATTCTCGATTTTCTGCCGCCGCTCATTATTACGGGGATTTCAGCATACTTTATCGCAAGAAAAGAGAGAGGCGTAATAACTTATATTTTCAGTGCGGTATCGGTTTTTATGGTGGTATTATTGGTATTTTTGGTATATGTGAGCCTTATGATGAGGTAAAAGAAAGAAGGTAATTTATGGCTAAGATTAAAATTATATGTGACAGTGCGGCAGACATTCCGGCAGATGTTGCGGAAAATCTCGGAATAAGAGTGATGCCTCTTTGGTACACCTTTGACGGAGAAAATTATCTGGCTGACGGAATTGATATGACAAAAACTGAATTTTTCAATAAAATGAGAGAAGAAAAGGTGCTCCCGAAAACATCGCAGGTGACAGCTCCGCAGTGGGAAGAGGCTTTCCGTGAGGAAATAGCAAACGGAGCCGATTCGATTCTCTGCTTTACAATGAGCTCTGCTGCAAGCGGAACCTGTCAGTCGGCAAATATTGCAAAAAATGAGATTTTGTCAGACACGCCTGATGCGGATATAACCATAGTCGACTCTATGGCTCTTTCCTTTACCTACGGCCTTGCGATAACCAAGGTTGCACCCATGGTAAACGAAGGAAAGACGGTAGAAGAAATTGTAGCGGAATACGAAAGAATAATGTCAAAAGAGGTTTACTTCTTCCTGGTTGAGGATCTTGAGTTCCTCAAAAAGGGCGGAAGAATCAACCTTGCCACATTAGCTCTGGCAAATATTATGGACATAAAGCCTGTTTTAACACTTCGTGACGGTCTTGTTGTAAGCTGTGACAAGATAAGGGGCGGTAAGAGGCTGTACGATAAGTTTATGCAGATGTACAAGGATAAAGGCTATGTCCTTGAAGGAAAAGACATTTATGTTGTTCATTCCCTTACGGACGATAAGAGGGACAGCTTTGTTGAGGCGGCAAAAGAGGCGTTTAATCCGGCATCGGTTACCGTACTTGAGCTTGGTGCAACCATCGGATCTCACGCAGGTCCCGGTCTTTCTGCGGTAGTGTATATAAAAGATTGACAAAATAATAACAAGAGACAGGCTAACTTTAGGAAATTTTTGACTTGAATTAAAGAAAAAATGTGTGTATAATAGTATCATATGATAAGAGAATAGAAAGGATGGATAAAAATGAACAAAAAGACAGTCAGAGACATTGATGTTAAAGGCAAAAAAGTTTTGGTAAGATGTGACTTCAACGTACCCATGAAGGACGGTGCAATCACAGACGACAAGAGAATTGTAGGAGCTCTTCCCACAATTGAGTATCTTTTAGAGCAGGGTGCAAAGGTTATTCTTTGCTCTCATATGGGCAAGCCCCACGCTGTATTGACAGAGAGCTTTGGTCTTACAAAGAAGGAAAAGGCAAAGGTTGAAGCTCTTCCCGAAGGCGAAAGAGAAGCAGCTAAGAAGGCTATGCTTGAAAAGGCAGCCAAGGAAGATCCCGTTAAGCTTACATTAAAGCCCGTTGCGGACAGACTTAATGAGCTTCTTGGTAATAAGGTTACATTTGCAACCGACATTATCGGTGAAGATGCAAAGGCAAAGGTAGCAGCACTTACCGAAGGAAAAGCTGTTCTTCTTGAAAACGTTCGTTTCGATGCAAGAGAAACAAAGAACGATCCTGCTTTCGCAAAGGAGCTTGCTTCACTTGCTGAAGCTTATGTAAACGATGCATTCGGTGCAGCTCACAGAGCACACGCATCAACTGCAGGCGTAACAGAATTCATCCCCGGCGTATCCGGCTTCCTTATTGAAAAGGAACTTACCGTTATGGGTGAAGCATTGGAAAATCCCGCACGTCCCTTTATCGCAATCCTTGGCGGTGCTAAGGTTTCCGATAAGATCGGTGTTATCAATAACTTAATCGAAAAGGTTGATACATTAATCATCGGCGGCGGTATGGCATACACATTCTTTGCAGCGCTCGGTAATACCGTTGGTACTTCCATCTGCGAAGAAGACAAGCTTGATCTTGCTAAGGAGCTTATGGCAAAGGCAAGAGCCAAGGGCGTTAACTTCCTTATCCCCGTTGACAACATCATCGGAAGAGAGTACAAGGAAGATACAACATTTATGAGAATTTATTCCGATTCTATTCCCGACGGATGGATGGGACTTGATATCGGTAAGACAACTCAGGAACTCTACGCAAAGACAATCGAGGGTGCAGGAACAGTTATCTGGAACGGCCCCATGGGTGTTTCCGAATGGGAAAACTTTGCAGGCGGTACAACAGCAGTTGCTGAAGCTATTGCAAAGAGCGGTGCAATCTCCATCATCGGCGGCGGCGACAGCGCAGCAGCAGTTAAGAAGCTTGGCTATGCAGATAAGATGACTCACATCTCCACAGGCGGCGGTGCTTCACTTGAATTCTTAGAAGGTAAGGTTCTTCCCGGAATTGATTGCCTCCAGGATAAATAATTGTTCGGGGATGTAAAAAAGGTCCAGACCGCAAAAAAGAATTTAGTAAAACAGAATGTACATTTTGTATTTAGAAATGTAAAGTGAACATTTGATTTGCTTATAATTTTGAAAAAATATTTTTTGCTATGAACAAACTTCACCACTCGGCGTATCACATACGCCTTCGGGCATTGCCCTACGGGTTCAGTTTGTCCATTCTGAAGCATTTTTCCTATCCCCATAAAGAGGTTGTAAAAAGTTTACAACCTCTTTTGGAGTATTTAAGAAACTATTTATATATTGAAAGGGTGTTTATTATGGCAAGAAAGATACTTGCAGCAGGTAACTGGAAAATGAATAAAACCGCATCGGAGGCAGCTTCCTTCATTAAGGAACTCGCCGAGAGCGTAAAGGGTGCAAAGAACGAAGTTTTAATCTGCGTTCCTTTCACAAATCTTGAAACAGCTGTTAAGCTTACAGAAGGTACAAACATTTCTGTAGGTGCTGAAAATATGGACTATCACGACAGCGGTGCATACACAGGCGAAGTAAGCGCTGATATGCTTCTTGACCTCGGCGTTAAGTACGTTGTAATCGGTCACTCCGAAAGAAGAGAATATTACAATGAAACAGACAAGACTGTTAATGCTAAGGTATTAAAGGCAATTGAAAAGGGAATCACTCCCGTTCTTTGCTGCGGCGAAAGCTTAGAGCAGAGAGAAGACAACATTACCTTTGAATGGGTAAGAATGCAGATTAAGATTGCTCTTAAGGGTCTTTCAGCAGAAGACGTTAAGAAGGTTGTTATAGCTTACGAACCCATCTGGGCTATCGGAACAGGTAAGACAGCTACAAACGAGCAGGCTGACGAGGTTTGTGCAGACATCAGAGCTTGCCTTCGTGAAGTATACGGTGACGATGTTGCCGATAATACAAGAATCCTCTACGGCGGAAGCGTAAATGCAGGAAATGCTGCTGAGCTCTTCGCTATGAACGATATCGACGGCGGTCTTGTTGGCGGTGCAAGCCTTAAGGTTGCTGACTTCACAACAATCGCTAACGCGTAATTTTAATTAAATTAAAAGAGCCGAGGGCTATTTCCCCTCGGCTTAATTTGAGAAAGGATTGATTATTATGACAAAACCTACAGCACTCATTATAATGGACGGTTTTGCTTTTAATGAAAATGCAGAAGGTAATGCTATAAAGGCTGCAAAAACTCCTTATCTTGATAAGCTTTTTGAAACCTACCCCTATACCCGGATCGGTGCATCCGGTATGGACGTTGGTCTTCCTGACGGTCAGATGGGTAACTCCGAGGTTGGCCATACCAACATCGGTGCAGGACGAGTTGTTTATCAGGAGCTTACAAGAATCACCAAGTCCATAAAGGACGGGGACTTCTTTGAAAATGAAGCTCTTAATGCGGCAATTGCAAACTGCAAGAAGAACGATTCTGCACTTCATTTTGCAGGTCTTTTATCCTCCGGCGGCGTTCACAGCCATATTGAGCACCTCTTCGGACTTCTTGAAATGGCTAAAAAGAACGGCCTTACCAAGGTTTACGTTCATGCTATTATGGACGGACGTGACGTTTCTCCCACATCCGGTATTGACTTTGTTTCTGAGCTTTCAGACAAGATGAAGGAAATCGGCGTTGGTAAGCTTGCAACGGTAACCGGAAGATACTATGCGATGGACCGTGACAATAACTGGAACAGAGTTGTTAAGGCATATGATGCTATGGTAATGGGTGAGGGTGACAAGGTATCCGACATTCTTGCTGCAATAAAGACATCCTATGAAACCAAGGACGAAAACGGAGCACTTTTGACAGACGAGTTCATCCGTCCCATGGTACTCACGGAAAACGGCGAACCCGTGGGCACAGTTAATGCAAACGATTCCTTCGTATTCTTTAACTTCCGTCCCGACCGTGCAAGAGAAATCACAAGAACCTTTGTTGATCCCGAATTTTCCGGCTTTGAGAGAAGAAAAGGCTTTATGCCTCTTTACTATGTGTGCATGACTCAGTACGATAAGACCATGCCCAACGTAGATGTTGCATTCAAGCCTGAAAGCCTTACAAATACCTTTGGTGAGTATATAAGCTCCAAGGGATTGACTCAGCTTCGTATTGCCGAGACCGAAAAGTATGCACATGTAACATTCTTCTTCAACGGCGGCGTTGAAAAGGAATACGAGGGCGAGGACAGAGCATTAATTGCATCGCCCAAGGTTGCAACCTATGACTTAAAGCCCTCTATGAGTGCTTATGAAGTAACTGAAGAAGCCTTGAAGAGAATCGAATCCGACAAGTATGACTGCATCATCTTAAACTTTGCAAACTGCGATATGGTTGGTCACACAGGCGTGTTCTCCGCAGCCGTAGAAGCGGTTGAAACCGTTGATGAGTGTGTTGGTAAGGTTGTTGACGCCGTACTTTCAAAGGGCGGTGTAGCAATGATTACAGCCGACCACGGTAATGCTGACCAGATGGTTGATCCCGAAACAAAGGAAGCGTTTACAGCTCATACAACAAACCCCGTACCCTTCATTGTGGTTGGTAAGGATGTTGCTCTCCGTGAGGGCGGTAAGCTTTGCGATATCGCACCCACAATGCTTCAGATTATGAATCTTGAAAAGCCCGCTGAAATGAACGGCGAAAGCTTGATTAAATAATTAAAGTGAAATGAAAAACCGTTGCCCGATGGGCAACGGTTTTTGTTTTGGTTTTATGCATAGAAAATGTTATTTAGTCGGAATATCTCCAACGCCGTTAAGTATGTATTTAGGGGTGTAGGGAAATTCATCCACCGTTGCTCTTGTGCTGCAGCCGGTTAAAACAAGGACAGTATCAAGGCCTGTTTCGATTCCCGCTATTATGTCTGTATCCATTCTGTCGCCTATCATAACGGCTTCGTCAGAATGAACACCGAGAAGCTTTAAGCCTGTTCTCATCATCAAAGGATTGGGTTTTCCTACATAGTAGGCGTTTTTTCCTGATGAAAGCTCAATGGGGGCAACCAGACTTTTGCAGGCAGGCGCAATGCCTTTTTCCGTAGGGCCTGTCAGGTCGGGATTTGTGCCGATAAGCTTTGCTCCGTTCATTACGAGGTATAAAGCTTTTTCCAGACTTTCGTAGTTATATGTACGGCATTCACCGATTATAACATAGTCGGGGTTGACGTCGTTTATTGTGATTCCTTCTTCGTAAAGAGCATTATATAATCCGGGGGCACCGATTACATAGGCAGTAGCACCGGGGCACTGGCTCTTTATAAACTTTGCTGTGGCAAGAGCACTGGTGTAAAAGTGGCTTTCGTCAACATCAAGTCCCATTCTTGCAAGCTTCTGCTTAAGCTCTGTTCTGGAGCGCTCGCTGGAGTTTGTAAGGAAGAGGAAGTTTTTATCATTAGCATATAACCATTCGACAAATTCCTTGACTCCGTCAAGAATTTTATTTCCGTGATAGATTACACCATCCATATCACAGATGAAGCCTTTTTTCGCTCTTAATGCGTCTAAATCCATCTTAAAATTCTCCTTGTTCTGATATTTCTGTTATGCACTTTTTGCATATGTTCTTTTCCTTGTATAAGGTGAGGTTTTCCTGCTCTCCGCAGAAAACACAGAAAGGAGCATATTTCTTTAAGATAATCATATCGCCTTCGGTGAAAATTTCAACGCCGTCCCGCTCTTTTAAGTTGTAAACCTTGCGGATTGATTTCGGTAGAACAATTCTTCCCAATGCATCGATTTCACGCACAATACCGGTAGATTTCATTTAATCGACATCCTTTCTCAATGTGTAATAATATTATACATTGTTTAGCAAAAACTGTCAATAATTTACATAAAAATATGTTTGCTAAAAAAGAAGAAAAAATTATAAAAAAAGGCTTGACAAGCATCGTTTATTATGGTATAATCTCTTTTGTTGACGAAAGAATGCTGGTGTAGCTCAATTGGCAGAGCAGCTGATTTGTAATCAGCAGGTTGCGGGTTCGAGTCCCATCACCAGCTCCAATAAATATGGGGAGATTCCCGAGTGGCCAAAGGGGACAGACTGTAAATCTGCTGCTTCTTGCTTCGGTGGTTCGAATCCACCTCTCCCCACCAGAAAAAAGCACCGATTTTGTTTCAAAATCGGTGCTTTTTTCAACGAAATAAATCCTTTCAGGATTTGTGAAATACCTTTCGGGTGTGAAATATTGCTTTGCAATGTGAAATGCCTGCGGGCGTGAGAGGATTTATTTCATTTCACAGAAACCGTTAGGTTTCTATTTCACGATTTCGACAGAAATTATTTCACATCAACGAAGTTGATATTTCACTAATAGACAAATTATAATATATGTGTTATACTGACTTCAGGGAGATGATGTTATGGCAGAATCAAAACTCAGAGACTTGTCGGTTGAATTTTCGGTTAAGGTAATAAAATTATGCGAAACGGTTAAAGGGCACCATTCTCTTGTTAATCAGCTTGAACGCAGTGCTACTTCCATTGGCGCAAATCTGCACGAAGCGAATTATGCGCAGAGTAAGAATGATTTTATATCCAAACTGCAGATAGCCTTAAAGGAATGTTACGAGACAGAATACTGGTTAGAGCTATTTGTGAAATCAGATATACTGGAAAGAGAAACTGCAAAGATTGTATACAATGAATGCGGAACAATTCGCAAAATGCTTATAGTATCGATTAATACAGCGAAGGAGCATACTGGAAAATAAAATGGGGCATAAGCTATGTTTTCACCCCGTGGCTTTCCCGCTAGGTGTGCGAATCCACAGTGTGGTAGGAGCGAAAATCGGAACTTTGAAATATATGAATGTCTTCTTAAAGCTTGTAAAATAAAAAAGAGATGTTGGCTTAAAAGCCCCAGCATTACACCTTTCGGTGGTTACCGCACATCTCTGATTTTTAGTATATTTTATTTTTTTATATTTGTCAATACTTAAAAAGACCTGACCATCGGCAGGTCTTTGCTTATTCACAGACAAAGCGTCTTAATATCCTCTGCTTTACCTGTTTCGTCATTTATTGAAACTATTACCCCACGGAAGCGGGAAGGCTCTTTAGAAGCCTCATAGCGGATTTTTTCGCCCGTAAGGAATCTTTTTATGGCAATGTCACTGCGAAGCCCCAAAACGCTGTTTTCTGGGCCTGTCATACCGGCATCGGTGATATATGCGCTGCCGCCGGGAAGAATGCAGGCGTCATTGGTCTGAACGTGGGTATGGGTGCCAAGCAGGGCGCTCACTCTTCCGTCAAGATATTGACCGAGTGCAATTTTTTCGCTGGTTGCCTCGGCGTGAAAGTCAATGAGAATGATATTGGTGCTTGTTTTCACCTTTTCGATAAGCTTATCTGCTGCGTGAAAGGGATTTTCCACGGGAATATCCATATACACACTTCCGAGCAGGTTTATTACGGCAACTTTCCTGCCCTCCCTGGTGCGGAAAATTCCGTGTGTATCGGAAAATTCCTTATCTTCGTAGTTTGACGGGATAACAACATTTTCGCCCGTTTTAACAAGGGACTTTACATCGGGCTTGCTGAAGGTGTGGTTGCCGAAGGTAAAGCAGTCGATACCGGCAGAAGACAGCTCTTCGTAAACGCGGGCGCTCATACCGAGGCCGCCTGAGGAGTTTTCGCCGTTGGCAACTGTAAAGTCTATATCATATTCGTATTTAATTCTGTCAAGGTGGGCAAAAACGGCTTCTCTGCCGCTACGCCCCACAATGTCACCTATAAAAAGAATGTTCATAAGTTTATCCTTTCCGATTAATAGATATATTATAAGTCAAAACCGGGTTTTAGTCAAGAAAAAGAGGGGGGAGGGAAACTTTGTCTTTCTGACGACGGAGTTTTTATGAAAAAACTCCTGTGGAAGAATCCCGGAAACATCATAGATTCTTCGGCATAGGCGTTTCTTTGAAACGCCCATACCTCAGAATGACACTTTAGCATATGTGAAAACACAAAAAGAGTGGCTCGACGCCACTCTTTTTTAGCCTGCTGTAGATTATTATTTCGCTATGCCGGATTCTCTTGTCTCTCTTATGAGATTAACCTTAATCTGGCCGGGATATCCGAAGAAAGTGTTTTCGAGGAAAAAAGAGAGGCTCGATGCCACTCTTTTTTAGCCTGCTGTAGATTATTACTTTGCAATGCCGGATTCTCTTGTTTCTCTTATGAGATTAACCTTAATCTGGCCGGGATATTCAAGCTCGTTTTCAATACGCTTTACGATATCTCTTGCAACAAGCACCATACCCTCGTCTGAAACGATTTCGGGCTTAACCATAATTCTGATTTCACGGCCTGCCTGAATAGCAAAGGACTTGTCAACTCCCTCAAAGGAGTTTGCGATTTCTTCAAGCTTCTGAAGACGCTTGATGTAGTTTTCAATGTTTTCTTTTCTTGCACCGGGACGGGCTGCGGAAACAGCATCTGCCGCCTGAACGATACAAGCGATAAGTGTCTGCGGCTGTACATCGCCGTGATGCGCTTCAATAGCGTGGCATACGTCAAAGCTTTCACCGTACTTCTTGGCGATATCTACGCCGATAGCAACGTGAGAGCCCTCAATTTCGTGGTCAACTGCTTTACCCAGGTCGTGAAGTAAACCTGCTCTCTTCGCGAGAGTGACATCGGCGCCAAGCTCTGCCGCCATAAGTCCGGAAAGATAGGAAACCTCGGTAGAGTGCATAAGCACATTCTGTCCGTAGCTTGTTCTGTAATGAAGCTTACCGAGTAACTTAACGATTTCAGGATGAAGCCCCTGAACATTTGTATCGAAGGTTGCCTGCTCACCTTCCTGCTTAATAGTGCGCTCAATTTCTTTCTTCGCACGCTCAACAGTCTCTTCAATTCTTGCAGGATGAATTCGACCGTCAACAATGAGTTTTTCAAGTGTGATTTTTGCGATTTCACGTCTTACGGGATCAAAGCCCGAAAGGATAACTGCCTCGGGTGTATCGTCGATGATAAGATCGATACCTGTCATGGTCTCAAGGGTTCTTATGTTTCTGCCCTCACGACCGATAATTCTTCCCTTCATTTCGTCATTGGGAAGAGCAACTACGCTGACTGTAGTTTCCGCAACATGGTCTGCTGCGCATTTCTGAAGTGCATATCCGATAATTTCACGAGCTTTTGTTTCTGCGTTTTCCTTCGCTTCCTGCTCGATTTCCTTAACCATGATTGCCGCTTCGTGGCGAACTTCGCTTTCAAGATTTTTGAGAAGATATTCTTTAGCTTCTTCTGCTGAAAGGCCTGAAATCTGCTCAAGCTTTGTTCTTTCTTCGTTCTGAAGAGCTATGAGCTTTTCCTTTTCAACATCAAGCTCCTTGGATTTGGTTGCAAGTGCTTCTTCCTTCTGCTCTAAGGTTTCTGTCTTCTTATCAAGGTTTGCTTCCTTCTGATGAAGACGGTTTTCCTGTTTTGAAAGTTCGCTTCTTCTTTCTTTTACTTCCTTGTCAAGTTCCGCTCTGTTTCTGTGGATCTCTTCTTTTGCCTCAAGCAAAGCTTCTTTTTTCTTGTTTTCGGCTTCTTTTGTAGCTTCGTCAACAATTCTTTTAGCTTCGTCTTCGGCGCTGCCTATCTCAGCTTCGGATATTTTGCGGTTGTATGTAATTCCGGCTTTGAACATTATAAATCCGGCGATTACAGCAATCACTAACCCGATACCGAGGCCAATGAGAATCTGTGTCATTTGTCTTTCGACCTCCTTTATATGAAACGAGGAGTTTATTTTTCAAGTGCATCTCATAAAAAACAAATATTCCCCGTATTATATTAATTGTATACTTTTTTTTGTAAATTGTCAAGTAAAAAGGAGAATATAATGAGGATTATTTTGAAAATAAAGAAAAATTTTTGAATGAAGTCCTCCGACAAAGAAAAAATACGCCCGGAGGGCGTATTTTTTCTTATAATTTTGCGGCTTTTAAGGTGTTTTTCATAAGCATTGCGATGGTCATGGGGCCTACTCCTCCGGGAACAGGGGTGATTGCACCGGCAATGGGGGCAACATTATCAAAATCCACATCACCGCAAAGCTTTCCGTCTTCTGTTCTGTTGATGCCCACATCAATTACAACGGCACCGGGTTTTACCATATCAGCCGTTACGAACTTAGGCTTTCCGATTGCGGCAACCAAAATGTCCGCACGGCGGGTAACCTCCTTTAAGTCCCTGGTTCTTGAATGGCAGATTGTAACGGTTCCGTTGGCGTGAAGAAGAAGCATTGCCTGGGGCTTTCCTACGATGTTGCTTCTGCCTATAACAACGCATTCCTTGCCGGAAATTTCTATTCCCGATTCCTTGATGAGCTCCATAACTCCGGCAGGTGTGCAGGGAAGGAAATCATAGTCGCCTATCATAATTTTACCCACATTTGCAGGGGTAAAAGCATCAACATCCTTTTTTTCGGAGATGGCGTTTATTATCTTCTTTTCATCAATGTGGGAGGGAAGGGGGAGCTGAACCAGAATTCCGTGGATGTTTTTTGCATTGTTCAATACATCGATTAAATCCAAAAGCTCCTTTTCCGTTACATCCTCGCCGAAGGTGTATTCCTCGGAATGGAAGTTGCATGCTTCGCACGCCTTTTTCTTGTTATTTACATAGACACGGCTTGCGGGATCATTTCCTGCCAGTATTACCGCGAGCCCCGGTTTTATTCCTTTTTCCGCCAGAAGAAGAGCTTCTTTTGCCACTTCTTCCTTTATCCTTGCCGATACTTTTTTTCCGTCCAGTAACATCATTTTTAATAAACCTTCTTTCAGTTTTGTTTCTTATAAGACATTCGGGAGCAGTACCGATTAAATCCTCACGGCCTGCCTTTATTAAAGCTTTTCGCACAAGCTCATAATTTTCGGGGCGCGTATATTGAAGCAGTGCCCTTTGCATTGCCTTTTCCTCATAGGTTTTTGCAACATAAACCTCTTTCATTGTCCTCGGATCAAGGCCTGTATAGAACATTGCCGTGGAAAGAGTGCCGGGAGTGGGATAAAAGTCCTGCACCTGCTGGGGACGCATATTTTTCGACTTCAAGTAGCAGGCAAGATCGATTGCATCCTTTAGTGTGCTTCCGGGGTGGCTGGACATTAAGTAGCATACCAAATACTGTTCCTTGCCCAGCTTTTTACATATGTCGTAGTATTTTTCTGCAAAGCGGTCAAAAACCTTACGCCCGGGCTTACCCATATATTTTAATACATTGTCGGATATATGCTCCGGTGCAACCTTAAGCTGTCCCGAAACGTGATGGGCACAAAGTTCATGGAAAAATTCGTCGCTTTTATCGTGAAGCATATAGTCATAGCGGATGCCGCTTCTGACAAATACTTTCTTTATGCCGGGAATGGCACGCAGCTTCCGGAGAAGATTTAAATATTCGCTTTCGTCCGCATTCACATTTTTGCAGGGGGACGGGAATAAGCACTCGCGGTTTTTGCAGGTACCCTCCTTAAGCTGTTTTTCGCAGGCGGGATAGCGGAAGTTTGCCGTAGGCCCGCCTACGTCGTGAATATACCCCTTAAATTCGGGATCAAAGGTCATTTTCTTAGCCTCGGTCAAAATGGAAGCTTCGCTTCGGGACTGGACAATTCTGCCCTGATGCATTGTGAGAGCGCAGAAGGAGCAGGAACCAAAGCATCCGCGGGAGGAGGCTATACTGAATTTTACCTCCTCAAGGGCGGGGATTCCGCCAAGTGCCCTGTAGGAGGGATGATATTCTCGTGTGAAGGGAAGGGAATAGGTCTTATCAAGCTCACGCCTTGAAAGGGGCATTGCCGGGAGATTCTGTATAAGATATTTATTTCCGTGCTTCTGACATAAAACGTGACCGCGGATAGGGTCCTGTTCTTCGTATTCTGTCATTGCCGCCTCGGCATAGGCTCTTTTATCAGATGAAACCTCTTCAAAGGAGGGAAGCATAATTGCGTCCTTTCTCGGCTTATCAGAAACTACGCAGGTTCCCGGAATATTATCCCTGATAAAGCCTTTTTCAAGGCAGGCGGCAAGCTCCAATGTCTGCTTTTCACCCATACCGTAGGAAATGACATCGGCACGGCTGTCGAAAATTATACTGCGGCGTACCTTGTCAGACCAGTAGTCATAGTGGGCAAAGCGACGAAGGCTTGCTTCAACTCCGCCTATAACTATCGGTATGTCACCGAAAGCTTTTCTTATAAGGTTACAGTAAACTATAACACATCTGTCGGGGCGAAGACCTGATACTCCGCCGGGAGAATAGCAGTCGTCTGAACGTTTTTTCTTTCCTGCGGTATAGTGGTTTACCATGGAGTCTATTACACCGCCCGATACCATTACACCGTATTTCGGACGTCCGAATTTAAGGAAATCCCGTTCATCCTCAAAGTATGGCTGAGCAAGGATTCCGACTCTGTAGCCTGCACTTTCAAGCACTCTTGAAATAATGGCGTGACCAAAAGAAGGGTGATCCACATAGGCATCACCCGTAACTATAAGGAAATCAAGGCTGTCCCAGCCTCTTTTTTCCATATCCTCTTTTGAAATAGGAAGAAAATCGTAACTCATATTTTGTCCTTTAATTATTTGAAGGAGGAATTATTATATCATCCTCGTCATCTTCATCTTCGTCCGGGATATATACATCCTCGGCGGGGTACTCGGAAGTAACCGGCATAATAATATCGCCGTCATCTTCATCTTCGTTTGTTTTGGATTCGTTTAATCCGCTTCCTTCAAGCATTGCAAGATATTCTGCTTTGGTGACAAGCACTCTGCGGGGCTTACTGCCCTCTGAAGGGCCAACGATTCCGCGGGCTTCCATCTGGTCAACCAGCCTTCCTGCACGGGCATAGCCTACTGAAAGCTTTCGCTGAACTAAAGATACCGATGCCTGACCTGAGTCAATGACAATTTCAATTGCCTGGGGAAGAAGGGCGTCGGCCTCCTTTGCTTCATCTTCATCGCCGCCGTCAGAGGATTCTTCTCCCGCTTTTTCAAGCTGTTCTAAAACATCCTCGTCGTATACGGCTTCGGAATCCTTTTTAACAAATTCAACCAGGCGTTCAACCTCTTCATCGGAGATGAACGCACCCTGAACTCTGGTGGGCTTGTTTGCACCCATAGGATAGTAAAGCATATCGCCTCTGCCAAGGAGCTTTTCGGCACCGTTGGCATCAAGAATTGTACGGGAGTCAATATAGCTTGACACCGCAAAGGCAATTCTTGAAGGTATGTTGGCTTTGATTACACCTGTAATGACATTCACGGAAGGTCTCTGGGTTGCAATTACAAGATGCATACCTGCTGCTCTTGCAAGCTGGGCAAGACGGCAGATATAGGTTTCAACATCCTTGGGAGCAACCATCATAAGGTCTGCAAGCTCGTCTATAATTATCACAATCTGGGGAAGGCGGGGTCTGCCTTCTCTTTCCATAACGGCATTATAGCCCTTTAAATCACGCACACCCTCGTCAGCAAAAAACTTATAGCGTGTATTCATTTCCTGTACAGCCCAGTTTAAGCTTCCCGCAGCCTTACGGGGATCGGTAACAACGGGGATTAAAAGGTGGGGGATACCGTTGTAAACACTTAATTCAACCACCTTGGGATCAATCATAATAAGCTTTACCTCGTTGGGAGAAGCCTTATACAAAATGCTGGCGATAAGTGAGTTGATGCATACACTCTTACCGGAGCCGGTGGCACCGGCAATTAAAACGTGGGGCATTTTTGCAATGTCTCCAACTATACATTTGCCTGCAATATCACGGCCGAGAGCGATGGATAATTTTGATTTGCTTTCGGTAAATTCTTTTGATTCAAGAACGTCGCGGGCGGATACCGTTGCAACGCTTTCATTGGGGATTTCTATACCGATTGCCGCCTTGCCCGGGATGGGGGCTTCTATTCTTACGGCTGTCGCAGCCAGGCTTAAAGCAATGTCGTCAGCTAAGCTTGTTATTTTGCTTACTCTTACACCTGCAGTGGGCTGAAGCTCAAAACGTGTGATGGCAGGACCTTTGCTTATTTCAAGGACTTTAACGTCGATATTGAAGCTTTTTAAGGTTTCAACAAGCTTTACGGAAAGCTCACGAAGAGCCTGGGGATTAGTTCTGTCTTCGCCTGCATCAATGTTATTAAGAAGGTCGGTGTCGGGGAAGGTGTAGGGGATTTGTACATTTTCACGGCTGATTTCAACCTGAATTTCGCCCTCCAGGCGCTTGGGCTTAACTATTACCTCACCGTCGGGAAGGTCGTTTTCTACGCCATTTTCCGGAGGAAGAATAACATCATCTGCGACAGGTACTTCTTTAGGAGGAGTGAAGGGCTTTACAACAGGCTCCCTCTTAGGCTCGGTGTAGATGTTGATTTCGGCATCCTCTGACTTTGCAGTTGCCTTTTCGCCTGTTCTCGGGAGCTTTTCAACTGCCTCGGGAAGGCTTACATATGCAGGTTTTTCCTCGTCCATGGGGACAATGTCCTCTGCGGCATCGGTAAACCGGTTTTTCTTTTTCTTCTTTGGAGTCTCCTCCGTAACAGGGTGAGCGGGGACTGATGAAGGAACAGTCTCCTCGTCGGCCTTTTTAATTCCGCTTTCTCTTGACTTTCTAACCAATGAAGCAATTTTTCTTGTGATTGCAAAGTCCGTCATAGCAATGAAAGAAATCAGCATAAGGGCAATTATCACGATTGCGGCACCGACCTGTTTTGCAAGAAATACAAGAGGGTAGCCCAAAAGTGCTCCGATGGAACCGCCTCCGAAATTCTTTGTAGCCTCCGTCCAGAAGGAAACAAGATTAAATTCAGGATATCTGGGGGCATACTGGAAGACATAGAAAAGTGCAGAAAGGCAAATGATAAATATTACCCCTGAGATATAAACGAGGCTTTGGGATTTTTCGGAATTTCTGGTTTTAACAATATAGAGTCCTGCGGCAATGCTCAAAATTGGGAGAATATATGCCACGGGGCCGAAGAGTCCCATAAAGAGCCATTTTATAATTACACCGAGGTGACCGATTATGGATGAACCGGTTATGATTCCTACGGTTGATGTGGGCTCGTTTTCCATAAGATTTGTTCCGTAAATGCCTAAAATAAGCAAAATGGAAGCAAAGAAAAGAGCAATGAATGCTATTTCCTTTTTTGTTCCCGAGGGCATAGAGGCTTTTTTTGCCTTTTCCCCGGAAGCGTTTTTAATGGGTTTTGCCGGTTCTTTTTTTATTGTTCTTCTCTGCTGTGCCAAGGTTATTACCTCCGTTAAGTTTATCTTAAAGAATTACGGATAACTGCCAGATGATTACCGCAAGTCCCACGGCAAGGCAGTAATATGCGAAATATCTGAATTTGTTTCCTGTAAACAGTTTTATCATAAATTTAATTGAAAGGTATCCTGATATTGCGGCGATTACCATACCTGAAAGGGTGGGCCCCACCAATGGAGCCTCTGCAGCACCGGTCAGGATATCTATTATATCGAAAAGTGCGGAGCCGAGTATTACGGGGATTGACATTATGAAAGAAAATTTTACTGCAAAAGCTCTGTCAAAGCCGGAAAGAAATGCACCTGTTACTGTACTTCCGCTTCTTGAAATGCCGGGAAGGATGGCAAAACCCTGAAAAAGACCGGGAAGGATGGCGTCCTTAAGCTTTGCGTTATCAAGAGTAATTGTGCCGGGCTTCATTTTGCTGCTTATAATCATTTCAATTGCAGTAATTATAAGGGCAAAGCCGACAAAAATGAAGGGGAGAGTCTCAATGGCATCGCCCAGTAAAAAGCCCACCAGAGCTGCGGGAACTGATGCGATGATGACTAAAATGACAAATTTCTGCTTTGGGTTTTCATTAAGATTAACTTTCCCCTTGAATATGTCACGGAGCAGGGCAAAAAAGCCTGTGATCAAATCCCATATGTCTTTGTAATATACTGCAAAAACAGCGATTAAAGTTGCCAGATGCAAAAGTATATCATATGTAAGTCCAAGGTCTGCAAAGCCTTCTCCGAGAAGGCTTTTGAAAATCGCAAGATGCCCTGAGCTGGAAATGGGTAAAAATTCGGTGAGTCCCTGAACAAGACCTAAAATACCATATTTCAAATAGTCCATAATAAAACTCCTTACAGCTTAAAATCTTCTTCGGAAAGGGTGCTTTTCAGTGAACGCAGCTTTTTTGGCTTTACTGATAGTAAATCCATTTTAAAGTGGCGGCAGGAGTCGCCTGAATTTTTCAGACCGTGCTTTCTGCATATTACGATGTCGCTGTCGGGAAGCACTCCCGAATATATGCAGTTTTCGCACGTTTTATAGTCCGAAATGTCGAAAGCCTGGTTCTTTTTCATCAAAACCCCTCCTTAATTTTATTTCAATATATTATTATATCATTTAAAGGAAGAAAAATAAAGTCTTTTTTTAAAAAACTTCAATCCCGTCTTGACAAAAGGGCCCTTGTAGGGTAAAATAATTAATATGTCGTTATAGCTCAGCAGGATAGAGCGACCGCCTCCTAAGCGGTAGGTCGGAGGTTCGAATCCTCTTAGCGACGCCAAAAAGAAAGCCACCCGCAGGGGTGGTTTTCTTTTTGCAGGGAAATGGAGATTCGAACCTTGGCATAGGATTTTTTTTGAAAAAATCCGAAGGCATTGTTGAGAAAGCAACAATGCGAGAATCCTCTTAGCGACGCCAGAAAAAACGGCAAGTTTCGGCTTGCCGTTTTTTCAGTTATATTTGCCTGTGGCAAGTTATATTGCTGCGCAGTTTTATTTGGCTTACGCCAAGTGTTATTGTACTTCGTACAGTTTAAGGGCAAATATAATATCACTGAAACCAGAGGTTTCAATATTACTTTTGCTTTGCAAAAATATCACTCCAACGAAGTTGGAATATCACTAAACAACCTGCACCTGTTATTATCGTGAAAATGACAAGGCGCAGCGGTCGATTTTGTGATAACAAAAATATCGAGCAAACGAAGTTTGCATATCGACTAAATAAACTTGCATCTATTTCGTACATGAAAGCCAAAAAGAAAACCACCCGAACGGCGGTACTTCTTAGGGAGAAGCCGGTTTTGGCTTGTTATTTTCCGCTGATAGTGCGCAAAAAAACGCAGACATACGCCAGTATGACTGCGTTTTTTAACTTCTCTAAGGCGAAAAATTCCTAACCCAAAACTGCGAATG
>JAFQQJ010000002.1 GCA_017411325.1 Clostridia bacterium | reverse complement strand
CGGCTTTTTTCCTATGCGAAGGAAATTTTCTTAGGCATCTTAATATGCCGTGAAAATTTCCGAGCAAAAAACTTGCCCTCGATGGGCACAGTTTTTTCTCATAGTCCTGCACTCAAAATCGAGAATTTTGTGGTGCATGAGAAAATTTTTATCGCATTCGCAGTTTTGGGTTAGGAATTTTTCGCCTTAGAGAAGTTAAAAAACGCAGTCATACTGGCGTATGTCTGCGTTTTTTTCCGCACTATCAGCGGAAAATAACAAGCCAAAACCGGCTTCTCCCTAATAAGTACCGCCGAACGGCGGTATGTGTCATTCTGAGCCTTATAGGCGTTTTTTGCGAAAATGCCTATGGGCGAAGAATCTGTTTTCCCTGAGAGATTCTTCACTGCGTTCAGAATGACAATATCCTTCGGTTTTGCTGTGCCTGCAGGCTCCCTTTGAACAAGGGGGCTTGTTTTTTTGTAAAATTTTTTCAAATTTGTATTGACACAAGTACGCGTTTAGTATACAATTGTACTTGTACGAAGAGTATACGAAAGGGGGCCGTGAGAAAAATGCTTAAAAGTATTATCAAAAGGCACAGCAAAATAAATCCTCTGTCCGAAACCGAAATAGAGATTATAAGGGCGGCGACAAAGCTTTTTTTAGAGCAGGGCTTTTCAAAAACCACCCACAGGCAGATTGCCGCAGAATCGGGCATAGGTCTTGGAACAATAACATATCATTACAGAGTAAAGGAAGATATGTTAAAGGTTTTAATTGAGGAGCTTATGGATTTCCACCTGGACATCATTGAGGACTCGGAGGAGGAAACAAAGGATCCGCTTTTTGCCTTTGCGTTAGAGATTGCGGTGCAGATTGCACTTTGCGACAACGACCCGAAGGCGTGGGACTTATACTTTGCGGCATACAGCCACCCTGCCACCTTTGACTATATCAAGGACTGGGGCGCAAAGAAAAACTTCCATTTATTAAAGGAGCGGTTTCCGGGAAAGACGGAAGAGGATTTCAGGAAAATCGAAAACGTCATAAGCGGAATGGAGCTTGCGGCATTCACCACCCCCACGGACAGATACTTTACAATGAATGATAAAATCTCTCTCTTTTTAGAGTCGATGCTGAAGGTATACGAAATCGGCGAAGAGGAGCGGAAAGAAACAGTTAAGCGAGTCATCGCACTTGACCTTTGCAAAATCGCAAAGGAAATGTTTGACAGGTTTGTAAAAAGAATTTAGTAAATGAGAAATGCATTTAAGAAAGGACTGGTGTTTATGGAAAAAGACTTAAGGAAATTAACGGCGTGGATGCTTACATTGGCGATGCTTGTGACGCTTATCCCCGGCTTTACCATAGGGGCGGGTGCGACGGAAATTTTCGAAATAACGGAAGTTGACGAAGTTGAGCTTATGGCAGCAGAAGAGGAAACGCACACCTACACCGTTACGGGAGCACTTGCCCCGGAGAATGTGGATGTAGGTATTTTCGGCAGCGCCTGGGATCCTACGGATACCAATAACGACCTTCAGTGGAACTACGAGACGGAAAGATTTGAGATTACATATGAAAATGTTTCTGCGACGGGAGCGATTTCAGACCCTGACGGAAGCTGGTATGAATTTAAAATCGTAGTGGATCATCAGTGGGGCATGAGCTATAACGACATAGGAATATGTGACGATGAAAATCTGGCTACTGCTCAGTTTGCCGTTGAAAAGGACGGCTCCACCGTGGTAATTGCTTTTGACGGCGAAAAGGCAGTGGTAGAAATAAGTGAGCCTGCTTATTCTGCGTACAATATCTGGGCCGGAGATAAGCAATTCACTTCAGAAAATCTGACTATCAGCGATAACAACGGCGGTACAGCGACCTATGACCCCGACACTAATACCCTCACGCTGAATAACTTTACCTACTCCGGTGAGGGTCGCCTGTTATATGGGCGTCCCTCCGGCGCTACTGCCATCAGCTATGACGATGCAGACACGCTGAATATTGTGCTCGTGGGCGAGAGCAGCGTCACCTGCAACAACACAACCACCGAGGTTAACTCCGGCATATGGGTTGCTAACGGCAGTGTCTCTGTCTCAGGCAGCGGCAATCTGACGGCCACCGGCGGTGCAGCCGAATTCTTCAGCGCCGGCATAGGCGTGGCCGGCGAGCTCTCTGTTTCCGGTAGTGTCAGCCTGACGGGTAACGGTGGTGCATCCGACGACAAGAGCTATGGAGTAATGGCCGGCAGGAACATACATGTCATCGGTGGCAGCCTGACAGGCAACGGCGGTATAGCCGGTAACAAGAGCTACGGTATGTATGTTACTGCTATTGACGGCCCTGCTGCCGGCGGCATTAAGTTCAGCGGCGGCGTAGCCATCGCTCATGGCGAAACTGATGCGTTCAACATCGTTCCCACCATCAACAGTGAGTTCACCAATGCTAAGGTCTGGTATGGCGAGAGCGAGGATGCAGCCGATACCGCAGGCGCGAAGGAAATCAGCGAACTTACAAATAACTATAATCAAAAATACATCAAGGTGGCAGACCCTGCAGAGATCACCGCTTACACCATTACGGTTGCACATACCGAAAACGGCACGGTCGAAGCGGATGTTTTAGAAGCTCGCAAGGGCGAAACAGTAACTCTGACTGTTACGCCTGCGACAGGCTATGAGCTTGACACTTTAAGTGTTGAGGACTCTGATTCAGAAGATGTTGAAATAAATGAAAACAAATTTACAATGCCTGAAGCTGATGTTACTGTAACGGCAACATTCAAAAAGGATTATGATGTATTTGTCGGCGGCACAGGAATGGAAGACGGCACCTACCTTGCCTCCGGCGCTTCTGAAACCGCAAAGAAAAAGCCTTCAGGCGGCTATGCATATTATAAGGAAGGTACCCTTACCTTAAATAATTACAGATATGAAGGCGACGGCTATCTTTTTGATGAAGCAGAAAACTCCTATACAATCGTGTATGCAGAAAGCTCTCTCGATATAGTGCTTGAAGGAACAAATAATATTCTAAACAGCCATTATGTATATGAAGGAGAAAATGAAGGCTTCGGCATTGTGGTTACAGAGGATTTGACAATAAGCGGTAACGGTACGCTTAATTTTTCAGGAGATGAGTATGGCGTATATGCCGGCGGAAACATAAAGGTGCTTGGCGGCAATATGGATTTTGATGCAGCAGTGGGTTTTGCGTCGGAAAACGGAGATATTCTTATCGGAGGCGGCGATATTTATACACATAGCTCGTATGGCTTAGTAGCGGTAGGAACCGCTGAAATAGCAGGCGGCGAAGTAGAGATTTTCGCTGAAATATCAGCTGTCTTCGGCGGAAAGGTTATTTTAAGCGGTGGAATAATTGAGTTTGATACCTGGGGTAACCTTATAGAGGCTATGGATGTTTCAATTTCCGAAGACCTTATGCTTATTCTTCCTGCGGGCGGAGAAATCATAAGAGAAGAAGGATTCCCCCACGAAATCTGCGACGGCGAAGGAAATCCTATAGACTATGCTCTTCTTGCACCGGTATGTGAGCATAACTGGAGCGAAGAATACAGAATAAATTCCACACACCACTGGAATTATTGTACGAAGGATTGCATAATAAACAATTATCCTGAATCCTGCGAAGGATATGTTGCTCACAGCGAAGATGGCGAATGCATCTGCGGATACGATGTAAATAAGGAAGCTGAAATTTATATCGGCGGTGTTGGCCTTGCAAGCGGCGAATACTTAAGCACAGGCGGCGCATTATCGCAAGAAAAGCCCGATGGCGGCTATGCATATTATGATGAAGGAACCCTTACCTTAAAGAATTTTGAATTTAAGGGAATAGGCTATGACTATTACTATGAAGATTACTATGGCGATTACTATGAAGGAAATGCATTGATTTATACAGAAGATAATCTTGATATTGTAATTACCGGTGAAAACAGAATAGAAGCTGTCCGGGAAGAATTTGACGGTATCTTTTCATACGGAGGGGATATTACAGTAAGCGGAAAAGGCTCCCTTACATTAATAGGGGGCGACGATGCAATTGGCACATATGAGGGTGATGTTACAATAAAGAGCGGCACACTCACTTTAGAAGCAAAAGACGATGACGGTATTGATATTTACGGCGGAAATCTTTATGTAAAAGGCGGTACAATTAATATCACCTCCGATGATCACGGTGCAGATATCAGTGCAAGTGAAGAAATTCCCGATAGCGGAAAGGTCACCATAACAGGCGGCAAGATAACAATAAATGCAGGCGACGAAGGTTTTGACGCTGAAGGATACGTGAAAATCACGGGTGGCACAATAAATGTAACAGCTTA
This sequence comes from Clostridia bacterium, assembly GCA_017411325.1. Lineage (GTDB taxonomy): Bacteria > Bacillota > Clostridia > CAKSNL01 > HGM11501 > HGM11501. The sequence continues at coordinate 2,486 of JAFQQJ010000002.1, read as the reverse complement.
TGATATACCCATAGATGCTTATAACGGCATTATGATAAAAGGCGGAAAGTTAACGCTTGTAAGTGAAAGTGATGAAGGCATCTGGGTTACGGGCGACTTTGAAATGACAGGAGGTACCCTTGATATCACCGCTGTTACACAAGGCATTGAGGCGACATGTTATATAGGGGAAGACGGCAGCCCTCAAAATAAGGGTGGAAATATCTATATTGATGGCGGAGAGCTTAATGTTACGGTTACGGAAGGCTACGCTCTCTTTGCAGAAGATGATATAGAAATTGATAAGGCGCTTACAATCAAAACTCCGAAAAATGCAAAAATAATTGATGCTCAGTATACGGAAGATGCCGTAACTTACGAGGGCGTGACAGTCGGTAAAAACGGCGAAGGTGCAAAAGAGGTTGAAATTAAAAAAGAGTCATCCGGCGGTGGTGGCGGCGGAAGCAGCAAGGGCTCATCCTCATCCGGCGGTATAAAAATACCCACAGGTACACCTACCTTGCCCGTAGTTCCTGCTCCGGGAACAACCGGCGGTCAGACACCGGCAAAGAAGGAATTTGCAGATGTTCATCCTTTGGGACACTGGGCAAGTGCGGATATTGACTATGTATATGCAAACGGTCTTATGAAGGGCATTTCGGAAACCGAATTCGGCCCCGAAGCTCCCCTTACACGTGCGATGCTTGTTACCGTTCTTTACAGAATCGAGGGCGAGCCTGCGACAAACAGAAGCATACCCTTCTCTGATGTTGATATGGGCGCATACTATGCAAATGCAGTTTCCTGGGCAAAGCAGGTCGGCATAGTAATGGGCGTAACGGAGACAGAGTTTGCACCCGATTTAAACATCTCCCGTGAGCAGATTGCGGCGATTATGCATAGGTACGCTGAATACAAGGGTTATGACGTAACGCAGGGCGGAATGCTTATCCGTGAATTTGATGACTATGAAGAAATTTCCGAATATGCACTTGCCGCTATGGCGTGGACGGTAAATTCCGGTCTCTTAAAGGGTAAGGGCGAAAACAGCCTTGCGCCCGAAGAGAATGCCACAAGGGCAGAAACGGCGGCAATCCTTCACAGATTCATTGAGGGAAATAAGTAAGGTAATATAAAAGCAGTCAACGAAAGTTGACTGCTTTTTTGGTGGGACGTTGAATTCGGCGGGGATAAATCCCCGCCCTACGGTGTAATGAGTGTTTAATTGTAGGGAATGCATTTATGCATTCCGCTTGTACCATGGCGGTGCGACTTGTAGGGGAGGGCCTCTGTGCCCTCCCGCTTGTGTTGCCAAGATAGTGCATAGCCGAAGGCGTGCGTAGGCAGTAAGACCCAGAGTTTCGGAAACGTTCCGTTTCCAAAACCTCCGTCAAAATTCCCTGCGGGCAATTTTAACTGCGACTTGTAGGGGAGGGCCTCTGTGCCCTCCCGCTTGTGTTGCCAAGATAGTGCATAGCCAAAGGTGCGCGTAGGCAGTAAGACTTGAGTTGCAGGAACTTTCGTTCCCGCAACCTGCGTTAAAATCGTCACAGACGATTTTAACTACGACAAGTTCAAGTCTTCCTCGTCCTCCGGCAACTAAACAAAAAAGAGCATCCTTTCGGATACTCTTTTTTATTTGGCAGAGGCAGTAAGACTTGAAAGGCTTCGCCCGACTTGCGGTGCCCGAAAGTTGTTTTGGCTCCCGCCACAACTTTCGACCGCTTCGCATCGTTACGCTCGCTTCATCCGCCACCGGCGGCGCTCGCGACCTCACACGTTCACGTTCCACGTGCCGCTCGTTCAAGTCTCATATCCAATTAAAACAAAAAAACCGTCCTTTTGGACGGTTTCTTGTTTTGGCAGGGGCAGTAAGACTTGAACTCACGGCACGTGGTTTTGGAGGTCATGTCAAATATAAAAGACCGTTCAAATTGTTCCCACCGCTCCGCCGTTTGTGCTACTTGCTCTTTTGAACCTTATGCCTTTTGATGCTTTATTGATGCTATCCAAAAATCTCCCCTGTAAAGCTGATGCTCAACTGCCAAAAAACGACGCACTTAATTTTATTTTAGTATAACATAAATTCCGTGAAATTGCAAATAGAATCAATCGAAATTGCCCGTGTAAGACGACAGAATGAATTATGGCAGAATTACTCGAGAATTATTCTTAAAAGCTATAGAAGACATTTTTGAGCCAATTATGACAAAGCATATAATTAACTGCATATCAAAATATGATATGCCTTAAACAAAGAAAAAGGATTTGCAAAATGACCTCCAAGATTTATTTCTAAGGAGGTCTAAATTTTTTATAGGATTAACTTATATTTAACTTTGCAATTTTATAATTATCTCAAACTTAGGAAATGTTTTGAATTTTATGGTATGCGGAGGTGATAACAAATGAAATTCAGGCATGAATACAAACATCAAATAAACCTTGCAGATATATATGGTCTCAGGACAAGGCTTAGTGCAGTTGTCAAGCACGACTCTAACTGT
>JAFQQJ010000018.1 GCA_017411325.1 Clostridia bacterium | reverse complement strand
GAATACAAGAACAAGATCGGTAAGGACTTCCCCACTGATCCCATTGAGCAGTTAATGGGTGCTGTTGAAGCCGTATTCCGTTCCTGGGACAACCCCAGAGCTAACGTATACCGTCGTGACAACGACATTCCCTATTCATGGGGTACTGCCGTTAACGTACAGATGATGGCATTCGGTAACATGGGTGACGACTGCGGTACAGGTGTTGCATTCACACGTGACCCTGCTACAGGCGAAAAGGGCCTTATGGGTGAGTTCCTGACAAATGCACAGGGTGAAGACGTTGTTGCAGGTGTTCGTACTCCCATGCCTATCGCTGAAATGGCACAGAAGTTCCCCGAAGCATTCGATGAGTTCAACAAGGTTTGTGCAACACTCGAAGATCACTACAGAGACATGCAGGATATGGAGTTCACCGTTGAACACGGCAAGCTCTATATGCTTCAGACAAGAAACGGTAAGAGAACCGCTAAGGCTGCTCTTAAGATTGCTTGTGACTTAGTTGACGAGGGTATGATCAACGAAGAAAAGGCTGTTGCTATGATCGACCCCAGAAACTTGGATACTCTTTTACATCCCCAGTTCGATGCTAAGGCATTGAAGGCTGCAACTCCCATGGGTAAGGGCTTAGGTGCTTCTCCCGGAGCTGCTTGCGGTAAGGTTGTATTCACAGCTGAAGACGCTGTTGCCTGGAAGGAAAGAGGAGAAAAGGTTGTTCTTGTAAGACTTGAAACCTCTCCCGAAGACATCACAGGTATGAAGGCTGCTCAGGGTATCTTGACAGTTCGTGGTGGTATGACAAGCCACGCTGCCGTTGTTGCCCGTGGTATGGGTACCTGCTGCGTATCCGGTTGCGGCGACATAAACATGGACGAAGAAAACAAGAAGTTTACTCTTGCAGGTAAGACCTTCCACGAAGGAGACGAAATCTCCATCGACGGTTCTACCGGTAACATTTATGATGGTATCATCCCCACAGTTGATGCTGAAATCGCAGGCGAATTCGGCAGAATCATGGCTTGGGCTGACAAGTACAGAACACTTAAGGTTCGTACAAATGCTGATACTCCTGCTGACGCTAAGAAGGCAGTTGAGCTTGGTGCTGAAGGTATCGGTCTTTGCCGTACAGAGCATATGTTCTTCGAAGCAGACAGAATCGCTGCATTCAGAGAAATGATCTGCTCCGACACTGTTGAAGAGAGAGAAGCTGCTCTTGAAAAGATTCTTCCCTATCAGCAGGGCGACTTTGAGGCTCTTTACGAGGCTCTCGGCGGTAACCCCGTAACAATCAGATTCTTAGATCCTCCTCTGCACGAATTCGTTCCCACAGAGGAAGCTGACATAAAGGCTCTTGCAGATGCACAGGGCAAGACTGTTGAAGACATTAAGGCAATCATCGCTTCTCTTCATGAGTTCAACCCCATGATGGGACATCGTGGATGCCGTCTTGCAGTAACCTATCCCGAAATCGCTAAGATGCAGACAAAGGCTGTTATCCGCGCTGCAATCAATGTTAAGAAGGCTCATCCTGATTGGGCAATCAAGCCTGAAATCATGATTCCTCTTACAGGCGAAGTTAAGGAAATGAAGTTCGTTAAGAACATCGTTGTTGAAGCTGCTGACGCTGAAATCGCTGCTGCAGGTATTTCTCTTGAGTACGAAGTTGGTACTATGATCGAAATCCCCAGAGCTGCTCTTACAGCTGATGAAATCGCTAAGGAAGCTGACTTCTTCTGCTTCGGTACAAACGACCTTACACAGATGACCTACGGCTTCTCTCGTGACGATGCAGGTAAGTTCTTAGGCGCTTACTACGACAACAAGATTTTCGAAAACGATCCCTTCGCTAAGCTCGACCAGACAGGCGTTGGTAAGCTTATGGAAATGTCCATCAAGCTTGGTAAGCCCGTTAACCCCGCTCTTCACTGCGGTATCTGCGGTGAGCACGGCGGTGACCCCGTTTCCGTTGAGTTCTGCCACGACATCGGTCTTGACTATGTATCCTGCTCTCCCTTCAGAGTTCCGATCGCAAGACTTGCTGCAGCTCAGGCAAACATCAAGAACCCCAGAAAGTAATTTCTGCAGATATGAAACCCCGGTGCTTTTGCATCGGGGTTTCTTTTACTTTTACATATTAATGTTTTTAATGGGGAAATATGGTGGCATAAATAAAAGTTATAATGTTGATAATATTTAAAGATAGCCAAAATGCCTTTATTAAATTGACACGGAGTCCGTTTTGTGATAAAATAGGCGCATCTATTTTTTGAAAGGATGATTTTTTTATGAAAAAGACATTAGCTCTCATTATGGCTCTCGCTATGATGGTATGCCTCTTTGCAGGATGCGGCGAAGCTCCTGTTGAGGAAACAGTTGAAGGTGCAAAGCACTTCGTTATCGCAACAGACAAGGGATTTTCTCCCTTTGAGTTCCAGGATGCAGAAGGTAACATCGTTGGTATCGATATGGATATCTTAAAGGCAATTGCAGAAGATCAGGGCTTCACCTATGACCTTCAGTATGTTGGCTGGGATGCAGCAATCGCAGCTTGCCAGGCAGGTCAGGCTGACGGTATGATCGCAGGCGCTTCCATTACAGAAGAAAGAAAAGAGTCCGGCTGGATTTTCTCCGAAGGCTACTATGATGCAACTCAGGGTATGGCTGTTGCAGCTGAATCTGAAATCGCTTCTCTTTCCGATCTTTCCGGTAAGAAGGTTGCTGTTAAGAACGGCACAATGAGCAATCAGTACGCTGAATCCATCAAGGAAGAATACGGCTTTGAAGTTATCACCTTCCCCACATCTCCCGATATGTATCAGGCAGTACTTGGCGGACAGGTTGATGCTTGCTTCGACGATACCCCCATCTTAAAGTACAACATCATGATCGGCGAGCTTGCTATGAAGTATGTTGACGGAACAGAAAATGAGCCCGCTCAGTACGGCTTCGCTATTTTCGATGCTGAAAAGCAGGAGCTTGTTGACCTCTTCAATGCAGGTCTTGCCAACATCAAGGCAAACGGAAAGTACGACGAAATCATCGCAACATACCTTGGTTAATCATTTGATTTTGACAAAATTCAGGGGCATCGGTAAACCGATGCCCTTGTAGAATGTAAAGGGAGGCTTTTGATGAGCCAGATTATAGAAACATACGGCAACTTGCTCTTTGAAGCAATGGGGCAGACCTTGGTTCTCGCCCTGTGGGGACTTCTGTTCGGATGCCTGCTTGGTATCGTATTCGGACTTATGAGCGTTGTTGACAGCAAAATATGCAAAGGAATTTCTCTTGTATATGTAAATTTAATAAGAGGCGTGCCGCTGATCGTTCTTGCGTTCTTCGTATTTTACGGTGTGCCCTACGGTCTTCGTACCATATTCGGGATAAGAAGCACGCTTACCGCACTTCAGGCAGGTACAATCTGCCTTGCATTAAACTGCGGCGCATATATGTCCGAAATTATCCGTGCGGGTATTCAGGCAATCGATAAGGGACAGATGGAGGCGGCAAGAAGCCTCGGTCTTCCTTATTGGAGATCTATGTTTAAGATAGTGTTCCCTCAGGCGGTTAAAAATATGATTCCCAGCATTGTAAACCAGTTTATAATTACATTAAAGGATACATCAATCCTTTCTGTAATCGGTTTTCCCGAGCTTGTTAACAAGGCTCAGAATGTAATCGCCATAACATTCAAATCCTTTGAAACCTGGGCAATTGTTGCCGTTATGTACCTTGTGGTAATTTTAATCCTTCAGCAGGTTGCAAAGGCTCTTGAGAGGAGGCTTAACCGTGGCAGATAATGTAAAAATCAAGGTAAGCGGACTTAAAAAGAAATTCGGAAAGCTTAAGGTTTTGTGCGGAATAGACATTGAAATAACCGAGGGCGAGGTTGTGTGCATCATCGGCCCTTCCGGCAGCGGTAAATCCACCTTCCTTCGTTGCCTTAACCGTTTGGAAGAATCATCCGCCGGCACAATTATTGTTGACGGAAACGATATTACCGACAAAAAGGTTAAGATAAATAAGGTAAGGGAAAACATCGGAATGGTGTTCCAGCAGTTTAATCTGTTCCCGCACTTAAGTGTTCTTAAAAACATAATGCTTGCACCCGTTGACCTTAAGAAAATGACAAAAGAGGACGCAGAAAAGAAAGCGATGGAGCTTTTGGAAAGAGTCGGACTTGCCGACAAGGCAAAAAGCTTTCCCCGCCAGCTTTCCGGAGGTCAGCAGCAGCGAGTTGCCATTGCAAGAGCTCTTGCAATGAATCCTGACATTATGCTTTTCGACGAGCCTACAAGTGCTCTTGACCCCGAAATGGTCGGTGAAGTTCTGCAGGTTATGAAGGAGCTTGCATCCTCGGGTATGACCATGGTTGTGGTAACTCACGAAATGGGCTTTGCAAGAGAGGTTGCAGACCGTGTTATTTTTATGGATGAAGGTGTAATTATGGAGGAAGGAGTTCCTTCTGAACTTTTCTCCAATCCTCAAAATGAAAGAACACAGAATTTCTTAAAATGCGTGTTATAAAAAAGTGGCTGTAATTTTTACAGCCACTTTTTTTACATCTCCGTTTTTTTAATCTTTTAAGGGAAGGCCCTGTGCATCGGTGTTGATGGACCCGGTTAAAATCATAATTCCTTCAATAAGACACCAGATGTAGCCTACGCCACAGAAGGAAAGGAGAAGCTGCGCCACAGCTTTTCCGGTAAAGCCTAAGTAAAAATTATGGATTCCCAGGCCAAGCAGAATTGCAAGGAGACCTGCCGCAAGCTTTGACTTCTGACCTACAATGCTGTTTGCAGTTTTATTAACAGCACTTCCGCAATGAATACAAACAACCGCCTCAGGGGCAACTTCTTTTCCACAGTTACTACAGAACATATTAATCATCCCTTCAAATTAATTTAAATAAATAATTTATTAAAAAGCCCGATATTATAAATATTATATAGAAATTATCAAGCTTTTTGTTGTTGAAAAGCCTGCCGTCAAAAAGAATAAATATATAGGTAAGCGGCATAAAAAATACCATTGGATGGTAGAAAAAGGCAGCTTTGAAATCCGCTCTTAAAAGAGACAGAAAAGCCCGCGTCATACCGCAACCGGGACATTCAATTCCGAGAAAATGCTTGTAAAGGCAGGAAATTCCCGCTTTTTGCAGTAAAAACACTGTAAAAAGGTAAATAAATGTGCCCGCAATATAAATTAAAAGCTTTTTTTTTGAGGGGGCGTAAGGGTGGTGAAACCATGTTATAATACTCACCTCTTTTTAGAGATTTTATCATAAATCGGCTTTTCCGTCAATAGGGAATAAATTAGTCATTGAAATTATTTTCAATTGCATATATAATATAAGAAGGAATAAAGAAAGGATGACTTTAATGAAAAGAATTGTTTTATGTATTCTGATTATGGCGTTTTTCTTTACGGGATGCACAAAGTATCACGAGCTTCCGGAAAATATAACGGAAGAAGATGTAGTTACGGAAGACGTTACGGTTATCCCCGAAGATAATATGGATGAAACGGAAAATACACAAGAAGCCGTAAAAGAGCCCGAAATGCCGGAGGAACCCGAAAAGGTTGAAGTGCCTGAAGTTAAGGAGGAGCCTGTAAAGCAGGAGACACCTCATTCGGATATAGATGCTCTTCCTAATGATAATAACGGCTGGGGCTTTGTTAAAAAGAAGGATTCCTTCCCCGAATTTACCAAGGGGCAGAGAGATATGATGGCAAAATACAACTGTATCTATGAGGGAAATCAGTCAGAAAAGGTCTTGTACTTAACCTTTGACGAGGGCTACGAAAACGGCTTTACCGGGCAGATTCTTGACACACTAAAGGAAAAGGGCGTGCCTGCCGCATTTTTCATAACAGGGCCTTATCTTGAGAAAAACGGAGACCTTATAAAAAGAATGATTGACGAAGGGCACATCGTGGGAAATCACACGGTAAACCACCCCAATATGCCGTCAAAGGGCACGAAAGCGGCTATGCAGGAGGAAATATTAAACCTTGACAGAAGATTTTTTGAGCTTTACGGTGAGCATATGACCTACTTCCGTCCGCCGGAGGGGGCGTACAGCGAAAGAAGTTTAGCTGCAACAAATGACCTTGGCTATAAAACCGTGCTCTGGAGCTTTGCCTATAAGGACTGGGAAACCGACAATCAGAAGGGAGCAGACTACGCCTTTGAAAGTGTTATGCCATATCTGCACAACGGCTGTGTGATTCTGCTTCACGCGGTGTCAAAGGATAATACCGAGGCTCTCGGAAGGATTATTGATGCGGCAAGGGAAGCAGGCTACACCTTCAGATCATTGGATGAATTTTCCTATTAATTTTTAAAGAATTATAAATCACGTTTCGGTTACACTAAAAAAGTGAACGGAGCGTGATTTTTTTGAAGAAAAGATTTGCGGCTATTTTAATTATATTGACACTTGTCTATGTGAGTGCGGACTACAGCCGTGACGCCAGTGTGTCTGCATCGGGAAATATAGATAACTATGAATATGTTCTCGGTGGAAATGTGGTGGGAATAAAGCTTTACGGCAGGGGGCTTATATTAGTTGATTTCAAGGAGATATCGGGAGAAAACCCCGCCCTTAAAGCGGGACTATGCAAAGGAGATATATTGCTTTCCGCCAACGGAACCGATATAAAAAATACAGACAGCTTCATTGAAACGGTAATCACATCGCCGGGAGAAATAGCCATAACGGCGGACAGAAACGGCGAGCTTTTTGAAACGGTGCTTATCCCCATAAAAGATGAATCGGGCATTAACAGGGTAGGTATGTGGGTGCGGGACAGCATTGCGGGTGTGGGAACGGTGACCTTTTACGATGAAAGAGGCGGCAGAGTGGTAACGCTGGGGCATTCGGTGTCCGATTCCGACACCGGACGAAGATTTGGAGTAAGAAAGGGATATATAACGGATTGCGATGTTGTATCCGTTGAAAAGAGCGAAGAGGGAGCACCTGGCGAAATTGTAGGTAAATTTACGGAGGACGAGAAAATCTACGGTTATATAACTGAAAACACGGCGGGAGGACTTTTTGCAAATTCCAGCGGAATCCTTCCTGTTGATGAAGTTAAAGTAAAGACGGCATCATCGAGGGAGGTAAAGGACGGAGAGGCATTTCTTTATACCGAGCTTGGCGGAGATGGGGTAAAGCCCTATAAGGTGGAAATCAAAAAGGTATTCGGCAGGGCAAAAGGGGATATGATTGTCACCGTGACGGACGATGAGCTCCTTTCATTAACCGGCGGGATTGTCCAGGGAATGAGTGGTAGCCCTTTAATTCAGAATGGGAAACTGATAGGTGCAGTTACTCACGTATTCGTAAACGATCCTACACGTGGGTATGGGATTTTTATTGAAAATATGCTCTCGGAGACAGAAAAAATTAAATAACTTTAGTGCTCACCTAAGCTTGTTTTAGGTGAGCACTTTTTATACAAAATGAAAATGTTATATCAAAGATTCGAAAGGCAGTATTGTTATTCGATTTCTTTTTTCGATTTTTGAATATTTTTTCTGTAGTTCAATGCAGACATCCCCGTATAATGTTTAAACTGGTGACAAAAGCAAGACAGGGTTTCAAATCCGCAGGCTTCCGATATGGCACTGACGGATTTTTGTGTTGATATAAGTAGTTCTTTTGCAAATGTTATGCGTGTATTTAAAACATAATCCATAACACTTGTTCCAATTGCATCCTTAAAAATATGACAGTAATAATATTTGCTTAGGTTTACTGATTTCGCAATTTCTTCAACCGTCAAACGGCTTGAAATATTCTGATTTATGTAATGCAAAGAGTCTTCAATGTATCCGTTAAGGAAATCAGGTGCAGAAATTTTATAGGCATCCAAATATGCAGAAAGTTGCATAAGACATCCATTAGCAAGCATATCAAAATGCTCACCCTTTAAACTCGTATTTTTTAGCAGAGAATATATTAGCTCTATCTCACTTTGCTCACTTGGAGGAATCATAGTATAAACAGGATAGGTTGCGTGAAATACCATCTCGGATGCTAAAGCTGCAACTTGCTTGTTTGAAATAAAGATTTTACTTCTGGTGTATTCGTTCGGTTTTTCCGGCAAGGTATAGTGATATCTGTTATATGGAATATATAACAGGCTTCCTCTTTCTATGGAATAAATTTTATTACTGAATGCAATTATTCCTTTGCCGGAATGAATATACAAGAAACATCCCTGCTCATTTTTATGCCAGGTATTATACATTTTATCTTTACCGGTATGGTAAAGCATTACATTTACTGCCATATAATCACTTCCGATACTTTTTCAAATGAATTCAACTTCATTGAATTCATTATATCATAAAAGAACAAAAAAGCAACAGTATTCAATTAATAAGCAAACATCGTATAGATTTGCTCATTTTTTTGTAATATACTTATATTGAAAAATAAGGAGGTTAAGCATATGACAGATGTGAATAAGTTTAAGGGCATATTCCCGGCACTTTTGACACCATTTAATGAAAAAGATGAAATTAATGAAAAAGCACTGGAAAAACTTATTGAATACAACATTCAAAAAGGTGTAACCGGATTTTATGTAGGCGGCAGTACTGCAGAAGCATTTTTGCTGTCGGATGAAGAAAGATTACAGGTTTACAGATTAGTAAAGGAAATCGTTGGCAAACGGTGCACACTTATAGCACATATAGGCTGTATAAGCACCGGACAAACCATTATGTTCGGTGAGTGCGTACAGTCTTTGGGATATGATGCTGTTTCGGCAGTTGCACCTTTTTACTATAAATTTACTTTTGATGAAATTAAAAAGCATTATTTTGATGTTGTGGAGCATATTGATCTTCCTATGCTGATATACAATTTCCCTGCATTTTCAGGTGTTAATCTTACAACTGAAAATTTAAAGTTGTTTTTAAATGATGAAAGATTTATTGGGGTTAAACATACATCCAATGATTATTTTGGATTGGAACAGTTCAAAACCGCTTTTCCACATAAAGTTTTTTATAATGGCTTTGATGAGATGTTTTTGGCAGGACTTTCTATGGGTGCTGACGGTGGTATAGGAAGCACATACAATTTTATGGCTGAAAAATTCATAAAAATGCAGCAACTGTTTAACGAAGAAAAACACAGCGAAGCTTTTGAAATACAACAAATAGCGAATAAGATTATAGCGGCACTCATAAAAGTAGGAGTTTTTCAAGGAGAAAAGGCAGTTCTTAATATGCTGGGATTTGATTTTGGTGATGTACGCGCACCGTTTGAAAAAATATCTAAAGAAAACTATGATTACATAGAAAAAACGGTAATCCCACTATTATAAATAGCAGATACATTGGGAGGAAGGAAACAAACTGCTGAATTTTGCATCAATTGACATATAAATTTGTTGTCCCCTATTGACATCACTCGTGAGCGGCTCCCCCTTAGTGCAAAACGGAAAGCTTATCGGCGCAGTTACTCACGTATTCGTAAACGATCCGACTAAGGGGTATGGAATATTTATAGAGAATATGCTCATCAAAGAATAAAAACTAAAAACTCCGAGCAGAATTTAACCGAATTGCGATTTTGGTTAAGTTCTGCTCTTTTTATGCGCTGTTCGTTGAAATAATTATTGCGATATGCTAAAATTTATTTAAATCCGATAAGGAGCTGATAAAATGGATATAACCGATAAAAAAATACTTAAAATTCTCTCTGAAAATGCCAACACCACGGCGACGGAAATAAGCACTATGGTAAACCTTTCCGTCCCTGCCGTAAATAAAAGAATTCTCCGTATGCAGACAGATGGGATAATAGAGCGTTTTACCATAGTCACAAGCCCGAAGGAATTAAACAAAACCGTTCATGCCTTTGTTTTTATCCAGATGCAGTACGGCGAAAATATAAAAGCTCTTTTGGAATATGCAAAAAATGAGCCCGACGTGCTTGAATGCTACTCCGTTACGGGGGACTATGACTATGTGCTTAAAATTTGCGCAAAGGATATAGATTCTCTTGAGGATAAAATTTTGCGAATCAAGGGTAACAGGGGCGTTCTTAAGAGCCATACTATGATTTCGCTTATGGAGCATAAGTTTTCGCCCACGGTTCTGCCCGATATGAAAGATTAAATAGAGGTGCGGCAATATGGAAAAATTACTCAGCACAGCGGCGCAAAACGCCCTTCCTTCGGGAGTAAGGCGGATGTTTGAGCTTGCAAAAAAGTACGACGATTCAATAAATCTCACCCTGGGTGAGCCCGGATTCATAACCCCGAAGCATATAATTGACGCAGGGATAAAAGGCCTTTTAGAGGGAAAAACAAAATATACGCCAAATTCAGGGATAAAGGAGCTCCGCGATGCCATAGCCTATAAGCTTTATAAGGAAAACGGCATAAAGTGCGATCCCGACAAAAATATAATTGTAACGGCGGGGGCAACCCAGGCACTTATGCTTGCTATAGTTACGCTGGTAAACCCCGGGGACGAGGTTATCATTCAGGGACCCAACTGGCCTGATTATAAAGGTCAGATTGATATGGTAAATGCAAAAACCGTTTATGCAAAGGTGGACGAAAAAAACGACTTTAAGATGACGGCGGACTTAATCGAGCCCCTCATCACGGATAAAACCAAGCTTATTATCATAAATTCACCCTCAAATCCCACGGGCGGTGTCCTTGAGTGGGAGGATTTATTAAAAATCGCAGAGCTTGTTAAAAAGCATAAGATATTTATAATTTCAGACGAGCCTTATGAAAGATTGGTTTACGACGGATTTACTCAAAAAAGCCTTGCCGCAATTCCAGGAATAGAGGACTATGTCCTGACAATCAACAGCTTTTCAAAAACCTTTGCGATGACGGGCTTTCGTGTGGGTTATATATGTGCAAACGAAAGTATAACGGAAAACCTTATAAAGCTTCAGGAAAATATGGTTGCAAGCGTGCCCGAGCCTATGCAGCTTGCCGCGGTCGAAGCCATATATAACGGCGAAAAGGACGTATGTGAAATGCTTAAGCACTACGACAGAAACCGCCACCTGATAGTTGAGGGGCTAAACAAAATCAAGGGCTTTTCCTGCCTTTATCCAAAGGGCGCGTTTTATGTATTTCCGAATATCACGGGCTTTGGTATGAAAAGCCGCGAAACAGCAGAATACATCCTCGAAAAAACCCACGTTGTGACAAGCCCGGGCGATGCCTTCGGACCCGACGGCGAAGGCTATATAAGAATCTGCTACGCATCTAAATATGAAGACATAAAGGAAGCTCTTTCCCGAATGGAAAAAGCTTTCGGGAAGAAGTAAAAAAGACAAGGCTTTGCCTTGTCTTTTTTGCTTTTTTCCGCCACCCCGTTTTATTGACAAAAGCCTTAAGATATGGTATTCTTTTTTTGTTATAAAGCCAATGGTCTTTAATAAAATCAATTAAGGAGAAGCATAATGATTTACATAACGGGCGACACCCATATTCCCGTTGACATACAAAGGCTTTCTTCAAAAAACTTTCCCCGGGGAAAAGAAATGACGAAGAATGACTATGTGATAATTGCAGGAGATTTCGGCGGTGTGTGGGATGGAACCAACGAAGAAAAATACTGGATAAAGTGGCTTAAGGAAAAAAGCTTTTCGGTTTTGTTCGTTGACGGCAATCACGAAAATTTTGATATGCTGAAAAGCCTTCCCGAAATTCCCTTCTGCGGGGGAATGGTGCATAAGGTGGATGACGGAATTTATCATCTTATGCGCGGTGAGGTTTATGTTATCGAAGGAAAGAAAATTTTCACCTTCGGCGGGGCAAGCTCCCACGATAAGGACATAAGAACAGAAGGTAAAAACTGGTGGAAGGATGAGCTTCCGTCGAATGCGGAGATGGAGCAGGCAAGAAAAAAGCTTTCCGATTATGACTTTTCGGTGGATTATGTAATAACCCACGCATCACCCACATCTGTGCAGGAAGCGCTTTTTCCTTCGTATGAAACAAACTGCCTTACTGACTTCCTTGAGGAAATAAAGGGCAGATTAAACTATAAAAAGTGGTTTTTCGGGCACTACCATAAGGATATCCGCCTTGATGAAAAACATATGGCTCTTTTCAATGGTTTTGAAAAAATATAAGGAGTGTTTCTATGGCTACTTATTATATTGATTTAACATATGGCAAAGCTGAAAACGATGGCTTGAGTGAAAAAACGCCTGCCAAAGATATTTTTTCCCTTGGCGTAAAGCCCGGGGATACGGTGCTTTTTAAGAGAGGCACGTTTTACAGAGGAAACTTAGATGCCGTATGGGGCGAAAAGGGAAACGTAATAACCTACGGTGCCTACGGCGAAGGGGAAAACCCCATATTCTGCGGATCAAAAGACTATTCTTCTCCCGATTTATGGGTGGAAGAAAAGGAAAATATCTGGCGTTATGTTGGCACGGAGACCGACGAGCCCTGCAACCTGATTTTCAATTACGGAGAATCCTGCGGAAACCTTCGCTGGAGCCTTTCTGACCTTAAAAATCAGGGCGAATGGTATGATGATGACCTTGACAAGGGGAATTTAAGAAAGCAGAAAAGGCTTTCTCAGTATGAATGGGAAGAAAAAGAAGTGCCCGAGGGCTATAAGCGCCCCTTGTATCTCTATTCTGTGGGCAATCCCGGGAAGGTTTATTCCCATATCGAGTGCGCCCTTTACGGAAAGTTTGCTCTCTGCTGGGCAAATTATGCAAAAATCTGCGATATAACCTTTATAAACAGCGGTGTTCACGGCATAAAGGGCGATCACGAGCTTACGGTGGAAAGATGCGAATTTCACTTTCTTGGCGGTGCGGTTTTCAGCCGTGCGCAGAGAATTAGGCTTGGTAACGGTGTTGAAGCCTGGCAGCATATGGGAAAAATTACGGTTAAAGACTGTCTTTTCAATAACATTTATGACTCCTGCATAACCCATCAGGGCTTTGCGGGCACAACTCCCGCAACGGATGTTACCTACTGCCACAATCTTTTTATGAATTACGGTATGGCGGCGTATGAGGTAAGGGATTTTATTCCCATCCGCGCAAAATTCAACGATAATATCTGCATAAATGCAGGGGGCGGCTTTTCGCCTCAGGGCGAGGAAGCACCGAGAATGTCGGAGATCTGGCCCTTCCCAATGGGGCATCATATTTTCCTCTGGCGTATGGCTAAAAAGACGGAGGAAAAGGACGCAGGCCTTGAAATAAAGCGCAACATATTCCATAATGCCAAGGTCGGCGCCGCAATATTCTCGTTTATCTTAAAAGAACCCGAAAGCCAGCTTTTAATTGATGAAAATGTTTACTATACCGAGTCGGAAAATCTCTTAAACCGCTTCGGGGATAAAAGCTATGCACCATCCGATTTTGAGCTTTTCAAAAAAGAAACGGGGCTTGAAGCAAGCGGAAGATATGAAAAAACCGATATAAGAAAAGCTGTCAGCACCTGGCTTTCTGAATGCGGAAATGGAGCACTTACAGAGGAAGCGGCAGAAAAATACGGCATATAAAGAGATTCTTCCGCCATCGTCAGAATGACAAAGAGCGATAAAACGGACTGAACGATTTTGTTCAGTCCGTCTGTGTTTTCGGGGTTTCGATTTCCATAAATTGCGTGTTTTTATATTTTTCCTTTACGTCATCGCCGAATTTGTGGTCGGTGATAAGTATGTCGATATTAGAAAGATCGGAAAGAAATCTGTCGCCTGTCACACCAAGCTTTTTGTGGTCTATGAGGAATACGGCTTTTTCGGAATTTTCAATCATTACCCTGTGAAGGTCAAGATAAACACCGTCAAAAATCTTTCCGTCGGCTGAAATTCCGCCGGTTGAAAGAAAGGCAAGGTCGGCACGGTAGCTTTTTGCCTGAAATGCGGAGTCAATCCCCCCTGTTATATAGGGGCTTTCTATAATATCGCCCCCGAGGCAGATGCACTTTACGCCGCATTCGCTTAAATAGGAAATTAAATTTAAGTTGTTTGTTATTACCTTAAGGTTTTTTACATCCTTTATATATTGCCCGATATACTGCGCCGTGGTGGAGCCGTCAATGAAAACCGTCATACCTTCTTTGACAAGCTCCGCTGCCTTTTTCGCAAGAAGCCTCTTTACGGGGCGCATTTTATGATAGCGGAAAACAAGGGGAGTGCCCTTGGACTTTACTATCTCCGCCCCTCCATAGTGGCGGGTTATAAGCTTTTTCTTCTGCAAATCGTTAAGGTCACGGTTTATGGTGGCGGTGCTGTAATGAAGCTCATCGCACAAATACTTAACCGTAACATAGCCCTGCTCCTTTATTATCCTTAAGATTGTATCAATTCTTTTTTCGGACATGGCGCACCTCTTTTGATAAAAAATGATAAATTGTCAATATAATGAACATATCTTGATAAATTTTGATAATTTACTATAATTATACAAGAGCGATTAATTAATGTCAAGAGGGATAAAATGAAAGACTTAACAAAAGGAAATATTTATAAAACCTTTATACTTTTTGCAATACCAATGGTGCTTTCGGGGCTTCTTTCCCAGTGCTACAACGTGGTAAACACCATAATTGCAGGTAAGCTTTTAGGTGACGGTGCCCTGGGAGCAATAGGTGCAATAGCACCCCTTGATACGTTTTTGAATTCCATATTCTGGGGATACGGAATGGGCGTCGGCGTATACACCGCCCACCTTTTCGGAGCAAAGGAATATTACAGAATGAAGTGCGTTATCGTAAATAACTTCCTGATGCTTTCGGGAATCATCGCCCTTTTGTCCGTGTTTTTCATAATATTCCGCGGTACGGTTATGGACTTTTTCAACGTGGATGATGCCGTTCTTTCCGAATGCGTAAGATATTTCACCATTTCAATGGTGGGTAAGGTAATCGTTCTTTTCGGCATAAATGCCGTTCAGGTAATAACGGCAATGGGGGACAGTGCATATCCTTTATATATGTCTATTCTTTCAACGCTGCTTAATATCGGTCTTGGCTCTGCCTTTATTGTGTTTTTCCATATGGATGCATCCGCCCTTGCCCTTGCAAATGTCATATCCTACAGCATCGTGGGAGTTTTGTATATCCTTAAAATGGCTTCCTGCTTCAAAAAGCTGGGTGTTTACAAAATGAAGATAAAAAGCCTTTCCGAAGGTCTTCTTGCAACGGCGAGATATTCCGCCTTTTCCTGCCTTCAGCAGTCGGCAATGTATTTTGCGGGAATTATCCTTTCGCCCATGGTAAACAACATCGGCTCTGCCGCAGCGGCAAGCTATCTTGTAAGCTACAGAATTTACGACATCAATGCGGCAATTTATCAGAATTCCTCAAAAACTCTGGCAAGCTACACGGCACAGTGCTTCGGTGCCAAAAAGTATGACAAGCTTAAAAAGGGTATGAAGGTGGCGCTCATTCAGTCTTCTGTCTTCAGCCTTCCCTTTATTTTAATCAGCGCCCTTTTCGCCCCCGCCGTATCAGGGCTTTTCTTCGGAAGCGATGCATCGCCTGAGGCGGTTACCTATACCATAAACTTTTTAAGATGGGGGCTTCCCTTTATAGTCCTTAATGTTATTGCAAATTTATATCACAACTATTTCCGCGGAATAGGAAATATGGCGGCACTTTTAATGACAAGCCTGTCCGGCTCCATTGCAAGAATTATTATGAGTCTTATCTTAATTCCCTACTATGGCATTTACGGCTATTATGCAGGCTGGATAATTTCCTGGCTGTTTGATGCTCTGGTGGGTGCTGCCATCTACTTCGGAAGCAAAAGCATAAGGGCACTGCGAGCATAGAATAGTTACTTTTTTGGATAGTTTTCTCCCTTGCAAAATAAAGCGTATCATAATATAATTAGCTAAAAGGGGGACTATTATGAAAAAGCAGGTACTTTTAATCGGTGGCGGAGGAACGCTTGGCTCATACACGGCGGAAGAATTGCTCGGCCTTGGACACAAGGTTGATGTAATATGCCTTGAAGATAAAAAATCGGATAACGAAAACCTTACATATATAAGGGAAAGGGCAGACCTTGAATTCTTGAAAAATTTTCTTAAAGATAAAAAATACGACGGAATAGTAAATTTTCTGCACTATCAGGATGAAGTGGCATATGCACCCTATCACGAGCTTTTAACTGAAAAGTGCGACCATCTCATATTCCTTTCATCCTATCGCATCTATGCTGATTTGGAGCATCCCATAACCGAAAACGCACCGAAGCTTTTAGATATTACGAAGGATTCGGAATTTCTTGCGACAGAAAAATATGCCCTTTCCAAGGCAAAGTGCGAAAGATATTTAAATAATAATTCCTTAAAGAAAAACTGGACGGTTGTCCGCCCCGTAATATCCTTTTCCGAAAGGAGATTTGACCTTGTAACCCGCTCAAACCGTGAGGTGATAGAGGCGGCAGAAAAGGGCGAAGCGTTGATGCTGCCTTCAGAATGTAAAAATCTTCGTGCGGCACTTACCTGGGCGGGAAATTCGGGTAAAATGATTGCACACCTTTTGTTTAAGGAAGGAGTAATGGGTGAGGCATACACGGTAGCAGACGGCGAAAACCTTACCTGGGGCGAAATTGCGGATATTTATTCCGAGGTTTTCGGAACTCGCTTTTCGTGGGTGGACACCAAGACCTATCTTCTTGATATGGAAAAGCAGGGCAAGGAAAAGTGGATTTTGCTCTACGACAGGTTATATGACCGTTTTATTGACAATTCCAAAATTCTTAAAGCCACCAACCTTAAAAAGGAAGATTTTAAGAGCATAAAAGAAGGGCTCGAAATCGAGTACGCCAAGATAAAAAGATAAAGAAAACACATCATCCGTCGGATGATGTGTTTTTTCGCTAATCGAGAAGACTTCTTAAGGTATTGCCCTCTTTAATTACATACTCTAAAGTTTTTATTTCTGCATTATAGGAAGAAGCTTCCATAAATGGCACGTCAAGGGCGTTTGACAGCATCAATGCGGCATCCTTTCTTGTTAAAATATCTTCGGCATCTTTATCAAGTCCATCCAAAATGCCGGGCCTTTTTGCAACGGAAACATAATCTCCGCCCCTTTGCTCCGCCTTTACGCCATAGCCTAAAAGAAGAACGAGCATCTTTGAAAAGCCCGATACCGTGATAATTTCATCCGGCACTATGTCGCTTTCTGCAATTTTCAAATCCTTTGCAAGGGCAATTTCCTTATACGCCCAGTGATTTTCGCTTTCACCCTTTGGGATGTAAGTTTCGAGCATATCTCTGTAGCCTTTGTGGGCACGAAGTATAAGAGTAATCGCTTCGGCATTGGTTATCGGCTCGCTAAGCCGCATTTTCCCGTCGGGATAGCCCCTTAAAATTTCATAGTCTATAAGGGAAAGGGCATATTCTTCCTTAATTTCCTCGCTGGGGTCTAAAACAGCCATGACGGCATAGCCCGAAAGAAGCGTTATCGAAAGTAAAAGCGCTGTTAACGCAGAAATTATTTTGGAAGTCTTTCCGTTTTTCCGGCTGATTTTTGAAAACCGCCTCTTTAAAACCTTTTTATCGTCACTCATTTTTGTGGTGTATAAATTTTCTAACATAGTTGCCTCCTTTAATCATAAGCCTTGTGGGGTTAGACGCCCATCGGCTTAATATGTTTTTAAAATCCAATCGTGGGTTACCCCAAGGAGGTCAAACATACGGGTGTTGTCACCATCGCTGTAATCATAATAGGTGCTGCCGCATTTATATACGGCACAGCTATCAGTGGAAAGGGTAACCTTACCCGAAGCGCCGTCGGCTCTTTTAAGTATCAGATCGGCAGTAAAGGGGCACGCCGTTCCGCCATAGATAATTTTTGCCGAAGAAAGCATTTCTTCTATTTCGGAAAGCTTGACTTCGTTTTTTATGACAATGTCAATGTCCCCTGAAATAAGGCGGGCTTCCGTAATATCCTTTATATCCTTCGGTGCGAAAAAGCTAATATCGGCTGATGCGGGATTGAATATAAACCGTGACGAGGTTTCCCCCGTAAGATGATTTACCGTAACAAGCTGAATTCCATCTGCCTTTCCGTTTTCGCAGGTGAGGTAGTAAATTTTATCGCCGTCTATAACTGAGGTGTTGCTGAACCATCCGAAAGGATTTAATAGGGTAGTGGAGCTGTCCGCACGACCCCGGAAATATTCGGCATCTTCGGGTGCACTGCCTTTTTTCACGCTTCCCGTCTCAAGGCTAAGGATATATTCGTCAAAGTCCTTTATTTCATCAAAGGGCCCCACGGAATAAAGATAGGCGTTTTTACCGTCCTTATCCACTTTTACTTCAAGAATGTTGCTTCCCTGCTGATTTTTCGATATGTTAAGCTTTTCAAGATTTATCGCAAAATCAAACTCGGAGGAAAGCATAGGGTTTTCAGGGGGCGGATTTGTGCCGAGGATAAAAAGGGCGGAGCCGTAATGAACTAAAATTTTTTGGCTGTCGGCATAATATATGTCCGCCATAACCGCACCGAGCCGACTTTCAAGCAAGGCGGAATATTCGGCATCCGAAAGAGAGTAATCGCGGACGCCAAGGCGTGAGCCGACTATGGAGGAAACGGTTAAAACGGCAATAATCAAAACCGCCGAAAGAATTACGGCAACTGTCTTTTCTCTTTTTCCGCTTTTTTTGCGGATTTTTGAAAAACGCCTCTGAAGGCTTTTCCTGTCTTCGCTCATTTTGGTTGAGTATAATTTTTCCAGCATAGTTACCTCCTTTTTGCAAGGTCTAAAATCGTCTGCATATAAAGTCTTTGCTCATCCTCCGTCATATTTCTGGTTACAGCCATATCGCAGGAAATTTCGCAGGCTTCGCTTAAAGCGGAGCATAAAAGATAGGAAAGGGGATTAAACCAATGTATCATATTGGTTAAGACAGAAAGCCACTTGAAAATTAAATCCTTTCTTTTATAGTGGTTAAGCTCGTGAAGGAAAATCATTTTAAGCTTTTCGGGAGGAATTTCCCCGTCAGGGATATAAATTACCGGGAAGAACACGCCCACAAGCATGGGAGAATCTAAACTTTCCGAAACCATAACCTTAATTTTCCGCCTTATTTTAAGGGATTTTGAGCATTCCTTCAATATCGCATCATCCCTTAAGGGAGTGGAATTTTTCCGCTTTTTAGATGTAAAGGAAATATAGCTTAAAGAAACTATGATAAGATATACTGATGCGCCCGAAAGCCAGATAAAAGCGGCAACGGTGTAAAGCCCCGCCCTGCTTTTCCTTACGGGTGCACCGGTATTTTCGTTTCCAGCGTCTTTAGTCGGTGCCGTATTTTCTGTTTCGCTTACATTGGGCGTGGCGGGAGATTCGGTTGTGACAGACGGAACAACGGGAATTTTATAAATTTCCCTTGAAGGGATAATTTTATAAACGGGAATAAGCATTGAAAGCATAACCAGAACCCACATATAATATTGCCAAGATGCCGGAAGCTTTTTTACCGTCACGGGCTTTATGATAAGAAGCAGCGCCGTCATAACAAAACCGAAAATGCTTAAAACAAGGGTTGTCTTAAAAAGCTCTGCCATAAAATCACTCCAGTTCAAACATCTTCTTAAGGTCTGTCACGTCATCATCCGAAAGCTTTTTGTTTTCGTAAAGTGATGCAACCATATTTTTGATTGAGCCTTTGTAAATTTTGGAAAGAAAGCTTTCCGTTTCGCTTAAATCGTAGTCCTTCCGGGATAAAACGGGATAATAAAGGTTGGTTTTGCCCCTCTTATCGCAGGCAACCACTTCTTTTTTCAATAGCCTCTGAAGAAAGGTGGAAACTGTGGATGCCGTCCAGTCGTTGCCGTTAAGCTTTGCCGATACGTCAGATACGGTCATTTTCTCATTTGCATCCCACAAAATTTTCATAATCTGATACTCGGAATCCGTAATTGTTTGCTTTATGTTTGACATTTTTTTGCCTCCTTGGGGATTAATTGTAAGTGTAATTACACTTGTAGCTACAATCGTAGTATATCACGTGTAGCTACAAGTGTCAAGATATTTTTAAAAAATGTAGGGGTCGATGCCACATCGAACCGGAAAATGCGGGCTGATGTGGGCATCAGCCCCTACATCAATTTAATATCAGGAGATAGGAAAAAATGCTTCAGAACGGACAAACTGCACCGCCCGAAGATGTATGAGATACATTGAGGGTGAAGTTTGTTCGTAGCAAAAAGGCGTAAAATGAAGAAAAATCGCAGAAATGCGATTTTTCAACACTATTTTAATAACTTTGATAAGCAAGGAGTAAGAGTCATCAATTTATTTGCCTTTTTGCGGTCTGAACTTTTTTAACATCTCCTCTTACAGTAACTGGAAGTCGGTGCTAAGTAAATCATTATTTACTTCTTCGCAGAGTAATGAGTGATCCAGGCAGGAAACCTCATATTCGCCCTTGGGTGAGTGAAGCTCGAAAACTTCAATTACGTTGTCCTTATCCTTTAAGAGCTCACCGGGAAGGTACAAGGTTCTCTGAGGGCCTACATCCCAGAAACGGCCAAGGTTAAAGCCGTTTACAAATACACAGCCCTTGCGCCAGCCTCCCATATCGCAGAAAGTATCAACGCCTGCCTTGGCATCGAATGTACCCTTGTAGAAGCAGGGAGTATCTGTCTTTACGATGCCCTTTTCATAAGAGAGCTTTGAAAGGTCGGAAAGTGGAAGACAGTCAATGGTAAAGCGCATATTGTTGGCGTAGTTATAAAGGAAGCTGCCGTCCGCATTTTCAATGTTGACACGAACTGAGCCGAGTATTCCCTTATAGTCGTAAATTCTGTGGCCGTAGTTGATTCTTCCCATATTTTCAACAAGGATGGTAAGAACGCTTCCGCCTTTCTTTACGGTAAAGGTGATGTCGGGATTTTCCGCATCACGAAGGTGGGTACCGATATACTTTCCGTCAATGTAAACAGTTGCTCTGTCTGCAAGACCGTCAATAATAAGGTGTCTTACGCGGTCATCTGTATAGCGGATTTCGGAGCGGTAGCAGATAAAGCCGAAGTTCTGATCCAGATCTTCCATACAGATGGTTCTGTTTGCCTTAACCCTTTTATCCGAGAGATTATCAAGGTTTGAAAAGAGGGGAGCAGACTCTGTAAGGGTGATTTTTTCAATGGACTGAATTTCAAAGTCGGGATCAATGTGCTCTCTTTTTTCCTTGCCCAAATATTCGTCAAGCACGTCGCGGAGGGCGTAGTACTTTCTTGTGGGTGTGCCTTCCTCGCTTATGGGCGCGTCATAGTCATAGCTTGTCATAAGGGGAGTGTAGGCACTATTGCCGACACTGTGAAGTGCGCCTGAGGTAAATTCAAAGTTGGTGCCGCCGCAGAACATATAGAAGTTTACGCAGGCACCCATTTCAAGCGCCTTCTTGAAATATGCTGCCATTTTAACGCCGTCGCCGCCCTTATAGAACTTACGGCCCCAGAACTGAATCTGTCCCGTCCAGGCTTCTCCGCTCATTAAAGGCTTATCGGGCTGAAAGGCACGAAGCTTTTCAAACTGGGCAATTGAGCCGGGGTCTGCCCCGTGGTCAATGCCGTTCCAGTTATCGGAAAGTGTTCCGTTTATGTACTTAAAATCGTCAACGCCGTTGGCACTTACAAAGGGAACATCGATTTTTTCGTTTCTGTAAAAGTCACAAAGCATCTGTAAATATTCCAGATCGTCACCGAAGGAGCCGTATTCGTTTTCAAGACCAACCAAAATAACAGGGCCTCCGTTGGTGTGAAGATAGGGGCGGATTTTATCGCAAAGCACCTTGTTGTATTCGTTTGCCGCTTCCATATAGCCGGGGTCGCTGGAGCGGACACAGATGGTTCTGTCCTTTAAGAGCCAGCTGGGAAGACCGCCCATTTCCCATTCCCCGCAAAGGTAGGGAGAGCAGCGGAGAATTACCTTAAGGTCGCATTTTGCGCAAAGCTCTAAAAAGAGCATAAGGTTTGCTCTTCCGTCAAAGCAGTATTCTCCTCTTTTAGGCTCCGTCAAGTTCCAGGGAACATAAGTAGTAACGGCGGTTAAGCCGAAATCCTTCATCAGGCGAAGTCTTCTTTCCCATCCGCCGGGAAGGGTTCTGAAATAGTGAAAGTCACCGCTGACAAGGAAAAATTTCTCGCCGTCCAAATAAACGCCGTCTTTTTTTATTTCAACTGTTTTTGCCATAAAAACACTTCCTTTTCATTATTATATCTCAATTTTACCATAGTAAAAAGGGGGTGTCAAGTGTACCTGTGTTGCTTTTTTATGCGGTTTTTTACAATTCGTTGGATATTATGTCGAACGAAAAATGGTAAAAAATGGTAAAAAGTTCTTGCATAAATTGGTAATTTATGGTAAAATGCAGTTACAGACAAAAATAAATAAAAAACAGAAGAAAAATGAAATTTAAGGTTTGAAAGGATGGAATTAAAATGAAAGAGAAATTAAAGGTGCTTGTAATTGATGACAGCCGTGAGGTGGAGGAAGGAATAACAGCCTACTTAAGGGATTCGGGCGAAAGGGAGATTGAAATTGTAGGCTTTTGCCCCAACGGAAAAGACGGTCTTGAAAAGATAAATCTCCTTAGCCCCGATGCAGTAATTCTGGATATCGTAATGCCGGTGCTTGACGGAATCGGAGTGCTTAAAGCCTTGTCAAGGGCGGAGAAGAAGCCTGCGATAGTGGTACATTCGGCGCTTTCCGGCACTTATGTTTCAAATATGGTTTCGCTCTACGGTGCGGACTATTACATAACAAAGCCTGCCTCCTATGAAACACTTTTTGAAAGAATAAAAATGCTTCTTCGCCCTGACAATTCAAAAAAGAGTGAGGGAGAAGAGGGAGCAAAGGCACTTGAACTAAAGGTTACGGGCGTTATCCACAATGTGGGAATCCCCGCAAACATAAAGGGCTACAGCTATTTAAGGGATGCGATTATGATGACCGTTAAGGATTCTGAAATGATGCACGCAGTTACAAAACAGCTTTATCCCGAGGTTGCAAAACGTCATAAAACCACGTCCTCCCGTGTTGAACGTGCCATCCGTCACGCCATCGAGGTTGCCTGCACAAGAGGCAACGAGGAATTTTTCTACAAGCTCTTCGGCTATACCGTAAGTACCCTTAAGGGTAAACCCACAAATTCGGAGTTTATCGCATTGATTGCAGATAAGCTCCGGCTGGAGATGAATGTGGGCTGAATATGATAATCCCTCCTACTCATTTCTCAATCCCTTTTGAAAAAAGATGCCCGACGGGCATCTTTTTTCGTTTAATTTGACACTTGCGGGAAGGGCGATTGTGTGATACAATATATACTGCAGATTTCTTATTTAATGGGAGGTTTTACTGTGAATAAAGAAATAAACGAAATTGCTGAAAGATTAAAGGGACTCCGTGAAGCCTGCGGTTATACCGTGGAGGAGCTTTGCAGCGAGCTTTCCTTTGATGTGGAAACATATAAAAAATATGAGGAAACAGGGGAAGATGTGCCCATAAGCACGGTTTATGCCGTGGCAAATAAATTCGGTGTGGACTTTACTGAAATCATCACCGGAAGAAGTGCCCGTCTTGACACCTATCAGGTGGTACGCCGCGGCGAGGGTGAGGATATAAAGCGCTATCCCGGCTATCGCTTTGAGGATTTAGCCTTCCGTTACAGCGGAAAAATTATGCAGCCGCTCCTTGTAACACTTGATCCTTCCGATGATCCTGCGGCACTTGTATGCCATTCCGGTCAGGAGTTCAATATGGTATTGGAAGGTCAGGTTGAACTGGTGTTTGACGAAAAATCCATAATCTTAAACCCCGGAGATTGTATATATTTCAATCCCCGTCATATGCACGGTCAGCGTTGCTATGGCGATGTAAAGGCAAGATTTTTAACGGTAATTGCCGAATAGTAGGAGGAAGCCATGCTTGAGAAATTTTTAGAGAGAACAGAATTTTCGTCCTACGAGGACTTTAAGGCAAATTACAAGGTGAAAGCAAATGACAACTTTAACTTTGCCTTTGATATTGTTGACGGATGGGCCGCTGAAAAAGGCGATAACAGAGCACTTTTATGGTGTAATGACGAGGGCGAGGAGAAAAGCTTTACCTTTGCCGAGATGAGTGAATTAAGCAATAAGGCGGCAAATTATTTTAAGTCTCTCGGTCTTAAAAAAGGAGATGTTGCCCTTTTAATTCTTCGTCGCCGCTGGGAATACTGGGTTGCGGTTACAGGTCTTATGAAGCTTGGTGTTACCTTTATTCCCGGAACGCTTCAGCTTACCAAAAAGGACATTGCCTACCGTGCAAATGCGGCAGGCGTTTCCCTTATTTTATCTCTTGAGGACAGCTATGTAAACGAACAGATTGAGCTTGCGAGAAGCGAAATGCCGGGTGTATTACACTATCTTATGGCAGGTGACAAGGATAAAGAGGGATACATAAATTTCAACAGAGAATTTGAAAAGTGCGATTCATCCTTTGAAAGAAATGCCGATTCTGCGGGCGGACGCGACATTATGCAGATTTATTTCACATCAGGTACCACCGGTATGCCTAAGATGGTTATGCACAACTATTTTCATCCCCTCGGTCACATTGTAACTGCGAAATACTGGCAGCAGGTTGAGGAAAACAAGCTTCATATGAGTGTATCGGATTCGGGCTGGGCAAAGTTCGGCTGGGGCAAAATTTACGGTCAGTGGATTTGCGGTGCAACGATTTTTGCATATGATATGGAAAAGTTCATCCCCGCAAAGCTCCTTTCAATGATGGAAAAGTACCGCCTTACCACCTTCTGTGCACCCCCCACAATGTACCGCTTTATGCTTCAGGAGGATGTGGCAAGCTACGATTTGTCTTCGGTTAAAAACTGGGCAACCGCAGGTGAGCCGTTAAATCCCGAGGTGTTCAACCGCTGGAAGGAATTGACGGGCGGCGAAATTCACACAGGCTTCGGGCAGACGGAAGGAACAGTCCTTCTTGCGGATTTCAAATGGGTAAAGCCTATCCCCGGTGCAATGGGTAAGCCTTCTCCCATCTACGATTTAAGACTGTTTAATGAGAACGGAAAAGAGTGCGGAACAGGTGAAGAAGGCGAAATCGTAATCTGTGATGTAATAAACAATCCCCCGGTGGGACTTTTTGTGGGCTATTATAAAAACGAGGAGCAGACGGCAGAAGCACTTGGCAGCGGCAACTACAACTTAAAGGATGTTGCCTGGTGCGACAATGACGGCTATTACTGGTTTGTGGGAAGACACGACGACGTTATCAAGTGCTCCGGCTACAGAATAGGCCCCTTCGAGGTTGAAAGTGCCTTAATCGAGCATCCCGCGGTTGTCGAATGTGCAATCACCGCCGCACCCGATCCTGTGAGAGGTCAGGTTGTAAAGGCAACGGTTGTTCTTGCTAAAGGCTATACACCTTCAGACGAGCTTATTAAAGAGCTTCAGAATCACGTAAAGAAGGCGACAGCTCCCTATAAATATCCCAGAATCGTGGAATTTGTGGACGAGCTTCCAAAGACACTGGGCGGAAAGATAAAGCGCGCACAGATAAGAAAAGAAAGCGAAAACAAATAAAAAAATGCAGGCAACGCCTGCATTTTTTTATTTTATTAAAGCTCGTCGGCTCTTACTTCGCGTCCAAGCTCGGCAGATTTGTAGAAGCATTCGATAATCTTCGCAACCTCTAAGTTCTGCTCTTTTGTGATTAAGTATTCCTCTTTACCCGCCAGTGTGTTCATAATGTTTCTGTACATATAGCGGTGCTGTTCAAAGGGTACGCCCTTATATTCGCCGTTGTCAAACCACTTCATTTCGGTTTCAGCCTGATAGCGGCCTACGTTTTTATAAAGTTTTTCCTTGTTTACGGAAAGGCCGCCCTTGTCACCGCAGATAACCATATCAAGGTTTGTGGTGGGAAGATTTAAGGCCCAGGAGAATTTGAAGTTTACACTCATACCGTTTGAAAGTCTCATAAAGCCTGTTGAAAAATCTTCAACGTCAAATTCCTTATAGTCGTATTTTCTCGGTGTGAAAGCACCTGAATATGCACCGCTTTCCGCAATGGATAAAAGTATATCCTCGCCCTGATTTGCAATTTTCGTAAAGGCGGAGCCCGATACGGAAACAACCTTGGGGCTTCCGACAATCCATAAAAGAGAGTCGATTAAGTGAACGCCCAAATCGCAGAAGGGGCCACCGCAGTTATGCTCCTTCATATGGAAATAACCCCAGGTGGGAACGCCGATCCGGCGGATAAATTCGATGTCTGAAAAATAGGGTGCGCCAAGCTCGCCTGAATCCACAAGCTGTTTTGACTGCATCATATAGTTGCGCCATCTCATACACTGACAGGGGAAAAGCTTCTTTCCGCATTCCTCTGCGGTTTTCCACATTTCCTCGGCATCGCGAAATGTTACTGCAATGGGTTTTTCACAGGCAACGTGAGCACCTGCTTTAAGTGCGGCAATTGTCCACTTTTTATGGTATGCGTTGGGGGTACAAACCGCAACAAAGTCGGGATGAAGCTCATCAAGCATCTTCTGAGGGTCGGCATAGTAGGAAGGCACATTGTGTCTTTTTGCAGTTTCCGCTGCAACCTCTTCTCTTATGTCGGCAACGCCGATAACTTCAATTAAGCCCTCTTCTCTTAAAATGTTAAGGGCGGGGAAATGTGCGGAGTTTGCTATCATTCCGCAGCCGATTAAAGCAACTCGTAATTTACTCATATTTATCTTCCTTTCTTATATCATAAAGGGGTCTTCTGCCTTTTCGCTTACACCCGATGCACAGGAACGGCATCCTGCATCAAGCGCAGATGCGGCTTTCATATTGAAATCCAATGTCAGAAGCTCGTGAAGGGGAGCACCAAGGGTAAAATGCTCAATTAAGTTTTTCGCCATATCCGCATTTGTCTGGGGCGGACATTCAAAAACCTCGGTAGGGGCGGGAGAAGGCTGATATGGCTTTAAGTCCTTATAAATCTTTACCACAGGGTCAAAGCGGTCTGCAACAATTACGCCTTCGGTGCCGTAAACAACGGGACCTGTTGCGATCTCACCGTTATTCATTGTTGACCAGGAGCCTTCAATTAAGCCTACCTTATCGCCGAAATCTATGGTAAATACGGAATAGTCCTCAACGTCGGAAAAGGGCAGGAAAAAGTTTTTCTTAAGTCCGTAAACGCTCTTTGCCGTCATATTGGTTATCCAGGTTGCAAGTACGCATCCGTAGCCCGCATAGTCAAATATTGAGCCTCCGCCACGGTCTTGCTGATACCACCACATTTTGGAAAGCTCCTCTGGGGTAAACTGATCAAGTCTGTAAGGACCTCTTGTTGAAGGGCTTCTGTACTGAACGCGCAAAACCTCGCCGATTATGCCGGAATCGGCAAGCTCCTTTGTCTTGTTAAAGGCGGGAAACCAGGCGATTGGCCAGTTTATGACAAGCTCGCCCTTACTTTCTTTTGCGGCTTTATACATTCTTTTGGCATCAGCCATATCAAAAGCCATAGGCTTTTCGCAGACGGCGTTAAGGTCACGCTTAAGTACTTCGATGGCACAATCAGCATGGCTTTTAACATCGGAATTTATCATTACCAAGTCTGGGTTTTTACTTAAAAGCTCATCATAGTCATAATAAAGCTTTAAAGCATCCTGCATTTGTTTTGCACAGTTTCGGGAAACTTTTTCGTCCACAATTTCCTTATCCTTCGATAAAAAGTCTGCCATACCGATAAATTCAACCTGGTCTGAGGCTGTATTCATACAGAAAAACATCTGACTTGCGTGAACGTGGTCAAGTCCTAAAAAGGCAATTTTAAGCTTTTCCATAGTGTGCCTCCTTAAAATGTTGTTTCAAGTTTAATTGTTACGCCCTTTTCGATTGCCTCGGGAATTTTGCACATAATTTCAAGAACGTGCCTTGCGTGCTCGGGTGATAATACGGGGGATTTGTCGTTTTCGATGGCATCAATGATGTCGAAAAGACAGCAGCACTGGCTTATCATCTTTTTCGGGGGCTTTGCAGGCATTTCCGGAACAATCCAGCCCTTTAAGCCCATATCGATACTGTCTATGTAAAGGTCGGGTGCGGGGTTTGACATATAGGGACGGGTAAAGGAGAGAGTGCCTCTCTCACCGAAAATTTCAAGCTGGGGAGCACGGCTTGCCTTCTGTGAAAAGCCTGTGTCCACCATTGCCATTTTGCCTTCTCCGTAATCAAGGCAGATAACATACTGGTCGGGAAGCATATCTGTCTTAATCATTTTTCCGTCAAAGGCACCTGAGCGAACCATTCTTTCGGGAGTGGTGACTTTAGCCATACAGGAAAATGCCTTTGCAGGACCGAAAAGGCTTGTAACTATCTGAAGACCGTGAACACCCATATCAACAAGGGCGCCTGCACCGGGCTCGAAAAACCATGAGGGGTCAGCCTCACGGTACTGGAAATACTCAGGTCCGCCGTGGGACATATTGCACTTTGCATAGTAAGGCACGCCTATGGCATCCTTCTTTATCAAATCCTTGGCAATGGCAAGGTCATATCTCATGGGATGCACGGGAACGCAGGCAAATTTAACGCCCATTTTTTTTGCAAGCTCAATCTGCTCGGTCAATAATTCAACGGTGGGTGCGGCAGGCTTCTGGGAAATTAAGTGCCTGCCTGAAGCAAGGACAGCCATATTTATTTCGTGATGAGCCTGAATTGATGCTGCATCAATGGCAATATCAAAGTCGCACTTTTCGATTAATTCATAAACATTTTCATAAACTTCGGGAACGGCGTATTTTGCGGCGGCAGCTTCTGCTCTTTCCTTCACTATATCAACTACTGCAACGCAAACTGCGTTTGCTTCCTTGGTAATATTCGGAAGATACTGGGCATTTGCAAACATACCGCAACCGATTACGGCAACCTTATACTGCTTTGTCATAAAAATACCTCCTTAAGTATTTGCTTAATTATCTATTTACAATTATAAAAAGAGATGCTATAATTGTAAATAGATTTTATTATTAAAATGGTGGACAAAATTAACATAAGAATGGTGGTTTTATGTTCTACAGCTTGGATTTATCGCATTTTCCGAAAGTTGCAAAGGTGTATTCAGTTACCAGAAAAACTGTGTGGCAAGTGGCGGATCCTTACAATATTTTTATATATGTTGAAAAGGGAAGCTGTTTGGTTGAGATAAACGGTGAGGAGCGAAAGGTGGAGGAAGGAAGCATCTTTTTCATACCCGAAGGGCAAAGCTATAAAAGAAGCCCGGATGGTGACACCTTTTGCACGATGACCTATATTCACTTTAAGTCGGGGGAGGTAATTCCCCTTTTGGCAGAGGAGCTCAAAAGCGAAATCATTAAAAGGCGTGACGGCATAAATAAGAGCATCCTTGAAAACGGAACGGATGAAAGCCCTTATGCTGCATATATTTCGGAGTGTTGCGGATTTAACGGAAAAGAGAATGAGTTTTCGGAAGCTTTCACACGCCTTCGTAACAACTTTTCCCGTCATCACATAGAAAGCGGATTTAAAACATCACTGGCTCTTTGCGAAATCTTAGGTCTTATGACAGAAGAAACCAGAGATAGGATAAAGGCCGAAACAAGGATAGAAAAAGCGGTGCCGCCCAATTTGCGCCGTGCGCTTTCATTTATAAAGCAGAACTACACCGAAGAGATTACCCTGTCAGACATTGCGAAGCATTCAAGTGTCACAAAACAGCAGATTATAAGATACTTCCGCAAGGAGCTTAAAACCACACCTATGAGCTATGTTACCTGCTGCCGGTTAAACCGCGCAAAGGAGCTTTTCTTAAACAAATCCTATCAGACGGTGGGAGAGGTGGCAAGCGAGGTGGGTTTTTCCGACGTTCACTATTTTTCGAGAGTGTTTAAAAAAATAAACGGGGAAACCCCGTCGGAATTTATCAGAAGAATAAGAAACTTTGATGAAAAAAAGCACTTATCGGAATAAAAAAATTCCAAGGCAGATGCCTTGGAATTTTTTTATTTACTTATTCTACAGAAAACTTCTTGAGCTCGGATGCCAGATCGTCACAATCGTCAGAGTGAACTGTGAGAGTGAGAGGCTTGCTCAGATCAAGGCTGAAGATGCCCATGATTGATTTTGCGTCAACCACATATCTGGAGGATGCAAGGTCGATGTCGTAGGGGCACTTGTTAACGATGTTAACAAACTCCTTCACGTCCATAATAGAATTAAGTACGATGTTAAAAGATTTCATGTAAAACATCTCCTTTCCTTTATATAATACCACAAAATATGTTTTCAGTCAACATTTTACCGTCATTTTTACATTCTTTTAAAAATATACTTGTGATATAGCACAAAAAACGGAGGCTCACTTTTCGTATTTTGGATATCCGCAGATACTTTTTCCTGCGTTTTCATAAAGTATCCGGCAAAGCTCTGCCACCTGCAAAAATTCCGATCTTATACCAAAGGAATCCTTTCCTTTTTTGGCAAGGCGGGCATTTTCGATTACCGATTCAAAGCTTGCGCTTCCCTTGAATTCCGAATTTTTAAGGATGAGGGAAAGCTCCGCTCCCGATGCGGCAAGGGCAAAGTTTTCGCTTTTATTTAAGGAGAGGCTCTCTTTTATCACGAATTCCGAAAGCTTGCTTTTATCCTCGCCGGGGGACTTATAGCGGATGCGGAAGGTAAGTAAATCTCCTTTGTCAACTACGCTCTGATACTGAAGAGAGGCATTTTCCGTGGCATCACCCGGTACTATCTCGTAAAGCACAACCAATGTGTGGCCTGAGCCCACTTCCCCTGCGTCCTTTTTGTCATTTTCGAAATCCTCCGTTTCGAGCAGACGGTTGTCATAGCCTATAAGGCGGTAGGATTTTACTTTTTTGGGGTTAAATTCCGCCTGGAATTTTACATCGTCGGCAATGGTATATAAAGTGCCCGTAAGCTTATCTGAAAGAACTCTTTTTGCCTCCATTAAGGAGTCGATATAGGCATAGTTTCCGTTGCCCTTGTCGGCTAAGGTCTCCATCCGGGCGTCCTTATAATTTCCCATGCCGAAGCCGAGGACGGTTAAATAAATGCCAAGCTCCCTTTTTTCTTCAATCAGCGCTTCAAGCTCTTTGTTATCTGTCATACCTACGTTAAAGTCTCCGTCGGTGCAAAGGATTATGCGGTTGTTGCCGTTGACCTTATTTTCGAGGGCAGCCTCATAAGCAAGGCGGATTCCCGCTTCTCCGTTGGTAGAGCCGAAAGCCTCCAGCGAATTTACCGCATCAATTATTTTGCCGCGATGCTTAACCTTTGTGGGTTTGAGGGCATAGCCTGAGCTTCCTGCGTATGTAACTATTGTAATAGTGTCATCTGCTGAAAGCTTGTCAAGTAAAATTCCGATAGATTTCTTTATCAGAGGAAGGCGGTTATCCTGATGCATAGAGCCTGAGGTATCAATTAAAAACACCAGGTTCTGCGGTACTTTTTCTGTTATTTCCTCGCCCTTCAATGCGAGCATTAAAAGAAGGTTATCCTTGTTCCAGGGGCAATTGTGAAGCTCGGTGGTAACAGAAAAGGGTGTTCCGTCGGAGGGCAGAGGAAGGTCGTAGTCAAAGTAGTTTATGATTTCTTCCGTGCGAACCGCATCTGCGGGCGGAAGATTCCCATCCAGGATAAAACGGCGGATAACAGAGTATGATGCTGTGTCAACATCCGCCGAAAAGGTGGATAACGGGCTTGTTACGGGGTTTTTGAAGATTGATTCGTCCGCGCTTTCATATTCTTCTTCCGAAAGGGAGTTATAGTCAAAGCTGTCGGTGAAATATGCGCGGCTGTTTTCCGTGGCTGATGCCATTTCCTTGGCTTCACCAACGACATAGTCTGCAGAAAGATAGTTTTCGCCGTCATCTTCCGCTTCATGGATTCCGATCACCTCGGGGGCTTTGCATCCGGCAAGGGAAAATAATGATACACAGATTAAGATAAGTGCAAAAAGTTTCTTTTTCATAAAATCATTCCTTTCATTGGGTTTCATAAATAATACAAATTTTGGATTTGTAAGGTTGCAAAAGTGAAAAAGTTTGGAAGCTTTAAACAAAAAAAGGAGGGTATTTTTGTGCGTTTTTTAAGAGGAATCGGTGCGTTTTTCTGCGTTTTATCAATAGCTGTAATTTGTCTTCTTGCGGCTTCGGTGTTCAATGAGGAACTGGCGGGAGCGCTTAAGGAAATGGGAAGAGATGCGCTTTCTGCAATTCACGAGTTTTCCGAAAAAGCTGAGATAAATGCATTTTCGGAGGCAGGCAGGTGATTAAAATTGCAAAGGGGCTTTATATTCACTTTTCGGTTTTTCTCCTTTTTCTTGTGGCTGCCTTTTCAGGAACCTTTCATATTACGGCGATGGCATTTATAACAGCGGTTTGTCACGAACTGTGTCACCTTCTGGCATCTCTTTTGTTAAAGGAAAAGTGTCACGGCATTGCCGTTATGCCCTATGGCTGCAGGATGTTTATGAATACGGTTAAAAGTCCCGGTAAGGAATTTTTTATTGCATCGGCAGGCCCGTTTTTTAATATTTTGATGGTGCTCATTATGAGAAAAGGGCCCCTCTATGAAATCAATCTGGCAATGGCTTTAATTAATCTTTTTCCCGTTATGCCTCTGGACGGAGGAAGGATGCTTTCGTCTTTAATTTCTTTTTTTACAGGCAGCTTCAGGGCACTATCCATAATGAAAATAATTTCTCTTTCGGGGGGCATCGCTCTCACATTGCTTGGTATTTATCAGGCGATAGCTACGGGTTTTAATCTTTCTGTTTTTACTGCGGGAGCATTTTTGCTTTTTTCCGCAATTACTGACCGGGGGCGGGAAAGCTTTTATGCAAGTGTTCTGGAGGATTACGATAAGCTTGAGGACGGATGCAGTAAAACATTGATTCTTGTAACACGGGAAAGTCTTCAGGCAAGAAGGATTCTGCCTCTTATTCCGCCGACAAAGTATGCTCTGATAAAGGTAATAGGAAATGACGGAAAAGTAAAATCAGAAATCACGGAGGAGGAGCTGAAGAGGGAAATAATCGAGAAGGGAGCAGGGATACGCCTTCGGGAAATAACGTAAAAGGGACTTGAAAGACTGGCGGAAATATGGTACAATGTGAGATATACAAAAGTAAGAAATGAGGATTGCTCATGAATCTCGATAAAATATTAAAAAGGGTGCAAAAGCCCGGCCGCTACACAGGCGGTGAATATAACAGCGTCAAGAAAAATCCCGAAGACGTTAAAATCCGTTATGCCTTCTGCTTCCCCGACTCCTATGAAATCGGTATGAGCCATCTTGGCATGAAGATTTTATATCACCTGTTAAACGAAAGGGAAGACACCTTCTGCGAAAGAGTGTTTGCGCCCTGGCCCGATATGGAGGAGGAAATGAGAAAGGAAGGACTTCCTCTTTTCTCCCTTGAGACCAAAACGCCCGTCCGCGATTTTGACTTCGTTGGCTTTACGCTTCAGTATGAAATGTGCTACACCAACGTGGTTAATATGCTGGATTTGGCAGGAATCCCCCTTTATTCAAAGGACAGAGGGGAAGACTGCCCCTTTATCTATGCCGGCGGCTCCTGCACCTATAACGGCGAGCCCGTGGCGGACTTTTTCGACTTTTTCTCAATAGGCGAGGGGGAAGAATCAACCCTTGCACTGATGGATGAATACCTTTCCTGGAAAGCTTCGGGTGAGGACAGACAGGGCTTTTTAAAGAGAGTTTCCCGCCTTAAGGGCTTCTATGTACCTTCCTTCTATGATGTAGAATATAACGAAGACGGAACCATAAAGTCCTTTGAGAAGAATACGCCCGATGCCCCCGACAAGGTAAGAAAGTGCGTTATGGAAAATCTGGATGAAGCATATTATCCCGATAAAATAATCGTTCCGTATATTGACGTTGTGCACGACAGAATTATGCTGGAAATGTTCCGAGGATGTATCCGTGGGTGCCGTTTCTGTCAGGCAGGTATGATTTACCGTCCCGTAAGGGAGAAAAGCCCCGAGACACTTCTTCGTCAGGCAGAAGCTTTGATGAAATCAACGGGATATGAGGAAATGTCCTTGATGTCACTTTCTACCAGCGATTACCGTTCCCTTGGCTGCTTTACGGAAGAGCTACTTAAAATGACGGAAAAGGAAAAGGTAAGCTTATCCCTTCCTTCCCTCAGAGTGGACAACTTCTCCCTTGATTTAATGAGCAAGGTGCAGAAGGTAAGAAGAACAGGGCTTACCTTTGCCCCCGAAGCCGGCACCCAGAGGATGCGTGACGTTATAAATAAGGGTGTTACGGAGGAGGATTTGTTAAAGAGTGCAAATCTTGCATTTACCGGAGGGTGGACAAGCATAAAGCTTTACTTTATGATAGGTCTTCCCTTTGAAGAGCTTTCCGACTGCCTCGGCATTGCCGACCTTTCCAAAAAGGTAGTAAGCGAATTTTTCAAAACATCTCCCGAAAAGGGCAAGCGTCCTTCTGTTACCATAAGTGTATCATCCTTTGTTCCGAAGCCCTTCACACCTTTCCAGTGGGCAAGGCAGAATGAAATGGAGGAGCTAAGAGAAAAGCAGGTTGCATTAAAGGAAGAGATAAACTCCAAATTCATTAAATATAACTGGCATGAATCCACTTTGAGTGTGCTTGAAGGCGTGTTCGCCCGCGGCGACAGAAGACTTTCCAAGGTAATTGAGCTTGCGGTTAAAAAAGGCTGTAAGTTTGACGGATGGGATGAATTTTTCCTTGCGGACAAGTGGGAAGAGGCATTCAGAGAAGCAGGACTTTCCCCCGAGTTTTACAGACGTGAAAGAAGCTATGATGAAATTCTTCCCTGGGACAAGATTGATATCGGCGTAACCAAGGAATTTTTAATGAAGGAAAATGAAAATGCCAAAAAGGCGATAGTGACGCCCAACTGCCGTGAGAAATGTTCCGGCTGCGGTGCCGCATGCTTCAAGGGAGGTGTATGCTATGAGTAGAATGTGGTTAAGATACGAAAAGGGAGAGGACGCAAAGTACATTTCTCACCTTGATTTTCTCCGTGCTATGACAAGAACATTAAGGCGTGCCGAAATCCCCGTAAGCTTCTCTCAGGGCTTTAATCCCCATCCCCGTTTAAGCTTTGCTCTGCCGCTTCCGCTCGGCACAACAAGCATATGCGAGCTTATGGAGCTTGAAACTGATATGGAAATATCGCCCGACGAGCTTGTTGCAAGGCTCAACAACTTTGTGCCCTTCGGTCTTAAGTTCACCGAAAGCGGAATTTCTCCCGATAAAAACAAATTTAAGGCAATTTGCTGGTCAAAGTATAAGATAACTCCTGAAACTATGCCAAGTGAGGAAGATATCGCGGCATTTCTTTCTGAAAAGGAGATAATAACCCTTAAGAAGACAAAGAGCGGAGAAAAAGAAACGGATATCAAAAAAGAGATAGCATCAATTAAAATTGCGGGAAATGACCTTATTATGATTCTTGCCGCAGGAAATGATGCTTACTTAAAGCCAGAGTTCGCTCTCTGTGCCATGGAGAAATATATCAAGGGATTTTCCGCAGGTGATTACGACTGCGTAAGAACAGGCATTCTTGACAAAGAATTCAAATATATATAAATATTTATATATTTACACATTTATAATTATCTATATAATATAAAGGGTGAAACGTATGGATATACATGAGCTTCGGGAAAAGCTTAAGCATTATAGCTATATGTACTATGCAAAGGACGATCCCGAGATAACCGACTATGAATATGATATGATGATGCGCGAGCTGATTCGTCTTGAGGAAGAATCAAATGAGCCCATTCCTCCCGACTCACCTTCAAGGAGAGTCGGCGGTGAAGCCTTGTCAAGCTTTTCAAAAGTGATACATGAAGTCCCGCTTCAGAGTCTTACCGATGCTTTTTCCTATGATGAGCTTCGTGACTTTGACAGAAGGGTAAAGGAAGAGTGTTTTGACGCCACATATGATGTGGAGGTTAAGATTGACGGTCTTTCCGTTGCCCTTACCTACGAGGGGGGCTATTTCGTAAAGGGTGCTACCCGCGGCGACGGTGAAGTGGGTGAGGATGTGACAGAAAACCTTCGCACCATCGGTTCAATTCCCTTAAAGCTGACAGAAGATGCTGACATCATCGTGAGGGGTGAGGTTTATATGCCCCGAAAGAACTTTTTTGCATTGAATGAAAAAAGAGAGGAAGCAGGTGAGCCCTTATTTAAAAATCCCCGAAATGCGGCGGCAGGCTCCCTTCGTCAGCTTGATTCTAAAATTACGGCAGGTCGCGGTCTTGATATTTTAATTTTCAACGTACAAAAATGCGATGCGAAAACCTTTGATACACATACAGAGTCTCTTTCCTATCTTGAAAGTCTCGGCTTTAAGATGGTGCCTGTGAGAAAAAGCTGTAAAACAATTGACGAAGCCATTGCCGAAATCGAAAAAATCGGAAGCGGCGAATACAATTTAGGCTTCGAAATTGACGGTGCGGTTATAAAGGTAAATGAGCTTTCCTACCGTGAAAAATTAGGCTCCACAGCAAAGGCGCCCAGATGGGCAATTGCCTATAAATATCCGCCCGAACAGAAGGAAACAAAGCTTCTTGATATTGAAATTCAGGTGGGACGCACCGGTGTTTTAACGCCCAATGCGGTTTTAACTCCGGTATTTATCGGCGGAACAACCGTGGGAAGGGCAACCCTTCACAACATCGACTTCATCCGTCAGAAGGATATGATGATTGGCGACACCGTAATCATACAAAAGGCGGGAGAAATCATTCCAGAGGTGGTTTCTGTTGTAAAGGAAAAGCGAACGGGTGAAGAAAGGAAGTTCAATATGCCGGAGACTTGCCCGGTATGCGGTGCAAAAACGGTACGCTATGAAAACGAGGCGGCAATCCGTTGCAGCGGAAACGAATGCCCCGCCCAGCTTCAGCGAAATATCGAGCATTTCGTGTCCCGCGATGCCATGAATATCGACGGTCTCGGCCCTGCAATAATTGCTCAGTTGCTTGAGCGAAAGCTTATATCCTCCACAGCCGACCTTTACTATCTTAAAAAGGAAGATGTGGCAGCCCTTGATAAAATGGGCGAAAAATCTGCGGAAAACTTAGACGAGGCAATTAAAAAGTCTAAAGAAAGCGATTTATCCAATCTCATATTTGCTCTCGGTATCCGTCAGGTAGGGCAGAGTGCGGGAAAGAGCCTGGCAAAACACTTCAAGACCCTGGATGCTTTTATGGCAGCAAACGAAGAGGAGCTTTCGGCAATAGAAGATATCGGCCCCATCACGGCGAAAAACATTGTTACCTATATGTCGGAAACGCAGAATCTTTCCAATATCCAAAATCTTGTTGGTGCTGGAGTTAACACAGTATATAAGGAAGAGGAACTGACGGACGAGCGCTTTTCGGGACTGACCTTCGTTCTTACGGGTACGCTTCCCACATATACCCGCGATCAGGCGTCGGCGATAATCGAGCGCTTCGGCGGCAAGGTGTCGGGCTCGGTATCCAAAAAGACAAGCTATGTCCTCTTTGGCGACGAGGCGGGAAGTAAATTAACCAAAGCAAAGGATTTGGGCGTTACCCTCATAACGGAAGAAGAATTTAACGAAATGATAAAGTGAAAAAATACGGAAGGTGGCACCTTCCGTATTTTTTCGCCCCTTTATATTACAATTCGGTAAAGATTTTGTGCAAGTTATATTAAAAATATAAAAATATATTGATTTTTTTGTGCAAATATGGTATATTATAAATAAAGAAGGGAAATCCTTCCGGTAAAAACGAAAGGGGCTGTTTATATGAAGGTTATCATCAGCGGAAGAAGAATTGAAATTGAAGAGCGTCTTAAGGAATTAATCGAAAAGAAGCTTTCAAAGCTGGACAAATTCTTCCGGGAGGACGCAGAGGCGAAAGTAACCTTAACGGGTGAAAAGGGAGACCGCAGCGTTATGGAGGTAACAGTCTTTTCCGGAGGAATGATTTACCGTGCCGAGGAAAATACGGACGATGCCTACACGGCAATTGACAAGGTGGTTACGGTAATTGAGCGTCAGATAAGGAAAAATAAAACCCGCCTTGAAAAAAGGCTTCGTGAAAATGCTTTTGATGCTTCAAACTTTGAAACGGGCACCGAAACCGAAGAAGAAAAGGAATTCAACGTTGTAAAGCAGAAGAAAATCGCCTTAAAGCCCATGAGCACGGAAGAAGCAATTTTGCAGATGAACCTGCTTGGCCACGCATTCTTCGTTTTCAAGGATGCGGTAACGGAAGAAACAAAGCTGGTTTACAAGAGAAACGATAAGGACTACGGTCTTATAGAAATGGAATAAAAAGGAGATGTAAAAAAAGTCCAGACCGCAAAAAGGCAAATAAATTAAAGAATTGGACAAAGTTACAAACTCTATGTTGAAAAATATTGTTGAAAAATCGCAGTACTGCGATTTTTCTTCATTTTAAGCCTTTTTGCTACGAACAAACTTCACCCTCGACGTATCTATATACGCCTTCGGGCGGTGCAGTTTGTCCGTTCTGAAACATTTTTTCCTATCTCCTTAAAAAGGGAGTGCACTATATCAACGGAACAACCACATACAATTACGTTTTTCATTTCACTATAAATTGCCTGCATTTTTATTTTGCCCTTTGCATAAGTAATAAGCGGAGGGGTATATATGAATTTTACGGAATTTCTTTATATGGCAGACAGCTTTCTGTGGGGAGGGCCTCTTGCCCTGTTAATACTTGCATCCGGCATTTATTTTACAATAAAGCTCAACTTTCTTCAGGTGAGAAAATTAAAGGAAGCGCTTTTATCCCTGCTGAGGAAAAATGATAAAGGCGAGGGAGAAATTTCGCCCTTTGCATCGCTTTGCACGTCCCTTTCGGCAACCATCGGAACGGGAAATATAATTGGCGTTGCCGCATCAATTTCCTTAGGCGGGCCCGGAGCCCTTTTATGGATGCTGGCAGCCGCCTTTTTCGGTATGGCAACAAAATATGCAGAAGGCTTCCTTGCCGTAAAATACCGCATCACGGAAAACGGGGAAACAAAAGGGGGCCCTTTTTACTATATTGAGCTTGGAATGGGGAAGGCGTTTAAGCCGCTTTCTTATTTTTTCGCCTTTTCGGGGCTTTGCGCATCCTTGCTCGGAATGGGGACATTGGTTCAGTCAAACGCCATAGCCGATGCTGTAGGAAGCTTTTTGAAGGATAATAACAACCCTGATTTTATAAAATTCGGAAATGTCTCTTTTTCATCGGTTACGGTGGCTTGTGCCATCCTTGCCGCTGTTTTATCGGGAATCGCCCTTGTGGGCGGAATAAAAAGAATTTCCCGTATTGCCGAACTGACCGTTCCCTTTATGGCACTTTTGTACATATCCCTTTGCATAATAGTTATAGCAGGTAACGCCGAAAAAATAATCCCTTCAATATATCTTGTCATAAAAAGTGCCTTTTCGCCTGAGGCGGTGCTGGGTGCGGCATCGGGCATAACTTTGAGGGAGGCACTCCGTCAAGGCCTCTCCGGCGGCGTATTTTCAAACGAAGCGGGGCTTGGTACATCGCCCATAGCCGATGCTTCGGCAAAAACCGATTCGCCCGAAAGCCAGGGGCTTTTATCAATGGTGTCGGTTTTTATAGATACTTTTGTAATCTGTACCCTTACGTCTCTTGCCGTTTTAGTTACGGGAAGCTATAAAGAAGGCGGTATGACGGGGGCTGAAATTGCGGAAAAAACCTTTGAAACAGGCTTTTTTAAGGGCGGAGATGTTGCATCGCTTCTTTTTACGCTGTGCGTTGTCCTTTTTGCATTTTCAACCATAATCGGATGGAGCTGCTATGGAGAAGCGTGCCTTTCCTATATAACAAAAAGCGATAAAAGGGGAATCAGGGCATACCGTTTTTTATATACTCTGGCGGTTTTTCTCGGGCCTTTCATTTCCGTTCCCACGGTGTGGACTCTTGCAAAGGTAATGAATGCAGCAATGGCAATTCCCAATTTAATTGCCCTTTTATTTTTAAGCAAAAGGATAAAAAGTTAAAAAATAATATAAAAATGAAAAAAATATTTGCCGAAATTTTATGTGAGATACCGAAAAAAACAAAAAAATTTTCCATAATATAAAAATTTCTATTGAATATTTCGGGAAAAAGATGTAAAATAATAAGGTAGTGTTGTTAAAGCAAATGCTTATGACAAACTTATTTGAAAGGACTGAAGGTTTATGGAAAAAGAAAGAAGAGTCGGAACGGTATCCCGCGGTATCCGTTGTCCCATTATCCGTGAAGGGGATGACCTTGCGAAAATAGTGGCTGACAGCGTTATCGAGGC
This sequence comes from Clostridia bacterium, assembly GCA_017411325.1. Taxonomy (GTDB): domain Bacteria; phylum Bacillota; class Clostridia; order CAKSNL01; family HGM11501; genus HGM11501. Next base: position 4,255 of record JAFQQJ010000018.1, on the reverse strand, counting down.
AGCAGAGTATGAAGGATTTTCCCTTCGTGACCGTGACGTTATTTCCATTACAGAGTCAATCGTAGCACGTGCACAGGGTAACTATGCATCTGTTGACGATATTGCAGAAGATGTAAAGGCGAAGCTTGGCGGAGAAACCGTGGGTGTTATTTTCCCCATCCTTTCCCGTAACCGTTTTGCTATATGCCTCCGAGGAATCGCAAAGGGCGCAAAGAAAATTGTCCTTATGTTAAGCTATCCCTCAGACGAGGTTGGTAACGAGCTCGTAAGCCTTGATAAGGTTGACGCAGCAGGGGTGAACCCCTATTCCGATGTTCTCTCTTTAGAGAAATACAGAGAGCTTTTCGGCGAAAACAAGCACGAATTTACCGGTGTTGACTATGTTGAATACTACGGTAACCTTATAAAGGAAATGGGTGCCGAGGTTGAAATCGTTTTCGCAAATCAGGCAAAGGCAATTCTTGATTATACCGATACAGTATTAAACTGTGACATTCATACAAGGGCAAGAACAAAGCGTATCTTGAAAGCTGCAGGTGCTAAAACCGTTGTGGGAATTGACGAAATATTAACATCACCCGTAAACGGAAGCGGATACAACGAAAAGTACGGACTTCTTGGCTCAAACAAGTCTACTGAAGATAAGATAAAGCTTTTCCCCAGAGAGTGTAAGGGCCTTGTTCTGGAAATACAGAAGCAGGTACTTGATAGAACCGGTGCTCACGTTGAAGTTATGGTTTACGGCGACGGTGCCTTCAAGGATCCTCAGGGCAAGATATGGGAGCTTGCAGACCCGGTTGTTTCTCCCGCATTTACCGACGGTCTTATAGGTACACCCAACGAGCTTAAGCTTAAGTATCTTGCGGATAACGACTATAAGGATTTGTCGGGCGAGGCATTAAAGCAGGCAATTTCCGAAAGCATCAAGAAAAAGGACGGAAACCTTGTGGGTAATATGGCTTCCCAGGGAACAACACCCCGTCAGCTTACTGATTTAATCGGTTCGCTCTGCGACCTTACATCGGGCTCCGGCGACAAGGGAACACCCGTTGTCCTTGTTCAGGGCTATTTCGATAACTATACTAACTAATACGAAACCTGCAGGCAATGCCTGCAGGTTTTTCGCATATCTGACGGAATTAAATATCGTAGGGAAGGGATTTATCCCTTCCGTTATTAATTGTTTTCTTGTCCTGTAAGTATAAATAAAGAAAAACTGACGATAATTACAGTATAAGCAATTATGAAAGGCGGTTTTTTATGTATATAAAGGAAGTTAAGGCAAGGGAAATTTTGGATTCCCGCGGTTTTCCCACGGTGGAAGCGGAGGTTACCTTAGAAAACGGAGTAAAGGGCGTTGCCTCCGTTCCGTCGGGGGCGTCCACAGGCGCGGCGGAAGCGCACGAGCTTCGCGACGGAGGAGAGCGCTTTCTCGGTAAAGGCGTATTAAAGGCGGTCGGAAACGTAAATAAAGTGATAAACGATGAGCTTAAAGGAAAATGCGTTTTCAATCAGCGGGAGCTTGATAGAATAATGATTGAAGCCGACGGCACCGAGGAAAAAAAGCGCCTTGGTGCAAATGCAATACTTTCGGTTTCCGTTGCCTGTGCCCGTGCGGCATCAAATGCTCTCGGAGTTCCCCTTTACCGCTATCTTGGCGGGGTAAATGCCCACATTATGCCCACCCCGATGATGAATATATTAAACGGAGGTGCTCACGCCGACAATAATGTGGACATTCAGGAATTTATGATTATGCCCGCATCGGCAAGCTCTGTGGCAGAAGCCGTCAGGATGGGAGCGGAAGTATTCCATTCCCTTAAAAGTATAATAAAAAGCGAAGGCGGGAGAACCTCCGTCGGAGACGAGGGCGGCTTTGCGCCGGAGCTGACGGGCGACGAGGAAGCGCTGGAGCTGATAATCCGAGCAACGGAGAAGGCGGGTCTTACTCCCGGAGAGGATATACTTCTTTCGATTGATGCGGCATCAAGCGAATGGTTTGACGGTGAAAACTACGTTCTGCCGAAGTCAGGAAAACGTTATACCTCAGGCGAAATGGTGACTTATTTTAAAAATCTATCCGAAAGCTATCCCATATTTTCTATGGAGGATCCCCTGGCTGAGGAGGACTGGCAGGGCTGGCAGAGCCTCACAACGATGATAGGAGATAAATGTCAGTTGGTGGGAGATGACCTTTTTGTGACAAATACGAAAAGAATAAAAAAAGGCATCGCGCTTGGGGCAGGTAATGCGGTGCTTGTGAAAATCAATCAGATAGGAACACTAACTGAGGCAATCAGTGCCGTGGATACGGCGCATAAGGCGGGCTATAAAACCATAATTTCTCACCGTAGCGGGGAAACGGAGGACTCCTCAATAGCCGATATTGCGGTGGCGCTGGGCAGCGGACAAATCAAAACGGGAGCACCCTCAAGGGGCGAGAGATGTGCAAAATATAACAGATTAACAAAGATTGAGACTGAATTGGGTGAAAATTCTTCACTTTACAGAATAAAAATTTAAAAAAAGAGTTGTATTTTTCTGAAATATGTGGTAAACTGTTTTGAGAAGTTTACAAAAGAGGTAAATTTTACATATTTCAGAAAGGAATGAACAAAGATGGCAGCATTAAAAATTGTAGTTACCGTTATTCACATTCTGATCGCATTCGGTCTTATGGTAACAGTACTTTTCCAGTCCGGTAAATCTCAGGGTCTTTCCGGAAGCATCGCAGGAGGAGCAGAAACATTCTTCGGTAAGAACAAGGGTAAGACAATGGACGGCGTTCTTGCAAAGATTACAGTTGTGCTTGCAATCCTCTTCGTTATTACATCTGTTTCTCTTTCTCTTATCGCTAAGAAGATGGACAGCAATGTAGCAGGCGAAGAAATCGTTACAGAGGCTCCCGAGCTGATTATCGATGAAGACGCTGTTGTAGAAGAAACTGCTGAGGCTACTGAAGAAGTTACTGAAGAAGCTCCCGTAGAAGAAGCTACAGAAGAAACTGCTGAATAAGCAAATAAACGGAGCGTTGGAAATCCAATGCTCCGTTTTTAACCCGGAAGAAAGGAGGGCGTGAAGTGGGAGAAGGAATAAAGACTCTGGCATCCAATAAAACCGCGGCGAGAAACTATTTTATTCTTGAAAAGTATGAAGCAGGAATTGAGCTTTTCGGAACGGAAGTAAAGTCCATGCGTATGGGCAAGGTAAACTTAAAGGACTCTTATGCTCATGTCGATAATGGCGAGCTTTTTATTTACGGGATGCATATAAGCCCCTATGAAAAGGGCAATATATTCAATAAAGATCCGCTTCGCCCCAAAAAGCTTCTGCTCCATAAGGCAGAAATTATGAAGCTTTACGGCAAGGTTCAGCAGGAAGGCTGTGCAATCATTCCCTTGTCTGCCTACCTTAAACACGGAAGGGTTAAAATTGAAATTGCGCTTTGTAAGGGTAAAAAGCTCTATGATAAGCGAGACGATATGGCTAAAAAGCAGGCAAACCGCGATATTGAGAGACAGATGCGCGGAAAAGATTATTGATAATTTAACATATCGGAAACGGCTGTGTAATAAAGCTGTGGTAGAATATGATAGACGGAAAACCGCCGTTTTTGCATTTTTCGTTCATAAATTGCTTTGTTGCAATTTGTTTCAGAAAATACTGTTCGTATTTTCTATTTTATAATGCAAAAGCCTAAAAAAGCTATTCGCTTTTTTGCGCCAGCGCCGTTTTTGCATTTTCCATTCACAAATTGCTTTGTTGCAATTTGTTCATTTGGGGGCGTTCCGGTTTCGACGGGGATTTTGAACCATGGGAAGCGGGTAGTGGCGAGTACCACTTAAAAAACTCAATTCTAAATATAAACGCTAACAGAAATTTAGCAATCGCTGCCTAACGTGCAGCCGTCCGCCCGGGGATAACCGCGACTCCGGCTCGGGCGTCGATTAGCGGTGAACGTGACCGTGCAAAGCTTTGAGCACGGCATGACTGATGAAGCTACCGACCGCTTAAGTTTGCTTGTGGACTTAAGTGCGGGGGAATCCTGACCATAAGCTGCACCCGGAGATGCCTGTGCGGATAGATTTTCGGACACGGGTTCGACTCCCGTCGCCTCCACCATAGTAGCGTGATGATATTACTGTCAGTAGTGTCATCACGCTTTTTCATGCGGTTTTTCAGGGTTCGAGTGGTGTTCCTCTAAAACACTATTTTCGTTACTGTCGAAGGTTTTTCGTAAGGAGTTGAACCCCAG
>JAFQQJ010000017.1 GCA_017411325.1 Clostridia bacterium | reverse complement strand
TTTTCACATATCCGTCAAGGATTCCTTCGGCTTTTTTCCGTGTCCTGCACTCAAAATCGAGAATTTTGTGGTGCATTCGCAGTTTTGGGTTAGGAATTTTTCGCCTTAGAGAAGTTAAAAAACGCAGTCATACTGGCGTATATCTGCGTTTTTTTTGCGCACTATCAGCGGAAAATAACAAGCCAAAACCGGCTTCTCCCTAAGAAGTACCGCCGTTGGGTTCCATCTTTTTATCGTTTTATTCAGATAACATTCTTAAAAGGTCGGGGATGACGGGCTCGAATGCGGCGCCGTACCAGTGATTATCCAGTGTTGCTGTGTACTTTATTGCAAGATAGGTATAGTCTGCGGCAATTTTTGCGGCTTCATAAGCTGTCTTTCCGCGAAGGAGAGCACCTGAGAATGCCGAGGCAAAAATATCGCCCGTTCCGTGACAGCTGTTTTTAAGCTTTTCGTGTTCGTAGTAGGAATATTCTCCGTTTTCAAAAACTACAACCCCGGTTTTTCCCTCTTCGTAGGAAATTCCTGTGAATATTATGTTTTTGCAGCCTGCATCCGTAAGCTTTTTAATTAAACTGTCAACATAAGCTCTGTCATAAGTTTCCTTATATTCCGTATCCGTCATAAAGCAGGCTTCGGTGATGTTCGGAAGTATGTAGTCGGCATTACGGCAAAGGGAAAGCATTTCCTTTGCATAAACATCGTCAAAGCCATAGTAAAGCTTTCCGTTATCTGCCATTGCAGGGTCAACTATCTTTAATGAGCCTTCCTTTGAAACGGCGGAAAAGATGTCGGCTACATAGCCAATCTGCTTGGTGCTTCCAAGGTAGCCTGTGTATATGGCATCAAAGGAAATTCCTTCCTTTACCCAGTGGTCCTTTATTCCGGGAAGGTCTTCTGTCAGATCGCGGAAGGTAAAGCCGGTAAATCCGCCGGTGTGGGTGGATAAAACCGCAGAGGGGAGAATTGCACACTCAACTCCGCAGGCGGAAACAATGGGGAGTGCAACAGTCATTGAACACTGACCTACACAGGATATATCCTGAATGGTAAGAAGTTTTTTATAGCTCATAAAAATGCTCCTTTACAAATTTTGTTTTCTGTATTATAATATTAATCTGATAGTATGTAAATAATCAAAAAAGGAGAAAAATGTATAACCAGATGGAAGAGAAAAAATATTTGGATGTATATAAAAAAATAAAAAATAAAATAACCGAAGGTGAGCTTAAAAAAGGCGAAAAGTTACCATCCAAGCGTGTTACGGCGGAAAAAGAGAATGTCAGCGTGATAACCGTGGAAAAGGCATACGGTATGCTTATAGATGAAGGCTATATAATGCCGAGGGAGCGGAGCGGATATTTTGTGTCTGACATTGAGGTATTAAAGGAACGCGAGGAAGAAAGCGAAAAAAGCATAACCTATCTTTCGGAGGAGACGGGCGAAATATCGGAGTTTGAATATTCTCTGTGGTTTAAGACCGTAAGAAAGGTGCTTTCTGAAAAAGGGGAGCTTCTTTTCAGAAAAGCACCGGGGAGAGGGTGCGCCGTTTTAAGAAATGCTATTGCATCCTATCTTTTAAGATACCGCGGAATTTTCACTTCGCCCGAAAACATAATAATAGGTTCCGGTGCGGAGCAGCTTTACGCCTCGGCGGTAAAGGTACTTGGCAGAGACAAAATTTACGGAATAGAAAATCCGTCCTATTCACAGATTGAAGCGGTGTACAGGGGCGAAGGCGTGAAAATAAAAAAGCTTAAAATGGGAAATGACGGCATAAGGTCGGATGAACTGGTAAAGGGCGGCTTTGATGTGCTTCACGTAACGCCTTTTAGAAGCTATCCTTCCAATGTAACCACTTCGGCAGGTAAAAGGTATGAATACCTTTCATGGGCAAGTAAAAAGGGATTTATAATAGAAGACGATTTCGGAAGCGAATTTTTCGCGCCGGGTGCCAGCCGCGAAACATTGTATTCTATGAATAAGGGGAAAAATGTTTTATACATAAACACCTTTTCAAAAAGCCTTTCGCCGTCGATGAGAATAGGGTATATGATTCTGCCGGACAGCCTGTCGGATAAATACGAAAAGCACCTTGGTGCCTTTTCCTGTTCGGTGCCGGTACTCGATCAGTATGTGCTTTCCGAATTTATAGAAAGCGGAAGCTTTGAACGCCACGTCAACCGTATGAGACGAAAGCTAAATAAAGACTTGACAAAATAAAATTTTGTAGTATAATGAATTCAGCAAAAGGGGGAGCTTGCGCAAGCAAGCTGAGAGTAAGCGTAGTGCCGCTTAGACCCGTATAACCTGATTTGGGTAATGCCAACGAAGGGATAATAGCTTAGCTTTCAGGCTGTATCCTTTTTTGGATGCAGCTTTTTCATTTGTGCGCGCGACAGATGAAAAGCGCATTTCCGGTTTCATTTGCCGGGAAAAGCTTTAAGAAAAGCGAATTATCAATCCTTGCCTTTTGCGATATTATCAAAGCACACGGAAGTCACTCGATATATGGTTTGAATTTTTGATTCAAACTCTTAAACCTTAAACGCAGGGAAATTTAGTGCAATTTTAATGCGGAGGACGAAGTAAGGCTGGCGCCTTTCGAGGACGACAAATTGAAAGAGTGCAAATTTACCAAGTTTAAGGCGTGTATGGAGTGTCTTATGTGTGCTTCCTGAAAGGATTGAAAGAAATGAAAACAAAAAAACTTGTAGTTTGTGCAATGCTTATTGCACTGGGCAGCGTGCTTTCGGTAATTCAGCCCTTTGCACTGCCCTTCGGCGGGGGAATAACCCTTGCTTCAATGATGCCCGTCTGCTTAATCGGTATGATTTACGGAATGAAGACAGGCGTGTTATCGGCGCTCTGTTTCAGCGTGATTCAGATGTTTTTGGGTGCCTCCACCATAAGTGCGGCATTTTTGCCCGGCGAAGATCAGATGATTTTGTGGAAAGCCATTTTAATGTGCTTACTTGACTATACCCTTGCATACACGGTATTGGGCTTATCAGGCATTTTCAAAAACAAAATCAAAAATGATGAGGTTGCAATTCTTGCAGGTTCTGCCTTTGTGACTTTCCTTCGCTATGTAGCCCATATTGCTTCGGGATACATACTCTGGGGAAGCTATGCGGAGTGGTTTTTCTCCCAGGAGGGATTTTATGCCTTCGGCGGAAAAATTCTTGATACTTTTTCGGGAAACGGCCTTGCATTTATCTATTCTGTGATTTATAACGGACTTTATATGATTCCCGAAATCATCATCACCGCAGCCGTTACTCCCATAGTTTATAAAGCCCTTAAAAATTCAAAAGCATTTTGATAAAAGCCGCCCGATGAGGGCGGCTTTTTCGTGCGGAAAATATAGACAATAAATTGAAAAGATGATATAATAAAAAAGGAAATAGACTTTGTTATAAGGAGGAACTTTTTGTTATGAAAAAAATTTATTGGTGGGTATTTTTTGCCTTAGGGATAATTTTTATTGCAGTATGTTGCTTTCTTCCTAAAAATGACAGACTGCTGATAGGACGGGCAGTACAGACAGAAAAGATTTCTGTACAGGGGGATGAGCTTAGTTTTTCCGGTAAAATGCTGATTAGCAGTATATACGGTGATTATAAATCGTTTAAATATAAAATAAAAAAGGATAAGCTTTATTTGTGGCTTTATGCAGATACAATACTTGATGAAAATGATATGGAAATAAAATTTGATATCAAAGATGACAGGATTGAAGATGTGGAAGAGGTTTATCTTTGTGGGCGTAAGGATATGGAACTTTTATGGGAGAGAGTTGAGGAAAACAAATCAGAAAAGCTTAAAGATGATATAGAAGACTGCGGAACAGTTATCCCGATAGAAAATACCGATGGAATATCTGCGGAAGCGGCACAGAATTTGTGCCTTGAACATATCGGAAGTGTGGATGATGAATCTTTTCCGTATTTACTTGCGGAACATCACACGGGAAGAGATATAGGCTATGCATGCGGAGGAGCTTTAAAATATAAAGATAAAGATTATTATATTATGCGCATGATGTGGACTGCGGACGGAGAGCCCGTCTGGTCTACTATTGGAGAACTTGCGGTTTCTACGGATGGTGCAGAAATTTTTAATATTCTGAGAGTTGGTGACGGAATTTACAGATTTTCAGATGTTGTGTGGAAAAAAGAATAGGGTGCTTTCGGTTTTGGATTACGCGGCATAGGTCATAAAAGATATTTGAATCATATGGACAAAAGAGGAATTTTGTGGTAAAATAATTGTGAGGTGATTTTATGAAAATATTTAAAAGATTAATGGTTGTTATGCTTACTTTGGTGTTGGCTCTTGCATTTGTGGGTTGCCAAAATGACTACATAAGCGAAGAGAAGGCGGAGGAATTTTTGACTAAAGCTGCGGAAATTGAAGAATACAGCGAAATTAAAAATAAAAATACTATAACTCAGACTGATATCAATATTGAAAGCCGCAATATATTCTTAAAATGGGATGAACTCCTTAATGAAATATACACATATTTAAGTGATAATATGGATAAAGATGACTTTGCCGCCCTTGAAGAAGATGAACTTTTATGGATTGCCGAGAAAGAAGCGGCAGTAGAAGAAGCGGCAAAGGCCTGGGAAGGCGGAAGCGGTGAAGCTATGGTGAGAAACGTGACGGCGTCAGACTATACAAAGGACAGATGCTATTATCTTATATCCATAGTGAAGGGCGAAAAGCTTCCGGAATAAGGAAATCTGAATGACATCATTTTGCCGAAAACTATTGACATAGTATTCAATATGATGTATAATAATAGGGAATATTATATTGGAGGTTTCTTTATGGGAAAGATAAATTTAAAGCTTAACGAAGTTGAAAAATTTGACTCTATTAAAGATATGCTTAATAAGGCGGTTGCCGCCTGCGGTGACAAGCCCTTATATAAGTGGAGAGACGGTAAGGAAATAAAGTCTGCTTCCTACAACGAATTCAGAAAGATCGTTGACTATCTCGGAACAGCACTTTCTTCCATCGGCATGGCAACAAAGCACGTTGCAACATCCGGCGAAAACAGCTATGACTGGATTTGCACCTACCTTACAATGCTTATGTCCGAAGGAGTTTTCGTTCCGATTGACAAGGAGATGCCCATTGACGATATGGTAAGAGTTGTAAACAACTCCGACAGTGAAGTATTCTTCTACGCATCAAAGTTTGAGGATATTTTCCACGAAAGAGAAGCGGAATTCACCAACATCAAGTACTTCATCGGCTTTGACCGTGAAGAGGACGAGGGTAAGTTCTTATCCTATAAAAAGTTCCTTGAAAAGGGCAAAAAGCTCTACGAAGAAGGGGACAGAAGCTATGTTGATATGCAGGGCGATCAGAACGTACTTAAGATGCTTATCTACACCTCCGGTACAACAGGAGATCCCAAGGGCGTAATGCTTTCTGAGCACAACCTTTGCTCTATGATTTACTACGGAATGCAGGTATCAAGCATTTCAACTGTTGAGCTTGCAGTGCTTCCCTTCCATCACACATATGAGGCCGTTCCCGGAATACTTGTTGGTATCCACGGTCATGCTACAATGTGCATAAATGCAAAGCTTACCCAGGTTCTTAAAAATATGCAGGAATTCAAGCCCGACTATATGTACATAGTTCCCGCTTTTGCTGAGCTTTTCTATAAAAAGATATGGGCGGCAGCTAAAGAAGGCGGCAAGGAAAAGGGCCTTAAGATTTTAATCAAGGTAAGTAATTTCTTGAGAAAGTTCGGAATTGACCTTCGTAAGAAGTTCTTTAAGACAATTCACGAGTCCTTCGGCGGAAATCTTTTCAAGCTCATCTGCGGCGGTGCCCCCGTTCGTGCAGAGCTTGGCGAGTTCTTTGACAGCATCGGTATTTTCCTTATGAACGGATACGGAATTTCCGAGTGTTCTCCCTTGATTGCCGTTAACAGAAGAGAGCATAATGATTGCACAACAGTTGGTTTCGTGCTTCCCTGCCTTGAGATGAAGCTTCTTGACGAGACAGAAGAAGGCATCGGCGAAATCTGCGTTAAGGGTGATAACGTAATGCTTGGTTACTACAAGCGCCCCGACCTTACAGAAGAAGCTATTAAGGACGGATGGTTTGCAACAGGTGACTACGGTAAGCTTGATCCCGAAGGCAGACTTAAGATTACAGGCCGTAAGAAGAATATGATAGTTTTAACCAACGGTAAAAACGTATATCCCGAAGAGCTTGAAGAGCAGATTGGTAACCTTGACTATGTTAAGGAAGTTGTTGTATATGCAATAGCTGACGAAAACGGTCAGGAGGATGCCCTTCAGGCAGAGGTATTCCTTGATGAAGATTTAGTTAAGGCAATGGCAGAGGAAAACATCGAAGCACGCCTTATGAAGGACATCAACGAAACCTTCCGTGATTACCCCAGATACAAGCAGATTGCAAAGGTTAAGATAAGAGATAAGGAATTTATCAAGAATTCCTCCAACAAGATTAAGAGAAACTTAATCGGTAAGGAATAAGATAAAATGTAGGGGAGGGCTTCTATGCCCTCCCGTTTTTATTATGTTTTGGGAACGTGTCGGGAAGGGATGAAATCCTTTGCCCTGAGTTTTTCTGAGCGCCTCAACGGATTCGCATACCGGCGGTGCATCGTAAACGCTGCGCCTTAGGGAAGAATAACATAAAGCCTTACAGATACTATCCCGCCCATAAGCCCCACTTTTTTATAAAAAGTGGGGCTTTTTTATTGACTAAACAAGGGCTGTGTAGTATAATTATCCTTGTAAAAATAAAGGGGAGGGTTAACATGAATAAGACTTATACTCTTATAGAAAAGCTGAAAACTCCGGCTCGTGAGTTTTCTCCCATGCCTTTCTGGTTTTTAAACGACGACTTTACCGATGAGGAAATTATCCGTCAGCTTACTGACTTTAATGCTCACGGTGTTCACGGCGTTGTACTACACCCCAGAATCGGTGTGCCGGAAAGTATTCAGTATTTATCCGATAAATTTATGCACTTTATGAAGGTGGCTGTGGAAAATGCCGCACGCCTTGATATGAAGGTTATTTTATACGATGAGGCAATGTATCCTTCGGGAAGTGCCCACGGTCTTGTTGTTGCTGCAAATCCCAAGTTTGCATCCCAGGCAATTATCCTTGCCGATAACACCGACGAAGGAAAGCTTATAGCAAAAACCAAAAGCGGAAAATACATAATGCAGGTTGAAAGTAAGGGTAAAATCCGCGGTATTCATTTCGGTGAGGACGACGGACAGCCAAACGCACCCCTGGCAGCAGACCTTCTTAATCAGGAATCCGTTGATAAGTTTATTGAGCTTACCCACGAGCGTTATTATGCCGAGGTTAAGAAATATTTCGGAAACACCGTAATCGGCTTCTTTACCGACGAGCCTTCTTCTCTTGGAAGAGGTGCGAGAAGAGGATGCTTCCCCTGGACATGGGGCTTTGAGGATGTAATAACCTCTCTCGGAGGAAAGCTTTCCGACCTCGAAGGTCTTTATACAGGCGAAAATAACGAAACCATCGAAATTTATAAAAAGGCACTTTTTGACCGTGAAAATGATATTTACTATAAGAGTCTTTCCACCTGGTGTGAAAACCACGGCATCGCTCTTATGGGACATCCTCACAAGGGTGACGATATCGAGTGTGAAAAGTACTTCCACGTTCCCGGGCAGGACATCGTTTTAAGATGGATTGCTCCCGAAAAGGGCGGTCTTTCGGGCGGCAATGAATCTGCTCAGGGTAAGTGTTCTGCCGATGCCGCAAGAGTAATGGGACGCAGAAGAAACTCCAACGAGTGCTACGGTGCCTGCTGCAAGGATAACATTCCCTGGAACTTTAACGGCGGTGACCTTAAGTGGTATACCGACTGGCTGGGTGTAAGAGGTGTAAACTTCTTCATTCCTCACGCTTTCTACTACAGCGTAACAGAAAGAAGAAAGGACGAGCGTCCCCCGGATGTAGGGCCCAACAATATCTGGTGGAAGCACTTTGACACCATCGCAACTTATATAAAGAGAATTTCCTGTCTTATGACAGATTCGAAAAATGCCACAAAGGTGGTTGTTCCCTGCAAAAACCGTGAGCTTTCCATTGAAGAGGTTGCTCCTCTTTATGAAAATCAGGTGGAATTCAACTATGTTCCCGAAAGCTTCATAACAGAGGAAAATGTATCGGACGGAGTTCTTACAATCGGTGAAAACAGCTACGAATATGCTTACTTTGATAAAAACGGGGTTCTTCCCACATTGAAGCAGGCAAAGGATATTTCGGAAATCCCCGAAAGAACGGTTTATCTTGATAAACCCTTTAAGGATTTACGAGCAACCCACATTATAAAGGACGGAGTTGACGTATTCTTCTTTACAAACGAGGGCGAAGAAGAAATTTCGGCAAAGGCCAAAATATATGCGGCAGGACAGCTTGTTGCAATGGATTTCTGGAAAGGTACAGTTAGGGAAATAAGCTGCAAAACTGTGGGCGATAAGACTGAATTTAATCTTAACTTAAAGCGCCGTGAAAGCATCGCAATTTTGGTTGATGAAGAAAAGGAAGCAAAGGAATTTTCAGAAGAAGCAAAGGTTTATGTAAATCCCGCTTTCACTCTGGTTTCCGACGATGAAGAAAACTTTGTGAAGACCTACGAAGCAAAAATCACGGTGGAAGAAACGGAAAACGTTTATCTTAAGGTAACGGGTGAAGAAATGGCAGAGTGCTTTGTAAACACCAATTTCTGCGGCTTCAGCCTCTGGAACGAGCACGAATTTTATTTAACGCCTCTCCTTAAGAAGGATGAAAATACAATTATGATAAAGATGACGGGAAGCGCAGTAAACCGCTTTACCGCTCACCGTTTCGAATACGGTCTTATGTGAGGAATTTTATGGAAAAGCTTCTTGATAAAACAGACTATGCCATTCTTTCATGTCTTAAGAAAAATGCAAGGATGAAGGCATCCGACATTGCCAAGGAAATTAATCTTTCCGTTTCCGCCATTTTAGAGCGGATAAGGAAGATGGAGGGTGCGGGGATTATCGAATCCTACACAATTACCCTTAATCAGAAAATTTTGGGCAACGACCTTATAGCAATGATGGACGTAAGCTTGGAGCATCCCAAGTTTTACGACAGCTTCGTTGAAATGATAAAAAAGAGCGAGCATATCCAGTCCTGCTATTATTTAACGGGCAAGCACGATTTTCTTCTTAAGATATTGACGGATTCCTCCGACAGCCTGGAGCGTATTCACAGAGAGATAAAAAGTATGGAGGGTGTAGGTGCAACGGAAACACACTTTGTATTAAAGTCGGTAAAAAACGAAATTGCATCAATCCCCGGCTCAGATGAGTCAATACAGTTAAAGTAAGAAGGTCTATATATGACAAAACGCATATGTGCCGTAGTTAATACTGCGGCACTTCTCCATAATCTGGAAGAAGTAATAAAAAAGGCAAAGGGCAAGGAAGTTGTTGCCGTAATAAAGGCTGATGCCTACGGTCACGGTGCCTTAAAAGCGGCAGAAATTTACAAAGACTATGCCAAAATGTACGCCGTTGCCACAAGCGATGAGGCATTGGAGCTTCGGGCAGGCGGCACAAAAAAGGATATTTTAATCCTTGCACCGGTGCCGAAAGAGGATATGGCAAGGCTAATTGAAAACGGAATAATTCTTACCGTTTCTGATTTTGAAGGAGCAAAAGCGGTTGCTGTGGAAGCGGTAAAGGCGGGGAAGGATGCAAGAATCCACGCCGCAATAGATACAGGGATGAGCCGCATAGGCTTTTTTCCGAACAAGGAAACTCTCTGGGAATTAAAGGAGATAAAAAGGCTTCCTCATATTTCACTTGAAGCGATTTTTACCCATTATGCAAAGGCGGACGAAAAGGATAAAACCTCGATGAATCTTCAGACAGAAAGGTTTTCATCCTTTGCGGAAAAGCTTAAAAGGGAGCTTCCCGACATAAAATGTCACATTGCCAACAGCGCAGGCATTATGGAGCAGGATGAAAAATACGGAGACTTCGTAAGGGCGGGTATCGTTTTATACGGGCTTTATCCATCAGATGAGGTGAATAAAGCTGCTCTCCGTCTTATTCCCGCACTTACCTGGAAGAGCAGAGTTTCTTCCGTGAGATATGTTGAAAAAGGCGAGGGCATAAGCTATGGCCATACCTATGTTGCAGAAGAAAGAATCCGCGTCGCAACCGTATCCTGCGGCTATGCCGACGGTTATCCGAGGCTTCTTTCAAACAAGGGCAGAGTGCTGATAAAAGGCGTAAGCTGTAAAATCCTCGGAAGAGTGTGTATGGATCAGTTTATGGTTGATGCATCAAAGGTTGATGCAGAAGTTGACGATGAGGTTATCTTAATCGGAAAAAGCGGATTTGAGGAAATCACAGCAGACGAAATTGCCCGCCTTGCAGGCACAATAAATTATGAGGTTGTATGCGATATAGGAAAGAGAGTTCCACGCATTTACGAATAACAAAAAGCGACAAAACGACATATATAAGCGACATATTGCCATGGAATTTATGATTCCATGGCTTTATAATATAAATAAAGGAGGCGTTTTTATGGCAATAATTTATGATGAGGTAAATAAAATATTTAATCTGCAAACCGAAAATTCAAGCTACATAATGGGCGTGGTATACGATAAATATCTGGTGCATATCCACTATGGCAAAAAGCTTAATTATACAGCAAACGTATCCGATATGCTTGGCTTTTCCGTTAACCGTGGCGGAAGCATTTCGCCTTTTGATTACGGAAACGAAGGTCTTGGCAACATCTGCCTTGACACTCTGCCCCAGGAGTATGCCACCTACGGCTCAGATTTAAGAGAGCCTGCCTTCCACGCAGAATACTCTGACGGCACAAGCTACACAAAGCTTTTATATAAAGGCTATAGGATTTATAAGGGGAAAGAGAGTATTAAAGGTCTTCCTGCGGTTTACACCGAGGAGGGGGATAAGGCAGAGAGCATAGAGATAGAGCTTTATGATGAACTTAAAAAGCTCACGGTTATGCTTACATATACAGTGCTTCCCGAATTTGATGCCATAAGCCGCCGTGTTACTGTCATAAATAATTCCGATTGTGACATCAAGCTTAAAAAGGTTATGAGCACAGCAATTGACTTTAACAATGATAAGTACAATATGACCACGTTAAACGGCTCATGGGCGAGGGAACGCCATATAGAAAGAGTACCGCTTCATAAGGGCGTTCAGGGTGTTGATTCAAAGCGCGGAGCATCGGGACACCGACATAATCCCTTTATTATGCTGTCGGGGCTTGATGCAACGGAAGACTACGGCGAGGCATACGGCTTTTCCCTTGTTTACAGCGGAAACTTTGAGGCTACAGCCGAGGTTGAATATAACAACGCAACAAGGGTTTTAATGGGAATAAATTCCTTTGATTTTTCCTGGCTTCTTGCTCCCGGCGAAGTATTTTACTCCCCCGAAGCCGTTATGGTTTATTCATCCACAGGCATAGGCGAAATGTCAAGAAACTACCATAAAATGTACAGGACACGCCTTTGCCGCGGTAAATACCGTGACTCGGTGCGTCCCGTGCTTATAAACGTATGGGAAGCTGTTTACTTTACCTGTAATGAAGAAAAAATACTTGCCATCGCCGAAAAGGCAAAGGATGTGGGAATTGAGCTTTTGGTGCTTGACGACGGGTGGTTCGGAAAGAGAGATTCCGACAACTGTTCCCTTGGCGACTGGGTGGTATACAAGGAAAAGCTGCCCTCCGGAATAGATGGTTTGGCTAAGAAAATTAATGATATAGGATTAAAATTCGGCCTATGGTTTGAGCCTGAAATGATTTCGCCCGACTCTGACCTTTACAGGGCGCATCCCGACTGGTGTATTCATATACCCGGAAGAGGAAGAGGACTTGGCCGTCAGCAGCTCATACTTGATTTTTCAAGGGACGAGGTTTGCGACTATATAATCGATGCTGTGGCAAAGGTTTTGTCTTCAGCATCCATAAGCTATGTTAAATGGGATATGAACAGAAATATGTCGGAAATCGGAAACGAGGTGCTTACTGCCGATAGGCAGAGGGAGCTTCCCCACAGATATATGCTGGGCTTATACCGCGTGCTTGAGGCACTTACAAGTCGCTTTCCCGACGTACTTTTTGAAGGCTGCGCAGGAGGTGGGGGAAGGTTCGATCCGGGTATGCTTTATTACTTCCCGCAAATCTGGGCAAGTGACGATTCCGATGCCATAGAAAGGCTTTATATTCAGGAAGGAACTGCTTTGGTTTATCCCGTATCAACTGCGGGTGCTCACGTTTCTGCCGTTCCCAACCATCAGGTGGGAAGAACTACTCCTCTTCATACAAGAGGTAACGTGGCAATGACGGGACAGTTCGGCTATGAGCTTGACTTAACAAAGCTTTCCGAAGACGAGCTTAATGTGATAAAAAATCAGGTTGCGACCTATAAGGCCTTCGGAACGAAGATTACCGATGCAGCGCTTTATCGCTTGAAAAGCCCCTTCAGCGGCAATGTTGCCGCCTGGGAATTTTTATCCGAGAAGAAGGACTTTGCGGCAGTTATGGTTGCCAACAAGCTTGGCATTCCTTCTGCACCAAATGAATTTATAAAGCTTAAAAATCTCGTTCCCGATGCTGAGTACAGGGAAAGAACAACGGGGAAGGTCTACAGGGGAGAATTTCTTGAAACTGTGGGTATAGCCTATGCTCCCTCAAGGGATTTTAACTCGGTAATGTTTGTATTTGAGAAAAATTAATATAAAAGCAGACTTTTGTTTACAAAAGTCTGCTTTTTATGTTTGACATAAAGGTAACAATATGGTAAAATGAAATACGGTGGAAAAAGGGGAGTGATGTAAATGAAGCTAATAAATCGGCTTTCTTTGCTTATCTTTCCTCCAAAATGTGCATCCTGTCTTAAAGTGATCGGAAAACGCACCATATTCTGCGGAAGCTGTATGCCTGATATTCCTTTTGTTGACGGTATCACCTGCGAAAAATGCGGAATTTCCCTTTCGGCTGAATTCCCTTCACCCATTTGCGGAAGATGTCGCGAAAGAAGCTTTCACTTTAATAAAAATATTCCTCTTATGGAGCATTTCGGACTTGGGCGTGAAGCGGTGCTTAATATGAAGTATAAAAGTCATCCTGTAATAAAGGATCTGGCACTTCTTATGGCAAACCGCATTATTGCGTCAGAAGAAGGGTTTGATGTAATAACCTTTGTTCCGATGACAAAAAAGGAAGAAAGGGAAAAGGATATACATATAACATATTTTCTTTCAAGAGAAATTGCCCGCCTTACGGGAAAGCAGCATAAGGAACTTCTTTGTAAAACAAGAGAAACCAGGAAGCAGAAGGAGCTTACTGAAAAGGGGCGTATCGAAAACGTCAGAGGAGCATATGCAGTAAAAGGCGATGTGACCGGAAAAAATATACTTATTGTTGATGATGTTTTCACTACCGGTGCAACAATGGATGAATGCTCAAAAGTATTAAAAAGAGCGGGCGCCGCAGCGGTTTACACTGCCACGGCAAGCATCCGCGACAGGGAGTAAATATGATAGATATGCATTCTCATATTCTTCCGGGCATAGATGACGGGGCAAGGAATATTGACGAAGCTCTTGCTATGCTGGAAGACGTTTATAATAAAGGGTGTGACACAGTCGTTGCAACTCCCCATCTCAGGGTATATTCAGATGAAGAACTTGTGAATGCTGTCAAGATGAGAGATGTTGCTTATGATGCACTTATGAGTGCGGCTGAAAAGCGAAAAGCTTCAATTCCTCGTATTAAAAAGGGGTTTGAGGTGCATCTTGATAAGGATATAACGGCCTTTTCGTCTTTTAACGGCATTTGTATTGAAGGCACAGATAAGATGCTTGTGGAGATGCCGATGCATTATTGGGACACCTTTGCGCTTTCAAGGATAGATAACCTTAGGAAAAATGGAATCGTGCCTGTAATAGCACATATTGACAGGTATATGGGATTTAAGAAAAATATAGAAAATGCTCTTTCGCTTGAAGGGGTTATATATCAGGTAAATGCCGAGGCATTTTTTACCTTTTCTGGAAGGCGCCTTGTAAGAAGGCTTCTTAAAGCGGGAAAGAATGTTGTTGCAGGTAGCGATATGCATAATCTCACAACGAGAAAAAGCAGGCTTTACGAAGCAAATAAAAAGATGACAGGAAAATACAAGGGCTATGAGGCTGTGTTTTACGGCAATGCTTCAGGGCTTTTACAATAAACAATATATAAAGGAGATAGAAATATGGTTAACTGGACAAACAGCATTATAACAGACGAGCTGGCTACATCTGTGGGACTTGGAGAGTTTTTTATATGTACAGCGGTTTCCCTTGTACTTGGTGTTTTAATTGCACTTTGTCATATGTATAAAAATCCGTCCTACTCAAAGGGGTTTGTTATGACGACGGCACTTCTTCCTTTTATCGTTCAGGCGATAATAATGGTTGTAAACGGTAATGTCGGAACAGGTGTTGCGGTTGCCGGTGCCTTCAGTCTTATAAGATTCAGAAGTGTTCAGGGAACGGCAAAGGATATCTGTACAATTTTCCTTGCAATGGCAGTTGGCCTTGCATCAGGCGCGGGCTTTGTGTTCATTGCAGTTGCCCTTGCGGTAATTACCTGTATCATTTTACTTCTTTATGTAAAGATTGATTTCGGCGGAGCAAGGGATGCCGAGAAGATTCTTAAAATTACAATTCCCGAAAACCTTGAATACGAGGGAGCTTTTGATGAGATTTTCAAAAAGTATCTTAAGTCTTATGAAATCATCGGAACAAAAACTACAGATATGGGAAGCTTATACCGCCTTACATATCGCGTTGTATTAAATGATATGAAGGAAAGCAAGGCATTTATTGATGACCTTCGCACAAAAAACGGTAACCTTGAAATTGCCCTTAATATGAGAACAGAAAGCGAAAAAGCATTATAATAAAAACGGAGCCGACGGCTCCGTTTTTTTATGGATTAATTTTGAATTACGGGTTTTGGTAAAATTTACATTTTACTAAAAATACAACCCTCAGTAGGGCAGGGGCTTGCTCCTGCCGATTATATAGTACATAATAAATAACGGTGAACGAAAACAATCGTTCACCGTTATTTATTGTCAAAAAGCTTTCTCGGTTCATCCGAAAGTCCCAAAATATAGTCAATCGAAACGTTATATATTTCTGCAAGAATGATAACAAGCTCGCAAGGTAAATCGCGATATCCGCTTTCATAGCGGTAATACTGCGGTTGAGTGGTAAAAAGCTTATCTGCAATTTCTTTTTGTGTGAAATTGTTGTCCTCTCTAAGGCTTTTTAGCCGTTTGTAATATGCCATAAAAATCCTCCGGGAAAATTTTAATTTTATATCTGTTTGGATATATTGACATTTTACCATAAGTATGCTATAATTGGATAAATTATATCCAAATGGATATAAAAAGAAAAGGAGTTGAAAAAAGTGAAAAAGATTGTTTCGTTAATGCTGTGCCTTGCGATGATAATTTCAGCCAATGTATCCGTTTTTGCAACAGATGATTCGTTTACTTTGGATACAATTATCGAAGAGGTATCGGAAGAGGAACTTTTTTGCGAAGAAGAGGCTGAGCCTGAAACGGGAGCTTTGACGTACAGTGTAACCTGTGTTCCCGGAAAAGATGGCGTGAGTGATGATGAAGTCAGTCTCTATGCCGCGCAGGGAAGTGTGGCAACACCGGGGTCTCCTGTGATTTTTGTGGTGGATACCACAGGAAAAACAGGAAGTACGGTTTTGCTCGACATAAATCTGAGCAATAATCCCGGTATTGCTCTTGTAAGCTTCTATGTACATTATGACAGCGAAGCTATGACATTGAAAAATGCAACTTTGGGAGAAATTTTCACCGGAGAACTTGACTGTAATTTCAATCCGGTGCCCTTTGTATTCAATGTCTTCAGCGGAGCGGGTGATAAGACTAACAGCGGTAAGCTTGTAACCCTTGAATTTGAAATTGCGGAAGACTGTCCTGAAGGGGAATATGAAATTTCTCTTACCGACCTGGAAAGTATAAATATTGATGAAGAAAATGTTCATTTTGACATTGAAAACGGAAAAATAGTCATTACAAATGTAATTCCCGGCGATGTAAATGGTGACGGCGAAGTTACAAGAATGGACCTTTTAAGACTTGCAAAACACTTTTCCGGTTTTGAAGTTGTAATTGATGAAGCTGCAGCGAATGTAAACGGTGACGATTCTGTTACAAGAATGGACCTTTTAAGACTTGCTAAACATTTCTCGGGATTTGATGTAGAACTGGAGTCCAGCATTCCCGAATGTACACATACTAATCTTAAAGAAGTATCGGAAGAGGAAGCATCCTGCACAGAAGATGGAAACATTGCTTATTGGAAATGTAAATGCGGAAAGCTTTTTGCAGACAGTGAAGCAACAGAAGAAATAAAACTTGAAGATACCATTGTTCCTGCCGGCCATACACCTGGGGAAGAGGCTACTTGCACCGAAGCACAGGTTTGCACAGAGTGCGGAGAGGTACTTGAAGAATCCAACGGTCATACTCCCTCGGAAGCAGTAAGGGAAAATGAAGTTGAAAAGACCTGTAAGGTTGAAGGTACATATGACGAGGTTGTATACTGCTCAGAGTGCGGCGAGGAAATGAGCAGAACTCATAAGTCTGAAGGTTATGGCGAGCATACTCCGGGAGAAGGAGCAACATGCACTGAATCGCAAGTTTGCACAGAGTGCGGAGAAGTGTTGGAAACAGCTGATGGGCATATTCCAGGAGCAGAAGCAACATGTGTTGCACCGCAAATTTGTACTGTTTGTGATACTGTAATAGTGGAAGCAACCGGCGAGCATAAAGAAACAACCGTTCCCGGTGTAGAAGCAACATATACTTCTAAAGGATTAACAGAGGGTAAAAAATGTTCTGTGTGTGATACCACTCTGAAAGAACAGGAAGAAATTGATTATTTAAAGCGTTCTGTAGTTCTTAAAAATACAAAGTCAAATGAAGGAAACCAGACAATATATTACTATCAGTTTGAAGGAGTCCTTGATTTACCTGAATTGTCTGGTGTAAACGGATATAGCTTTGATGGTTGGTATACTAAGTCAAGTGGAGGAGAACTCGTTGACTATATCCCCAAAGGAACAACTTCAGGGTATGATGTATTATATGCTCAGTGGAATCCGATAGAATATACAATAATATATGAAGATGCTCCTAAAAACACCAATTTAACTACATATACAATTGAGAATGAAATAATATTAGTTGATCCTGAATGGCCTGGGTTGACTTTCTCGCACTGGACCGATCAAGGGGGAAATGTCATTGAAAAAATAGAAAAAGGAACAACAGGAACCATAGCTTTACAAGCACACTATAAATCACGCAAAAATATCGTCATCCCCAGTGAAAGCGAAGATGTTATTACTTTGTATGATGAGAAGAATGGTCAATATCATTTTGTGTATAAACTTGGAACGATAAGTAATATTTTGCTTAAAGAATATCAACCATATATTCATAACACACCGGCAGAATATAACTATACAGTATCTGAATCTGTAACTATTGAAGAAAATATCGCAAATACTGTTGCACAAACAGTAGGTGTGTCTATAACCAGTACAGAAGAATGGTCAGATTCTGTTGAGTGGGCTAAATCTCATTCTGAACAAAATGAAACTGGTATGGTCATTTGCCCTGAATTTGAAGTGCTGGGTATCAAAGCAAAGCTATTTGAATATTCAGACAGTACAACTGTGTTTGATGAAGAGTCTTTGACAGAAACATCTGTTGTATGCAAAGCCGATTCTTCTACTGCTGAAAATTCATATGAAATAAATTCTACAATTTCTTATGCTAATGGATATACACAGACAGTGGAAAAATCATGGAAAATAGATCCTACTTTAGTTCCATATGGTAAATATACAATTGCAAGTGTATGTGATGCAAATGTGTTTGCTATTGTTACTTATGATCCCAAGAAGAGCAACTATTATCTTGATACATTTACAATTATAAACAGCGTCGGTGACACTATGTTATATGATCCAAGTGGATACAGCGATGTGGATATAGTTGAGAATCCTGGACTTTCTTTTGAGATTCCGAAAGAAAAAATTGAATCTGCTGTTGAATCTTCATATTATGTTGCTTATGAGGCTAATGGTGGAACAGGTAATATGTTTATGTCAGTGCATTCGGTAAACCAGGATGAAAAATTAAGTGAAAACTTATTTATTAAACCAGGATATACTTTTACTGGTTGGAAATGCGAGACAGAGGCTGGTGTAACTATATATGAAGATAATGCCGTAGTTAAAAATCTTGCTGATAACGGTGAGATAGTTACTTTATATGCTCAGTGGCAACTTGTGCCGTATACAGCAAAGTGGAGTGTTCCTGCAAATGCAACCATCACCGTTAAGAGAACTTCTTCTCCGAATGCAAAAGCTCCGACGGGAACACTTTCAAGCGGTGCAACTGTATATTATGGAGATGTACTCAGTGTGACATACAGTGCTAATACGGGTTATACATTAAGCAGTAAGGGTTCTACAAGTATTGTGGTTACAGGAAATGTAAATTCTTCGCAGATTTATGCATCTGCAACAGCAAATGCTTATACCGTAACCTATAATGCAAACGGCGGCACAGGCACTATGGCTCAATCCAAACATACTTACAACGTATCGGCTAAACTTAGTGCAAACGGATTTTCCAGAACAAATTATACATTCCTTGGATGGAGCACAAGTGCTTCAGCAACAACTCCCACATATACTAATCAGCAATATGTTTCAAACCTCACCTCGGCTAACAACGGAAATGTTACTTTGTATGCCGTTTGGGTGAAGACAACTGCGACTATTGTAATGGGAGAGCATGAAAAGGTGCGACATAATAATATAGGAACTGCAAATGATACAATTTTGCCCGGTATGAATAGACAGGCTTTGCTTGATAACGGCTACACAAAGCTTAATGTAACCGTAATAGCAGAAGGCAGAGGAACTACCATTATTGCAGGACATAAGATAAGACTTACGGTCTTTTCTAATAAAAACGAACAGTTGCATTATATATGGCTTGGTAATTATGATGGGTCTTGGGGAGCTTTCTTGGAAAAAGAAACTAGCTTTACTATAGATTTGGTGAATAAGGAAACCGGTGCCTTTAACACAGATGACGGCGGTGGCTTTTGGGTATCTTGGACGAATGCAGGAAATGATGGGTATGCACTGGCAAGAACAGTATATACTATAACAGCTTCAAAATAACTTTAAAAAGATTGCTGAATAGATTTGTTTATATCTTTCTTTGCCGGTAAACAACATGAAATCTTTGTTAAATAAAAATTCAATGCAATACAAGAAAGGACTAAAAACATGAGGAAATTTTTAAGCATTTTACTTGTGCTTGCAATGTGCTTTTCCCTTATCTGTGTATCAAATGCAGAAGGCGAAATGAACATTGTGGTGGGAAAGACAGAACTCGAATACGGTGCAGAAGAAGCCGTGGTTGAAATCAGCATTCCGAACAACCCCGGAATTGCAGTAATCGGATTTAATGTTAATTACGATGACGAGGCACTTACATTAGAATCGGCAGAGCTTGTTGACATATTCAAAGGCGAGCTTGAAAACAATCTTGAAGCGTTTCCCTTTGTTTTCAACGTATATTCGGGTTCTTCCAACAAGACCGAAAGCGGAACACTTGTAAAGCTTACCTTCAGTGTAAATGATAATTGTGTGCCCGGAACCTACGAAATAACAGTTGACCGTGTTGAAGCAATTAACATTGCTGAAGATAGTGTTCCTTATGCCGTAACAAACGGATATGTAAAAATAAAAGCACTTGAAATGACAGGAATCACTTTTGAGGATGCAAGCTACACCTATGACGGAACAGAAAAGGAAATTCTTGTTTCAGGCACACTTCCCGAAGGAGCAGAGGTTTCCTACGAGAACAACAAGGCAACTAAAGCAGGAACCTACGAAGCAAAAGCAACTGTTACAGCACCCGGCTATGAAGACCTTGAGCTTGATGCAACCCTTGAAATTAAGAGTGTTGAGCTTGAAATAGAAGGCTTTGGAGCAGAAAACAAGACCTATGACGGAACAACCGATGCAACGCTTATTGAAGGCGAATTACAGGGAGTAGTAGAGGGCGATGACGTAGAAGCAGTATATCCCGAAAAGGGAGCGTTTGCATCCAAGGATGCTTCCACAAAGGCAATAGAAGTAGCATATGATGAAATTACTCTTACAGGCGAGGATGCAGAAAACTACACATTAAAGCAGCCCGGCAAAATTAGTGCAAAAATCGCAAAAGCGCCCTTAACTGTTACAGCAGACGATATCACTATCAGAAAGGGCGAAGAAATACCCGCTCTTACATACGAAATTGAATCAGGCGAGCTTTTCGGTGACGATGTTCTGGAAGGTGCACTTGCAACAAGGGCAAAGAACACTGTTGTAGGCGACTATGCTATCACAAAGGGAACTCTTAAAGCATCATCAAACTATACTTTGACAGTTGTTGAAGGTACATTATCTGTTGTTGATAAGGCAGTTCAGGAAATTACCGTGGCAACTCTTACTGAAAAGACCTACGGAGACAGCTCCTTCGTTCTTGAGGTAACAGCCGGAAATGAAGAACTCGGCGCAGTTACTTATACATCAAGCAATACCGACGTTGCGGAAATCGCAGCAGACGGAACAATTACAATAAAGGCAGCAGGTGAAACCGATATTACGGTTTCAAGAGCCGGAAATGCAGATTTCGCAGATTTTGCAAAGGTTCAGACTCTTACTGTAAACAAGGTTGAAATTACAGTAAATGTGACAGAAGGCCAGTCGAAGAGAGTAGGAACGGATGATCCCGCTGAATTTACATACACCCATGAAGGCACACTTGTAGGCGAAGATGCATTTACAGGCGTTCTTACAAGAGAAGAAGGCGAAGAAATAGGCTTCTACGACATCACAATCGGAACTCTTGCGTTAAATGATAACTATGAAATTACATTTAACGGAGCAAAGTTTGAAATTACCGCAAAGACACATCAGGAAATTACCCTTGCGGAAATCCCCGCACTTACCTACGGAGATGCAGCTTATACGATAACCGTAACCAAGGATGCGACTGCAAATCTTGAAGCATACACCTATGAATCTGATAATACCGATGTACTTACAATAACTGACGGTGTAATTACAGTAGTAGGCGCAGGTGAGGCTACAGTTACCGTAACCGAGCCCGGTAATGATGAATATGCCGAAGCTAAGGCATCTCAGAAGGTAACGGTTAATAAAAAGGAGATAACAGTTGATTCTGTGGACGTTACGACCAAGACTACTGTTTTAAGCGGCATTGTCGGCGAAGATGCAATCGCTCTTGATTTTAGTAAAATCATTATCGAAATAGGAGAGGCAATCGACGAAACATCGACAAGTGCAACAGTTAAAAACTTTGTATTAACAGGAGAAAAGGCAATAAACTATGTGGTTACAACAGAAAGTGTAAATGTAACCATGGCAAAAGAATCACTTAAAACCGTAACAGTTACCGTTGAAAACGGAACAGCTACGGGCGCAGGCACATATCTTACAGGTTCTGAGGTTACACTTACCATAACTCCTGCAAATAGATATAAATTCCTTGGATGGTACAAGGGAGAAGAACTGGTATCAGCAGAAGCGGTATATACATTCACTATAAATGAAGATACAAATCTTAATGCTGTTCTTGAAAAGAGAAAAGCGGGCGGAACAACAAGCGGAAGTGTAAGTCTTTGCAGAATTAACTTTGATACAGACGGCGGAGAAACAATTTTCGCAAGAAATGTTGAATACGGCGAAAAGCTTGGTTTTGTAGCAGCAGCGGTTAAGGAAGGCTATGTATTTGAAGGCTGGTTCCTTGATGAGGATTTTGAAACAGCATATGCGGAGGATATGAAAATTACAGGTGATATCACTCTTTATGCTAAGTGGAGCAAGGAAGGAGAAGATAAGGGCAACGGAAATAAGGAAATTATTCTTACCGTAGGCGATAAGGAAGCTTCCGTATTCGGCGAAGAAAAGGCAAACGATGTTGCGCCCATAATCAAGAACGACAGAACAATGCTTCCTGCAAGATTTGTTGCAGAAGCACTTGGCGCAAAGGTTTCCTGGAACGAGGAAAAGAGAGAAGTTACAATTGAAGCAGAAGGAATTAAGATTGTTATTACGATTGATTCCGATAAGGCATTTATAAATGAAGAAGAGGTTACTCTTGATTCTCCGGCATTCATCGAAAATTCAAGAACCTATACCCCCATAAGATTTGTGGCAGAAGCACTTGGAGCTTCCGTTTCCTGGGATGAAGAAACTCAGAAAGTAACGATTCTTGTTAAATAATTAAGAAAACCGCAGGCATTGCCTGCGGTTTTCTTATGCCCTCTCTATTGCTACGGCGTGGGAGATTCCGGGGATGGATTCGCCCTGCTTGGAAAGCTCAGGGCTCATTAAGGCTCCCGTTGCACCAAAGAGCACTCTTTTAAGCTTCCCCGATTCAAGCTTTGGCAGGATGTATCCGCAAAGTACGCTTGCACTGCATCCGCATCCGCTTCCGCCTGCGTGCACGTCCTGTTTTTCAAGGTCGTAAATTTCACAGCCGCAGTCAAAGTGATTGTTTCGTATATCAATTCCGTCGCGAAGCAAAAGCTCATCGGAAAGGGTACTTCCGAGTGTGCCCAGATCTCCCGATATGATAAGGTCGTAATAATCGGGCGTAAGGGATAAATCTGTAAGGTGCATCTTAACTGTATCGGCAAAGGCGGGCGCCATAGCGCTTCCCATATTTGCCGCATCCTTTATGTCCTTATCCACAATTTTGCCGACAGTGGCACTTGTTATTTTAAGAGCTGTTTTTTCATCTGAAAGCACGATGCATCCCGATGCCGTTGCTGTCCATTGTGCCGTGGGAGGACGCTGTGAGCCGTATTCAAGCGGAAAGCGGAACTGCCTTTCCGCACAGCAAAAGTGGGAGCTTGTAGAATTAGCCGAAAGGCGGGCAAAGCCCGATGCAACTGCCATGGAGGACAGCATAAGCCCCTCTGCCATAGTGGAGCAGGCACCGTATATTCCGATATAAGGGACATTTAAATCCCTTATGGCATATATGCTGCTGACGCATTGATTGAGTAAGTCTCCCGAAAAAAGCACATCCGCATCATCGGGCTTTTTACCGCACTTTGAAAAGGCTAAATTAACCGTTCTTTTAAGCATTTCGGATTCGCCCGCTTCAAAGCTTTTCTGCCCGAAATATTCATCAGTTTCGATCTGGTCAAAGAACTTGCCTAAGGGCCCTTCGCCCTCTTTTTTTCCTGCAACGGAGGCGTAGCTTTTTATATAGGGTGTGCTTTCAAATATAACACTTTGTTTTCCTTTATGAGTAATCATTGCATACCTCGCATAAAATAGTAAATAAGACCGCATATGACGCTTGTTAAGCCACCATAGGTTAAAACTGGGCCTGCTATTGAAAAAATCTTTACTCCGACGCCTAAGATGTATCCCTCAGGGACAAATTCCATGGCGGGGGAGACGATGGAATTTGCAAAGCCCGTTACGGGTACCAATGTGCCGGCACCCGCCAGCTTTGCGATTTTGTCGTATACGCCGATGGCGGTAAGAATGGCAGAAAATAAAATGAGCGTTACTGTTACCAAAGCTCCCGCCACCTTATCGGAAACATCAAGTGAAGAGTAAAAGTCAAGCAGAATCTGCCCTATGGCACAGACTAAACCGCCAACCAGAAAGGCAAAGGCGGTGTTCTTTATGATAGGCGACTTTTCAGCCATAGAATCAGAAAGCTTGTTATAATCTTTTTTTGAAATGTCTGACATAAAATCAATCCTTTCTTATCTATTTTCCCATTTCAAAACTGATTTATTCCAAATAATAGCTTGAAAAATATTATATTATGTGATAAAATAATTTAATTAAAAAATTGCGAAAAGAGGAGCGAAATGAAAAAAGTTTTATCAATAATTTTAATAATCTGTATGCTTTTATCAATGGCATCGGTTTGCACTGCAGAAGAATATAATGTACCCCACTTGAAAAAGCCCAGAATGTTTGGCCCCATAGGCTTTTATTACCTGGGTAACTTTAATCTTATAGGGGAGGGGACGGCTTCTGACGGCAGAACCTACGAGTTGTATAACTTGATTGTAGAAGAAGGATTTTTGATGCAATCCTTTGCTGACGGAGCGGAATTTGTGTATTTTGCAGAGTCGAACTCGTTTTTTAATATTGGAGAAAATCCCGGCGATAAATGCCTGGGATTGACGGACAATAAGTTCAAGACCAGGGAAGACTCCAACTATTCCTATGTTTTAAGTGATTTCGGCATAACGCCATATCCCACAAAAAGACTTTCGGAAGGTTGGGAAAAGGGGCTTACATGGAAATTTAATAAGGCTGACGGAACGGTGAGCTATGCGAAAAATTGGCAAATCGGTGTTCTCTATGAAGAAAAGTGGTATTTGTTTGCGATTAAAATCGATCTTAACAACCGTGATCGGGACTGGGAAGGTCTTCTTGCCGTTGACTATTCAATGGGACATCGTTATGTAGAAGAAATTACAGTTCCGGCTGTAAGAAGCACTGCGAAAGTCCTCGTGGACGGAAAAGAAGTTCTTATAGAGGGTTATAATATAAGCGGATATACTTATTTTAAGCTTCGTGATGTGGCAATGGCTCTTAAAGGAACAGCCTCGGAATTTAATGTTGAATATAAACCCGATTCTTTTTATGTGATTGCAAAAGATGACGGAAAATACCAGGTACCAGGTGGTATAGTTGGAACCAAGGGAAATAGAGAATATGTACCTGTTGGAGGAGAACTTACGATAAGTGAGACACCTCAAACTACCGCTAAAAGAGTAAATACCCTTATTATGTACGACAGAGGAGCGGTTGTGGGAAATGATGTTGTTAACATTGGCGGATATAACTACACTACCATAAGGCAAATCGGTATGGGAGTTGACTTCCACGTTGACTGGGACGAGGAAAAGAAGGCAATTATAATAGATACTACAAAGTTTTACTGGGAAAAATAAGTAAAATGCGGCTTTATTGAAAGGATTGAGACATTATGATGATGTGTACGAGATGCCACAAAAATGTGGCAGTCGTGTTTATAACAAAGCTGGAAAACGGAAAGACCATAAACGAAGGTCTTTGCCTTAAATGTGCAAAGGAAATGGGAATACCGGCAGTTGATAAAATTATGCCCAATATGCCCGATATGGAAAATCTGTCCGAGGAAGAACTTGAGAATATGACTAATCAGATTGCCGATATGTTCGGCGGTGAAATCCCCGGTATGATGAGCGGTCTTTTTCCGAAAAACGGTGCTGATGGAATGGAAGAAGATCTGGATATAGAAGATACAAAGCCCGAAAAGCACGACAGAAAAGAGCCGGGTAAAAAGCCTAATAAGAGAAAGATGCTTGAAACCTTCGGTACAAACCTTAATGAGCGTGCAAAAGAAGGCAAGGTTGACAGAGTTATCGGACGTGACAGAGAAATTCAGCGCTTAATTGAGATACTTAACAGAAGGCAAAAAAATAACCCCTGCCTGCTCGGCGAGCCCGGTGTGGGTAAAACCGCCATTGCAGAGGGACTGGCTGTTCGTATTGTGGAAAAGAAAGTGCCTGAAAAGCTTCTTGATAAAGAAGTTTATGCCCTTGATTTTACAGCAATTGTGGCAGGAACACAGTTCCGCGGTCAGTTTGAAGCAAGACTTAAGGGTATCCTTGAGGAAGCAAAAAAATGCGGAAACATCATTCTTGTAATTGACGAAATCCATAATATTATGGGTGCGGGAGATGCGGAGGGAGCAATGAATGCCGCAAATATCTTAAAGCCTGCCCTTGCCCGCGGTGCGGTGCAGATTATAGGTGCTACAACTCTTACCGAGTACAGAAAGCACATAGAAAAGGATACGGCTCTTGCAAGAAGATTTCAGACGATTATTGTTGATGAACCTTCTCTCGACGAAACTGTTGAAATATTGAAGGGAATAAGACCTTATTATGAAAATTATCATCACGTTATAATTTCGGATGAATGTTTGAGGGCGGCTGCGGTTTTATCCGAGCGTTACTTAAACGAAAAGTTCTTGCCCGACAAGGCTATCGATGTAATTGACGAAGCGGGAAGCAAGGCGAATCTCGGAAACGAGGCTCTGGCTCGTCTTACAGTTTTGAAAAGAGAGCTTAATAACCTTACGGCTGAAAAAGAGGCCGTTGAAAATGACGACTCTATTGAATATTACAAAAAGATGTCCGAGTATAAAACCAGGGAAGAGCAGCTCGGAGCAGAAATAGCGGAGCTTGAAAAAGCAAGCGATTTTTCAAGCCTTACCGTTGAGCATATCGCGGCGGTAATTGAAAATATGACAAAAATTCCCGTTCAGAAAATAACTGAGCTTGAAACAGATAAGCTTTTGTCATTGGAGGATATTCTCCATAAGAGAGTAATAGGTCAGGATAAGGCTGTGGATGCCGTTGCCCGTGCAATCAGGCGTAACCGTGCAGGTTTATCCAAAAAGATGCGTCCGGCATCATTTATATTCGTAGGGCCAACAGGTGTTGGTAAGACGGAGCTTGCGAAAGCCCTTGCCGAAGCTATGTTTGACAGTGAGGACTATATCATCCGTATGGATATGACGGAGTATATGGAAAAGCACTCCGTTGCGAAAATTATCGGTTCGCCTCCCGGATATGTAGGCTATGATGATGCGGGACAGCTGACGGAGAAGATAAGGCGCCGCCCGTATTCCGTTATACTTCTTGACGAAATTGAAAAGGCACATCCCGATATTCACAACATTCTTCTTCAGATATTGGATGACGGTCGCCTTACAGACAGCCACGGCAAGGTGGTAAGCTTTGAGCACGCCGTAATTATTATGACATCCAATGCAGGAAGCGACTGGAAGGGCTCCGGGCTTGGCTTTACACCTGATGCTGCAGCGGCTGATTCTGAAAAGGTAAAGCGTGCACTTAAAGATGTTTTCCGTCCTGAATTCTTAAACAGAGTTGATGAGGTTGTTGTATTTAACCGCATCACGGAAGAGGATTCTTTGAAGATTGTGGACATTATGCTTTCCGATATCACCTTTATGCTTTCTGAAAAAGGCATAAAGCTTGTGGTTACGGATGAGGCAAAGAAATTTATCGCATCAAAGGGTTATGACGATAAAAACGGTGCAAGACCTATGAGACGGCTTATATCAAACGATATGGAAGATATCGTGGCAGAAGCAATTATAAGAGGGTATCTTAAAGCAGGGGATAGTTGCACAATAGGAATTGCAGAGGATAAACTTGCAATAGTATAAAACTCTTGCAAAGCAAGTTCAATTATGCTATAATAAAAAAGATGTAGGACAGACAATCGCGGGACAGGAGAAATCCTGTAATGAGGAAAGTCCGGGCTCCGGGGCAAAGGATGCCGGGTAACTCCCGGTGAAGGTAACTTTAAGGAAAGTGCAACAGAAACATACCGCCCGTAGGATTTTGAAATTTTTCCTATGGGTAAGGGCGAAATGGTGAGGTAAGAGCTCACCGGCTTCGGGGTAATCCGAAGGCCGTGTAAACCCCATCCGGAGCAACGTCTGTAATGGCAGAGAGGATTAAAGATGGCCCGTCTCCTCTTTGGCAGGCGGCTTTAGCCATATAGAGATATATGGCATAGATAGATGATTGTCTGATACAGAACCCGGCTTACAGTCCTGCTTCAAAAAAAGCGGAGAGCTTATGCTCTCCGCTTTTTTAATTGTCTGTGCGTTTGTATGTGGGTACAACTTTTTGTACAGCTTCTTTAACCTTATCGGGATCCGTTGTTCTGACAGCTTCATCGAGGATTTTGATTTTATCGTGAACTTCTTCCAGAGTTATATCCATAGGTTTTCCGATGAATATTTTCTTATGAGTTGTATCTGTCAGACCTTCCTCGCTCATCAAAAGCTCTTCATAAAGCTTTTCTCCGGGACGAAGACCTGTAACCTTTATGGGAATATCCACATTCGGTATATAGCCTGAAAGTCTTATGAGGTTTTCAGCAAGGTCATATATTCTTACGGGGCTTCCCATATCAAGAACGAATATTTCTCCGCCTGCTGCATTGGCCGCTGCCTGAATTACAAGCTGTGCTGCTTCCGGAATTGTCATAAAGAAACGGGTTATGTCTTTGTGTGTAACCGTTACAGGGCCGCCATGGGCAATCTGGCGCTTGAAGAGGGGGATTACGCTGCCGTTTGAACCTAAAACATTACCGAATCTTACAGCTACAAACTTTGTATCGCTGACCTTGTCCATTGCCTGGATAATCATTTCGCACATTCTTTTGGTTGCACCCATTACATTTGTGGGGTTGACAGCCTTGTCTGTGGAAATCATAACAAACTTGGAAACACCGTGCTTTGAAGCGAAAGTAGCAACATTGTATGTGCCGAACACGTTGTTTTTAACGGCTTCTCCGGGAGAGTCTTCCATTAACGGAACGTGCTTGTGTGCCGCTGCGTGGAAAATTATGTGAGGCTTATATTGTGAAAATAAAGAATCAAGACGGCTTCCGTCTCTTACAGATGCTATTACCACGGTAAGCTTCAACTCGGGATAGGATTCTTTTAATTCCATCTGGAGGTCATAAGCATTGTTTTCGTATATATCAAGGACAATGAGTCTTTCGGGGG
This sequence comes from Clostridia bacterium, assembly GCA_017411325.1. Taxonomy (GTDB): domain Bacteria; phylum Bacillota; class Clostridia; order CAKSNL01; family HGM11501; genus HGM11501. The sequence continues at coordinate 1,413 of JAFQQJ010000017.1, read as the reverse complement.
AAAATCTTGCAATCTGCCTGCAAAGCTCACTTCCGATGGAACCGCCGCCTCCGGTTACCATGACAACCTTTCCTTTTATATCTTCTTCTATGGCACTGTTATCAAGAACAATACTTTCCCTTGCAAGAAGGTCTTCGATTTCAACATTACGGGCAATAAACTTTCCGGGATCGCCGTCAAGTAAGGAGTTGTTCGTGTTTTCCATTATCTTAAGCTTACAGCCTGTTTTGTTGCATTTGCTCAAAATATCGGTACGCATTCCGGCAGGAAGGGAGGGGATTGCCAGATGGATTTCATCTACGATATGTTCTTTGCAGACTTTTTCTATGGAGTCTATATTTCCGAGAATTTTTATATCCTCAATAAAGGCGTTTTTCTTTTTATAGTCGTCGTCGATAAAGCCGACAACATTATAATGTATGTTGGTGGTTATGTCTGTAACCAGATTATGCAGGTGTACGGTTCCGCCGTCTCCCGCTCCTATAATTAAAACATTTACTGTTTTGTCGGCATAAGCTTTCTGTCTGTTGATTTTGGATATCTTGGATATTCCGCGGACAGTCATTCTTGAAAGAATAATCCAAAGAAGGAAGGTTATATTAAAGAGGATGGCGAAGCGTTCGCCTGTGAAGAACATAACGCTCATAACAGTGTTTATCACAGAGGATATAATGATGGCTGTAATGAGTTTTATATAGTTTTTTGTTCCGGCGTGAGCCCACATAATCTGATGAACTTTGGAAATCGATACTGCCAGAAGGTAAATGAGTATGGTGCATATGAAATAGAGATAGTCATATACATCAAAGGCTGTTTTTACCTTGAAGATATCTGTAAAGCTATGAATTGCGCCATTTAAGAATACTTTTGTGAAAATATAAATAAATATCGCTGCCAGAAAATCATAAAGTAAAAGATATCTGTTTCTTGTAAACCTTTTAAAGTGTTTCATTTTTAAGGCTCCCCCTATTAATTGTGTCCGCCCGGACATACAAATACATATATATAATATCATAAACTGGGGCATAATGCAAGGATTATGTTAATTTTAAGAGAAAAAACAGGAAAAAATATAAAATTAATGTAAGGGGAGCTTTAATTTGAAATAATGAAATGTCAATAGGGTTATGGTGCAGTCTGTCTGTCGGGACCTTGAGTTTCGAAAACTGTCGTTTTCAAAACCTTCGGCAAAAGCTCCTTCGGGTATTTTTGCCTGCGACACGTTCAAGTCCCTTTTATCAATATACAAATAAAAAAGAGCAATATACCTTGCGGTACACTGCTCTTTTTATTTGGTGCCGGTGGCGGGACGCACATTGCTTCGCAATTTGCCTGGCTCATCGACCCAATTGCAGAGCAATTCGGTACCCGATTTCGCCGCTTTTTGCTAAAAACGATAATCAATCGTTTTTT
>JAFQQJ010000001.1 GCA_017411325.1 Clostridia bacterium | reverse complement strand
TCATTTCTACAACTATCAACGTATTCAATTAAAAACAAAACTGACACCACTTGAAAAGCGATGTCAGTATGTTGCTAAATTTTAATTTAATCTACCATAAAGGTCTTTTTTGTGCTGTCCGTACAAATTGGGGCACAACATAGAATCACAGCCTTTTTCTATTCTTCAATATAGACGTTTATATCAAAGGCCCTGTCACCTTTTTCTTCGTTATCCGCCAAAGCTTTAGGCTTTCCCACTTCCAGCTCGGCAAACCATTTGAGAATATCCATTCTTATTTTAATCGGTTCTTCCTCACTGAAGGCAATCCTCTCAAGCTCTTTGATGGCTTTTTGTGCAATACTTTTAATTGCAGTTTTACCCTTTGAAATTTTCTTCTCCGTATTCTTCGTCACAGCTATCCCCTCCCGTCTCTTCTTCGCTGTCGCCTCCGTATACGAATCCGTTGAAAAAGCAAGGTCTTCTTTTTCTTCTCACAGTGTCTTCAAGTGTTCCGTAACGCATCATCCTTGTGATATCAGGATGTTCTATCATTTCCATAGCCTCTCTCCTTTCTAACTTATTAAGCTATTTGATGAGCAGAATAAATCGCCCCGCAAAATTGCTTACTTTCTGCGTGGCATATATATTATACCATACTTTGCGTAACTTGTCAAGTCACATTTATGACACAAAAACAACCGTTGCAACAATCTCTGCTGCGCACAGGTCTGCTGTTCAAACCCGCTTTTTGGCTTTGCTGTGATTATTATTTACCCCTTTGCCCTTCTCACATCTTAATCTTTCGTTTATTTCAGTATAAAAATAATGGCAGACACTTTTTATGTCTGCCATTATTATACCGCTTCACGAAGCCCGCTGTTTTTATCTTAAAGGGGCTTTGTAATTGTTATAGTCTGAGTCGCACCGTCCCAGGCCACATCATAGCCAAGGTGTTCGGAAACAAATCTTAAGGGTATAAATGTTCTGGAATTTACAATTCTGGGAGCTATAAGCATACTGTAACGCCTTCCGCCGATTAATACAGGCTCGTGTTCAACCTGCATTATCATAGTCTCATTGCCCTTTTTGGTAATTGTAATCTGATCTATCGTACCGTCCCATTCAACATTCGCGCCCATCTGTTCAAGCAAACCTCTGAGGGGAATCATTGTTGTGCCGCTTACTATAAAGGGTGCAACGCCAAGATCAACGTCAAAGTTTTCTTTACCATGAGTTACATTAAGCACATTGCTTCCTATTTTAAGAACATAGATTTCGCGGTTGTTTTCAAGGTATTCCTCCTGGTCCTCCTTGAACTGATAGAATGAGAGTTCCTGACAAGCTGCGTGACCGCCTCTGCCGTTCAATATCTCAAAACGGAAATAACGTGCGGTAACAGGCTCGTCAAAACGGATTGTTACAGTATCGAAGCTTGAAGGATCCAGTCTTCTCTCTTCAATAACGGGAGTGTAATTTTCTCCGTCAACAGATGAAAGGAGATTAAACTCAACCCAGTGACCGGAGGTATCCTTTACTCTGGGGGTGTAGGCAAATGCCGCAACCTTTGCAACGCCGTTTAAGTCAACATCAAGTGTAACGGGCATAGGTGTTCCGGGCTTGTAGTGCCACATCTTATCGCCGGAAGGAGAAGCGTCAAATACGTTCTGTCCTACAAAATCGTCGCCCCAAATAGATTCGCTCCACGCGCGGAGGAAGGTTTTATCCATTTCGTAAAGCTTCATAGCTTCCTGATTCTTTACATATTCCGTAACCGTCATATCCTTATAGCCTTCGGTTGCAGGACGGATATCAAGCTCTGCAATTACGCCGTAGTTGTTACGACCTTCTGTTACCACAAATTTAAGCTTTTTAACCATAATATTTGCGGCAAGCTCCATAGTCTTCACATCTTTTGTCTGTGCAAGGACATACTCACCTATCTTCAAAAGCTCACCATCATCGGTCTCGGATGCATAAATTTCCATTTTGCTTACGATACCGGAATCGGAAGAACCCGTTGTTCTGGGGGTGTAAATAACGCCGGAAATGTCTGTAAGCTGGGGAAGCGTTATGATCATTTCAAAGGGAGGAAGTGTCTTGGGATCTGTTATGGGAGAGTGCCAGAAGGTTGCAATATCGCCGTCAATCATATTTCCGGCAGTGCCCTGAGCGTGAGAAGCCTCAATTTTCCAGCCTTCCTTTGCACCCTTTCCGCCTGCAACAGCAGGCTCTTCCTTCTTAGGCTCTTCTGTAACTTCTACCTTTTCGCCTGTTACCTTGTCCTTTGAAAGAACATCAAGCTCAGCAATTACGCAATAGTTTCTTACACTCTTTGTAACGGTAATTTTTATCTTCTTTGCCTTAAATGCTTCGCCGAAAGGAATTTCTGTGGGATCAAAGCTCTTATCTATGCTGAAAGTCTTAACCTTTTTCCACGCACCGTTATCTGTTTCTGCGATATAGATATCACCGCCCATAACGATTCCGGCATCGGAATTTTTGTTCTGTCTGGGGGTATATAATATACCGCCGATTTCAGTTACATTAGGCATTGTAATTTCAATGTCATAAGGAAGTGCAGGGATGGGCTGTTCTGTAGGAGAATGCCAGAAGGTTTCTGCGCTTCCGTCAAGGATTTTCGCAACGCCCTCTGTATTATATCTTGCAGATGCCGCATTGTTTGTAATTTCAATCTGCCAGCCTGACTTATCTCCGCCCGATACTATGTAGGGATTTGAGTCGGGCATAGAAGCTGTTTCTTCTTTTTCGGGAGCGGATGACACAGCATCCGTAAGAAGGTCAATTTCAGATACTACGCAGTAGTTTCTTATTGCTCTTACAACGGAAAGCTTTACTTTTTTAGCCTTTACAGCTTCCTTAAACACAACCTCTGAAGGATCAAAGCTCTTCTGAATATCAAAGGTTCCTATTTTTGTCCAGTTATCGGAATCGTCTGTCGTATAGTAAGCTTCAAATCTTGTCCATATACCTGCATCGGAGTTGCCCGTTGCTCTGGGGGTGTATCTCACTCCGTTTATTTCGGTCACGGAAGGAAGAGTTATTACTATATCATAGGGAAGCGGGGGAAGATTCTCCACTATCGGAGAATGGAAGAAATTGTCGGTTTTTCCGTCAATCATAACCTCTGCCTTATCAAATTTCTGTCCTGTTGCCTGATTTGTTATTTCAATTTTCCAGTTTTCTTTTCCCGTCAAATCTGCTGCGGAAACCGCAATGCAGGGAATCATCATTAAAGAAAGTAATAATGCAATTATCTTTTTCATCGTTTCCGCCTCCTTACAGTATGTTTCCGGCAGATGTTACTGCAGCTGCATCAATGCTTGCGCCTGCTTCTGCCACGGTATAAATACCGCCGTCACAGTTTACAGTGTATCCGAAGCAATCGGACAAATATGTAAGCGGTACATAAACCACGCCGTTTTCAGCTATTATGGGATTTGTAAGCCTTGCGGGAGTTCCGTTTATCTTTACATCATAGGATCCGAGAGTTGTATATGTCCACTTGTAGTTTTCGATTTCTCCTTCTGCTCCGTAGGTGTAGTTCTTAACCTTGAGCATTCCTCTTTCATAGTCCCATATTGTCTTTGTTCTGCCGTAGCCCATGATGTCATTTAAGGCAATTTCGGGAACATAGAGTGTTCCGTTACGTTCAATTGTTGTAATTCTTGTATCGGGCTCGTAAACGCTCATCTTGGCACCTGCTACAACCATCTTGTTAACACCTGCCTTAAATACGCTTACACCCTTAAGAGCTGCTCTTGTTTCATGGTAAAGGGACTTCTGCTGAATCTCAGTAAAGAGATAGTTAAAACGTCCCATAGGAGCGGCGGAGCCGTCTGTGTACCAGAGAAGAATATCTCCGTTTTCGCGTACTCCGTCAACCCACTTGAATTCTAGGTCAACTGTTCCTGTTTCTGTAAGAGTGCTTCTTGAAAGCGCAAGAGTCATATATTCTCCTGCTACATTTGCTGTAACATCAGCAATATCAGAAGTTGTTCCGTCAGGTGCAAAGGTCTTTAATTTTCCGCCGTCCACTAAATAGTCATAGCCCTTCCAGCCGGTTGCGGCGTTTCTGTCGATGTTAATGTAAAGTCTTAAATAGTCATCGTGCTTAACCACATTTCCTCTTGTCTTTACCATAAAGTAAAGATTTTCTGCATCGAATGTAACCTTTGCGCTTTCGATGGAGTTTACAACAGTTGTTGTATAGTGGAAAGGCTGGTATCCGTCTGCATCACGTTCATAAGAATCGTCATCGTTCAAGAAGAGCGGTCCAACCTCTGCCCACTGAGATATATCTCCTGCAACATCAATAGTCTTGGCGCCTGTTGCAACGGGAGCGGGACGCACACCTTCGTGCTTTCTTACAAAGTCAACCAGCATATTGTAGTGACCGTCGCCCATAGCACCGCGGGAAGGCTCAAAGTCACGGCTGGATTCGTCATCAAATGTATCAACGAAAGCATTTACAAAGCCGTTGTAAAGCTGCTGACGACCGGTTGCCCATTCGTTCCATCCGTCAAGAAGTACGATTTTCGGATTATGCTCCATTGCCCAGCCTGCTTCTTCACGGAAGAAGTACATCTGCCATGCCGCCTCGGGACGTAAATCATCCCCAAAGCCTTCGGAATATGCCTTACCCTTTGAATAGGGATCGGAGAATACGCCTGCACCCTTTGAGTTGGGCTTTACATAAGATTCGTTCTTACCCATACCAACGGAAACCGCTTCTACGCTTCCGTCCTCTGCATATGCAACGTGCTGGGGGAAGGTGTCAAGCCATGTCCAGGCACCTTCACCTTCGCCGACCGGAATAAATGTGAAGAAATCGCTGATTTCTTCCATCATTTTAACTTCCTCGGGATCTTCGGGATTTAAGCAGAGAGGATCATAGTTCTCAGGCAGATTGCTTCCGAAAAGGAGGGGCTTTCCGTTCCAGTTAAACCAGAGGTCGGAATATTTACCGTCCTTAAAATAGTTAAGGTAAAGCATCTTGAGCTGATTACGTCTGTAGTCAACATTCGGGCTCCATGAATCGAAATAGCAGATTTTAGGAGCATTTACACCTGACTCCCTTGCATCGTGGAACGCCTCGTAAATTGTGGCAAGAGCGTTTGCAAAGCAGTTATCGTTATTTGTAAAGTCAAAGAAAATTACGTCAACGCCTGCGTTTTTAAGCATAACTGCGTGCTTTCTGTATACCCAGTAATCTGTGCTTGAATAAAATCCCAATAAAGGCTCGGACCAGAAGGATTTTTTAGTTTCCCAGATGGGATGGAAATAATCATCCTTTGCCTCGGGTGCCTGCTTTATCTTTTCAGAGGGAATCTGAACGCCAAGCTGGTCTGCCTGAGTGTGCCATATCCAGTAAAACATACCGGTATATTTTTCGCCCTTTATGTCGCCCGCTTCTTCATAATCGGCAACCGCTCTGCCGTAATCGTCGACAGCCACCCATGTATCGTGGTAGGTATCGATTATTGTGCTTTCGGGAACGGGCTCATAAGGCTTGCTTTCAACCACTTCGGAAGAAAATACCACAGAAGTTACCGTAGCATAATCGTGATGAGAGTAGTTGGAAAGAAGATATACATCGTGTACGCCTTCTGTTTTTTCGATTGCTCCCTTAAATTCGGTGGCTCCGCCCTTATTGATATGGATGTAGCCGATTGCCTTACCCGTGGGAGAATCAAGACGAACGGAGATGGTGTCTCCGTTGTTTCCGTTTTTGTCTGTGTATGTACCTTTGAGAATTACGGAATTAACACCTGTTAAATCCACATCCTTAAATCCGATGTAGCCTCCGAAATGCCATTTCTTTATGGCATCGCCTGTCACCTCAACATTGGCTTCCGATTTGTCGGCAACATCATTGGGCTTATATTCTTTATCTGCCGCAAATACTGCCGTGGGAAGAATCATGATGAGTGCCAGAATGAGTGCAAGTATTTTTTTCATATTTTTACCCTTCCTTTCATTGTGCTTAATTTTATAATACTATATTTTTATTAAAAAAACAATGTCTTTAAAGATATTTTCATTTATGATTTCAGACACTTTTAAAACATCGCCTTTATTATTTAATTATAACACAAAAAACGTCCGAATTCCTTAATTTTTTTGTCATCATAATGCAATTTCTTAGTTTTTTTATCTTTTTCCAATATTATCTTACCACACCCCTTTTGTTTATGCAAGATGCTGTATTTTTCAAATTTGGTACTATATTAAATACACAATATAAAAAGAAGCTGACGCTTGTCAGCTTCTTAAGGATAGTAATAAAAGGGAGACGTCTTCCCTGCTTGTTACAGTGCCGGACAAATTACAATCAATAATTTTCCGTTTTTCTATATTGCTGAGGAGACATGGCAAATTTAGCTTTAAACAACTTACTGAAGTAAAACTGATCAGATATTCCAACTTTTTCAGCAATAGCTTTTATACTGTTATCCGTATGATGTAACAATTTGCTGGCAACGGATAATCGGTATTCATTAAGATATTTTATCGGTGAATTTCCAGTAGTTTTTTTGAAAACGGTGTAAAAATTAGATTCAGACATCTTAACAATATCAGCCATTTCACATATACTTATATTTTTAGTGTAATTGTTCCTGATAAATTCAATAACAGTATACATACCATTATTGAGATACAACTTTTTCGGAGTAGATATCTCTATTAAATGCTTGATTATTCTATACAAACAACACATTCGGTCACAAACATTATCCGCCATTTCAAACTTGTCAAACTCCTTATCAAAAACAGCAGAAAATTCTTTGTCTGTCACAACCGGAAAATCAAAAACATCATCAATACGGTATACATTGTTGATGAGTACGTCTAAAAAAACATATCTTGCATTAAATATATTCATTTCTTTATTCATAGAATGAGTTATTTTTTGAGTAACGCATGACGGTGCGATAAAAAATCCACCTTCTCCCGTAGAGTATTCATGCCCTCGATTAAGTTGTATTTTGTAGTCTCCGATTTTTGATTGTACAATTGATAAATATGGTAATTGTTTTATACAAACATAGCCATCATTGGTTGAAGATGTAAAACCCGAGAAATTATAATATTTAATATCAACGCTTTCAATTCTCATAACACCACCCAATAGTATTGTACATATTTTCAATAGTTTTGTCAATGTACGATTCCAGATTAATATGCTATAATTTAACAAAATATAATGTTTGGAGGGCATTGTCGTGGAGTTTTATACATCTTCCGGATTAAAAAGGCCTGTACGTCTAAATGAAAGAACAAGACAGTTTGCATACGAATCACTCAATCACAAATATGGGATTGATACTCTAAAAACAGCAAATATTTCACTGGATCACATAGAAAATTTTGAAAATATGGCAGAAATAGAAAAGTACAATACGGCAATCTATGAAATTGTAACAAAAGCACCGGTCAGAATTTGCGAAAAAGAAAAAATCAGCGGAGCTGCCACATTGGGATGGGCTATATCCCATAAAGTTCCTGTACAGTATAACAGCAAACCTTTATGGAGTTCCGTAAGTCATTTAACCATTGATTTTGATACTGTTTTGAAAAAAGGTGTTAACTTTATTCGTTGTGAGGCTGAAAAGTATTTAATCAAATATGCCGGAACAGAAAAAGAGCCTTTCCTTAAAAGCTGTATTCACTGTATCGATTGTATGAAAATATATCATTCAAGATATCTGGAAACGCTAAAAAACAAAAAAGGGTATGAGCAGAATTATAAAAATCTGAAAGTTGTTCCATTTGAACCTGCAACCAACTTTTACGAAGCGATACAAAGCATATGGTTTACCTTTGCCTTTGTACGTCTTTGCGGCAACTGGCCGGGAATAGGAAGAATTGACCGGCTTTTAGGTGATTATCTTGAAAAAGACCTTAAAGAAAATAAAATAACTTTAGATGAAGCAAGAGAGGTACTTGCCCACTTTTTCATAAAGGGATGTGAGTGGGTGTGCGGAGGAAATTTCGGCAGCGGTGATGCACAGCACTATCAGAACATTATTCTTTCGGGCATTGACGAAAACGGTGCTGATGTAACAAACGATGTTACCTATCTTGTTCTGGACATATTAGAAGAACTGGGTATAAGTGATTTTCCCACAACAGTACGCATAAACAAAAACTCCGACACAAAACTTTTAAGACGTATATCAGAAGTTATACGTTTCGGCGGAGGAATAATAGCTGTTTATAACGAGGATTTAATTATCAAATCATTAACGGATTATGGATATTCGCTGACCGAATCGAGAAAATTTGCCAATGACGGGTGTTGGGAAATTCAAATTCCCGGAAAAACATATTTTACTTATCAGCCCTTTGACTCGTTGACGATATTGCAAAAAGAAACACTAAAAGGATATAGCAATATTGATTTTAAATCATTTGAGGATTTGTATAAAAAGTTTATAGAAGATTTAAGAAATAAGGTAAATCAGTTAAAGCTGAATACACATGATAAATTCATAAAGTCAGGTGGTTCTTCTAAGGATTGGACCTATAAACCCACAACGCCTTGTACTGTTGTTTCACTTTTTGAAGAAGGTTGTATTGAAAAAGGCTTATCATATTTGGAAGGTGGACCTATTTATAATGTTGTTTCTCCTCATATTGGCGGTTTGCCTGACACAATCAATAGTTTGCATGCAATCAAAAAGCTTGTATTTGATGAAAAAAGAGTAAGTTTTACTGAATTTATGGATATTTTGAAAAACAATTGGGAAGGTTATGAAGATTTAAGATACATTGCATTAAACAGGTATGTTTATTTTGGAAACGATAACGATGAAGTTGATGAAATCGGAGTGCGTATAGTAAATGACTTTTCGGATATATGTGATGATTCAACATATAATTCCAAATATATGACTCCGGCAGGCATCAGCACATTCGGCAGACAAATTGAGTGGGCAAAAAATCGTTTAGCAACACCAAACGGTAAAAAAGCAGGAGAGATTTTGTCAGGAAATTTTTCTCCTACTCCCGGAACTGACAAAGAAGGCGCAACTGCTATTATAAAATCGCACTGTAAATCAAATCTTAAAAGAACAGTTTCCGGAGTGGCTCTCGACATTAAATTATTACCTTCTTATGCAAAAGACGAAAACGGAATATCTGCAATTATTTCTTTAATAAAAAGTTTTGTTATGCTTGGCGGTCATTTTATGCAGTTGGATATTGCAGATGCAGAACTTTTAAAGAAAGCGCAAGAGCATCCGGAGGATTATCAGACCCTTTCTGTCCGAGTTTCGGGATGGAATGCCCGTTTTGTAACAATGAACAAAGAGTGGCAGGATATGATTATAGAAATGTCCAAATAGTTGTCGGAGGCTAACATTATGATTGCCAAAATATTTTCCATTCAAAGAAATTCGCTTGTAGACGGTCCGGGTATCAGAACAACCGTATTTTTCAAAGGATGTAATCTGAAATGCAAATGGTGCCATAATCCCGAAAGCCAAAAGTCGGAAAAAGAAATACTGTTTTACAAAAACAAATGTATCGGCTGCGGAAGATGCAAAGATTCAAATGCAGAAGACGGCAGTTTTATTTGTTATAGCGGAGCAAAAGAGATATGCGGAAAAGAATATACAATTGACGAATTGATGACTGAGATTATGAAAGACAAAGTTTTCTATGATACCTCTGAAGGCGGTGTCACATTCTCAGGCGGAGAATGTATGCTGCAGATTGATTTTCTTCGCGAAATCTTAAAAAAATGTAATGCTGCCGGTATACATACAGCAATCGACACTGCCGGAAATATTCCATGGGAGCATTTTAAAACTGTTTTGCCTTATACGGATTTATTTCTTTACGATATAAAGGCTTATAGTGAAAGTCTGCACATTGAAGGAACAGGTGTTTCAAACAAAGCAATACCGGACAACCTGAAACGACTTTCTGATGATTATGCCGGAGACGTAATTATCAGAATCCCAATTATACCAAATTACAATGCAAGTATCGAAGAGATAAAGAAAATAGCATCTTTTCTTCATAACATAAAATATAAGAGCATAGAACTTTTGCCGTATCATCAAATGAGCGACCACAAATATGAAGCTTTGAATATGCAATTTACAAACTATCCGTTACCGAATAAAGAGACTATCGAAACCTATAAGAAAATCCTTACAAAAACATAAAAAAAGTGTCTATCTCTCAAGAGATAGACACTTTTTTTATGTTTTTATGCTTCTTTTGCCTATTAAAAAAATCACACTTTACCGAATTCATTTACATCAAGAACAAAGTAAGTTGCACCGCCAACCTTAACCTCTTCGGCTAAACTTCCGTTGTTCAGCCCTCTTCCGAGCTGAGGTGTCTTCTGTGTTCTTGTAGAGCAATACTGGGCCAAAAGCTCCTTTATCTTATCCACCTTATCATCATCTGTACCGATCATAAGTGTACGGTTTCCTGCCATAAGGAATCCTCCCGTGGTGGATAAGGTGGTTACGAAGAAGCCTTCGTTTGTAAGCGCCGATGTCACAATGGCGCTGTCGTCGTTATTTACAACTGCCAATACGAGTTTCATTTAATCATTTCTCCTTTATTAATTAGTGATTCAGATTTACAAAATGACTTTCTTCATTTTATAAATCTGTCGCTATCTTTTTAAAGCTCTTTATATCAAGCTGTTCCCAGTCGGGAATTTCATAACGGTTATCGTCGGAGTCCTTGATTAAAACTCTGTTCCCGTAGATGGTTTTAATATCACTCTGACGGTTTCTTATGTCAAAGCTTCTTATGCCTCTGTCGGTCTCAACTGTCCATTTAAGTATACCATATTTTTCTTCTCTGTCAAGTATCCTGCTTATCTTTGGAATAAGGTAGTATTCCCTCAAGGCATCCTCAATTGCTTCCTGCGATTCCTTCATCAATGTATCAAGATTTCTGATAACCGCAATTTCCTTTCCCTCTGAATCAAGCAAGGTTATATACCTTCTCGGTCCCGATATGGGGAAAAGAGACCTTACTTCCACTTCTTCATATTTTCTGCCGTCATAAAATTCAAGATTAACCGTGTAAATATTGCCTCGTGTAATTCTGACTTCATCGGAGTCTATATACTGTCTTGCCATATTAATCCCTCCTTAGTCAAGTGTGATTTCATCGCTTCTTGAATTAAGCGACTGAATCTTAATAAGCTTATAATATTTGCCCTTCTTCGCCATAAGCTCATCGTGGCTTCCGTTTTCAATAATTCTTCCCTTGTCAACAACCAAAATTCTGTTTGCCTTTCTGAGGGTTGAAAGTCTGTGAGCAATCATAAATGTGGTTCTTCCGCTTATAAGGTTGTCAATGGCCTTCTGAATCATTTCCTCGGTTTCTGAGTCAACAGCCGCAGTTGCTTCGTCAAAAATCAGAATACCGGGATTTTTAAGAATTGCTCTCGCAATGGAAATTCTCTGTCTTTCACCGCCCGACAAGCCTACGCCGCGTTCTCCCAGCATTGAGTCATAGGCATCGGGCTGCATAATGATAAAGTCATGGGCATTGGCAACGTCCGCCGCATGCATAACCGCTTCGGGAGGAGCCTCGGGATCGCCGTATGCGATATTATTGTAGATGGTATCAGAAAACATCATAGGCTCCTGCTGAACATAACCTATGCTTCCTCTGTAATGCTGAATATCCATATTACGGATATCCACACCGTCAACTAAAATCGTTCCTTCGTAGTTGTCATAGTAGCGCATCAGAAGATTTATAAGCGTAGACTTACCGCTGCCCGTAGTGCCTACTATGCCGACTATTTCACCCGGTTGTATCTCAAAGTTTACATCGTGCAATACCTTTTTAGTCTTATCAAAGGAGAAGTTGACATTTTTGAATACAACCTTACCCTTGATGTGCTCGAGTTTAATTGCATCAATCTTATCAACCTCGGGCTCTGCATCAATTATATCCATAACACGCTCGATGGAAGAAAGGGTTGACTGCCAGGTATTACCCAATGATGCAAAGAATTGTATCGGATGATAGAACATAGAGGTATAGGAGATAAAGGAAACAAGGTCACCTGCCGTAAGGTTCCAGTCTGCAACACCCGTTTCAACATCTATTACCCAGTTTCCTCCGAAAGCCCATATTGCAAGGGTTCCTATGGTTATTAAAAATCCCATAAGCTGAGGATATACGCTTGTTATGGCACTTGCCTTGATATTTGTACTTGCCCATTCGTCATTATACTTGACAAATTTGTTTACCGCTCTCTTTTCTCCCGCAAAGGCTTTTACCACTCTTATGCAGGGTATGCTGTCCGTAAGAATGGATGTAACACTCGCCCACTTACGCCATATTCTTCTGTAGTAGGGAGCCACCTTTTTACCGAAGGCACGGCCGCACCATACAACAAAGGGCACGGGGATAAGCGAAATAAGAGTAAGACGCCAGTTCATCAAAAGCATTGTCACCATAATACCCAGAAATAAAAGTATCTGCTGAAGTGCCGTCTGCGTCATTGTAAGCATAAAGGACTGAATGGTGGCCGTGTCGCCGCCGATTCGGTTTATAACGTGACCTGTTGGCGTTTTATCGTAAAACTTCATCGGAAGATGCTGTGCTTTTTCATAAACATCATTTCTGAGCCTTGAAACAATTTTCGTTCCGCTCCTGCTTAAAAGGAAGCCGGAAAACGCCGCCATTCCATAGTGCACTATGTATGCAAAAAACATAAATACAACTATTATCCAGAGCATACCTCTGTCCTTGTCGGGCAGAATCTGGTCGATAATCATTTTTGAGGTTAATGGCGGCAGAAGCTCAATCACAATCAATAGGATTGAAATAAGGAAACAACATATCAAAATTGGAATTTCGGGCTTTATGTACTTGAAAAACTTTCCTAAAACCTTGCTCTTCGACTGGCACTTGATGCAGTCTGCCCCGGGATGAAGGAGCGTTCTTCCGCACTTGGGGCACACACACATAAGCTTTTCATATGTTCCCTCAACGGTTCGCATTTCGTCATCAAAGGAATTTCCCGCAGCGATGTTCTTTATGAAGGTGGACGCCATATCCATAAGTGCCGCAACCGCAAAGGTGAAGCGGGCAACAACTTCCTTCGTTCCGTCCTTTCTGGTGATTTCCATATAGGCGTTTGAGTACATTCTCTTTATGCGGGATGTTTCCACATCGGAGATTTTATACTCCTTTACCGTATTTTCGGAAAAATCCAAAACAAAAAACCTTTCCTTAGTTACGACAACAGCGGTTTGCCCGTACTCCTGCTTCAGAGTAAGGTCACCTACGATTGCGAACAGAAAAGGTTCGTCCTTTCTTTCATACGGCTTCAAGAGCTCACCGAAAGCTTCGGGAGCCGCTTTGTTGATAAGCAGTGAATCCATATTTAACATATAAAACACCTCGGTTTCTTAAAGCAATGCTGTATTACTTAACTGTAACTTCCGCTTTTTCAATTCTGAGCTTTTAAGGCACATACCAAACCAAAAAAATGATGTTTATTTTTATTACACTATAACAGACCTTTTTTTAGATGTCAACCCTTTTTGACAAATTAATTTTATTTTTCACCTTGCTAAACTTATTCTTTAGTGTTATACTTACAATATCATATTATAAGGTAGGTTTATTATGAAAAAACTATTTGCTATAATTCTTGCTTGCTTCATTCTGATGAGCATTTTTCCATTCAACTTATCTGCCGAAAGTGAAATCACCGTTTATATAGACGGCGAGAAGCTTGAGTTTGAATACCCTCCTGAAATTGTAAACGGATATACCATGGTACCAATGCGTAAGCTGTTCGAAGCTTTCGGCGCTTATGTAACATATAAAGACTGCAGCAGTTACACCCCTCCTTCAGTCAGGGTTGGTTTTCTTTACGGCTATACACAAAATTCCTTTAATATAGGAGATACAAACCTTTACGGAGATTACAACCTTTACAGCCAGACCCCCCGCAATGATCAGAAGCTGAGTGTAGCGCCATATATAAAAAATTCCACAACATACATTCCTTTGAGAGACATCTCTACCCTTCTTCACGCCGATGTCTCCTGGGACCCTGCAGCCAGAAGAGTGGATATCACAACACCTTATCCCAGGAATAAAGATATGTCCGGAGATCGCTTTGATATAAAATCATACGAAGATACCTTCAAAGACGATGTTCTGGGCGAAGGCACCATATCGGTAAATATTATAGACAATGTTGCCCACATCAGCATAAAAAATTTCCGCATATGCACTGTTAAAGTTGGCTTTGCAGCCGGAACCAAGCTGGTTAACCACACGAATTTTGATATAATGCCTTATGTAAAGCCTTCCCGTGGAACCGGTTCCTACACCTATGATGAAGAAGCACGGACCAAAATCGGCAATGCCTGGAACGAATTATCCCCTCCCACCTCTCTCGAATTTAAGGTTCCCATTTCAGGAATAAACGAAGCCTTCGGCAGAAGTCCCGCATCATACACGGGACGTGTATATGATTTTTCTGTAAATGTCAAAATCCTCACCGGAATAAATTCCGCCCGTACAATAAGTTGCAAAAGACCTATGCAATACAGCGAGGAGCAGGGATATTATGTAGCAAGAGAAACTCCGACCATTCTTTATGAATTCAATAAAAAAGTTCTCGGAAAATGGATTAATCCGTCAGCATACACAAAAACCGAATTCGATCCCGAACTTAAGGCTCTTTCAGACGAAATATGTAAGGATGCCACAGACGATTATGATAAGATAAAAAAGATATACACCTGGATTGCTCAAAATATCGCATACAATCACGACAGTCCTTATCAGTACACCGGAATAAGAGTTGTGAAAGAGAGAAACGCCGTGTGTACGGGCTATGCCTCCCTTTTCAAAGAACTTGCCTGTTGTCAGGGATTGCCGTGCCACGAGGTTTTTTCTGTTCTTAAATCCAGAACCTCAAATTGGACAGAAGCTGACACCAAATCCGCTTATCCCAACCACGTATCCAACAGAGTTTATGTTGACAACCGGTGGATAAATATAGACGTCACCTGCGGAAGCTACAGTTATATAAGAAACGGATCAGCATACTATTCAGAAAAAGTAAATTACGACTTTTTTGATTTTTCAGACTGGGATATGTCCTTTACACATTGTATACTTGCATAATAAAATAATGCTGCAAGAAGTTATTCTTGCAGCATTATTTTATTTCTTTTCAAAAGTTATATCTATCTCGTAGCGCATACTCATTTCAGTAACAACCTTATCGTAGGTATGAGAATATGTTCCGCCTGAAACAACTCCTTCTGAATCCATTGACACAGGAATTTTTATAACAAGAGGTTCAGCTCCGCCTGCGGCGAAAAACTTCTGTTCCGTGCCCTTCATCTGTATACACATATATCCTTCCTCATACCAGGCTGAAAAAGCTTCGGGAGTGTTTCCTAGCATAACGGGTGCACCGTCCACAATCATTTCGCCGGGAATGATCATTGCCGACATATGATTTCCGCCCTCGTCATATAAGGACGCCTCTCCGGATGATGTAATTACCTCCGTTACGGTTTCATAATCGCCGGATGCATCTGCATCCCAGTTTTTCTTAAGGCTGTAGGAATATGTCCAGCCGCCTTCAAGAGCTTCGGAATTAAGGAATGTCACTTCGGGAATAACAACTGTTTCTTTTACAGGCTCATCTTCCTGTATAACTTCCTCCCTGTCACCGAAGTAGCCCATTTTATCCAGTATTATAACACTGTTTTCAGCAACGAGCATAACTAAAAGAAGCAAGGCAACCGCTGCCCACATTTTTCCTCTTTTAAGCTTTTTTCTTATCTTTTTATCTTCCTTAAGACTTTTTTCCTGCATACGCACGGCAAGAGGCGATGTTCTTACTCTCTCTTCCTTTTTTTCTTCAGCAACCTTAACAGGCTCTTCCTTTATTACCTCTTCCGTTTTCACTTCAACAGTTTCAGAAGCCTCTTCAGTAATAACGGGAGAAGCCTTTTCCTCAAACAAATCCTCCCCGCACTTTTTACAGTAGGAAGTACCTTCTTTATTCTCTGTTCCGCATTTTTCGCAAAGCATATAAACAATTCCTTTCTTTGATATTCAATGATTTATACTTTTATTATACATTATCCGACTAAAAAAAGCAACAGAAAAAGATTTTTTCTGTTGCTTTTTGTTATTTTGTAAGCTTTAATACTCTTACTCCGAATGCTTCAACGGAGGGCAGGATAAATTCACTGCCCTCTGAAAGAAAGCGAAGCTTTCCGTCCTCGGTCAATAATTCCGCCCTGTAACTGTCATCGGTTATGATTTTTATGTCTGCCACATCAAAATCCGTGTTATAGATAAATACTGCGCGTTCTCCCGTGCCCTCATCTTCCCACAGGCTTACACCGACTCTCGCATCACTTTCCGCTCTTACCTTCATCTTTCCGCCTGCAAGAAAATCAAATATATTTTTAAGCTGATGGCCTTTTCCGTCGGACAGGATATCGGCTGAATGAGGCGCTCTTGCTGAGGTTATAACCCTTCCGCCGAAACGGTTTTCATAAAGTGCTGTGCCCACTATTCCCGCTTCCTTTTCAGAGGGGTATAAGCCTTCGCTTAAAACTTCGCATCCGTCTTTCACTATCTCCAAGCTTCCGTAAACTTCCGCACCCCAGTATGTGCTTCTCTTATAGCCCCTGTAATCTCCGTTAAGATAATGCTCTGTAAAGAGCTCTCCAAGCCCTCCGCTTTTAATTTCACATATTCCTTTTTCATACTTCTTTATTCCGGTAACGTTTTCGCCCGCTTTTTCATTAAGCAAAAGCGCCGATGTTCCGTCGGCATAAATGCCTTTGGAAAGCCACTTATCAAGAACATCTTTGCTCATTCCCTTTACGGTTTCACCTGAAAGAATCAAGACATCCGCATCCTTTTCACGGAATGTGACGGGGATGCCTAAATAGAAAAGATTCATCCAGCTTCTGCTTCCTATATCGTTCATTTTCCCCATGTGGTCAACCTTCGGGGAGTATCGCCAGAGATTCTTGTCAAAGAAGGGATATGCTCCTTTTTGCACTTTTCCCTTAATAAGCTTCCTTGCCTCATTAAGAAAATCCCCTTTTTCGTGCATATGGGAAACCAGGCGGCCTTTTTCAAGCTGTTCCGTAAGATTGGGTTTTATTCCCTCATCCATAAGTCCGTCGGCACCCGCCATACCGATGTTCATAACGGCTTCCATCAAAGTAACCTTCATGGACTTACTTCTTTTTATATAGGGGGATGTCACCTCTTCCGTCAGGTTTTTAACTCCCACCCCTTCCGTCATGGCACAAAGGCGGGCAATGGAAACATTTTTATCCACCACCTCAAAGGGCTTAAAATCATCGTAAAAACCGCTGCCGTGGCGAAAATATACTTCTCCGTTTTTATTTTTCGCGATTTCAATCCATTTCTCAAAATCGGGGCATTCGTAAATAACCATTTCCGGATTTACCTGCATAAAACCAAGGATTATGCCATCGTCAATTTCGTCAACTGTCTCCCTTGCGATTTTCACAAGCTTTACCATCTGCTCACGGGTAAAATCCTGCCACAGAGCGCGGATATTTTCGCTGTCATTAAGAATTGCCTTTCTTAAGGCATCCCTGTCAAAGTCCTTGTTTTCCTTTTCATTGAAACGGCCTATGCAATCATCACAAAAGCAGCCATACCCCACCGGATTGTGGAAAACCGTACGAAAATCGTCGTCAAGCCATAAAACATCAGGCTTTAATGATGCATATTTACGGATTATTTCGCGGAAAAAATCTTGAAAAGTTTCATTTCCGGGACAGTTTATGCTGTACCCCTGCACTCCATAAGCATCGGTCATATGGCTTAACGCTTCTTCCTGCGTATGCTCATCGGTATGTCCTATGGTTTTACTTATATTAATCTCTACGGGAATTTCTGCTTCCTTCATCTTTTCGCAGAAACGGCCGAGGGTTTCAAAATCAGAAACGCGTTCATCGTCCCACCAAAGCCCGTTATATGCAACAACTGCAACCCCGTCGGAAAACGAAGCAGGATAGTCCTTTGCCGCCTTTAATATTTCATCCTCCGAAATGCAGAAAATTCTCTGTATAATTGCAAAATCCTTCATCCTTCCGCCTCCGTATCAATTATGTAATATGCCTTTTCATTTTCGCACATTGCCTTAAGCGTGATGTATTTTATTCCGTCTGTCTCATTTTCCGCACCTTTGTGATAGTGCCCCTGGAAAACACTCTTAACCTTTCCGCTTTTTTCAAATATTTCTCTCATTTCGCCATCGTTTGAAAGGCGGTGATCCTCTCTTATATTTCCGTCCACATTCTGATGCATAAAGATAAAGGCATCACCCTTCAATGCCGAAAGCTTTTCTGAAAGCTTTTCAGCAAAAGGATAAAAGGTGTCCGTCCAGTCATCGTCCATAGGGCTATAGCGCCTTCCGTCAGCAAAATAGCAGGCATCAACAAATAAGAGGCTTTCGTTTTCCGAAATCATATCAATGGGGCGCTTGTCCTCCCCAAGATGAGAATAAAACTCATCTTCCGTAAAGGTGAAGGCATCGTGATTTCCCATAAGCACAATGGTTTTAATCTTCGATGCATCAATTACGTTTCTTATTTCAAGAAGATTTTTTATTTCCTTTTCCTTGGTATCTTCCTTATCCGTAATATCTCCGAGGCAGATTACAAGTTCCGCCTTTTCCTTTTTGAAAAAGCCGTATGCTTCCTCAATTTTCCGGAGCGATTCGCTGTTGTAGCGATTGGCGCAGGTTACTTTCTGACTTGAATAATGGGAATCCGTAAAAAGCCCGATTTTCATAAAATCACCTTTACATTTACACTGTCGCCCGATACTTTGTAATCTGCTTTTTTACCCTCTATATATAAAGAAAGGCTTATATCTTTTGTTACAGCAAGGTTTTCAAGGGCTAATTTTTCTCCTTTAAGCTCTTCTGTAAGCTTCGGAGAAATAATGATTTCCTTGTTTTCAGCATCATAGCTTATACCGAAAACAACTTCAATCAAAAGCTCCAGATACTGGGATGCCGTCCAGGCATATTTAATAACACCGTGTCCCTTTCCGTCAAAGGGATTAATAAATTCCGCTAAATTGCGGTTGAAAGCTTTTAAGGTTTTAAGGGCAAGGTCTGCTGCCAATTCATCTTCCCCCGAATCAATGAGGCCTCGCACTACCGCTTCGTTTATAAGCGTCCAGCAGTTTCCGCTCCAGCTTGCATTTCCTATATAATCACCCTCTGTTGTGGTGAACATTTTATCCTTTTTTGATACCGAGGTAAGGGGGATTGTGTTTATGTTAAAATGACTGTCATCTTTAAGAAGCTTTATAAGCTTTTCCTTTTTATCTCCGTCCGCAATGCTAAACCGCAAAGGATTAAAGGTTGACGCCATAAGAATATCCACATTCTTTTTCTCCATTAAATCATAGGGATAATACGCCCCCGCATCTTCCTTCCAGAGGTATTTGTTTATGCTTTCCTTAAGCGATGCCTTTCTTTCTTCCAGAAGCTTTGCATAGCTTTCATCGCCAAGCTCCTTTGCCAGAAGCGCGGTGTAATGACATCCTGCAAAAACCTCCACATTTGTGTCAACGGCGGCATATTCCATAGCCGAGCCCAAATACGGAATGAAGGTTTCTTCGAAAACCGAACTTATAAGTCCTGTCTCTTTGTGAAGTCTGGCATTAAACCACCACTCAAGATATTTTTTCATCATTTCATATGCCGATTTTTTCAATGCCTCATTATCTGAACCTTTAAGCACATAATAAGTAACTTCAAAAAGCTTGGGAAGGGACGATACGCCATCAATCTGTGAAAGCTCGTTTCCGCCTGCCACTTTACCCGGCAGGGTATCTGCTCCCCACAGGCATATTCTTCCGTCTTCTTTCTGGGATTCTATAAAGTTTAAAAGAGCGGTTTCAGAAAAACAGCGGTCAATCCACTTGTAGCCAGAAAGCGCCAATGATGAATCAAGCTGCCACCATTGCCTGCCGTATGCTCCCCCGGGGGTGAAATAAGGATGCATAAAGCCATACTTTTCCGCCATGGGCTGCTTGCAGTCATCCAGACACTCCAATGCATAAGCTATATCTTCATTTGTAATTCCGGGGAAAATAATGTTCATATTGCATGCTCCTTTTTGTGATTTTAAGGATAACTTTTATTTTTTATATTTGCACTTCTTTTCAAAACCTCGTCAAAATTCGACAATCTTTATATAAAGACTGTATAATCTAGATGCCAATCTATTTAATAATATTTTCGACTAAATCAACAATTTTATTTAAGTATTTATTATTGTAAATGTATCCACAAAACTTATGTATGATTTGGCAACGACTATCATACAAAATCATTTCCCAACCCTCACCGTCAAAGCAATCAAAACAATCCCTTTCTTTGATAAAACCTTGATTTAACAGATTCTGTAATTCCATATAAGCCGATTTCTCAACATTTTTAATTTCTATATCAGATATTTTATCGTTAGCATAAACCTGATAAAATCCAACATTGCATTCTAAATCAAAAATCCAAACTTTTTCGACAACAACTTCGTCAAGCCTACAGATTTCCCCCCAATCCATCCAAATTATCTTAAAGTATTTTTTATCGAAAACATCTTCATAAGTATTCTCGATAAAAGACTTCTCTACACGAGAAGAATATGTTTTTAATTTCTCCAACTTATCACCTCAAACAAATTTAATAAACTCACTATATGATTTTGTCTAGTCAGGGATAAAAAAATTTCAATGGTTTATCGGCATTATTAAAAGTGCCGGTAAAATTACCAATTAAAATGTTATTCCTAAAGGCTTCACCCTCATTATACCATTTCAAGAGTATATGTCAATAGAAAAAGCGGTGCTCAGGAAGAGCACCGCCATACATTTTAGTTTTTCTTAACGCCGATTACTGTCTTTTCTCCGTTTACCTTGATTTCGGATTCGATTTCGGTATTTTCTCCGTAGAAGAAGGAATCAACCAGACATACGTCTGCGATTTCAGCTTCGTTTTTCTTCATAACGGCTGCAATAGAATCATTACCGCTCTGATATACACAAATGCGGTCCATAACCTCAAAGCCTGCGTTCTTTCTCATCTTCTGAATGTTGGAGATGATTTCTCTTACGCTTCCCTCTTCGATAAGCTCGGGAGTAAGGGAAGTATCAAGTGCAACGGTAATTCCGTAGTCGCTTGCGGCTTCAAAGCCTTCTGTCTTCTTCGTTTCGATGATTAAATCGTCTCTTTCAAGAAGAACTGAAACTCCTGTGGGAAGCGTAACCTTATAGTGACCGTCAGATTCGATTGCAGAAACCACTTCACCCGCATCTGCCTTATTGATAATTCCGATAAGCATACCCATTTCATTCGGGAACTTGGCACGGAGAGCATCAAACTTGGGCTTAACATTGTAGCTTACAAGATTTCCCAAATCATTTGTAAACTCAACAGCCTTTACGTTGATTTCCTCTGTGATGATATCTGTGCAGAAGGAAGGAAGGTCAGCATCAGCCTTAACAATCATTCTCGAAAGGGGCTGCTTTGTCTTTATGTTAGCGCTGTTTCTTACACTTCTTCCGAGAACAACGATGGATAATACCTCTTCCATTTCCTTTTCAAGCTTTTCGTCAACAAAGGACTCGTCGCACACGGGATAATCGCAAAGGTGAATACTGATGGGAGCTGACTTATCCACGGAGCATACAAGGTTTCTGTAAATATCCTCTGTCATGAAGGGTACCATGGGAGCTGCAAGCTTTGCCACGGTAACAAGTGCTGTGTAAAGAGTCATATAAGCATTAATCTTGTCCTCGGTCATTTCCTTAACCCAGAAACGTTCACGGCTGCGGCGGACATACCAGTTGGAAAGCTCGTCAACAAAGTCGGAAAGCGCCTTGGAAGGCTCTGTAATTCTGTATTCGGCAAGATAGTTGTCCACGGTCTTAACCAAAGTATTAAGCTTTGACAAAAGCCACTTATCCATAACGGATAATGTGTCCTTATTGAGGGTGTACTTTGTGGGATCAAACTGATCGATTTCAGCATAGAGTACATAGAAAGCATAGGTGTTCCAGAGTGTTCCCATAAACTTTCTCTGACCTTCTGTTACTGCCGCATCGTGATAGCGGTTGGGAAGCCAGGGGGCAGAGTTTGAATAGAAGTACCAGCGAACAGCATCTGCACCGTGCTTTTCCAATGTTTCAAAGGGATCAACCGCATTACCCTTGGACTTACTCATCTTCTGACCGTTTTCGTCCTGAACGTGTCCAAGAACGATTACGTTCTTATAGGGCGCCTTGTTGAAGAGAAGTGTTGAAATTGCAAGAAGCGAATAGAACCATCCTCTTGTCTGGTCAACAGCTTCACTTATGAAGTTTGCGGGGAAGTTGTCCTCGAAAATGTCCGCATTTTCAAAGGGGTAATGCCACTGTGCAAAGGGCATTGCACCGGAGTCAAACCAGCAGTCGATAACTTCCTTGACTCTCTTCATCTCGCCGCCGCATTCGGGACACTTTATTGTAACAGCATCAACGAAGGGACGGTGAAGCTCAATATTTTCGGGACAGTTATCACTCATTTCCTTTAATTCAGCAATGGAGCCGATTGCGTGACGGTGACCGCAGGAGCATTCCCAGATGTTAAGAGGAGTACCCCAGTATCTGTCACGGCTTACGCCCCAGTCCTGAACGTTCTTAAGCCAGTCGCCGAATCTTCCCTCACCTATTGTCTTGGGAATCCAGTTGATGGTTTCGTTGTTTCTTATTAGGTCGTCACGAACTTCGGTCATCTTTATGAACCAGGATTCGCGCGCATAGTAAATAAGGGGAGTGTCGCATCTCCAGCAGAAGGGATAGGAGTGCTCAAAGGGAAGTGCGGCAAAAAGGAGACCTGCTTCGCTTAAAGCCTTAAATACCTCCTTATCTGCATCCTTACAGAACATTCCGCTCCAGGGAGTTTCTTCTGTCATTTCACCCTTGGAATTTACAAGCTGAACGAAGGGAAGGTCATACTTTCTTCCTACATTGGCGTCGTCTTCACCGAAGGCGGGAGCAATGTGAACGATACCTGTACCGTCTGTAAGCGTAACGTAGTTATCGCAGGTTATGTAATAGCCCTTCTTGTCAAGCTTGTCGGCAACGAAGTCGAACAAGGGCTCATATTCCCTGTATTCAAGCTCCTTACCGATGTAGCTTTCAAGAACTTCAGCTTCGCCTTCAATTACGCTTGAAACGAGTGCCTCAGCCATAATGTACTTTTCTTCGCCAACCTTGATTTTTACATACTTTTCATCGGGGTTTACGCAAAGAGCAACGTTTGAAGGAAGTGTCCAGGGGGTTGTGGTCCATGCAAGATAGTATGCATTTTCCTCGCCCTTAATCTTAAACTTTGCAATAGCACTCTTTTCCTTTACATCCTTATAGCCCTGAGCAACCTCGTGGCTGGATAAGGGAGTACCGCAGCGGGGGCAGTAGGGCACAATCTTAAAGCCCTTGTATAAGAGCTTTTTCTCCCATATCTGTTTAAGCGCCCACCATTCGGACTCAATAAAGTTATTGTCGTAGGTTACATAAGGATCGTCCATATCAGCCCAGAAGCCTACTGTGCCGGAGAAATCCTCCCACATCCCCTTATATTTCCAAACGCTTTCCTTACATTCCTTGATAAATGCCTCAAGTCCGTAGGATTCAATCTGTTCCTTTCCGTCAATGCCGAGTTTCTTTTCAACCTCAAGCTCAACGGGAAGACCGTGAGTGTCCCATCCTGCCTTACGAAGAACCTTATAGCCCTTCATTGTGCGGTATCTGGGAATCATATCCTTTATTACACGGGTAAGCACGTGACCGATGTGGGGCTTACCGTTTGCTGTGGGAGGGCCGTCATAGAAAGTATAGGTCTCGCCGTCCTTGCGGGCTTCAATACTCTTTCTGAAAATGTCCTCGTCCTTCCAGAATTCAATTACTTTTTTCTCTCTGTCTTTAAAATTTAAATCGGGAGAAACCTTTTCATACATAGGAAAAACCTCCTTGAAAATTAAAAATCCCGTCCTTGCAGTAAGGACGGGAAAACCGTTAACCACCTTCTGCGCATACTGACATATGCCGCTCTACTGACGTAAGAGATAACGTCGCCGCCTACTTTTTTCGGAGCGCAACTCGGAAGTGATTTTCGCAAAATCGGTTACTTACCATCGGGCTTACACCATCCCCGACTCGCTCTTAGGTAAATTAAATTTACCGTGGCTTTTACCGAAAGCTACTGTCTTCGTCAAAGTCTTTATATTCATAGTCTATAATATTATAATATATTTTTTATTTTTTGTCAAGTGTTTTGAATAACGAACAATCGTATTTCATATTTTCTGTTATTTCTACATTTCTTTCTTGAATTTATGGGGCGTCATTCCCGTTTCCTTTTTAAACTGTCTTGCAAAATAGCTTACGGAAGAAAATCCAAGAGTCATGGCAACATCGGTTACGCTTTTATTTTCCGTAGCCAGCATCCTTTTAGCTTCGTTCATCTTAATCGAATTTACATATTCCGTAAAGCTTTTACCCGCAATTCTCTTAAAAAGCCTTGAAAAATATCCGTAGCTTAAACCGCAGATACCGGCGGCTTCATTGGAGTTTGCCGTAAGGAATGAGTTTTTCGCATACTCCATCGCCCTTTTTATGTACTTTACCCCGTCGGAGTTTTCATAAACCGATAAATCCGATTTTTCCGAATGCCATTTTCTCATAAGATAAAGCGATGCCCTTATTACCGATGCACGTATCGCAATTTCATAGCCGTAGTCCTTAGCCGTCCATTCCCTGATAATATCGTCCATAAGACGCGGGATTTCCGTTTCTGCAAGCTCGTCACATCTGAACACCTTACGGAAATCGTCGCTTCCCTCCACAAAGGGAAAAAGATATTTGAATTCAAAAACCGACTGCTCCGATGCATACAAAATTCCCGGCTCAAACTTTATCACAAGGTAGGTACTCTTCTCTGTATTCGATATTACAGTGTGTGCCGTTCCCGAATTTATTATGCATAAATCTCCTGTTTTTACTTTATGAACACAACCTTCCGCCCACACGGAAATATCGCAGTCCGGAAGTCCGTATAAAAGTTCCACATATTCGTGATAGTGCTTAAGCCCAAAGACTTTCCCTTTGCCGGCCGTCATCACAATACATTGTACGGGAATTTCAAAGCCGTCTATTTTGGCTCTGCCCTCGTCATAATAGTTTTCTGCCATCTTACTGTATCTTTTTGATATTAGGGCAGTCAATTACTTTTCTGTAATCGCTCTTTACCCAGTAAACCGCATTTTTTATTATTGTCTTTACGCTTTCATTGTAAAATGTGGGAAAGGTTTCGTGCCCCGGCTGGAAATAAAAAATCTTTCCGTTTCCCCTCTTATATGTAGCTCCGGAGCGGAAAACCTCACTTCCCTCATAGCTTCCTATAAGAATAAGCTCCTCCGGCTCGGGAATATCAAAGGGCTCTGCATAGGTTTCCTCGTGAGGCAGATCGAAATAGCGGCCTATTCCCTGTACAATCGGGTGGCTCGGCTTTACAGCCCATACTCTTTCCATATCTCCGTCCTCTCTCCAGCTTAAATTACAGGTTGTACCCATAAGAAGGCGGAAGGGCTTTGAATGATGGGCTGAGTGAAGGAAAATTGCACCCATACCCGAAAGTACAGCTGACTGCACCTTTTTTGCAATTTCGTCGGGCACTTCGTTATGCGCCATATGTCCCCACCATATAATTACGTCGGTATCAGCTAATATTTCATCGGTTATTCCGCAGTTTTCATCTTCAAGAGTTGCATATCTTACTTCTATATCGTCGCACTTAAGAGCTTCGCCTATTGCCCTATGTATACCGTCGGGATAAATTGCCCTAACAGTTTCACTTTTTCTTTCGTGCTTAAATTCATTCCAGATGAGTACCTTTATCATATAAATCACTCCTTTTTCACAGTATACTACCATTTTTTTGTCATTTCAATATATATTTATGTTGAAAAACAGTATTTTTTTGTCATCGTCAATTTGCCTTTACAAAAATAGCTTGAATATATCAAAAATTCGTGTTATACTTAAATAGTATATGGAAGGAGGGTTAAAATGCTTAAGCTTAAGCTTTGCGACTTTATATTTGATATAAGAATAAAATATAAATATACCCTCGACTTCCTTTCCGACTATATTGTAAAAACAGATGATGAGGCGGCTTTCACCGTTGAGGTTACAGAAGAGGAGCTTAAATCCGCCTATGAAAAGGATCCCTCTTTTCCCCTGCCCTATCACGAAACACTTTGCCTTTACAGAAATATCTGCTCCGTCATTCCTTCGTGTGATGCCTTTATGATGCACGCCTCCGTGGTGGTACACGAGGGAGTTGCCTATGTTTTCACCGCAAAAAGCGGAACAGGAAAAACCACCCATTCAATGCTTTGGCTGAAAAACTTTCCCGGCTCTTTCATAATAAACGGCGACAAGCCCATTTTCAGACTTATTGACGGTGAGTTTTATGTTTACGGAACTCCTTGGTGCGGCAAAGAGGGCTATAACAAAAACACCCGCGCAAAGGTTGGTTCCCTTTGCTTTATCCAGCGGGGTAAGGAAAATTTAATCCGCCCTATGTCAAGTAAGGAAGTGCTGCTGAAAATATTTGACCAGCTGTTTCTTCCGCAGGATAAGGAAATGACCGAAAGCACCTTTTCCCTTCTGGATAAATTTTTAAGAGCTGTTCCCGCCTATGTTCTTTCCTGCACCATATCGGATGAGGCGGCAGTTTTAGCTGAAAAAACAATGAATGCGAGAGGATGATTGAAATGAAAATCAAATCCGGATTTATATTAAAGGAAGTGGCGGGAGAAAACATACTGATGTTTATGGACCCTGCCCTTAAAAACAAGGTTATCACCTTAAACGAAACAGGAGCTTTGCTTTTCAACCTTATTTCCGAAGGCAAAAGCGAGGATGAAATTCTTTCTTCCTTTCTTTCCGAATATGATGTCGACGCAGACACCGCCAAGGCAGACATTAAAAATTTCATAGCTTCACTCTCTGCCATCGGCGCTCTGGAGGACTGATATGGGACACGCATTTTCCATGAAGGATCTGGAACCTCTTATAAGAGAAGCAATGGAAAAAAATTTCACCTTTACAATGATGCCCAAAGGCACAAGTATGCTTCCGCTCATACGTGAAGGACTCGATTCTGTCATCCTTTCTCCTCTGCCCGAAGAGATAAAGGCGGGGGATGTTATTTTGTACAAGCGGGAAAACGGGCAGTTTGTTCTTCACAGAGTAATGAAGGTAACTCACGGCTCATACATTATGTGCGGTGACAATCAGGTCATTTTTGAAAAAGGAATTTTACGCCGCAATATGATAGCTTTGGCAACGGGAATGATAAGGGAAAACAAGGAAATAACCTTTTCGGAAAACAGAGAGTATTCCCTCTACACCCAAAAAATACTGAAAGCCAAGAAGCTCAAAAACCTCTTACACAGAATAAAAGCAGTTATCAAAAAACTGCTCCGAAAACAAAAATAGCGCAGAGCTGCGGATTACTCCTTAAGCTCTGCGTTTTTTTATGCCTTTATACGTTCATCGGCACCGCGTACGTACTGAACTGCACGTTTTGCGTAATGTCGAAATTGTCTATCGCTTTTATAAGCCCTATACATCCCACCTGAAATAAATCGTCGGGGTTTTCACCGCGGGAGGAAAAGCGCTGTATCACGCTCAATACAAGTTTTAAGTTTCCCCCGATAAATTTTTCCCTGGCAAAGCTGTCTCCTTCCTTTATCTTTACGAGAAGCTCTTCCTTTTCTTTTCTCGTAAGAACAGGAAGCTTTGATGTGTTAACGCCCGAAAGCTCCACCTTATTTATAAACATAAAAACCATTCCTTTCAGCTTAACTTTATAATTTCTTTTTTAAGCTTTTCAAGAATCCTTTTCTCCAGCCTCGATATATAACTTTGAGAAATGCCAAGTAAATCAGCCACTTCCTTCTGGGTTTTCTCTTCCGATCCGTCAAGTCCGAATCTTAAATTCATAATTACCCTTTCCCTCTTGCCTAGCCTTTCTACCGCATCGCGGAGCAGTTTATGCTCCGTTTTTGTTTCGATATTTCTGTTCACCACATCCTCGTCTGTTCCCAGAAGCTCTGACAAAAGCAAATCGTTTCCGTCCCAGTCGGTATTAAGAGGCTCATCCAATGAAATTTCCGTACGCTGATTCCCGGTTTTTCTTAAATACATCAGAATTTCATTTTCTATGCACCTTGATGCATAGGTGGCCAGCTTGATATTTTTATCAGCATCAAAGGTATTTATAGCCTTAATCAGCCCGATTGTTCCTATGGACACAAGATCCTCCGTGGCTATTCCCGTGTTTTCAAATTTTCGCGCAATATAAATTACCAGTCTTAAATTTCTCTCAATAAGCTCCTCCTTCGCATTGGCGCTCCCTTCTTTAAGCTCTCTTAAAAGTTTTTCCTCCTCTCTCACATCAAGGGGCGGCGGAAGCGGATGTGCCGTCCCTATGTAATAAACCCCTTCTTTTTCACTAAGAAGCGAAATCAGGCGAATCAGCTTTTTTAAAAAGTCTGTCAAAACAAATTCCTCCAATCAACGCATTAAAGCTTCCGTCTTCCGAAAGTCTGCCTTTTATTATCCCTATAGCCACATCCTTTCCGAGGAAGCTTTCGCTTCCCATATGTACCGATAAAAAATCGGGGTAAAAAACCCGCATCTCACCAATTCCCGATGCTGTAGTAAATACATTTTCTCCGGCTTTTATTCCCGGAAACACATCCTCTGCCAGAATAACGGGCAAAGCCGTCAGGGCATCCGTACAAAGATTGCCGCTGTCATAAAGAGCCGTAAGCTTAAAAACCTCCCCATCTTTATAAACCTCAATCCTTGCAATATTTTTTCCTCGCACCGCCCGTATTCTTCCCGAAATAAGGCAGGCTGTCAGACCAGCAGCAAAGGCTGCCAAAAGAATATAAATAAGCGGAAAATCCGCCCTGTAAATTCCTTCATATACATTTCCCATACCGAAAAATGACAAAAGCCCCGCACATCCGCCCTGAAGTAAAAATCCCGCAAGCAGGATCATATTTTGCCTTAAGTATATTTTAAGCGATATAAATCCGAAGGCAAGAAAACTCATAATTGCTATAACTGCAAGCTTAAAGGGAAGTGCTGCCATAAAAGGGAAAAGTACCGCCATAACCGAAAACACCGCACCCGCAGATGCAGAAATAAGGATTTTTGCAAGGCGGATCTTTATCCCGCCCATCCGTGATGCTATGAGCAGCACCAAAAAATCAAAGAAAAAATTCACGAAAAAAAAGACATCTATATATAAAGTCAGAAAACCGCCTCCTTTTTCTCCATTATACAGAAAGGGACGGGATTTTTTTGTCGCTCCGTGTCTTAAATTAAATAAAATTTTAGGACAAAAAGTTACTTAATTTTTATTGACTAAGATGAAACAATGTAATATAATAATTAATAACCAATTATGAAAGGACTTGTTTTATTTGAAACTCTTAAAAGAACTGGGAAGCTGGCTTATGTACATCGCTGCAGCTTTTGTCATCGCTTCCTTATTGAATGTTTTCGTATTTCAGATTACCCGTGTTCAGGGCTCTTCTATGGTTCCCACATTGCATCACGGCGATTTATATGTTATTTCCAAGCTCGGAAATCTCACCAATACCTGCCCCGACTACGAGGATGTAATCGTTATCGACAGCAGAAGTCAGCGTGTAAGATCCCTTTCGGACGACTTTACCGACATTCTCAAATACAATGTGATAACATCTCTTATAAAGCCCTCAACAGATGATATTTACTGGGTTAAGAGAGTAATCGGTCTCCCCGGCGACACCATTAAAATGGAAGACGGAAAGGTTTACAGAAACGGAATACTTCTTGAGGAAACCTATGTCAATCCCGAAGAAAGACCGGTTTACAGCGGAAGTGAAATTGAAGTTCCCGAAGGCTATATCTGGGTAATGGGCGATAACCGCAACCATTCCACAGACAGCCGCGTGATAGGCCCCGTCCCCATAGAGAACGTCATAGGAAAGCTGAAGTTCAGATTAAAAAGCGGAAAATAAATAAATCGCTGAGGCAATGCCTCAGCGATTTATTTATTTTAATTCCACATTTACATCAATGCATTTCATATTTTTAACAACGCCTTCCGCAAACCTGTCTTCCTTTGCCCTCACCTTTATATTTTCAAAGGTGAAGTCAGAAAGGTGATACTGGCTTTCGTCTCCCTTTACATTAAAATAGATGTCACAGTCAATGTCAATATTTTTCATGGTAATGTTTTCGGCGTAAGAAAGGGGAATATCGCTTCTTCCCTTAAGGTCGAAAAACTGCGTCCAGGGATTGATGTTGATAAAGCTCGAAACCCTGCCTTCTATATCCTCAACCCTGATATATTCATACTTCTGTGGCGTATCTGGGCGCATTTTAAGCCACAAAAGATTGTTGCCCCTGCGAACCTTTACTCTCCGTAAAATGATGTTTCTGTTATGAACCGATTCAGAGCCGCAGGTTAAGCATCCGTGGCAGAAGCCGTATTCCGAATCCTCAACTATTATGCGCTCATTCGAGCCGTTTTCCGGTGCTTCATCTGCCCAAGGTCCTTTTCCGCCCTTTAGCACAACAGAATCGTCGTTTACCTCCATATAGCAGTTTTTAACCAATACATCCGTGCAGACATCGATATCAATGGCATCGGTGCTGGGGGCCTTTACGGGTGCTGCGGGTGAGAAAATTCTTAAATTCAGGTACTTAACAAAGCTGCACTTATATATATGAGTTGTCCAGAAATGTGAGTTCTGAAGAGTAAGATTTGAAATAATTACATTTTTGCTGTTGGAGATAAAAAGGAGCCTCGGGCGCTGTTCATCCTTGTTGGTGGCTTTCGGATTCCACTTAAGCCTCTGCCAGAAGGCTTTCCAGCTTTTAAGTCCGTTTCCGTCAATTACACCTTCACCTGAAATCACAAATCCGTCAACATTATCTGCATTTATCAATGCAGGATAATATATGCAGCTTTCGCCCTCGATTCTTGTTTCCGTAAGCGGATAATCCGATATATCGTCGCTTCCCATTAAAACCCCGCCTTTTTCAATGTAAAGGTTTACGCCCTGCTTAAAAAAGAGTGCGCCGGTCTTAAATATTCCGCCGGGGACATAGATTACTCCTCCGCCTTCGGAATGCACCGTATCAATAAGCTTCTGAAGCTTTTCGGTCTGCACACATCCGTCGTTTAAAATTCCGTAATCCGTAATTTTATAAACCTTTCCCATCTCAGCAAGCGATGGGATTTTTGCATCGTAAAACCATGAAGAAATTTCCGTGCCGTCGGGAAAATATTCTTTAGTCATAATCATTCTCCTTTTATATTGTCTGCACTCTCTGTAAGGTGGTCGGTTTTTCCCACAGAAACAAATTCGACTTTTCCTTTATCGTATTTCATCACCGTAACAGAAGCATTTAAAAGCCTCGGTGTATCTTTTATGCCTTTAATACCTTTATCTGTAAATGTGCAGAGAATATTTCTGATAAGTCCGCCGTGGGTTGCAACAAGGACTGTTTTTCCTTCATTCTCTCCGGCCATTTCATCAAAGGCTTTTTTCGCGCGTATCGCCATATCCTTATGACTTTCACCGCCAGGAAAGCCAAAGGAAGATATATCCCTTATCCACCTTCCGTATGCTTCCGGCTCTTCCTTTTCAATATCCGAAAGTGTCCTTCCCTGCCATAAGCCCACATTAAGTTCCCTTAAGTCCGCTCTTTTTTTTATAGAAAGTCCAAAGGCTTCTGCGGCGGGCCGTGCAGTTTCCACTGCACGGCAAAGGTCGCTCGAATATACCGAATCAATTTTAAAGTTTTCCTTTATGTAGCGTCCGGTTTCCTTCGCCTGAATAACTCCCTCCTCAGCAAGAGGCACATCCAGCTGTCCTGTAAACCTGCTTCCCTTATTTGTCACACTTAATCCGTGCCTTATTATAACAAAAGTTGTCATATTTGCCTCCTCACACATCAATCCTGGCAAGCCCGCCCTCCGAGGTTTCCTTGTATGCCGAATGCATATCAAGCCCGGTTTCTCTCATGGTTTCTACCACCTTGTCAAAGGAAATTTTTCTTGTATTCCATAAAAAGCTCGAAAGATTGACCGCATTTATGGCTCTCATTGCCGCAACGGCATTACGCTCGATGCAGGGAATCTGCACAAGCCCGCATATAGGATCGCAGGTAAGCCCCAAATGATGCTCTATGGCAATTTCAGCGGCATACTCTATCTTATCTGTTGAAAGTGAGAACAGCGATGCAAGAGCTGCACTTGCCATGGCGCAGGCACTTCCTATTTCCGCCTGACAGCCGCACTCCGCTCCTGAAATGGAGGCGTTGGTCTTAATGATATTCCCGATAAGTCCTGCCGTTGCAAGAGCCTTTATTATCGCATCATCCGAAAAGCGGTGCTTTTTCTGCTCATAATACAAAACTGACGGAAGCACGCCCGCCGCTCCGCAGGTAGGTGCAGTTACAATTATTTCACCCGAGGCATTCTGCTCTCCCACAGCGAAGGCATAGGCGCATACCATACGGTTTTCTCTTGTTTCACTGCTTTCATCAACGTGCTGACTTAAGAAAAGAGTCTTCGCCTTTTTATGAACATCAAGTCCGCCAGGAAGAACTCCTTCATCGGCAAGACCTCTCTTTATTGAGTTTTTCATCGTCTCCCATATACAGGTTAAATAGTCGTAAAACTCTTCGTCCTCCACGGAAAATACATATTCCCAGAGCTCGATATTTTCCTTATCGCAATATTCTGCAATGTCTGAAAACTTCGTGTGTTTATATATTCTTTCAGGGCGGCTCTCTTCTTTTCCGTCAAAGACAATGCTTCCGCCGCCAACGCTTAAAATGCGGGCTTTTCCGATTATTTCATCGTCCTTTAATGCAAAAATATCCATTGTATTGGGATGGGGCAAATCCGCTTCCGTAAGATTAAACTCAACAGCACATTCTTTTGGCAAAAAGGTCTTTTTGATAACCTCATCCGTACAGTGTCCTTTTCCCGTTTTTGCAAGAGAACCGTACAAAACAGCCTTAAAGCTGTCTGCATCGGAATATTTTTCTGCCATTTTTCTGCAGGCACGCTCAGGTCCTATTGTATGGGAGCTTGATGGGCCTCTCCCCACCTTATAAAGCTCGCGGAGCGATTCCATCCCGCGGATATTTTCATTTTTCTTTTCAAAAGCATCTTTCATAGCTGTCCCTCTTTCGATCTGATAGTTATCCGTCATTCTTCAATGCTGTTTTCAGTATGTATAGACTGAACTTTTCTGCTTTCTTCCGACTTGAGTTCTCCTATCCCGACAAGCTGAAGTATGAACAGCACAAAATTCCCTGTTGCCGAAACAGAAGCAATTACTCCTGCAATAAGCGAAAGCCAGTTGCTCCTTACACTGAAAAACAGAAAATACCACGTCCCGTCATCGGATACATCCGGAAGAAAAATATATGTCATAATATAGGAAACAAAAAACAGAACATTCATTATCCTTATTTTCTTTGATTTATCCCAATAAGGTGATGCTATAATACTTGCAATTATAAAAAGTACGGCGTGAATGAAGGGATAACCCGAGAAGGTAAGACCAAATCTCATCCACCCGATATTGAAAATCCAGGAAAGTGCCTGAATTACAAGAGCGGGAAATATAGAAAGCAGCACCATTCTGCTACCTGTGGTTTTTGCCTTTATCGCCTTTATGATAATAAAAACTGTCCCGGCAATAATTGCAAGAGATAAGACAATTAACATACCGATAAGATATATGCCCAAAATATTAAGCTCCATTCCGCCACTCTCCTTTTGCTTCAGCCAAAATACCCACCTTATATAATTTTACCATATATTATTGCCATTTGTCAAATTGCATAGCCCTTTTTTCATTTTACGAAAAAGAGTAACAGCATTGCTGTTACTCTTTTTTATTGCTCTGTATCAACAGTATCAGTATCCGCAGAATCTGTTTCCGTAACGGTTGCCTCTGCAGAAACATCTTCTTCAAGCTGTTTCTTAAGTTTAATCCCTGATATTACGCCTACGAAGAGATAGTACAAAATTAATGCATGAATGAGAATGTCAAGAAATCCCGAAGCCTCACCTGCCGAAATATAAATATATGCCATATAAGCAGTATCAAGTATGAATAAAGCAAATGCCACTATCATCCATATTACATTTTTCTTACTCAACAGCCAGCAGACAAGATACAAAGCCAGACATACAACAGCCACTGCTATTGCTGTGTACATATATCCTTCCAGACCGGGAAAAAGTCCGAACTCCATAGCCATTACTGTGGCAGCATAAGGAACTGTAGCCGAAAACAGCAGCATATAATTTGCATCTGCAACAAGCAGAACTATGTTCAATACTGTTAATACGAGCATTGTAATCAAATTTGAACGAGCCGCAGCATACTTCTGTACCAAAGGATTTACCTGTGGTGTTTGTGTATTTTCCATAAAAACCTCTCCTTTTACAACATCAAAGCCAAAAACGATATGTATTTATCTGCCGCATAAAGTATAGCACACTCTGTAAGCTTTTGCAACATATTATTTCGCAATTTGACATTATAAACAGCAGAAACCCGGTTCTTGCCTCAGCAAAAACCGGGTTTTTATTATCCTAAAAATCTGTATATCATTTCAGCAAATTCTGCTCTTGTAAGTGTATCCTTGGGATTTAACGTGGTAGAAGTTTTACCTATCACAATTTTTGTGGATGCTACAAACTGCATTGCGGGAATTGCATCTTCTGAAATCTTATCAAAATCTTCATAGGAAAGAATGTTGGTGTTTTCACCCGCAGTCATATCCATTCCCTTATACTTTGCATAGTTATAAAGCATTACGGCAAATTCTTCTCTTGTGATTTCGCCTGCTGAAGCAAACTTTTCACCGTCAGCTACAATTCCTTTTTCTGTCGCCCACTTGAGAGGCATATAATAGTAAGTATCTTCGGTAACATCAGTAAACTTAAATTCGTAATCCGAAGAAGGCTCTTCCTCGATTCTCCAGAGCATTGTAATTATCATTGCACGGGTAAGCGTATCATTAGGATGAAGCATATCAGCAGAATATCCTATCATATAGCCCTTGTCAAGGCAATAGTGAACACCGTCGTGATACCACGCCTTGGCATTTCCGTCCTTGAAAGGAGTGATGGGGCACTCGATGTTTCTTGCGCATTCGTCGTCTCCACCGCCGGTTGAGCCTGCGCTCTCTTTGTCATTGTCTTTATCAGATACTTCCTTTTCGTCTTCTGTTGTCCATGCAGCATAGAGAGTGAAGCCATTTGTTACCTTTTCATCGAAATCATATTCTTCGGTAAGAGCAGTATCTTTATACCAGCCTGCAAATTCAGCGCCTTCCTTTGTAGGTTCTTCGGGCTCTATAAGCTTTTTGCCTTCTTCAACGCTCTGAATTTTAACATAGCTTCCGCCGTTGGATTCAAACTGAATATTGTAGGTTCTGGGCCCTGCATCTCCGCCGGTACTACCGGTACGCTTTTTACCTGTTTCCGGGAACACCGCTGTAACGGTATCGCCAGCCTGCGTAACCTCATCTGCCCCGGGAACGGTGAATTCCACTCCCTCTGTGGTATAGTTTGTCTTTGCAGTTATTTCGATGGTTGCGGTATAAACAGTTTCATAAGCAAACTTTTCATCCACCAAAGGCTCCCAGGAAACCGTAGCATTGTATTCATCTGTTTCAAGTGCTGTCACAGGAGTCCTGTTCGCTCTGGGCTTTGCAAGGTCAATTTCTTCATCAACGGGCTTTTCCGCAATTTCATAAGTTACACTTGCAACTTCCCCGTCTTTTTCAATACTTGCTTCTATGCTTCCGCAATTTATAATATCGGAAGGATCATAGGTAATTTCGAGAGTTCCGCCCTGCCAGTTGTCGGAATAGGAAACCGTCGCCTTTTTCGCTTTTCCGTTATAAACGAGGTCGTCAGGAGCTGCAATTTCAGCAGTTTCTGTATGTCCCGTACAACCGCAGTCATAGCTTTCAGTAATTATCGCACCGTCTGCCTCATAGATGTAAGAATGGTCGTGTTTTTCTGTAAACACGGGCTCGATAACAAAAAGATAACCGAAGTCAACAATTTCATTATAATAATCTTCGGTAACCGTAAAATCAACATCAACCTCGTCGGGCTCGTTGTAGAAGTTAAGACCGCCGGATTCATTTGCTTCCCATATTTTCCAGCCGGTATGCTCGTGATTATCGGGAACAGTTACGTCTATCTGTCTGTCAAGCTTCTTACTGAAATTTATATTGATTTCATCAAATTCGCTGTGGGCTTTGTTATCATTAACTTCTATTGCCTCATCACCTGTATAGAGCATTGCGGGATTTGCTGCAATGGCTGAAAGTGCCATAGATAAAGCCATAATCACCGCAAGATAGATTGAAATGAGCCCCTTTAATTTTTTCTTCATATTGTGTCCTCCTTTTAAATTGATTACTTATTTAATATCAAAAAAACGTGTCTTAATCCGTCGCGGAATGTTCTTATATGGGATTTCCCTTCCCGTCTGTCGCACCGCAAATTTATTGGCACTTCACACATTTTTTTGTTTTTTTCTGCAAATTTTCCGATTATTTCGGTAGCAAATTCCATTCCCGTAGCCTTAAATTCCATTTCCATGGCCGCTTCTCTCAAAAAGCCCCGAAGCCCTGAATGAAAATCGCCTGTTTTGACGCCGTAGCGAAGCCTTCCGAGAAGAGAAAGAGCAGGAACTCCGATGCGGTGCAAAAACGGCATTGCGCCTTTTTCAATTTTTCCCGTAAAGCGGTTTCCCATTACAAGGTCATAGCCTTCACGAAGTTTTTCGCAGAAGGGCGAAAGATAGGAAAAATCATAGCTTCCGTCGGAATCGCCCATTATTATGTATTTTCCTTTTGCTTCTCTTATTCCTTTGCGAAGCGTATTTCCGTAGCCCTCATCTTCACAAATAACCACTCTTGCGCCAAGACTTTCAGCAATTTCTCTTGAAGAATCGCTGCTTTTGTTATCCGCAATTAAAATTTCTGCCGAAAGGCTGTTTTTTTCTATATATTCTTTAGCCTCATTTATGCAAAAGCCTATGGATTTTTCCTCATTAAGGCAGGGCATCAGTATGGTAAATTCAAGCCTTTCCATTCTTTTTCCCCCGCCTTAAAGTTATGCAGATTCCCGCAGATGCAAAAACTGCCGTAAGTGTTGAGATAAGTGCTCTGTATGTAAAAAAATTATGCATATAGGAATGCCCGGGCATTACCATATACCTTAAAATTACGACTGCTCCTAAAAGTGGCAGTATATAAATTCCTGCTGTTTTTTCCCTTTTTCCGCAAAGATACAAAAGTGAAAACACAACCAATGAAATAATCAATATGTATATAAAAACCCTTGAAAATTCAATTCTCTTTTCTCCGCCTGCCAAAGCCGTAAGGTTTGCCGCAACTGCATTTATCATACGGATAAATATATTATCCGACGTTTCTCCGCTTCTTTCAAAAACCGCCTGTGATTTCGTAAATGCTTCGGTGAACTTATCAACGCCCGTAAAAGCACTCGCCACAGCCCATTTTGAAATAAATGTGAAGGCGTATCCCGATGCATAGGATATGACGCAGTTTATAAGAGTTTTCCGGTATTTTTTTATATCATTAAGTCTTCCTTCCTCCAGCCTTGCGGATGTAACAAGAACAAGCGGGAGTAAGATTGCCACCGTTTCCGTTGTCAAAAAATCGAAAAACGCAACAAGGATGCCGCCTGCAAGAGCCATATAGGATAAGGCTTTTTCCTTTTTCCGCTCTGCCTGAAGAAACAGAATGCACATAAGAAAACCTATAACAAAACTGCTCTGATACTCAAGGGAAAGCCTTAAATTCCATATATGAATAAGAATGGAGCTGACAAAAAGCGATGATGCTGTTACATAATTTTTTCTTATGATAAGAATAAAAAGCGTAATTGCAAGCAGAATAGTTACCTTTATTATTCCTGCCGTTTTTATCCCCGAAATATCGGTAAAAAGATGCATAAAGCGAATAATCATCGCATTTCCGTGCCAGTAACGAGTATATTCCGTATCGGGCAGCATTTCCTCGTTTACGGTGCGATAAAGCCCCCTGTTAAGCCCTTCCTCTCCGCCTGAATAGTACGCCGTGTCAAGTGATGCCTTAAAAGGATTCCCACGCCCCATATTATAGCTTAAATTGAGAGCTATACTGTCGGCATAATTGTCGGAAACGGCATTGAGCTTTTTCCCGTTTTCAAAGGAGAATGCATCGGTATTTTTATAATAAAGTGCACTTTTTTCCATTTTTTCTCTGATTTTTTCATTTGGGATAGTGCAAGCGGCCACCAGAGCTAACCACAAAAAACCAAGCAGCAGTATAAACAGTATTAACTTTTTTATAAGCTCTGTAACTATTGTTTTCATCCGTATCTCCGCTAAAAAAATCTTCTTTTCTAAATTATAACATAAGAAAAACTGCATTTCAATATATTTTTTACATTTTTGTGAAATTTTTAACACACTTCTTCTGAATTAAACATAAAAAAACTGCCCGACCGTTCGGTCGGGCAGAATGAGTGAACAAAATTACTTAAGTTCAACCTTTGCGCCAGCTTCTTCAAGCTGAGCCTTATACTTTTCAGCATCTTCCTTGCCGATGCCTTCCTTAAGGGTAGAAGGAGCGTTGTCAACAGCGTCCTTAGCTTCCTTAAGACCAAGACCTGTGATTTCCTTAACGAGCTTAACAACAGCAAGCTTGTTTGCACCTGCTTCTGTAAGAACTACGTCGAAATCTGTCTTTTCTTCTGCAGCTGCACCTGCTGCTGCACCGGGAGCTGCTGCTACTACTGCAGCTGCTGCGCTAACACCGAACTCCTCTTCCATCATCTTAACGAGTTCAGCAACTTCTAATAACTTTAATTCCTTAATGGAATCTAAGATCTGATTTAAATCTGCCATTTTAATATACCTCCGTTTATAAATTTTAATTTTCTTTTTTATGTTGCCGGGAATTATTCAGCTGCGGGAGCTTCCTCTGCGGGAGCTTCAGTAGCTTCTTCTGCTGCGGGTGCAGCCTCTTCTGCGGGAGCAGCTTCTGCAGCCTTGTTTGCTGCGAGATCAACCATCTCTACTCCGCCTTCAACGATTGTATTAAGCAATCTTACGAGACCGGAAATAGGAGACTTCATGCTTCCCATCATCTTTGCCAAGAGTTCTTCTCTTGTAGGTGTTGCAGCAAGAGTCTTTACTTCATCGATGGACATAACTGCACCATCCATAAATCCTGCCTTAACCTCAAGTGCTTCGTGCTTCTTAGCGAATTCTGCGATAATCTTTGCAGGAGCAACGGGATTATCAACACTCATAGCGAGAGCTGTGGGACCGTTAAGAATGGGATCCAATGCTTCTAAGCCAACTTCTTTAGCCGCTCTTGAAGTAAGGGTATTCTTAATAACCTTATACTCAACGCCTGCTTCACGGAACTTTCTGCGAAGTTCTGTATCTTCTTCAACAGTAAGACCGCAGTAGTCAACGAAAACGCCGGCAGAAGCTGCTTTGAACTTCTCAACCATTTCGTTTACAACCTGCTTCTTCTGTTCCAATATCTGTGTACTGGGCATATGTGGCACCTCCTTCTTTATTTATAGCCGCAAAAAAGCGGCTTTAGTCACATAGACAAAGCCGCATAAATCTCATGGATTTTTGCACCTTCCTCGGCAGGGCTTACCTTTATGCCTGCTGTCTATGGATAACTGCATTGATTATAATATCATATAATCCTTATTTTGTCAAGTATAAAAATTAACCAACTTTTGCAGGATTAATTTTTACACCGGGGCCCATTGTGCTTGCTACAGCAACACTCTTGATGTACTGACCTTTGGCTGCAGCGGGCTTAGCCTTGATAACTGCACCAAGGAGTGCGTCAAAGTTATCCTTAAGCTGTTCTTCAGTAAATGAAGCCTTACCGATGGGGCAGTGAATGATGTTGGTCTTGTCAAGACGGTATTCAATCTTACCTGCCTTAACTTCTGCAACAGCCTTTGCCACGTCCATGGTAACTGTTCCGGACTTGGGGTTGGGCATAAGTCCCTTAGGACCGAGAACCCTACCGATACGTCCTACTACACCCATCATATCGGGAGTAGCTATAACAACGTCGAACTCGAACCAGTTTTCGCCCT
Source organism: Clostridia bacterium (assembly GCA_017411325.1). Classification (GTDB taxonomy): domain Bacteria; phylum Bacillota; class Clostridia; order CAKSNL01; family HGM11501; genus HGM11501. The sequence continues at coordinate 15,740 of JAFQQJ010000001.1, read as the reverse complement.
GGATCTTTGCAACGAGTTCTTCGCCGCCTGCATAATCAGCGCCTGCATCAAGTGCTTCCTGAACCTTGTCGCCCTTAGCGAAAACAAGAGCTCTAACCTTCTTACCTGTTCCGTGAGGAAGAACGATTGCACCTCTAACCTGCTGATCTGCGTGTCTTGAGTCAACACCAAGTCTGATGTGGCACTCAATTGTCTCGTCGAATTTCGCCTTTGCTGTGCTCTTTGCAAGAGCTACTGCAGCAGCGGGATCATATAATTCGGCGGAGTTGATAGTTTTAACACTATCTATATACTTTTTACCCAATTTCAAAACCTCCCTGTGGTCTGACGAAAGCAGTGCTTTCTCCCACAAAATTAAATTAAATGATTAGTCCTCTACTACAATGCCCATGCTTCTTGCCGTTCCGGCAACCATGCTCATTGCAGCTTCAATAGATGCCGCGTTAAGGTCAGGCATCTTCTGCTCTGCGATCTTTCTTACGTCTTCTTTCTTTACAGTAGCAACCTTTGTCTTGTTAGGTACGCCGCTTCCTGATTCAAGTCCGCAAGCCTTCTTTAAAAGAACTGCTGCAGGCGGAGTCTTTGTGATAAAGGAATAGCTTCTGTCAGCGTAAACAGTAATTACAACGGGAATGATGAGACCTGCATCTTTAGATGTTCTCTCATTGAATTCCTTTGCAAACTGAGGAGCGCTTACACCGTAGGGACCGAGTGCGGGACCAACGGGGGGAGCCGGAGTCGCTTTACCAGCAGGAATCTGAAGTTTAATGTATCCTACTACTTTCTGAGCCATTTAATTGCACCTCCTTAAAAAAATGTGGTAAAGAGCGGATGCTTTAACATCCTCCCACTATAACAAGCCTCATAAGGCCTATTACCGATAAAAACGTTACCTTATAATGTATCTACCTGTCCGAATTCCAGCTCAACGGGTGTGTCTCCGTTAAACATGGGAACAAGCACGGTAACAACCTGCTTGTCCATATCGATTTTCTCGACAGTACAAACATAATCTCTGAAGGGACCGTCCGTAATAATTACGCTGTCGCCTTCTGCGAAATCAACCTTGACTTCCTTCTTTTCAATATTCATACGGATGATTTCATCTTCTGTAAGCGGAACGGGATCGCTTCCGGGGCCCACGAAGCCTGTTACACCTCTTATGTTTCTGACTACATACCAGCTGTCGTTGGTAACAATCATTTTAATAAATACATAAGACGGGAAAATTTTGTGCTGGACAATTTTCTTTTCGCCATTTTCCTTTTCTTCAACAATCTCTTCCACGGGAACCTTTACTTCAAAGATCAAATCCTGCATTCCGAGATTTTCGATGGACTTTTCGATATTGTCCTTAACTTTATTTTCGTAGCCCGAATATGTGTGGGCCACATACCATTTAGCCTGAGAACTATCAGCCATGACAAATCTGCGTAGCCGCCCGCAAGCGACACGCAAAGCCTCCTTTCGATTCTCTTAACGGGATTTACCAGATAAAGCCTGCTGCTCCCTGGAACAGAGAGTCAATCAAGAATACGAAAAGACCGATTACTATTAAAAATATAAGTACAACCACTGTATTTTTAACAGCCTGATTCTTTGTGGGCCAGGTAACCTTCTTAAGTTCAGCTTTTACGTCCTTAAAAAATCTTCCGATTCTTTTGAAAATGTTGCCCTTTTTTTCTTCTGCCATTTTAGGTACACTTCCTTCCTTCAGTTAAACAAAATTATTTAGCTTCTTTATGCATAGTATGCTTACGGCAGAAAGGACAGTATTTGTTAAGTTCAAGTCTGTCGGGAGTATTCTTCTTGTTCTTTACTGTGTCGTAGTTTCTCTGCTTGCATTCGCTGCATGCCAATGTAATCTTTACTCTCATTATTAAAACCTCCTGTAATAACGGCCTTTGCGGCCCGTTTTTTGCACTCTAAAAAAGCTCCGTCCGAAGAAGAAGCAATACTACTATAGCATAACCTTTTCTTCTTGTCAAGCATTTTTTAATTTTTTGTGCCTTTTGCCCCTTTTAAGCCCGAAAGGGAGTTCTCTGACAGTAAATTTGTATCATAAGAGAAGCTGAGTTTCTCCTTTTCGCGGTTTCTCTTAAGTGCTATGTCGATAAGCTCATCCAGAAGTTCTTTATAAGTAACTCCGGACGGCTCCCAGAGATAGAAGGAAAGAGAGCCGGGGATTGTATTTATCTCATTTACGAAAATTTCACCCGAATCCTTATCTATCATACAGTCAATTCTGGCAACTCCGGCACATCCCAGAACTCTGAAAGTTTTAACCGCCATGGTTTCAATGGTCTTTCTTTCCTCTTCCGTAAGGTCGGCGGGGATTTTCCTCTGCGCCGAGCTCATACCTTTGGAGCCCTTGCTTCCGCCTTTATACTTATCGTCATAGCTGAGTATTTCTCCTGCTGATAAGGGTTCTTCGCAGACAGATGCACGGGCTGTCATATAGTCTCCCAGCACTGAGCAGTTTATCTCGCGGAGATTTGTAATTGCCCTTTCAACCAAAATCCTTCCCGCATAAAGTGTCGCATTCTCAAGGGCTGCTTCAAGACTTTGCCTGTCAGAAGCCACCTTGATACCGACACTGGAGCCTAAGTTTACCGGCTTTACGATTGCGGGATATCCTGTTGCAAGCTCAATCTTATCCAGTATATCCGAAGGATCTCTGTAAAAATCCTTGGAATTAAAGCAGAATCCGGGAAGGACATTGACTCCCGCTTCCTTAAGCATTACCTTCATCACATATTTATCCATTCCCACCGCACTTGACAAAACATCACAGCCGGCATAGGGGATTCCCAGGGTTTCAAGATAGCCCTGAAGGATGCCATCCTCCACATTGGTGCCGTGAACAACAGGAAGCGCCACATCTATTCTCGCAATTTTATTGTTTCCGAATTTTTTTGCAGGATAGTGCTCGATAAATGCCTCATCCCCGTCGGAGGTGAAAATAACCCTCTCGCACCCTTTAAGAAGTGCGGGGATATCCTTATAGTTTTCAATTTCAAAAAGCTTGCTTCCGGTGTAAAACTCATTTTTCTTTGTCATATATAAAGGAAGTATTTCGTACTTTTCTTTATCCAGAGAATACATAGCCTGAACCGCCGATATAACCGACACCTCATGCTCAACACTTTTTCCGCCGAATATTACCGCAAGATTTATTTTCATTTTACCAAGACCTTTCTTACCTATATAATAAGGAACAAATTAATCAAAGGAAGTTGTCGGGCAGGTCATTTTCGAGAAGCACCACCGAAGGCACATCCGTGATTTTATATACATAGGAAAGTGCATCATTTATATCCTCAGCAATATAAAGTCTTTCTTCGGGAAAGCCTTCTTCCCTTACACCTTCTGCCAGAGGCTTTGCCTGCTTTTCACCCACAAGCACGATAAAGTCTGCCGAATGAGCAGCCTGACGTCCCATTTTCCTGTTAAGCTCATACTCCTTATCGCCAAGCTCAACCATTCCCGGAGTAACAAGAATTTTCCTCTCTTCAAAAAGCGAAAGTGTCTTAAGTGCTGCTGCACTTCCGCCGGGATTTGAATTGTATGCATCGTCAATAACCGTGTATCTGGGATTCTTCTTAAGCTCCAGCCTGTGCTCGGGAGCCTTAAGTCTTCTTACCGCAGATCTGATATCATCCCCGCTTACTCCGAGAGTTTCAGCCAGTGCAACACCGCCTGCGATATTTACCGCACTGAAGTCACCGAGAAGCGATGTTTTCATTTCTTTCCCATTTATATTAAAGCTTGCACCGGATGATGAGTATTTCATATTCTCCGCCCTGTAGGTGCATCCTTCTGTATTTCCGAAGGAAACAAATTCTCCCTTAAAGCCATAATCCTTTATGTATTCGTTGCTGTAATTAAGGAACATTGTTCCGCCGTTTTCCTTTACCGCTTCCGCCAGTTCAAATTTTGTCGCAATTATGTTTTCAACAGACTTGAATGTTTCAAGATGCTGTGGGCCTATTGATGAAATAACACCGTATTTCGGCTTTACAAGGTCGCAAATTTCTTTTATATCGCCTTTATTCTTTGCACCCATCTCAACCACAAAAATCTGATGGGTGGGCTTAAGCTGTTCTCTCACAGTCCTCACCACGCCCATTGTGGTGTTATAGCTTCCCGGAGTCATAAGAACATCATATTTTTCGGAAAGCAGGCTCGTTATTATGTATTTCATACTGGTCTTTCCGTAAGAGCCTGTCACACCGATTACTGTAAGATCCTTTGCCGAGGCAAGAATTCTTTTAGCATCATTGTAATAGTGTTTCGCTATCACTTTTTCCATGGGCTCCGCAATAATAAGCGAAAGGGAAATTATATGCGGAACAAGAAGTGATGCCGTAATCAGTATCAGCGGAGCAATTATGCTTTCTCTTATGAAAAACGCACCTGAGACAACTATGATTCCGACAGTAATATATACCGCTATAAGTCTTTTAACTCTCGCAGTATAAACCAAAGGCTTTTTTGCCTTCCTTTTCGCAAAAGGGCAGGAAAGCAGCATGAGCAGAGAAAAGGCAGCAAGCACCGCTTTTATTCCCAATGCAAAAAAGGCCAAAGCCAAAGCGGGAACAAAAGCCCTTAAAGCAAGCATTTTTCCTTTGTTTCCCCATAGCCATTTTCCGTATCTTTCTATTTTATACGAATTCAGCTGAAGCATATGTATATAATATATTCCGCTGAAAACAAAAAACAGCAAAAACGAAAGAGCTGCAAATAAATAATAAATCAAAGGGTTCATTCCTTCCTTTCATTAATGTGCAAGAAAATAGTTAATTGCCCCTATCGCCTTCCCGGGATTATCAAGATAGGAAAAATGTCCTCCGCCCGCTATTTCCACGAGCCCTGAGCCTTTTATGAGTCTTTCCATCTTCCTTCCGTCCGCTATGGGCGTTGCCGTGTCAAGACTTCCCCAGATAAGAAGAGTTTCGGACTTTATCCCGGAAAGCATATGGGTTAAATCCTCAGAAAGGAGCCTGCTCATTGTCGCCCGCATGACAGGTGAGGAATTTTTGTAGTCGTCACTTCCGGCATTCTTTACAAGCTTTTCATACAAACCGGTCTTATTTAACAAAGGAAGCTTTAATATTTTTTTACCAAGCTTATATGAGTATACCTTGGCATAGTATACCGGCCCGTGTTTTTTCTTTATTCCCGCACTGTCCATAAGTATAAGCTTTTCCGGCGAAAAAAAGCCGGAGGCCTTTATTAAAATTCTGCCACCGTTTGAGTGACCGAGAGCCGCAAAAGGAACAATATCCAGCGCCTTTATAAATTCTCCCAGAAAATCCGCATAATCCTTTGCATCCCAGGGAGCGGCCGGCTCATCCGAAGCACCGAAGCCCGGAATATCGGGGACAATTACACGGAATGTGCCCTTGAGCGCGTTGAATATGGGATTTAAGCTTTCCTTGTTTGCGCCCCAGCCGTGAAGCAGAAGAACACACTTTCCCTCTCCCTCGTCGTTATAACATATATTAAGACCTTTTACGGTTACTTCCTTCATAAAATCTTCCTTTATAAGTTCATTCTCTGTTATTATATACCACTTATTAAAAATAGTCAAGATTTCTTCTCTTGCATAATCTGCCAAAATAGTGTATAATACCCTGTAACCGCTTTTATTAAAATGCATAAACTGATTTTACGGAGGCGGTTAAAATGAGAGGACTTCATCTTAAAAAAAGGCGGTTTATGCCGTTTTTGGCGTATACTGTTTGTGCGCTTTGTATTTTCTCGGCAGCGGCTTTAGTCTTTATGTCCTCAGCATACACTGCCCTTGCCGAAGCGGGAGTTTCCAGCCTTGCACGTTCAGCCCTCTACTCCGCGATAAATTCCGTTTCGGAAAACAGGGATTTTTTATCGCTTACCGAAATTTTTGAAGATGAAGGCAACATACGCGGCCTTTCATTAAACTCCGCCAAAGCAAACAAAATAGCCTCGCTTTTTGCATCAGAAGCAAATGCTGTGCTTTCAAAAGAGGAATATTCGGTTTTCAGCATCCCTGTCGGAAATCTTACGGGAATCCCGCTGCTTTCGGGAAGAGGTTTTAAAATCCCGCTCAGAATCGTTCCCCTGGGCAGCATAGACGCAACCGTGAAATCGGATTTTTCCGATGCCGGCATCAATCAGACAAAGCACTCGGTATACATAGATGCAAAAGTAACGCTCCGCCTTATGGCGCCGTTTTCCGATAAGGTTACTTCATTAAGCGTGACCATTCCTCTTTCAGAAACCGTAATCGCAGGAGATATTCCGTTTTTTTATGCACCGGGAATAAAGTAAAGAAAGGACTTTTTTATGTTTAATATAGTTTTGATAGAACCGGAAATCCCCCAGAACACGGGGAACATTGCAAGAACCTGTGCCGCAACAGGAGCCGCACTCCATCTGGTACGACCTTTAGGCTTTGAAATAGATGACAAAAAGCTGAAAAGGGCAGGGCTTGATTACTGGCACCTTTTAAATATCACCTACCACGACAGCCTTGAGGCTTTCCTTGAATATGCCAGGGGTAAAAGACTTTTCTTTGCTACCACCAAAGCGAAAAAGGTATATTCAGACATTACCTACGAGGACGGGGATTTTCTTGTTTTCGGAAAGGAAACAAGAGGGCTTCCCGAAACCTTGATATGGGACAATCCCGAAAGCTCTGTGCGCATCCCGATGATTGACGAGGCGCGAAGCCTTAATCTTTCAAATTCCGTTGCAATTATGATTTACGAAGCGCTCCGTCAGACAGGCTTTTCGGATTTAAAGGAAAAAGGAATGCTTATGGACGATCCCGACCACATACCGAGAGAGTTATTATAGAAAGGAAGTTTTTTATGAATTACCAGAGAAGAAACCAGGGCACCTGTTCAAGAACGGTAAGCTTTGACATATCAGAGGACTATACCGTTTCAAACGTTAAATTTGAAGGCGGCTGCCACGGAAACCTCCAGGGAATTGCCGCTCTTTGCGAAGGCAAAAAAGCAGATGAAATAATCACATCCTTATCAGGAATAAAATGCGGCTTCAAACAGACAAGCTGTCCCGACCAGCTTGCAAAAGCCTTGCTTGATGCTAAAAACAACTTAGAATAAAACCGTTTTTGCCACATAAACATATAATAACTCATAATAAGGGGTGCTTATATGTTTTTTGTTGTTAAAAAGAGTCAGATTGTACTAACGGTTCTTTTAATCCTCACGCTTCTCACCGCAGTTTTTCTTTCCGCAAAGCCTAATGACGAAAACATAATGCTTTGCAGAAGCTTTTTAAGGGATCTGGGGTATACTTTCCGTAAGACGCCTCCGGAAAAAGCGGATATAGCCGTTCCCGAGGGATTCGGAAAGGTTTACGAATCCTACAATTCACTTCAGAAGGAAGCAGGCTTTGATCTCACACCCTTCCGCGGAAAAACGGTAACAAGATACACCTTCCGCCTTACGGACTGCGACTACACCCTGGCAAACATACTTGTTTCCGAAGGAAAAATATGCGGAGGAGATATCTTAAATCCATCACTTTCGGGAGAAATGATTCCGCTTATCCCGAATAAAAAGGAGTAGCTTATGCGACTGGATAAATTTCTTGCCGACTCGGCTCTTGGCAGTCGGAGCGAAATAAAAAACGTAATAAAAAAAGGCGGCGTTACCGTTAATTCCGCCGTTATAAAGGATTCTGCCTTCAAGGTTACGGAAAACGATTCCGTAACATATATGGGACAACCTGTCTTTTATACCCCATTTATTTATCTTATGATGAATAAGCCCTCCGGTGTGATTTCCGCAACGGAGGACAAGACAAAGAAAACCGTTTTATCCCTCATTGATAAAAAATATGCCCACTACGATTTATTCCCCGTAGGAAGACTTGACATAGACACCGTGGGGCTGCTTTTAATTTCAAACGACGGAGAAATGGCACACAAAGCCCTTTCCCCCAAATCCCACGTAGAAAAAACTTATTATGTGGAAACGGAAAAAGAAATAACGGAAGAAGACAGGACAGCCTTTACCGAAGGTGTATATATTGCAGGCGGCACAAAAACCCTTCCGGCAGAGCTCAACATTCTTTCTTCAAAAAGTGCAAACCTCACAATATGCGAAGGAAAATTCCATCAGGTCAAGCTGATGTTTGAATCCCGCGGCAACAAAGTAACCTATCTTAAAAGGATACGATTCGGCAACCTTACCCTTGATGAAAGTCTTAAAGAAGGGGAATATCGCCCGTTAAAGCCCGACGAAAGTGTTTTTTAGATATATTTATGCAATAGTGCCAAAGATACTTTTCTTTTTTTGTTAATAAACACACTTTCTTTTTTTCCAAAACTGTGGTATCCTATTAATGTATCACCAATAAAGTTATCACTTTAACAATATTTAGGAGGAAATAATCAGATATGGCAGGTTTAAGCTTAAAAAACATTTACAAAAAATATTCCGGCGGCGTTATCGCTGCTAACGACATTTGTCTCGAAATCGAAGACAAGGAATTTATAATCCTTGTTGGTCCTTCCGGATGCGGTAAGTCCACAACTCTCCGTATGATTGCAGGTCTTGAAGACATTTCTTCCGGTCAGCTCTACATTGACGGAAAGCTTATGAACGACGTTGCTCCCAAGGACAGAGACATTGCAATGGTTTTCCAGAACTATGCTCTTTATCCCCATATGACAGTATTCGACAATATGGCTTTCGGACTTAAGCTCCGCAAGACTCCCAAGGACGAAATCAAGAGACGTGTTGGCGAGGCTGCAAAGATTCTCGGTATTGAGCACCTTCTCGACAGAAAGCCCAAGGCTTTATCCGGTGGTCAGAGACAGCGTGTTGCTCTCGGTCGTGCTATCGTTCGTGAGCCCAAGGTATTCTTAATGGACGAACCCTTATCAAACCTTGACGCTAAGCTCCGTGTACAGATGAGAGCTGAGATTTCCAAGCTTCATCAGAGACTTCAGACAACCTTCATTTACGTTACACATGACCAGACAGAAGCTCTTACCATGGGTACAAGAATCGTTGTTATGAAGGATGGTTACATTCAGCAGGTTGACTCTCCTCAGGAGCTTTATGATCATCCCGTTAATCTCTTCGTTGCAGGCTTCATCGGAAGCCCCGAAATGAACTTCATCAATGCAAAGCTTGATAAGGAAGGCGACAGAGTTGTCATCACCTTCGGCGAAAGCCACAAGATTTACCTTGTTGAAGGCAAGGCTAAGCAGCTTATGGATTCTCATCCCGAATATATCGGCAAGGACGTTATCATCGGTATCAGACCTGAAAACGTGCACGATGAAGAAAACTATCTTGCAACAATGGCTGACAGCTTAATTACCGTTGATGTTGACTTAACAGAATCACTTGGTGCAGATACACTTCTCCACCTTGATATCGACGGCACACATGCTGTTGCAAGAGTTAACCCCAGAACAAAGGCTAAGGCAGGCGAGAAGGTAGACGTTGTATTCGATACAAACAGACTTCACATCTTCGACAAGGATACAGAGCTTGCAATCCTCAACTAAAAAAAAGCTCCGATGCAAAAGCATCGGAGTTTTTTTATCCGTAAAAAACCGTTTTTTCATATTCAGCTTATAAAATCCTCAAAAATCACAAGTGCCTCTTCAAGGCTCTCTGCCCTTATTCCTTCTCGCAGCAATTCAAGGTCACTTTCTCTCACGGGCATATATTCTTTCTTTTTCAAAAGCTCTTTTTTACCGGCTTCAATTTTATACAGGGCCACATATTCGTTTTCGGCGTACACCACAAAGCCTCGCTCATTGTCAGAGGCTTTATTTTTATCTGCAAAATCTTCCCTGAATGCCTCCTCATTTCCAGATATAAAAAAACCAAGGCTTAAAACCACCGCAGATGCCACAGCAATCCATAAGATTTTTCTCATAAAAACACATCTTTTCAATTATTAATCATTACTATTTTTACCTGTAACCAAAAAAATATGCGTTTGTAATACTTTTTTAAAAATTCGCTGATATAATGTATATTGAAATATAATTAGCTGTTGCTTATCGGAAAGGAATGATGAAAGAATGGCTAAAGATAAAAGAATCAGGAGAAAACCCGGAAAAAAGATTTCAAGTATTTTACTCATACTTATGGTGTCTGTTATCTTGCTCGGAATTATCGGCGGCACTGCAATATGTCTTACCACCGAGCCTATCGACACTTCCCTGCTCAATATGAAAATGACCTCCACCATATATTATGAAGATGACAAGGGCGAAAAAGTTATCATTCAGAATCTGTTCAGCGAGGAAAACAGAACCTGGGCAAGCTTCGACGAAATTCCGCTGGATATGAAAAATGCCTTCGTAGCCATTGAGGATGAGCGTTTTTATTCTCACCCCGGCTTTGACATAAAAAGACTTGCCGGTGCCGGTATAAATACTTTTATGCGCCTTTTCGACAGAAACCGTTCTGTCTATGGCGGAAGCACCATAACACAGCAGCTCGTCAAAAACCTCACCAAGGAAGATGACCGGTCCATCCTTCGTAAATTCAGGGAAATTTACCGGTCTGTCCGTCTTGAAAACGATTTATCCAAAAACGAAATTCTTGAGCTTTACTTAAACACAATATACTTAAGCCAGAACTGTAACGGCGTAGGTGCCGCTTCCAAGGTATACTTTGACAAAGAGCTTTCCGAGCTTAATCTTGCCGAATGTGCCTCGATTGCAGGCATAACACAGTACCCTTCCAGATACGATCCTTACTTAAATCCCGAAGCCAACAAGGAAAAGCAGCTTACAGTTCTTTCCAAAATGCTTGAGCTTGAAATGATTTCCGAAGAGGAATACGAAGAGGCGGCAGAATATGAGTTGGAATTCCGCCGCGCGGCAGAGTTTCACACCTCCTACTACTCCTATTTCGTTGACACCGTAATAGATGAGGTTTTAAGCGATCTTGAAAATAAATATAATTACAGCCCCGCAATGGCACAAAACCTTCTCTACACCGGCGGTCTTCAGATTAACTGCACGATAGACCCCGAAATTCAGGCAACCCTTGAAAATGTGTACGAAAACGAAGCAAACTTCATAAAAAATTCAAAGGGCGAGCTTATGCAGTCCGCTATGGTAATTATTGAAGCAGCCACCGGCGAGGTTAAGGGCGTTGTAGGAGGAATGGGAGACAAAGGCGGCTCCAGAACCTACAACCGTGCCACCGCAGTCCGTCAGCCCGGCTCTTCCATAAAGCCTATTGCAGTTTATGCTCCCGCAATGGACTACGGAATAATTCACAGCGGAAGTGCCCTCAGCAACGAAAAAACCACCTTCCGCCTGGAAGACGGTTCAACCTGGACTCCCAGGAACTCAGGCGGGACATACTCTACCGAGCTAGTATCTCTCAAAACCGCCGTTGCCCGTTCGCTAAATGTCCCTGCCGCACAGGTTCTTTATGATATGGGCGTTGCCCGCTCCTATAAATTCCTTGAAGAATCCCTTGGCATCACTTCCCTTGTTGCCAGCCGGAAAACAGATGAAGGCATAGTATCAGACAAATCCCTTGCCCCCCTCTCCCTCGGCGGTCTGACAGACGGCATTTCCCCGATGGAAATTGCCGCGGCATACTCCCCCTTTATCAGTAAGGGCTACTTTACCGAAGCTCATACTTACACCGAAATATATGACTATAACGGAAATCTTCTGTACACAAAAAATCCCGTAAGAAACAAGGCTATAAAATCCTCCACCGCGACACTTATGACGAAGCTTCTTTCAGGCGTTGTATACGGAGGAACCGGAAGCAGTGCCAATTTCAGCGGAGTTGAGCTCGCCGGCAAAACAGGTACAACCACAAACGACTTTGATAAATGGTTTGTAGGCTATACACCCTCTCTTATCGGTGCTACCTGGGTTGGTTATGATACTCCCACAAAAATCAATGCTTACGGCAACCCTGCCGTTAATCTGTGGCGCAAAGTTATGTCAGGCATAGATTATTCTGACAAGCCCACAAGTTTTAACAGTGTTCTAAGCTTTGACGGTATCGACAGCTATACCTTATGTACCGTCAGCGGTCTTCGTGCCACAAGCATTTGCACAACACTTGAAACCACCTATTCGGTACATATGCTTGAAGATACCGCATTATCTATGAAAAAATGCGGTCCCGAAAATCATATTTCAGAGGAAGAGGAAAACGCGGAAGTGCCGTCTTCCGCAGATAGTCCGGCAAATCCCGAAACCACCCCGGCAAGCGGAGAAGCTGTTACAGAAGTCCCCTCCACCTCTGTGCCCACAGAAACCGAGGTCTCTTCGCCTGTTACGGAAGTGCCTCCATCGCAAGGTAGCGATATTTCAACGTCACCCGAAGCTACTCCTTCCACCGGAGCAGTTGAAGAAATATAAAAAAAGAAGTCATCGTCAGGATGACTTCTTTTTTTATTGAGATACATAAGGTTCATATGCAAGTCTTTCAAGGCTCCTTTGTGCAAAGAGAGCTGTCGGCACAGCTGACAGAGGGATTGTTATTATTCCATCCATTTACAGCCCCTCCGAGTTTGCTTCACAAAAAACCTCCCCTTACACAGGGGAGGCTTTTGATTTTGGCAATATTCGACTTTTCCCAATTGCGAGGCATAAGGTTTAGATGCAACTTATTTTGGCGATATACTCACTCTGTTCAAATGCGATATAACTCCGCTTTGCTCCGTTGCGATATAATATAAATCCCCTTTTCTCGTCCCGAAGGGACATATCGCACCTTTAGGTATATCGCATCCGCAAGGATATATCGCAAATTCCGTCAGGAATTTATATCGCTGCGTTGCTTATGCAACGCAATAGTCAATGCTTAGTTACATTCAGCAACTAACGGCCCTGCAAGCTCAGAAAGATAGAAGAGTCTTCCGGGCATTGTGGGCATAAACGTTGAAGGAATGCTGATTTCGGGACCGTAGTGAAGAGTCGTTAAGAAGCTCATACCCTGCCAGCCCATTCCTCTGCCGAGAGCACCGTCGCAACCGCCGATGATATAGTCAGCCTGTAAGAAGAGGCCGGGGCCGATTGTGTTGGCTCTGCAGGGAACAAGTGTAGAACGGCTCTTAAAGCTTGTTATAGCATTCTGTTCGATTGTAAGAGGATGAAGCTTTGCGCCGATTCTGTAGCACTGGCTCTTCCACTCTTCAACAGAGTTGAAGTCATCAGCAAAGTGAGGCTCCCAGAATGCGATGTGGCACATTCTTCCGATACCGAATACAAGAACAAGGCGTGCGCCTTCAGCCTTTAATGCCGCAATCTTTTCGGGATATGTGGGAAGATTTGCCTTTGTGGCAAAATTTCTCTGAGCGGGAGGAACTGTGTTTTCTCCGAGCTTGTCGAAAAATGCCTGCTTCATGCTGTATTCAAAAGAAGCGGGATTGGTGTTTTCAAGAGTATTTCCGTCACCGTCAGCCCATTCGTCCATATTGAAGGTATAAACGTGGTCGCACTTGATGTTCCATTCGTTGATGAAGTAAGATGCCCACTTATACATACCCATAGGACCTACAGGAAGAATCATGGCAAGCTTAATGCCCTCTTCCTTTGCTTTCTTAATCTGAAGAGCAATTTCGTGTCCCATAAGTGTATCAAATTCATAGATGTTCTGACATTCAACGGGATTGAAGTCCTTGTGCCAGAAATCCTCTCTTGCTACTCCCTTGTCGCAGCAAGCATCAATTTTTGCCATATCCCATCCCTTGGGATAGAAGCCTTCAAGAAGACTGCCTTTTACTGTTGTTAAAAAATCCATGTTTTTTTCCTCCTCTTATTTTACGGTAAAAGTCTCTTTGTTGTAATTCTGGGCCAGGAAAGCTCCTGCGTATAGCCTTCTGCATAGCCGCAGCTTGCCTGGATTCCGCGGAAACGTGAGCAGCTCTTTACAAACTCAGCAAAGTCGATGTGGTCGTGGTCTCTCATCCACTTAAGCTGGCTTTCGTGACACTCAAGCATCTGAAGCTTTAAGTCGATTTCATCAGTGATATCAACATACTCTGTGGGAATGGTGTTTGTTCCCGCAAGATTGTCCATATAGAAAATAGGAGTTACAGCCGCAGAGCCTTCTGCGCCGTAGTGAGGTACGCTTGCCGCAAAGGATGCGTCAAATACAAGCTTTGAAACCTCTCTGTGGTCGGGCATATAGTCGTTGGGAGCGTGAGTGATGATAAAATCGGGCTGGAACTCTTTCAAGAGCTTAACCATCTTATCGCGCTGCTCCTGAATTGCCGCATTGGGCATAAGGTCTCCGATGTCAAGGGTTGTAACCTTGATGCCGGCAAGGCTTCCTGCCTTTTTAGCCTCTCCTATTCTTATTTCACGAAGTTCGGGGGGCATAATGATAGCATGTCCCATATCGCCGTTTGCCACGTGGCAAACCATAACCTCGTCGCCTCTTTTTACACATTTGATGAGTGTACCGCTGCATCCGATTTCAACGTCATCGGGATGACATCCAACTGCCAGAACTTTCATAAATATACCTCTCTTTCAAATAAAAATTGACATTACGCTACTATTATTATATAATAAAAAAAATAAAAAGTATTTATCACTTTGGTTCTATTTTGTATCATTTATTCCGACGAGGTGACGCAGATGTATGAACTTCAGAAAATCAAAAATGAAATAAACGTTCTTGGCTTTTACAGTATATATTACTTCGAGTTCACCAAGGATTTCACCCACGCCCCCGAAAGCCACGACTTCTGGGAGCTGGTTTATGTGGATAACGGTGAAATTATCGCCGTAACAGACGGCGTAAGCACACATCTTTCCCAGGGGCAGGTAATTTTTCACGAGCCCAACGATTTGCACGCCCATATTTCAGACCAGAAGGTGCCAAACAATATGCTTGTAATTTCCTTCAGCGTAGAAGGCGAAGCTATGGACTATTTCAAAAAGAAAATTTTCACTTTGGACAGTACGGAAAAAACCCTTCTTTCCCTTTTTATTAAAGAGGCTCAGAAAACTTTAGGGAAATTCAGGAGATTTCAGGAAAAGCACGACAGCCCCGATTTTTCAAACGCCCCCTTTGGTGCAACACAGCTTTTATCCTGCTATCTGACCGAATTTCTGATAAAGCTCTACCGCGAGAAAAACTCCGATTTCATGAGAATTCCGACTCAGGAGGAAAACCGCACCCTCACCGACAGCTCCGTTATCGAGCTTGTAAAAAATTATCTTGCATCCAACGTATACAGTACCGTTACCCTGCCTGCCGTATGCGATAAGTTTTCCATCGGTAAGAGTCAGCTATGCAAGCTTTTCCGTGACGATACGGGACAAAGCCCCATGGAATATTATCAGAGCCTGCGCATAAGCGAGGCCAAAAGGCTTCTCCGCACGAAAACATTGTCGGTAAGCCAGATATCTGACTTATTTGGCTATTCGAGTATCCATAACTTTTCAAGGAGCTTCAAAAAAGCCACCGGCTTTTCCCCAAAGGCATATATATCAAGCATAAAGTAAAAAAAACGCCGCATATGCCGAGTGTCCCTAAGGACACTCGGCAGTTTTATTCGCCTTTTGGCGAGTGGTATTTGCCTTGCAAGTGATATTGCTACGCAGTGGTATTGCCTTCGGCAGTTTATTGGCGAATAAAATACCACTAAAACCGAGGGTTTTAATAACACTTTTGATTTATCAAAAATATCACTCTGTACGAAGTACAGAATATCACTTGAAAAAGTAGTGAAATTGCAGTATAATAATCGCAGAGGTGATATTG